>NZ_LZKR01000228.1 GCF_001672915.1 Mycobacterium sp. 1245805.9 | reverse complement strand
GGTGCTCGCCGAGGTGGACTCGTGGCACCCGGGTGACCGGGTGGCGCTGCACCGCACCACCCAGGAGATCACGCTGCGCATCATCGTCGAGACGGTGCTGGGCGTGGACCACGAGCGCATCGATGAATACGCCGGCGTGGTGTCCGCACTGATGAACGCGAACACCGCATCGCTGCTGTTGGTGCCGGCCCTGCGCAGAAACTTCGCCGGCCTGGGCCCGTGGGCCCGGCTGGTGCGCCTGCGCGCGCAATTCCAGAGCATGCTCAGCGGCCAGCTGGACCATGGCCGCAGCTGTCCCGCCGACGACGCCGTGTTGGGCGACCTGCTGCGCGAAAACGACCACGCGCGAACGCATCTCGACGACGAAGACCTCCAGCAACAGCTGCGGACCATGGTGATCGCCGGGCACGACACCACGGCCGCCGCGCTGGCGTGGGCGCTGTACCACATTCACCGCGACCCAGCCATCCGCGGCCGACTCGTCGACGAGCTCGCCGCCGATCCCGCGCCGCACGAGATGCCTGACCTGCCCTATCTGTCCGCGGTCATCAAGGAGACGCTGCGGATGCACCCCGCGGTGCCGATCGTGTTGCGCAAGCTCATCGAGCCGCAATCCATCGGCCCGGCGCGGTATCGCGCCGGCGACATCGTCGGGATCGCGTTGCCCGCCATACATTTCAGCGCCGAACTGTGGGACGACCCCTACCGGTTCGATCCCGATCGGTTTCTCGGCGACAACCCGACCCCGTTCGAGTACCTGCCCTTCGGCGGCGGGCACCGGCGCTGCCTGGGGGCGGCCTTCGCCAGCCATGAGATGGCGGTCGCGGTCGGCACGATCATGCGCTCGGCGGAGCTGACGATGCCGGAGCGCGAGCGCCGCCGGAAGCCACCGCGTTCGGTCCCGCGCGGCATCGCCGTCGTCCCGCGGCGCGACGTCAAGCTGGTGGTCAGCCGAACTGCGTCTGCGGGCGGCGCAGTGCGACCCCGTCGACGGTGATGTCGACCTTCTCGTTGTAGAAGGCCACCAGACCGGCGATCTGGTGGACCGCCGGCAACGGATAGTGATACGTCCACGCCAGATCCGGATGCGCGGTATCGCCCAACCGCACCGACCAGTAGCCCGACGTCACGCCCTTGTACGGGCACAGCGTCTGCGTCGGGCTGGGTTCCAGATGCTCGAACGCGATGTCGGTCGGGTCAATGTAATACCTTGTGGGCAAGCCGGTTTCGAACAGCAGCACCGGGGATCCGGTGTCCGCGAGCACGGTTCCGTCCAGCTCGACGCGGACATGCCGGTGCGAGCGCAGCGCGTCGACCCGCGAATACGGATTGCGCGGATGGCCGTAGATCGGCTCGTCTTCCTCGAACCACCGCAACGGGTCCCACTCGAATCGCACGGTGCCGGCGACGGGGCCGTCGCCGTCGGCGTCGAACACCCGCGCCGCCGAGGGATAGGTCTGGCCGTCGGCGACCAGCGAGTGCAGCCGCGACGGGCCCAGCTGCACCTTCTGCGGGTGGTCCTCGTCGCGCAGGAACTCCGCCCGCACATCCGCCAGTGGCACGTAATAGGCGGGGTAGTAAGGGACTTCCCACACGTAGCGGGCCGCGGTGGTGTCGAAGACCAGGTGGTGGCCGAGATAGCCGCGGACTCGGCGCGGCGCGGGCTCGATGCGACCGCGGGCGGCGGCCATCTGCGGGTAGTCACGCGCCCCCAAATCGGCGGTCATGGCTGGTCCTTCGAGGCCAGCCCGGCCGGCGCATTGGCGATCGCTTTGTGGATGGCGTCGGCCAGCGCCAGCGCGCTCTCCTCGGTGAGTTCGAGCGCGACGCGCGCCGACGGGCCCAGCTCCGGGTTGATCACGTCGATGTTGACCGTGTGGCCGTAGGGCGCGTGGACCGGGTGGTCGACGTACACGGTGGCGCGGGTGGCGCCGAACCAGCCGCTCTTGCCCTTGCCGCTGCCGTCGATCCGCACGTGTTCGGTCAGGTATGTGCACATGTGTTGGAACGCCTAGCCTTTCAGGTGGGTGGCGAAGAATTCGTCGATGCGCCGCCAGCCGTCGACGGCCGCCTCCGGCCGGTACGCCGGCCGGTCGACGGAGAAGAACGAATGGCCCGCGCCCTCGTAGGAGTGGAACTCGTGGGGCTTGTCGAACTTGGTCAGCTCGGCGTCCAAGGTGGCCACGGCGGGCGGGGCCGGGAACCTGTCGTCGGCGCCGAACAGCCCCAGCAGTGGGCAGCTCAGCTTCGGCGCCAGGTGCAGGATCGGCTGCATGGCCTTGGGCATGCCCTCCGGTAGGTCCTCGACGATGAACGCGCCGTAGCAGTCCACCGCGGCATCGAACGGCAGCGAGCACGCCGCCAGGTACGCGTGCCGCCCACCCGAGCAGTGTCCGATGACGCCGAACTTTCCGTTGGCGCCCGGCAACGAACGCAGGTGCTCGACGGCGCCGGCGACGTCGCCGACCAGTCGCTCGTCGGGCACCCCGCCCGCGGCGCGCACCGTCGCGGCCGCGTCGTCAGGCGCGGCGCCCGGCGCCTCGCGCGAATACAGGTTGGGGGCGACGGCGTGATAGCCGCTGACCGCGAGCCGCCGCACGAACTCCTTGGTTTCCCGGTCGTAGCCGGGCATGTGGTGGATCCACACGATTCCGCCGCGCGACCCTTCGGCCAGTGGCGACGCTCGGTAGGCCTCGATCTCGTCGCCGCCGTGGCCGGTGATGGTGATGGTTTCCGCGCGGATGGCGTCCGGGCTGGGTGTGTTCATCGCAGCTCCTCCGAGGCTCCTGGTTTGGCCGCAATGGCCTCGCCGGAACCAACGTATCCGAACCGTGTCATGGACCGGAGCGGGCGCAGGTCGGGACGGTTTGGCGGTGCCGATCGCGTATCGAGCCAGCCCTCGAGACGCGACACAGGGGGCAAACAGCGTCGCCGCTGTGCGGCGGCGCAGCTGATCGCCGAACGGGGCGATCTTTTCCAACCAAATGACCACCGACGGCGCGAGCGTCCTCCCCAATTGCATTGCGCCAAAGGCGATCAGCAGCATCAGCATCCAACAAGATCCGAGGCAGTCGATGCCGCGGCGCCCTCCGGCGATTAGCGCCCCGAACGGCGGTGCGCACGGTTCTTACCCCACCCCAGGTGGGGTGGAGTACGATGGTCTCGTCCGACGTCGACAGCAGTTCTGGGGGCCAGCTATGGACGAAGATTTGACGGCCAAAAAACGCGCGGCGCTCAACCGGCTCAAGACGGCTCGGGGCCACCTCGACGGCATCATTCGGATGCTGGATTCCGACGCGTATTGCGTGGACGTGATGAAGCAGATCTCGGCCGTGCAGTCCTCGTTGGAGCGCGCGAACCGGGTGATGTTGCACAACCACCTGGAGACGTGTTTTTCATCGGCGGTGCTCGATGGCCGTGGCCAAGCGGCCATCGAAGAGTTGATCGATGCCGTCAAGTTCACTCCGGCACTGACCGGCCCGTGGGCCGTGCTGGGCGGCGAGGCGGTGGGCGAACCCACCGACAAAGAACCAGCGGCGGCCCGCCGGGGGTAACTACCCGCCAGCTTTTCTTGCGGGCGACTGGCTATCACACGCCCGGTAATACGGCAGCGAATCGAAAGGGAGCGTTCGAAGATGTTGGCGCCGCTCGGGCTTCCGTTTGATGTAACCGCGCAGGAGGCCTTGGGCGCCAGCCTGATTCAGGCCGAGACGGTATCGCGCTGACAAGGAGGTAATCACATGGCTAAATACACTCGGCGAGCGGCGCTCGCCGCGCTCGGTGCCGGCGCGGTCATGGGTATCGGGTACGCGTTTCGCGGCACCCTCGGTTTGCCCGCGGTGCGCATCCGCCTGACCGACGGCGGCATGATGGGTGCCACTGCGGGGGACATGAGCCTCTACATGGACATGTTCAACCGGCATGCGCAGATCACCCGCACGGTCGAGGAGATTTCCGGCGGCGTGCGCACCACGACCCAGTCGAACGCCCCGGACTTGGCCGCCCAACTGCATGCACACGTGTCCAGCATGTATTCCCACCTCGACCAGGGCAGTGAAGTGATGTGCATGAGCCAAAGCCTGCCGACGCTATTCCGCAACGCCGGCGGCTACCGGCGCCAGTTGACCTTCACCCCAACAGGCGTCGTCGCCGAGGAAACCTCCGACGATCCCGCGCTCACCGAAGCCATTCGCGCCCACGCCCGCGAAGTCACCGGGTTCGTGCGCGACGGAATGCCCGCAATAATGCGCGGCATGATGGGCGGTTCCGGCGGAATGATGGGGCCCGGCGGAATGATGGGGCCCGGCGGGCGACCGTAGGCGCGATCGCTCAGCCGACCTTGATGGGCACCGCCAGGTGCTCCGTCGTGGCGGGCAGCTTGGTGGTGTCGACCACCAGGATCTCGCCGCTGTCCTGCGTGCCGTTGGGCAGCATCTTGGGCTTGAGTTGAAACGGCGGGGCGGCCGCCGCCGCGGCCGCGAGCCCCTCGATCCCAAAGTCGCTGTCGTTGGCGATGATCAGCGTGTTGCCGTTGTCGCGGCCGATGAGCCCTTCGACATGGTCGTGTCCGAAGAAATCACCGCCCGGGGACAGCGAACGCAACAGGCCCGACAGGTCGAGCTTGAGCGCCTTGGTGGCGACCGCAATTCGCGCCGTCTTGAGTTTGTCGATGGCCGCGGAGTCGGTGCCGACGCCGACGAACGTCTCGATCGGGACGCCGTCGATCAGCAGGCCGCCCCCGTCGGCCCGATAGGCCGCTCCCGGCACCGTCGCGCGCGGTCCGACGTCGGTGGCCCCGGAGACGTCGGCCACGTAGATCTTCTTGTCGCCATTGGGCTGCGGCCGGTCGTCACGTTCGTCGATCAGGAACGTCGTCGCGCTGACGGCGCTGATTTCCGACACCGCGACCTTCGTGTGCTGCGGATCGGCCAGCGGATACAGGTATTCGTGCACATCGCCGCGGTTGGCGAGGCTGATGGTCACGATGCGGGTAATCGGAACGGATCTGGACGAGCCCGCCAAACCGGGCGTGACGAGGGCCGACTGCATGATGCCGACCAGGGTGCCGCCGTCGGGGGTGATGGTCAGCCCCTCCATCCCCTGATTCGGGCCGCGCAGCGACAGCTCCTCCGGCAGGGTGCCGTCGTAGGGCGAAAAGCGTTCCAGCTCTTTGCCGTTCGCGTCGAAATGGACGACGAACGGGCCGTACTCGTCGGAGACCCAGAACGTGCCGTCGGGCAGGGCGACCAAGCCCTCGGTGTCCAGGCCGTGATCCGAGGGCGGCAGCCGGTTGCCGTTGAGGTCCACCAGCGACTCGCCGGTGGACGCCCGCGGGTCGATGAGCCCCACCAGCGGCGCGCCGTCCTTCCCGGTAAGCGTGATGATCTGCTCCAGCGACGCCACGCCGTCGCGGAGTTTCAGCTTGGCGATCTGCGGGTGGAAAGTCGGTATGGGAAGCACCTTTTCGCCGGCGGTGCGCCCGTCGACGTTGGGGCCACGATCGGACAGGCCGTAGATCTCGTCGGCGCTGCCGGGCACCGGCGCGATCGCGGAGCCGTGCGCGTTGGCTTGCACGGCGACCTCGCCGACGATCAGCAGCGGTGTCTCGTCCTCGGCGTAGAGCCGGACGGCGTGGCTGACGGTGACCGGAAGCTGATCGGTGCCGGTGAAGCCGGCGTCCGGCGTGTAGATCATCGCCCCATACGCGCCGTAGGCGATGGTGCCGTGCGCGGGCTTGCCGAAGGCCACCGGTGTGACGCCGTTGGTGGCGGTCAACAGCTGCCCCGGGGAGATGGTCAGGACCGTGTCCGCGCGGGTGGTCAGCTCCTTGAGCGGCGGCACCGACAGCGGGGGCGGCGGATCCGACGCGCACGCCGCCGCCGCGAACAACACCGTCGCCGCCGCCAGCCACGCACGCGAGGTCGTCAGGCGAGTCGATGCCATGAACCCGATTTTGGCGCGTCTAGCGCCGCTTATCGCGCACTTTGTAGGTAGAAGGCCACGACTTTCGCGATTCGTCCCCGGTCAGCGGGGTCCCCATCCCGCCGACCTTGACGTTGTAGGCCTCCTTGCCGGGGCCGACTTCGCGGTTGGCGTGTTCCTGGGCCAGGTAGTACAGCTCGTCGATGGTGGCCTCGTCGTAGGCGACGAACGACGTCTCCCGGGCGACGTCGTCGATCCCCGCCAGCATCCGGTCGGCCAGGACCCGCGAGGCCAGCGCGGCCAGGCCGAACAGGGCAAACGGGATGATCCAGTAGCCCACGTAGGACAACGGCGCCGTGTCCTGCAGGCCGGCGTTGCGGTCGACGACCGGCGGGATCGCCGACGACACCGTCATGGCGGCGAGTGCGGCGATCCAGACCCAGGTCAGCACCCGGACCAGCCGGGTGAACAGCTCCGTCTTGACGGCGTCGTCGGGCTGTTCGGCTGCGGCGAAATCCCGCACGAACGGCCGCCCGGCCAGCGCGCCGACGAGCGCGACCGCGAGCAGCCCGGCGTTGCTCAGCGGCAGTATCCAGCGCTGGTCCAGCGTGTCACCGAGCGCGAAGGTCAGGATTGTCAGCACCAGAAACGTTGCGACAGTGCCGATTTGGAAGGGTTTGCCACCGGGGGCGCCGAACGCGAACGCGACGACCGCGATCGCCAGCGCGACCAATGCGGCGGCGGCGAACGGGACGTTACCGACCAGCACCCAATAGACGATCCACGGCGCAAAACCAGACAGCATGCCCACGAGGTGTCAGTTTATGAGTGACGATTTCGGGTGCCGCCGGCGGCAAGGCCGCGCAGGGCGGGGCGCCGCTACGTCCGGCACAGGATTTCGCCGTGCGGGATGGACAGCCAGCCGTCCGGGGCCGCCGCCCACGCCCGCCACGCCGCCGCAATCTCCTCGAGTTGGGCGGGCGTCGCCAGCCCCAGGCGCAACAGCTCGCGGGCCACACCGGAGTTAAGGATCCGGTCCGCCCACATCCCGCCCCACCAGTCGCGGGTCGCGGGCGTCGCGTAGCACCAGACGCTGCCCGTGGGTGTGATGTCGTCGAAGCCGGCCGCCAACGCCCACGACAGCAGGCGGCGGCCCGCATCCGGTTCGCCGCGGTTGGCGCGGGCCGCCCGTCGATAGCGATCCCGCCAAAGATCGAGCGCGGGAAGCTCTGGGAACCAGGCGAACCCCGCGTAGTCGGTGTCGCGTGCCGCGACGAGTCCGCCCGGCCGGCAGACCCGGCGCATCTCCCGCAGCGCCTGCACCGGATCGGCGACGTGCTGCAGCACCTGATGCGCGTGCACCACGTCGAACGCGTTGTCGGGGAAATCGAGCCGGTGCACGTCGGCGCGGGCGAACGTGACGTTGGGCAGGTTGCGCCGGACGATCTCGGCGCGGGCCACGTCGAGAACGTCAGCGAACAGGTCGACGGCAAGCACCGTTCCGGGCGCCACCAGCTCGGCCAGGTCGGCGGTGATCGTCCCGGGCCCGCAGCCGATGTCGAGCACCGACGAACCCGGCTTCAGGTGGGGCAGCAGATAGCCCGCGCAGTCCGCCGCGGTGCGCTCCTGCTGGCCACTCGGCACAGGACCCCGCTGCCCGTGGGGGTTGATAGCCGGACTTTCGTCGTCCATTGTGCGTCCCTTGCTCTGGCGCGTCTTCAGCATGAGAGCTTATGCGCGAGCGAGACTCGGCGGCGCCCTGGTTAATTAGGAGCATTGCGCGCTTTCGCTATTGTTCTCTTCGTATTTGTGCTGCTTCGGAACCCGCGCACTACTGGCGGCCTAACTAACGCCAAGGAAGAAAGGGAATCGAATGCCCTCACCTCGCTTGCTGGCCGCATTGGCCCTCCCCAGCATGGCGGCCGCTGCCCTGCTTGCGAGCGCTGCGACCGCGGGTGCCACCACCCCCCAAGACGACGCGTACCTCGCGCAGCTGCACGCCGTCGGCCTCTCCTGGCCGCCGCAGACGGAAGAGGCGCTGATCGGTGAGGCGCACCTGATCTGCTACGACCTCACTTGGGGCTGGACGCCCCAACAAATCGCCGACGACGTCCACGCCCACTTGAACGCGAGGGGCGTGACGCTGTTGGACGTCGGAACCATGGTCAACGCCGCACACTCGACCTATTGCCCGGGGAATGTGTGCGACGCCCCCACCCTTTGCACCGGGATTTGACCCGTCCCCGGCGTGTCGCACCCATCACGGGCGTTGTCGCCGCTGCAAGAGCAGCCGCCGGATTCCTCGGCAGCGAGCAGGTCAGGTCCGGTGCCGATGGTTTCCGAATCCGACAGGACGGTGTAGACCTCCCAGCTCTCCCCGGCGGGCCCGGTGACCCAGGCCTTGTCCTGCGTGGCGTAGCAACACGTGGTGCCGATTTGCTCTTTGGGCAGCATGCCGCTGCGCGCGAGGCGCGCGATTTCTTCGTGCACTTGGTCAGTCGTTTCCACTTCGACGCCGAGGTGATTGAGAGTGCCGCCGTGGCCGGGATTTTCCAGTAGCACCAGTTTCAGCGGGGGTTCGGCGATCGCGAAGTTGGCATAGCCGGGTCTGACCTTGGCCGGTTCGGTGTCGAACAGTTTGGCGTAGAACATGATTGCCTCGTCGAGGTCGTCGACGTTTAGGGCCAGCTGCACGCGAGACATGAGGGTTCCTTCCTTAGGTGCGGATTATGCAGTGGTGGCGTTGGGCAGGAGCTCGGCGATCAGGGATTCGACGCGCCCGGCGATGTCGTCGCGGATCGCCCTGACGGCGGCCAGGGGTTGGTCGGCGGGATCGGCAAGCTTCCAGTTGCGATAGGACACGCCGGGAAAATAGGGGCAGGCGTCGCCGCAGCCCATGGTGATCACGACATCACTGGTCTGTGCCGACTGGGCGGTCAGGACTTTGGGGGTGGCGGCGGCGATGTCGACGCCGAGTTCGGCCATCGCTGCGACGACGACCGGGTTGATCTGGTCGGCGGGTTCCGTTCCGGCGGAGCGAACTTCGATACGATCGCCGGCCGCGTGGCTCAGCAGGGCGGCGGCCATCTGCGAGCGTCCGGCGTTGTGGACGCAGACGAACAGCACGCTGGGTTTATCGGACATCGGCCCCCGCCTCTCCCTCCGGCTGAAACCGGAACAGCCGTGCGCGCAACGCCAGGGAAACGTAGACGAGCCCGACCAGCACGGGCACTTCGATAAGCGGTCCGACCACCCCGGCGAGGGCTTGCCCGGAAGCCGCGCCGTAGGTGGCAATCGCCACTGCGATGGCCAGTTCAAAATTGTTGCCGGCGGCGGTGAACGCCAAGGTGGCGGTGCGCGCGTAGCCCAGCCGCAACACGACGCCGAGGGCGTACCCGCCGGCCCACATGATGGCGAAGTAGGCCAGCAACGGCACGGCGATGCGGGCGACATCCCATGGCCGGGAGGCGATTTGGTGGCCCTGTAAGGCGAACAGGATGACGATGGTGAACAACAAGCCATAGAGCGCCCACGGACCGATGCGGGACAGGAAATCCGTCTCATACCAGTGGCGGCCCTTGGCCCGTTCACCCAGTCGTCGCGACAGGTATCCGGCCAGCAGCGGAATGCCGAGGAAGATGAGCACGGACTTCGCGATCTGCCACGGGGACACGGCGATGCCGGATTGCGGGAGGCCCAGCCAGCCCGGCAGCACCGACAGGTAGAACCAGCCCAGCGCGGCGAACATCGCAACCTGGAACAACGAGTTCAGCGCCACCAGCACTGCCGCGGCTTCTCGGTCCCCGCACGCCAGGTCGTTCCAGATGATGACCATGGCGATGCAGCGGGCCAACCCCACGATGATCAGCCCCGTGCGGTAGGCGGGCAGATCCGCGAGGAGCAGCCACGCCAGCGTGAACATCAGTGCCGGACCGATCAGCCAGTTGAGCGCCAGCGAGGACACCACCAGCTTGCGGTCCGTGGTGACCTCGTCGAGCCGGTCGTATCGGACTTTGGCCAGCACCGGGTACATCATCACGAGGAGGCCCATTGCGATCGGCAGTGAAATGCCTTGGACCGCAACGGCACTGAGCGCCGAGCCGAGGCCGGGAATGAGTCGGCCCAGCAACAGACCCGCGGCCATCGCAACACCGATCCACGCCGGCAGGAATCGGTCCAGCGTCGAAAGCCGGATCGCTACCGCCTCCGGGGCGGACACGGTCGTCGGGGTTGCGGTCACGGCCCACACCCGGGTTTAGCCGTCACGGCTTGGTCGTCAACATGCAGGGCCGAAGACAGCTGCCGTAACGCCGAGGGAATCACCCAGTAGTAGACCCAGGTGCCCCGCCGCTCGCAGTCCAACAGCCTGGCCGAGCGCAGCAGCTTGAGGTGATGGGAAATCGTCGGCTGGGAGACGTCGAAGGTCGCCGAGATCTCGCACACGCACGCCTCCCCGCCGGGGTGGCTGGCGATCAGGCTCAGCAGCCGCAGGCGCACCGGGTCGCCCAGCGCCTTGAACATCGACGCCAACTCCGCAGCCTGCGACTCGCCCAGGGCGGCCACGCTCAGCGAAGGGCAACATCCCGCCTCGGCCTGATTCGACATCCCTCTATATAAGCATTCATCGAATCAGGGGGCAAGCTACTTCGCTCCGGCGCCTACCGCTCACGGTCAAAAGAAAGCGCAGCATGCCAGGCGTGACAGGCGTCGAGCTATTCGGGCAGCTCCTGCGGCATGTCCGGGGAGAAAGGTGTTGAGGACCTCAAGTTCTGGGCCATTCACGGCACCGCGATGTCAGCGCGTCGGTGTCGTTGACGTCGATGGCCGTCCTGGTGCCCGTCGTCCCTCGGGCGGACGCGGCCTTCAGCGACATGCAGCCTTATGAGTGAGGCGTGCCCCCAGTCGGACTCGAACCGACACTGGGCGGATTTTAAGTCCGCTGCCTCTGCCAATTGGGCTATGGGGGCCCGGCGGCGAATCTAGCGCGCGGAGGCGCACAACGGGGCGTCGCGACCCACCAAAAATCGGCTGAATTAGCGAGATGCGCCACGGCCCCCATTTGGCCTAGGATGCGCGCGCCGCCCGCCAAATGGTGCCCTGCTGGCGCATCCCAGATGACGACACTATGTCGCCCGACAGGACCTTGTTAAAACTGCCTGCCTCGGCGTTAAGAAGCCGTAAACGCCCGTCACCCTAGCCTTTTCCGTCGGGAATGTGGAGTCGTGGCTGGCTAACCTTACGCCCACGCACAGGAGCCGTTACGTGAACACACAGGTCGACCCTCCGGCTGGGGGGTCGGCAAGTTCCCTTGACACTAGGAGCAGTAGATGTCGTTTCTGACAACAATTCCTGAAGAGTTGCTGGCCGCGGCGGCACAGCTAGCAGGGATCGGCACTTCGCTGACGGCCCAGAACGCGGGCGCCGCGGCACCGACCACCGCCATCGCTCCGGCCGCCGCCGACCCGGTCTCGGCCCTGCAAGCGGGAATCTTCTCCACGTACGGCACGTACTACCAGCAACTCGCGGCCGAGGCTCAGTCGATCCAAGAGCAGTTCGTGCAGACCCTCGGCCTCAGCTCCGGCACCTACACCGCCACCGAGGCCGCCAACGCGACCGCAGCGGCCACCCCCTACGACAGCATCGCCACCTTCGAGCAGAACCTCGCCACCTTCCTCGGCGGCCCGCTCTACAGCTCGGGCGGCAACCCGCTCAGCCTGTCGGGCAACTCCGCCAACTTCGTCAGCTTCGAGAGCGGCAACTGGGCCTCGGCCATGTCCACCTGCCTCGGCATGGCCGGCGGTGGTCTGCTGGATACGTCTGCCAGCAGCGCGGCCGGTGACGCAGCAGGTGCGGGTGCGGCAGCGGCCGGCGCGGCGGATGTGAACGCGGTGGCGCCGGCCGGAGGCCTCGGCGGCGCAGGCGCCATGAGCGCGATGCCGGTCGCAAGCGCCGGCCAGGCGACCATGGTCGGCAAATTGTCGGTGCCGCCAAGCTGGGCCGGTTCGTTTACCCCCGGCGCGGCGCCCGCGACCGCTGTCCAGACCGTGGGCTGGACCGGCGCAGCGCCGCAGGCCGGGACCGGGACCATCGTGCCGGGCATGCCCGGCATGGGTGCGGCCGCCCGCAACAGCGCCGGATTCGGTGCGCCGCGCTACGGCGTCAAGCCCATCGTGATGCCGAAGCCGACGGCCGTCTAGCAGCGCCACGCACACCCGCAAGCAAACAGACTTCCAACAAGAGAAACGGGATACAGAAAAATGGTTCTCGATTTTGCAGCTTTGCCCCCCGAGATCAACTCTGCTCTGATGTACGCCGGCGCCGGTTCCGGACCACTCATGGCCGCCGCGACGGCTTGGAGCAACCTGGCCGCCGAGCTGAGCACCACCGCGACCTCGTGGGATTCGATCATCGGGACGTTGACCGGCGAGCAGTGGACGGGCGCAGGATCGGCAGCGGCTGCGGCCGCGGCCCAGCCGTACATTTCCTGGCTGACCACGACTGCCGCGGCGGCCGAGCAGGCGGGCGCTCAGGCTTCGTCGGCGGCGGCCGCCTACGAGGCGGCCTTCGCGGGAACGGTGCCCCCGGCGGTGATCGCGGCGAACCGCGCGCAGCTGGCGGCGCTCGTCGCGACGAACTTCCTGGGCATCAACACGCCGGCGATCATGGCCACCGAGGCGCTGTACGCCGAGATGTGGGTCCAAGACGCGCTCACGATGTACACCTATTCGGCGGCGGCAGCGGCGTCCTCGGTCCTGCAGCCGCTGGCGCCGGCGTCACCGACCACCAGCCCCGGCGCGGCCGCCACCCAAGGTGCCGCAGTTTCCACAGCCTTAGCGTCCGCCCAAGGTGGCAGCGCGGCCCAAGGGTTGGGTGACCTGATTGCGAACTTTGGGACTGAGTCCTTCGGTACGGAAATATGGAACGCTTTCTCGACCGCCTTCCCTGGGCCGGCGGCGGTGCTGAATCAGGCGGACGGCCTATTCGGAACGCTGTTCAACTTCAACGGCATTCAGCAGTTCGGTGTGACCGCGGCCTGGTTCGTCGGCACCGCCATCCCGACCGCGGTGTCGTACGGGCACACGGTGGGCGCGATTCCGGGCGTGCCCTGGTCGACCGTCGACGCCGTGGCACCCGCCGCCGGGGCCGCCGCCGTGGCGGAAGGCACCCTGGCGAACAGCGTGGGCGCCGGGCTGGGTGAGGCCTCCGCGGTTGGTGGTCTGTCGGTTCCGGGCAGCTGGGCTTCCGCCGCCCCGGCGACGTTGGCTTCGTCGACCGCCCCGCTGGAGGGCTCCGGTTGGACCGCGGCCGCCGAGGCCGAGCCCGTCGCGGCAATGCCCGGCATGCCCGGAATGGCGGGCGCTGCCAAGGGCGCCGCTGCCTACGGCAGTGGCCCGCGGTACGGCTTCAAGCCGATCGTCATGCCCAAGCAGGTTGTCGTCTGACGCGAGAAATCTTTAATGCCGCGTAACAGCCAGTTACGACGGCCGACCAGTATCACAAGGCAAGAAATTCATCCAGAAGGAGAAAAGGCAACATGGCAACACGCTTTATGACT
>NZ_LZKR01000227.1 GCF_001672915.1 Mycobacterium sp. 1245805.9 | reverse complement strand
ACGATGGCCTCGCGGCCGTGCACCACGCCCGCGGCACGGGTGCGCACCGCGCCGCAGGTGCCCTCCTTGATGGTGCCGAACGCCACGTCGATGTCGCGATCGGTGAGTTCCCGCTCGAACGAACCCCGCACCTCGTCCACGTCGACACCGAGGCCGCCGGCGATCAGGAAAATCGGTGCCTTCCAGGCCATTTCGATGAAGCCCGGCGTCTTGAGCATGGGCTCGAAATCCAACGGGCGGCCGAAGCCCAGGCCGTCCATCATGACGTCGGCCACCGGGTAATGGTCGTTGAGCGCGACCTCGCTGGCCGTGAGGGTGCGGATGTTCTTCGATTGCGTCGTCATCAGCAGCGCCAGCTCGTCGGAGGCGAAGCCCGGAAAGATGCCCGAGACATACAGCGACGCACCGCCCGCCTTGGCCGCGGCCTCCAGTTGGTCGCGCCAGTCCGGCGCGAAGTACGACGGCGGGTACACCAGGCTGGTCGACGACGTCGACACCACGTTGAT
>NZ_LZKR01000226.1 GCF_001672915.1 Mycobacterium sp. 1245805.9 | reverse complement strand
CGGCCACCCCGCCCGTCGCAACGCCGGGGACCGAACCCGTCGCGGCCACCGCGCCGGCGCCAGCACCCGCCGCCGCGCCGGCGCCCGCACCGGGTCCCGCGCCGGACGCCGCGCCCGCTCCCGCGCCGGGCCTGGGGCCTGACGCCCCGCCCACGCAGGACTTCATGTATCCGTCGATCGGCACGAATTGCCTTGCGGACGGCAGCAGTTCGATCGCGACCGCGCTGTCGGTGGCGGGTCCGGCCAAGATCCCGACGCCGGGACCCGGGCCCGGCCAGACCGCCTATGTGTTCACCGCGGTCGGCACGCCCGGGCCCGCCGAGGTGCAGAAGCTGCCGTTGAACGTCACCTGGGTGAACCTGACCACGGGCAAGTCCGGGACGGTCGCGCTCAAGCCGCGCACCGACATCAACGGGGACGGGCCGACGACGCTGACGGCGATCGTCGACACCGGCTCGGGCAGCATCATGTCGACGATCTTCGGGCAGGTCACCACCAAGGAAAAGCAGTGCCAGTTCATGCCCACGATCGGCTCGACGGTGGTGCCGTAGCGCGCCCTAGGCGGTCCAGCCGGGCGAGCGGCCGAGGTGGCTCAGGATGCGGTCGAGGTCGCTCGCGCCGTCGGGCGCGGCGACGGCCGGGCCGAACGGCGCGCCGTCCGTCGTGCGGTAGTCACCATCCGGGATGACGAACACCAGCGGCAGCGCGGCGGCCACCACGTCGTCCGGGAGCGCGAATTCCGCGCCGATGCTCCGCGCGACGTCCCAGCCGTGCACCACGTAGTCCACGAAGTGGAAGCCGATCGCGATCGCGCCGGGGAACGCCGCCCCCGGCCCGAACTCGGGCAACGAAAAACTCGCGTCGAGCACGCCGTCGGCGGCGAACGCGTCGAGCACCTCGGCGGCGGCCGCCGCGTAACTGCCGCCCGGATCGGCCGCGACCGCGTCGACCACGCGGTCCGCCTCCCAAACGCTCGCGCTGTCGCCACGGCCACGGGCGGCCGCGGCGAACCCGTGATGTTGCGCGGTCATGTGGGCGAGCAGGTCGAGCAGGTCCCAGCCGGCGCAGGGCGTGGGCCGGGACAGATCGTCGCGCGTGACAGCCGCGACGACGTCGACGGACGCCTGCACGGCGGCGCGGTGGAACGGTCGGACGTCGGAAATAGTATGCATCCGCAGATCGTATACATTCGCATATTATCTGTCAACGCTACGCTTTCCGCATGGTGACGAGGGCGAGGCGTCCCGATCTCGCGGCGATGATGGCGCCGCTGGTTCGCGAGATGATGGCGGCCGAGGTTCCGGTGCTGGAATCGCACGGGTTGTCGATGTGGGGCTACATCGTGCTGAGCGCGCTCGACCGCTCGCCGGTGCGCAGCCAGGCCGCGCTCGCCGAGGCGATCGGCGCCGACAAGACGCGCATCATCCCCACGCTCGACGACCTGCAGGACCGGGGCTACATCGAGCGCCGGCCCGACCCGGACGACCGCCGGGTGCGCCTGCTGGAACTCAGCGAAAAGGGCCGAGCCGCGAAAGATGCCGCGCAGCAAGACATTCAGCGCGGCGAAGAGCGCTGGCTCGGGAGGCTGTCGGCCGAAGACCGTCGCCTGTTCCTGCGCGTCCTGCAGCAGCTGTCGGCGACGGACGGCGGCTAACTAGTACGCCATGAACAGGATGGCGTCCCGGTCGTACTCGAGGCCCGGGTGGACGCTGGCAAGGTGCGCCTGGGTGAGCTCGACCAGCTCGTCCTCGTCCTTGCCCGTGATGGCTTCGCCGCACGGACACGTGATGTGTGTCTTCACGTTGCCGCCTTTCCCTTCGCTGCTGCCTTCATCTGCTTCTTATACGACCGCACCTGTCCAAGCGAATGGGCGTCGACGATGTCGGCGACCGACAGGTGCGTGCCGGCCTTGCCGAAATCCCCGGCCGCCGCGCGCCACCCCGTCGGCGTCACCCCGTACTGCTTGCCGAGCAACGCCAGGAAGATCTTCGCCTTCTGCTCGCCGAAACCGGGCAGCCCCTTGAACCGGCGCAGCAGCTCCTTCCCGTCGGGCTGACCGGCCTTCCACAGCCCGGCGGCGTCGCCGTCGTAGTCATCCACGATGATCTGCGCCAGGGCCTGGATGCGCTTGGCCATCGAACCCGGGAAGCGGTGCACCGCAGGCCTTTCCGCGCACAACGCGGCGAACTTGTCCGGGTCGTACGCGGCGATCTGGCCGGCGTCCAGGCCGCCCATCCGGTCCGCGATCTTCTTCGGTCCCGCGAACGCGGTCTCGAACGGCACCTGTTGGTCCAGCAGCATGCCGATCAGCAACGCGAACGGGTCATCTTCCAGCAGCGCGTCGGCCTCGGGCTCCTGCGCCAGGCAGAGCTTCGACATACGCCGACTCTAGCGCCCTGACCACCGGGCTATCGTGGCGTGGTGGTGGATGAGGCCAAATTGGACCTGATGCTGGCCCGTGACGAACTGCATCAGCTCGTCAACGCCTACTGCCGGGCCGTCGACCGCGCCGATTATGAAGCGCTGCGCGGCCTCTACCACCCCGACGCGACCGACTCGCACGGATCGTTCTCGACGGGTGGTGTCGAGCAGTTCATTGCCCAGCTGCGGGCGGCGGAACCCTACGTGCGTGTCTCCCAACACAACGTCACCACAACGAATTTCGTGATCGAGGGCGACGCCGGCCGCGGTGAAATCTACTGCCTGGTGTTTCACACCTTCGCCGGTCCCGAACGCGACATCGACGTCATCATTGGCGGCCGGTACCTGGACCAGTACCGCAAACACGACGGCCGCTGGAAGTTCAGCCAGCGCACGATCGTGGCGGACTGGGCATACCAGAAGGACCCGTCGGAAGTGGACTTCGGACACCCCAGCACCCGCGGCAGCCTGCGCGGCCAACCGGGCCAGGCCGACCCGTCGATCGGCCTATTCACACCCGGCTGAACCGGTGGCATCCTTTCGGGATGAGCGTGCGGGACGAGTCGACCGCCGGACGGCAGTTCGTGGCCAAGCTCCCCTTCCCGATGTCCAAAGCGATGTCGAAGATGATGACCGACGAGGCGCGCCCCAACTGGATTTACTTCATCGTCATGGGGGTGGCCCTGGCGGCGGTATACGGGGGCTTCTACCTGGCGGAGCACGCCCCCGCAGGATGGGAGCGGACGCGCAGTGTCGCCGTGGTCGGCATCGTCCTCGTCGTAATCGCGCTCCTATACGTCGGGCGGCGCGCCACCGGGGAGATCCCGATTACGGTCGCGGCCGATGGGCTGACCGTCAACAAGGGGCGCCCGGTGGTGTTCTCGTTCGGTGACGCAACGCTCGGCCTCTGGGCGTACGGCAGCGCGACCAAGGTGATGGGGAGCGCGCTGCACCTGCGGTCCGGCACCCATCACTTTGTCCTCGGTGGACGGGATCATCGTGTGGCCGCCGGAACCCGGCTCGACGAGCCGCCCCAGGGCTACGTCGACGCCTGGTTGTGGGCCTCGGATTTCGACGAGTTGCTCGCCATGGTCGGCCGCCGGAGTACCGTGCGGGCCCACCAACCCGGGACGGGGGAACCGACTCGCTGTCTGCTGTATCCGAACATGGAGTTGGCGCAACAGATGTCGGCGTGGTCCGTCGTGGACAAGAACCGACTCTTCGCGTCGTCCTCGCAACCGCTGGTGGCCCTGGAGCTGGGCACGGATTCGATCCGCGTGGTCGACGCGAGCAACGGGGCCGTCATCGCGACGGCTCCCGTTGCGCACGTGACCGCGACGCCGGAAACCTACAAATGCCGGCGGTGGCGAAACGGCCCGTCCTACAAGCAACCCAAGCCGTCGCCCGTTCTCGTCCTGTGCGTTCCCGGCGTGGAGCCCATGCCCATCGGGTGTCAGGAGTACCGCGGCGTCCTGGACTTCTCAGCGCGATTCGCGTGGCGCGGCACGGTCCCGGATCGGGTGAACCGGCCGGCCGACTATTCGGTCGCGGCCGGCGATTGGCTGTTGCTCGTCGATCGCTTCGGCTTGGCCCCGCAGCTGGTGGACAGGGCGCACACGAATTAACCGCTCTTGCGGCGGAATTCGCGCCGGCTCTCCACCGGTCCATGCGCGCGCGGGTGCTTGTCGCCGCCGTCTTTGTGCTCCGACGCGCCCGACGACTTGGCCTTCTTGCGATCCAGGGCTTCACGGAATTTGCGCTTCGTGTCGTCCTCGTCTTGCGGGTTCGATTCGGCCATACCCGCAGCCTAGCCTGGACCGCCGCGCCTGGCTTGTGGTTTTTACCGCTTCCCCGGCGGCAGGCCGTAGACGTGCGAGATCCGCAGCGTCATCAGCACCCGCCGGTCGGTGACCATCGCCTCCCGGTACTCGTCCCAGTCCGGATGCTCGCCGGCGATGTTGCGATACAACGCAATCAGCGCCTCGACGGTGTCGTCGTCGGGCGCGGCGGCCGGGGCTGTCAGTTCCGCCGTCCCCTCGGCGACGGCGTACGACCAGCCGTCGTCGGCGTCCACCAGGATCGAGGCCCGCGGGTCGCGGCGCAGGTTGCGGGTCTTGGCCCGCGGCTCGGTGATCGACACCCGCACCACCAGCTCGCGCGGGTCGAAGTGGTAGCTCACGTTCGACAGTTGGGGTCGCCCGTCGCGCTTGATGGTGGCCAGCACCCCGAGGGAATTTCCGCTGATCACGGCCAGCAGCTTGTCGTCGAAGACTTGGCGTCCCATGGGAGAAAGCCTACGTCGTGGTGAAATCGAAACATGACCAGATATGCGGCGTTCCTGCGCGGCGTCAACGTCGGCGGCGTCAACCTCAAAATGGCCGAGGTCGCCAGCGCGTTGACCGAGGCGGGCTTCGCCAACGTCCGCACCATCTTGGCCAGCGGCAACGTGCTGCTGGAGTCGTCCGCCGGGGCGGCCGCGGTGCGCAAGAAGGCCGAGGCCACCCTGCGCAAGAGGTTCGGCTACGACGCGTGGGTGCTGGTGTACGACATCGATACGGTGCGCGCCGTCGTCGAGGCCTACCCGTTCGAGCGCGAGGTCGAGGGATACCAGTCCTACGTCACGTTCGTCGCCGACAAGGCGGTGCTCGACGAACTCGCGAAGTTGGGCGGGGGCGCCGACGAGAAGATCGGCCGCGGGGACGGCGTCGTCTACTGGCAGGTTCCCAAGGGCGCCACGCTGGACAGCACCATCGGCAAGACGATGGGCAAGCCGCGCTACAAGTCCTCGACGACGACCCGCAACCTGCGCACGCTGGACAAGGTTTTGCGCTGATTGCCTTGCGGGCCAACGTCACTCGTCGGGCACGTTGGTGAGGTAGCGCATCGCGTCGGACTTGGTCAGCCCCAGCGCCCTGGCCACCTCGACGTACTCCTTGGCGGCCGCGGCCATCGCGGCGTCGGTCGGATCGAAGCGGGAGATGAAAGTGCCGAAGCGCCCACGCGTTTCGACGATCGCCGCCGACTCCAGCTCGCGGTAGGCCCGCGCCACGGTGTTTGCCGCGACCCCCAGCTGGCCCGCCAGCTCACGCACCGTCGGGAGCCGCGAACCGGGCGGCAACGCACCGGCCCGGACGCCGTCGATGACCTGGGTTCTGAGCTGGTCGAACAGCGGTTTGCCCGCCTTCACGTCGACCTTCAGCCAATCCCGCAGCTCCACTTCTTCAGTATGTCCCAAGCACGACTATCTTTGTGGGATGCGAGTAACTGTGCTCAGCGGCGCGGGGATCTCCGCGGAGAGCGGGGTGCCGACATTCCGGGACGACAAGAACGGATTGTGGGCCCGCTTCGATCCCTACGAGCTGTCCAGCACGCAAGGGTGGCGCAAAAACCCCGAACGGGTCTGGGGCTGGTATCTGTGGCGCCACTACCTGGTGGCCGACGTCGAACCCAACGCCGGGCACCTCGCCATCGCCGCGTGGCAGGACCACGCCGAGGTCACCGTCGTCACCCAGAACGTCGACGACCTGCACGAGCGCGCCGGCAGTAACCCCGTGCACCACTTGCACGGAAGCCTGTTCGAATTCCGTTGCGACCGTTGCGATATGGACTACTCCGGGCCGCTGCCCAAGATGGCCGAGCCGGCGGTGGAGGTCGAGCCTCCGGTGTGCCACTGCGGCGGCCTGATCCGGCCGGACATCGTGTGGTTCGGCGAGCCGCTGCCCGACGAGCCGTGGCAGCGCGCGGTCGATGCGACCCAGGCCGCCGACGTGATGGTCGTGGTGGGGACCTCGGCGATCGTCTACCCGGCGGCCGGGCTGCCGGACCTGGCGCTGTCGCGCGGCACCGTCGTCGTGGAGGTCAACCCCGAGCCGACGCCGCTCACCCCGAGCGCCACGATCAGCATCCGCGAGAGCGCAAGCCAGGCGCTGCCCGAGCTGCTGCAGCGGCTCCCCGCGCTCTTGAATTCTCCTTAATTCTCCTTAGCCCTCGAGACTGCGCACAGATCGCGGTTCGTCCACACAATCGCGCGCTGAGCGCAGTCTCGACGCGGCTTTCGTCAGTCTGGCCGGTGAGCGTGCGGTCATGGCAATCGACGAACCCTTTATCGGCAGCGAGGCAGTGAAAGCCGGCACGCTGCGGAAGCATGAGCTGCGCTCCAAATTCCGCACGGTGTTTCCCGACGTTTATGTGCCGCGCGATCAACGACTGACGGTGCGCGACCGTGCGATGTCCGCGTGGCTGTGGTCGCACCGACAAGGTGTGCTCGCAGGGTTGACCGCTGCCGCCTGGCACGGCGCGAAGTGGGTGGACGACGACCTGCCCATCGAGTTGGTGTGGTCGAACGCCCGGCCGCCACGAGGCCTGCGAACCTACGACTTCGACCTCCTTCCCGACGAAATCCAGGTGGTCGCGGGCATTCCAGTGACGGCGCCGGAGCGCACGGCATTCGACATCGGTCGGCGCAAGAACATGGCTGCGGCGGTTGCACATTTGGACGCCCTCATGCGGGCGACCGGCACCAAGTCAAACGAGGTCCTCCAAATTGCGGAGCAGCATCGCGGCGCGCGGGGACTCAGGCAACTGGAAACGGCACTGGACCTTGTTGACCCCGGCTCACAGTCGCCGAAAGAGACGTGGCTACGCCTGCTCTTGATCCGCGCGGGCTTGCCGCGGCCGACGACCCAGATCCCGGTGCTGGTCGAGGGGCAAACGTATTACCTCGACATGGGATGGGAGGACCTCATGGTCGCCGCCGAGTATGACGGCGAGCAACATCGCCTCGACCCCTGGCAATACGCATGGGACATTCGTCGCAGTGAGGCGCTGGCCCGGCTCGGCTGGATCGTCATCCGGGCGATCGCATCCGATCGTCCCGGCGCCATCATCGCGCGCGTTCGGGATGGGCTGTCGTTTCGCGAAGGCACCCAGCCTGCGTACAGATCGCGATTTAGGCCTCAAACCACGCGCTGAGCGCAGTCTCGGCGCAGGCGCCGAAAGAACTAGGGCCGCCGCGCCCGGCCCAGCGCCAGCTCCGATACCGGCAACGGCGCCCATATCGGCAGCGTCCACTCCCGCCGCGACGTGTCCACCTCGAAACCGGCGTCGACGATCGCGCGCTCGGTGTCGCGATGGGTGTGGCAGTTGCCGAACAGCCTGGGCCACAGCGTCGCGTCGGCAATCCGTTGCAGCCGGCCCCGACCGCCGGCGCTGGCCACATGCTCGAGGAACCTCAGCTCCCCGCCCGGCCGCAGCAGCGAGTACATCCGGCCCAGCACGCCCGGGACGTCGCGCACCGAGCACAACACCAGCGAGCACACCACGGCATCGAAGAGCTCGCCGTCGCTGAAGGCCTCGGCGGTCTCCCCGATCACCACGACCGGCACGGGCGCCGCCTCGGCCGCGGCGCGGGCGTGGGCCCTCAGCCTCGGCTCGGGCTCGACCGCGATCACCTGCTCGACCGTCGGCGGGTAGTTGGCGAAGTTCGTCCCGACGCCCGCGCCGATTTCCAGCACCCGGCCCGACAGCCCGGCCACGTTCTCCCGGCGCAGCGCCCGAACCGCCTCGGCCTCGTGGGCGGCGACGACGGGCCAAACGCGCGCGAAGAACGGGTTGTCGATCGTGCGCTCGGCTGCCTGCGTCATTTCCGCGACTCCTCCGGCGGTCGATGCGCCGCCACCCAGGCCGCCAACATCTGGGGTGTGGCGTGCCGGCCGCAGTATCCCATTACCAATTGCCCGCAGAACACGGAGGACAGCACCCGGTCGGCGAACGCCTCGGCGTCGCCGAACGGCAGGTGCGGCTTGGCGATCAACATGGCCGCGACCCCGTGCAGCGCGCTCCACAATTCCAGCGCGACGGTGGTCGGATCCCCTGGGCGGTAGGTGCCGTCGTCCATCAGGCGCTGCACGGTGGCGCGGATGTGCTTGAACGCGGAGTTGCTCAGCGTGGCGTCGACGCTGCTCCCGGAGCGCCACTCGCCCATCGTGGCGATCCGGTACAGCCCCGGGGTCTGGACCGCGAGCCGTACGTAGGCCAGCCCCTGCGCGCGCAGGACCTCCACCGGGGAGGTGTGCTCGGCGGCCAGGCGCCGCATTTCGGGATCCAGCTTTTCGAAGTAGCGCGCGCACACCGCGTCCAGCAGGGCGTCCTTGTCGGCGAAATGCAGATAGATCGACGGCGGTGTGACGCCGACGCGCTGTGCCACCGAACGAATCGACACCGATCGCGCGTGCCCGGTCTCCAACAGCAACTCGGTGGCCGCGTCCAGGATCTCGTCGTGCAGGCGCTCGCCGGAGCCGCGGGGAGCCCTGGCGCGACGCAGACCTTCGGCCGACACGTCAACCAATGTGGGTCACCGATTCTCGGACGGGGTGCCCGTTGTGCTGCACCGGCTCGTCGGCCGGCTCGGGGTGCAGCGCGATCTCGGAGGGCGCCTCGCTGATGCCGAACCGCTCGTGCAGCCACACCAAAGGCCTTGGCGCCCACCAGTTCCAGCGGCCCATCACGTGCATGAACGCCGGGACCAGGACCATCCGCACCAGGGTGGCGTCCGCGAACACCGCGAGCACCAGGCCGAGGCCGAACATCCGCATGAACGACACGTGCGCGGCGATCAGCGCGGCGAACGACATCGACATCACCAACGCGGCCGCGGTGATCACCCGTCCGGTGCGGGCGACGCCGTGCGCCACCGCTTCGTCGTTGGCGGCGTGCGCCTCTTTTCCGGTCGGGTTCGCCGGTCGGTACTCCAGCCAGTACTCCCGGATGCGGGAGATCAGGAACACCTCGTAGTCCATCGACAGCCCAAAGGCGATGCAGAACAACAACACTGGCATGTTCGCCACCAACGTCCCGCTGGGCGTGGTGCCCAGCGCGCCGAGGTGGCCGTCCTGGAAGATCCACACCAGCGCGCCGAACGCCGCGCTCAGCGACAGCACGTTGCACACCAACGCCTTCAGCGGCAGCACCACGCTGCCGGTGAGCAAGAACAGCAACACGAACGTGACGGCGGCCATCAGGCCCAGCACCAGCGGAAGGCGGTCGGTCACCGCGTCGACGCTGTCGCGGTTGACCTGCGCGACACCGCCCATTTCGACGGCGCGACCGCCGGGCCCCGGCACCTGGTGCAACCGCTTGAGCTGAGTGTCATTGGCAGAAGTGAACAGCGGCGCCGTGCTGTTGACGGTCAAAAACGCGCTGCCGTCGACCAATCCGGTTGCCGCGGCCGGTGGTCCCACCGGGTTTCCGTTCACGAAGGTCCCGCCCGGCGCCGAGACGCCCGACACGTCGGGAACCCGCGACAGCTCGGCGGCGTACTTGTCCAGATCCCCCGGGTTCAGTCCGCGGACGTCGCGGACGACGACGGGCACCGCCGTGGCGGAGTCGTGCGCAAACCCGGTGCGCAACTCGTCGCCGACCTGATGCGACGACGCCGACCGCGGCAGCACCCGGTCGTCGGGGAAGCCCCACTTGACCGAGAAGAACGGCAGCCCCAGCAACAGCAGCAGCGCCATGACGGCCAGGCCGATCGGCGCCCAGCGCCGCATCACGAACTTGCTCGACCGGTACCAGAACCACTGCTCGACCGGCCTGTGCAGGGGATCGGGCCGGCGCAGGGCGTGGCGGATCAGCCGCCGCACGTCCAGCGAGTCCAGCCGGTCGCCCAGCAGGACGATCGCGGCCGGGGTCACCACGATGGACGCGGTGGCGACGAACGCCACGGTGGCCACGCCGGCGTAGGCGAAGGACTTCAGGAAGTACATGGGGAACGCCACCGTCGCCGACATCGACAACGCCACGGTGACCGCGGAGAACAGGACCGTGCGGCCCGACGTGGCCATGGTCCGGATCAGCGCCTCGTTTCGGTCGCTGCCCTCGGCGAGCTCGTCGCGGTACCGGCTGACGATCAGCAAGGTGTAGTCGATCGCCAGCGCCAGGCCCAGGGCGGTGCTGAGGTTGAGCGCGAAGATCGACACCTCGGTGGTGAACGTGATCAGCCGCAGTACCGTCATCGAGCCGACGACGGCCAGCGCGCCGAGGGCCATCGGCAGCGCCGCCGCCAGCAGCCCACCGAACACCCAGATCAGGACCAGGAAGCTCAGCGGGAGCGCGATCATCTCCATGACCACGAGGTCTTCCTGGTTCTGCTTGTTGATCTGCGCGTACTGCATCGCCGGGCCGCCGGCGCGGACGGCGACACCGTCGCGGTCGTGGACGAACTGGTCCGCCAGCGTTTGGGCGTTGCTCTGCGCGAAGTTCTCGCCGCCCTTGAGGTTGACGACGATCAGCCCGGACTTGCCGTCCTTGCTGATCAGGTCGGCCGCCGCCTGCGGCGGTGCGGTCCAGGCCGAGGTCACGTTGTAAACCAGCGACGACCCGTGCAGGTCGTGGACGAGATCGGTGCCCACCTTGCGCGCCTGGTCGCTCTGGGCGCCTCCCGGCGCGGTCACCATGACCAGCATCTGCTGACCGCTCTGCCCGAACTTGTCGGTCAGGATCTGGATAGCGTGGGCGGATTCCGAGTTGGGATCCTGGAAGCCGCCGGGTGACAGGCTCTTGGCGACGGGGATGCCGAAGACGGCTGCGCCGATGAAGACCAGGATCGCGATCGCAATTATTCGTCGTGGTGCCGCTATGGCCAGTCGAGCGATCGCTTGCAGCATTTTCCCCGGTCCTCCCGCAGCCGTGCCGGTCACGCTGGGCCGCCACTGACTGGGCGGTAACTTATCAGCGATAACTGACAGGTGTCAAACAACACTATCCATAAACACGGCTCCCCGCGGGCGGATGGTTCAAACCGCCGGGAATCAGTTCCAACCGGCACCTACCCGCCGGAAACCTACCCGCCGGTAAATTGCCACCATTTTCCGAATCGTGACTCACGGATTCCTTAGAGGTGGCCCATACGCTCATAGTCATGTGGATCGACGACTCGAGTGCCGACGTCATCAAGGCTGACTTCGAGGCTCTCTACCACGGCGACGTGCTGGTGGAAGGCGAGACCTCCGAGCAGTTCGAAGACCAGCACACGCTGCCTACGGCAAGCTGACCGCCATGAGCGTGCTAGCACGGCTGCTGATGGCCGAACCCGCCATCACCCGATGGTTCCGTCGATAGCGACTGATACTTGCTTAAGACGAAAACCCCCCGCGCACCGCGGGGGGTTTTCGTTTCACCGCCTTAGCGCGGAGCCATGCGGATCGCGCCGTCCAGGCGGATGACTTCCCCGTTGAGCATCGGGTTCTCGACGATGTGCACCGCGAGCGCCCCGTACTCGTCGGGGTCACCGAGCCGGGCCGGGTGCGGCACCTGCTTGCCCAGCGACTTCTGCGCCTCCTCGGGCAACGAACCCAGCAGCGGGGTCTTGAACAACCCCGGCGCGATCGTCACCACCCGGATGAGCTCGCGCGACAGGTCCCGGGCGATCGGCAGCGTCATGCCGACCACCCCGCCCTTGGATGCCGAGTAGGCGGCCTGGCCGACCTGGCCCTCGAACGCCGCGACGGAGGCGGTGTTGATGATGACGCCGCGCTCCTCACCGAGCGGTTCGGTCTTGGCGATGCGCTCGGCCGCCAGGCGAAGCACGTTGAACGTGCCGATCAGGTTGACCTCGATCACCTTCTTGAAGCCGTCCAGCGGGAAGGGGCCGTCCTTGGACAGCGTCTTGATGGCGTTGCCGATGCCGGCGCAGTTGACGTCGATGCGCAGCGGGCCAAGCGATTCGGCCACGTCGAGCGCCTTGGTGACGGCGGCCTCGTCGGTGACATCGGTCTCGACGAAGCGGGCGCGCTCGCCCAGTTCGCGGACCGCCTCCTCGCCGCGCAGGTCCAGCACCACCACCTGCGCCCCGGCGTCGAGCAGCCGCTTGGTGGTGGCCAGCCCCAGCCCCGACGCTCCCCCGGTGACGACGGCTACGGCGTCCTTGATCTCCATGCGGTCCCTTCCCTCTTGTCCAGCCAACCAGTTGGTTGGCGACTATACCCAGTCCCTGAGCACCGCTTCGATGTCGGCCGTCGGCTCCGCCGGGCGCGGAACGTCCGGTGCGGTGCGGGAGAACCGCGGCGCCGGCAACGGCTGCAGGCCCCCGTTCACCTCGTAGAAGGTGTTGCGCTCGGTGATGTGCGGCTCGGTCTGCACCTCCCCGAAGGCCAGCACCGGCGTCACGCAGGCGTCCGAGTCGGCGAACACCTTGGCCCAGTGGTCGCGGTCGCGGCTGGCGAACGTCTCGGTCAGCACCGCCCGCAGCTCGGGCCAGCGGGCGGCGTCGTTCTGCGGCGGCAGGTTGGCGGCGTCCAGGCCCAGCCCGGCCAGCATCGCCGCGTAGAACTGCGGCTCGATGGCGCCGACGGCGACGTAGCGCCCATCGGCGCACTCGTAGGTGTCGTAGTACGGCGCGCCGCCGTCGAGCATGTTGGTCCCGCGCACGTCGGTCCACATGCCCGACGAGCGCATCTGCCACATCATCTGGATCAGCACGCTGGACCCGTCGACCATGGCGGCGTCGACGACCTGGCCCTTGCCGGAGCTCTGTCGCTCCCACAGCGCGGACAGGATGCCGACCAGCAGGAACATCGAGCCGCCGCCGAAGTCGCCAACCAAGTTCAGCGGCGGCACCGGCCGCTCGTTGGCCCGCCCGATGGCGTGCAGGATCCCGTTCAGCGAGATGTAGTTGATGTCGTGGCCCGCCTGCTGGCTGCGCGGGCCGGTCTGGCCCCAGCCGGTCATGCGGGCGTAGACCAGGCGCTGGTTGACCTTCGCGCAGTCCTCGGGGCCCAGCCCCAGCCGCTCGGTGACCCCGGGCCGGTAGCCCTCGATCAGCACGTCGGCCTTGGCGACCAGCCTGAGCACCAGGTCGCGTCCCTCGTCGGACTTCAGGTCGGCGGTCACCACGCGCCGGTTGCGGCTCATGGAGTCCTTGACGACCCCGCCCGGCGCCCCCGAGGGCCGGTCGACGCGGACCACGTCCGCGCCGAGGTCCCCGAGGATCATCGCGGCATGCGGGCCGGGCCCGATGCCGGACAACTCGACAACACGCAATCCCTGCAGCGGTCCCGCCATTGGTGCACCCGACCTTTCGTCCGCTCTGACGTCTTGTCGCATCTTCGCAGCCGCGCCCGGCGGCCGCGCACCCCGGTCACATATGGTGAGCCCCATGCCGGATTCTGGGATCGCCACGCTCGCCCCCGTCGCGGGACTCGACGTCACGCTGACCGACGGCGTGTTGTCGGTGACCATCAACCGCCCCGACAGCCTGAATTCCCTGACGATTCCGGTCATCACCGGTCTCGCCGACGCGATGGAACGGGCGGCCACCGACCCCGACGTCAGGGTGGTGCGCCTCGGCGGGGCGGGCCGCGGCTTCTGCTCCGGGGCAGGCATCAGCGCCGACGACATGTCGGGCAGCGGCGGCGTCCCGCCCGACGAGATCGTCCTGGAGATCAACCGGCTGGTGCGGGCCATCGCCGCGGTGCCGCACCCGGTGGTCGCCGTCGTGCAGGGACCGGCGGCCGGCGTGGGCGTGTCCCTCGCGCTGGCCTGTGACGTCGTATTGGCTTCCGACAAAGCGTTTTTCATGCTTGCCTTCACCAAGATCGGGTTGATGCCCGACGGTGGCGCGTCGGCGTTGATCGCCGCCGCGATCGGCCGGATCCGGGCGATGCAGATGGCGTTGCTGCCCGAACGATTGCCGGCCACCGAGGCCCTGTCCTGGGGACTGGTCACCGCCGTCTATCCGGCGGACGAGTTGGAGGCCGAGGCGGGCAAGGTGATCGCGAGGCTCTTGGCGGGCCCGGTGGTGGCGTTCGCCAAGACCAAGCAGGCGATCAACGCGGCCACGCTCACCGAGTTGGACCCGGCCCTGCAGCGCGAATACGAAGGGCAGTCGCGCCTGCTGGTGTCGCACGACTTCAAAGAGGGCACAACGGCTTTCCAGGAGCGCCGCGCTCCCGACTTCACCGACCGCTGACGGGCCGGCCGCTCACACTCCGAACAGCGGCGGCAGTGCGAGCACCATGATCAGGCCCCACACGAAATGAGTCAGCACCGGCGCCAGCACCCCGCCGCTGGCCCGGCGCTCGAGCGCGCACACCGTGCCCAGGATGACCGCGGCGAACCCCAGCATCGGGTTCCCGCTGGCCATGGTGGCGCAGGTATAGACCAGGGTCGAGACGAGAACCGGGTAGAAGCGGCCCAGCGCGGTGTAGAGCGCGCCGCGGAAGAAGATCTCCTCGGCCACGCCGTTGATCACGGTGATCGCCACGATGAACGGCAGATACCCGTGATGAGCGAACAGCAGCACCCGGGTGATCGGGACCGCGACCGCCGGTATCTCCCGCGCGACCAGTCCGCCGACGACGAAGGCGCCGCCTAGCAGCAAGCCGACGGTGGTCCCCGTGATGACGGGTCGTTGGTTGCGGCCGCGCCAGCAGATCCCGCCCAGATGCACTGGGCCCGAAAGCAATCCGCCGACGATCCACACCGCCGCCAGCGCCAGGGTCAGCCAGTAGAAGCTCGAGTCGCCCGGGTGGCGGCGCAACGACAACCCGAGCACCGCCGCGCCGATCACCAGCGTGATGGCGACGACGATGCGCCGGCGTCGCACCACACCGGGCGGTTCGTTATGGGGCACAGCGACATTGGTGATGGCGCGGCGCAGTTCGGCGGCGACGCTGGCGCGATACGGGGTGGTCGACTGGGTCATGCCGGGCGCACCTTCGCGTTGAGGGCGAGCATGATGTCGAGGCCGGTGCGCAGCGCGCCGGCCAACGGTCCGGGGACAAGGTTGACCAGCCGCAGCGTGGGCCGTGCGACGCGCGGGGTGACGGCGCGGGCGAGCCGGCGGATGCGCAGGGCGTCGCCGCCGGCCCACGCGGGGTCGCTGTCGGCCAGCTGGTGGGGATCGGTCAGGGCGTTGACGGGCCGGGGCCGGCGGTCGGACCGGTCCGCCAGCGCCAGGGCGATGGCGTCCTCGACGCCGAGCAGTCCGCCCGGCGGGTCGGGCACCCGGTCGCGCAGGCCGCTGACGGACGCGACCATCGGGTGGTCCAGCGACTCGACCAGGTCCGCGGCCAGCCCCGGGGGCACCGGCAGCGCGACCCCGGTAACCAGCGATGCCAACCCGGTGTCGACCCTGCCGACCGGCACGGCGGCGTGCCACCTGCCGGAGATTCGCGCGTATTTCCTGAGCAGCTCGCGGTAGGACGTCGTGGTGGGCCCCGAGATGTCGTAGGCGCCCGCGGGCACCCGATCGAGGTCCGCCGCGGCGACGAGATAGTGCAGGACATCGCGGATGGAGATCGGGTCGATCGGGTTGTCCATCCAGTTCGGTATCGGGATGAGCGGGAACCGGTCGCCCACGTAGCGCATCATCTCAAACGACGTCGAGCCGGCCCCGATGATCATCGCCGCGCCCAGCCACACCAGCTCCGGGCCGCCCTCGACCGTCAGGGCCTCGGCGACCTCGGCCCGGCTGGTCAGGTGCTCCGACAGCGCCTCGTCGGCGGGCACGAAGCCGCCGAGGTAGACGATGCGGCGCACACCGGCGTCTCCGGCCGCCACCGCGACGTGGCCGGCCGCCGCCTGGTCGGCGTCGCGGAAGCCGGGCTGACCGATGGCGTGCACCAGGTAATACAGCACGTCGATCGGGCCGGCCGCGTCCATCGCTTGTTGTACAGATGTTGGATTGGACGCATCGAGGGTGACGGGCACCACCTCGTCGAACCAACCTAAACGCTTGAGCCGCTCCGGGTTTCGGGTGGCGGCCACGACCTGATGGCCATCCCGCAACAGCGCTGTGACCAGGCGCGAGCCGACATAACCGGTGGCGCCGGTGACCAGAATCCGCATGCTTCCGACCCTACCGACGATGCCGGCCGGCCCGGGGCCACCGCACGCCACGGTCAATCATGGCGGGGTTTGAATGGTCCGCCGTGAAACGAATGGCTTCGTATTTCCAATACCGGCATCGACAATGCCCGCCTCGTCGCCGCGCTTATTCAACTCGGGTATAACATGTTTATTCAACTCGGGTATAAAAGGCCACAACACGGCGCGACTCGCGCAACGATCATTCCGGTGGCTTCGACGTCGTATCCGCTACGTGGCATTGCAGAACCGTTGTGCGCCTGCGTTTTTGGAGGCTAGCGGCGCTCGCATCCACAGAACGCGTCGATGCCTGACCTTGGCCGAACGCTGTGGCGTGCGGCACATATTGAACCCGTCGGACGACAGCAACGTGACCCCCACATGGAGGAGATAATCGGGGGTAATTCCGCACGGCAAAGATCGAGGACGCTCACAGCCGACGCGGTTCCGTCCGTCGCAGCAGTTTCAGTCAAGTTCCCACCAAATCGGTATTCGCAGGATGAAACCATCGGGGCGCTGACCGAGTTCGCCGGCCCGGAGTTCCGGCGGTTCGCGCAGACCAGCGGGGTCGAGTTCCGAAACATCGCGCTGCCGGTGTCGCGCTACGGCGAGTTGAGCGGCTTCACCGAGGCCAACGACACATACATCGAAATCGCCCTTGACCTGGCCGAACAGGCGCTACTCGAGGCGCTTGACCGGGCGAGAGTCAAGCCGTCGGACGTCGACGTCGTGTTTTCGACGACGGTCACCGGCCTTGCGGTGCCGTCACTCGAGGCCCGGCTGGCCTCCCGGGTGGGATTGCGCCAGGACGTCAAGCGCGTTCCGCTGTTCGGCCTTGGCTGTGTGGCCGGCGCGGCCGGCCTCGCGCGGGTGTACGACTACCTGCGGGCATACCCCGATCAGGTGGCCGTGCTGCTGGCGGTCGAACTGTGCTCGCTGACGGTCCAGCGCGAGGACAATTCGATCCCAAACCTGGTGGCTTCCAGCCTTTTTGGTGATGCCGCCGGCGTGGTCGTCGCGACGGGCGCCGACCGGGTGCGGGGCGGACCGAAGCTGCTGGCCACCCGCAGCCGGACCTACCCGGAAACCGAAGACGTGTTGGGCTGGAACATCGGCAGCAACGGGTTTCGGATCGTCCTGTCCGTCGAGATCGCGACCATCGTCGAGAAGTACCTGGGCGACGACATCCGCGATTTCCTCGCCGACCACGGGCTGAGCACTACGGACGTGTCGACGTGGTTGCTGCACGCCGCCGGTCCGAAGGTGATCGACGCGGTCGAAGACGTATTGGACCTTCCGGCGGACGCGTTCGATCGCACCAGAGATTCCTTGCGCGACAACGGAAACCTTTCGTCGGTTTCGGTACTTGATATACTCCACGCGACCATGGCCGACCCACCGCCGCCGGGCTCCATCGGGCTGATGATCGCGATGGGGCCGGGCTTTTCCGCCGAACTCGTCCTGCTGAGCTGGTAGGGCGCGATACCGCTATGTATTACTTGCTGATTCTCGCGGTGGGCGTCGAACGGCTCGCCGAGCTGGTGGTGGCCCAACGGAATGCGAAATGGTCTTTTGCCCAGGGCGGCAAGGAGTTTGGCCAGAGTCACTATCCGGTGATGGTCGTGCTGCACACGGGGCTGCTGCTCGGTTGCCTCATCGAACCCTGGGCGCTGCACCGGCCGTTCATCCCGTGGCTGGGCTGGCCGATGGTGGCCGTGCTGGCGGCCAGCCAGGGGCTGCGCTGGTGGTGCATCAGGACGCTGGGCCGGCGGTGGAACACCCGGGTGATCGTGTTGCCCTACGCGCCGCTGGTGGTCCGGGGCCCCTACCGCTGGCTGCACCACCCGAACTATGTGGCCGTGGTGGCCGAGGGATTCGCGCTGCCGCTGGTGCACACGGCGTGGCTGACGGCGATCGTCTTCACCCTGGCCAACGCGCTGCTGCTGCGGGTGCGGCTGCGGGTGGAGAACTCCGCCCTGGGATACGCATGAGCGGCTACGACTCCGACCTGCTGATCGTCGACGGCGCCCCCGGCGGCCTGGCCACGGCGTTACACGCTCGCCGCCAAGGGCTTTCGGTGATCGTGGCCGAGCCCCGCGAGGGCCCGATCGACAAGGCGTGCGGCGAGGGGCTGATGCCCGGCGGTTTGGCCGAGCTGACGTCGCTCGGCGTGGATCCGGCCGGGATGCCCTTCCGCGGGATCGCCTACGTGAACGAACAACGCCGGGCGGAGGCGTGGTTCCGCAGCGGGCCGGGCCGCGGCGTTCGGCGCACGACGCTGCACGCGGCGCTCGCGGCGCGGGCCAAAGAGGAAGACACCGAATGGATTCGGACCCGGGTGACCGACGTCGCGCAGGACGCGCACGGCGTCACGGCCGCGGGCGTGCGTGCCAAATGGTTGGTGGCGGCCGACGGACTGCATTCGCCGGTGCGGCGCGCCGTCGGCATCGAGACCCGGGCCGGGACGCCCCGGCGCCACGGCGTGCGGTGGCACTTCAAGGTGCCGGCGTGGTCGGAGTTCGTGGAGGTGCACTGGTCCCGCTGGGGTGAGGCCTACGTGACCCCGGTGGAGCCGGACCTGGTCGGCGTCGCGATCCTGTCCGGCGGGCGACCCGACCTGGCGTGGTTCCCCTGGCTGGCCCGCCACCTGGACGGCGCCGAGCGCGGGCACCCCCGCGGCTGCGGCCCGCTGCGCCAGGTGGTCTCCCGCCGCGTCGCGGGCCGAGTGCTGCTGGTGGGTGACGCGGCCGGCTACGAGGACGCCCTGACCGGCGAGGGCATCAGCCTCGCGGTCAAGCAGGCGGCCGCGGCGGTCGACGCCATCGCCAACGACGCCCCGTCGTCGTACGAGGCCGCGTGGCACCGGGTCACCCGCAACTACCGGCTGCTCACCCGGGCACTGGTGCTGGGCAGCGCGCCGCGCGTGGCCCGCCGCGCCATCGTCCCGGCCTGCACCCTGCTACCGGGCGTGTTCGACCGCGCGGTGAACACCCTCGCGCGCTAGCGCGGGCCTTTGACGCGCGAGCGGATTGTGTAGTCGCACAACGCCGAGCGTGAAGCCACGGCCAAAAATTGGCGGAAATCTCGCCATGACTTCACGCTCGGCGACGCGACGGTTGGGCGCTGTTGCGTTCGCGGACCCTTTAACGGGCCTTCCAGACCGGCTCCCGCTTCTCGGCGAACGCCAGGGGTCCTTCCTTGGCGTCCTCGGATCGGATCAGGGTCCGCATCTCGCGCACGGTGCGCTCCCAACCGGGTTCGTCGCCGACGATGACGCCGTCGTCGACCCCGTAGGCGATGCGCTTGCTGGCCTGCACCGACAGCGGCGCGTTGGCGGTCACCCGCCGCGCCAGTGCCAGCGCGGCATCCAAGACGGAGCCCTCGCTGACCACCTGGTTGATCAGGCCCCATTGCAAGGCGTCGGACGCGGTGATCGGCTCGCCGGTCAACAGCAGTTCCATCGCCACCTTGCGGGGCAGCTGGTCCATGATCCGGAAAACGCCGCCCGCGGCCGCGATCAGCCCGCGTTTGACCTCCGGCAACCCGAACGTGGCGCGCTCGTCGGCGACCACCAGGTCGCTGGCCAACGCGAGTTCGGTGCCACCGCCCAGCGCGGTGCCGTTGACCGCGGCGATCGTCGGCTTGTCGATGAAGTGGTGCACGTAGCCCGCGAAGCCCCACTCGCCGTGCTCGGGGTGGTACAGGTTCTCCCGGCGCGAGATCGCCTTGAGGTCCGCGCCGGCGCAGAACGACTTGTCCCCGGCGCCAGTGATCACCACCGCCCGCACTCCCGCGTCGTGCTGCGCCTGCTCCAGCGCATCCCCGACGCCGATGCTGACGGCCGCGTTGACCGCGTTGCGGGCCTCCGGCCGGTTGATGGTTATCACCATCACGTTGCCGCGGTGTTCGACCAGCGCACCCGGCTGGCCGTTACCGCTGTCGGTCACAGCAGTTCCACGATGGTGGCGTTGGCCTGGCCGCCGCCCTCGCACATCGTCTGCAGGCCGTAGCGAATTCCCTTGTCGCGCATGTGGTACAGCAGCGTGGTCATCAGCCGCGCCCCCGAGCCGCCGAGCGGGTGGCCCAGCGCGATGGCACCGCCGTTGGGGTTGAGCTTCTTCTCGTCGGCGCCGATGTCCTTCAGCCACGCCAGCGGGACGGGGGCGAACGCCTCGTTGACCTCGTAGGCCCCGATGTCGCCGATCGAGAGGCCCGATTTCTTCAGCGCCTTCTGCGTCGCCGGGATGGGCGCGGTCAGCATGATCACCGGGTCGGCGCCGGCCAGTACCGCGGTGTGCACCTTGGCAATTGGGGTCAGGCCCAGTTCCTTGGCCTTCTCGGCGGACATGAACAGGATGGCGGCCGAACCGTCGGTGATCTGCGAGGAGTTGCCGGCGTGGATCACGCCGTCCTCCTTGAACGCGGGCTTCAGCGACGCCATCTTTTCCATCGGGGTGCCGCGGCGGATGCCCTCGTCCTTGAGCACGACGTTGCCGTCCTGGTCCTTGATGCCAACGATCTGGTCATCGAACGCGCCGGAATCCTGTGCGGCGGCGGCCTTTTCGTGCGATCCGAGGGAGAACTCGTCGAGCGCGAGCCGGTCGAAGCCCCACTGCTCGGCGATCATCTCGGCGCCGATGCCCTGGTTCGGCGTGCGGTGGTAGCGGTCCTTGAAGGCCTGGGGGTACGGGTTGCCGCCGTTGGCCAGCGACGATCCCATCGGAGTCCGCGACATCGACTCGACACCGCCGGCGACGACGACGTCGTAGTGCCCGGCCACCACGCCGGCCGCGGCGAAATGGATGGACTGTTGGCTCGATCCGCATTGGCGGTCGACGGTCACGCCCGGGACGGTCTCGGGCCAGCCGGCCGCCAGCACCGCGGTGCGGGCGATGTCGATGGCCTGTTCGCCGGCCTGGCTGACGCAGCCCCAGATGACGTCGTCGACGAGCCCGGGGTCGATGCCGGCCTTGTCGACCAGCCCGTTGAGGACCTGCGCGGACAGGTCGGCCGAGTGCACACCGGACAGCCCGCCGTTGCGCTTCCCGAGCGGGGATCGGACGGCCTCGACGATGACGGCTTCAGCCATGGTGGTGTCTCCTTTGACTTGGGGTCTGCGTCGATTGTCAACCAAGGGGTTGGACGGTCGAGGGGCGGGGTCATTTCTGGCCTATCGCCGGCCCGACAGCAGCCGGCGGGCTAGTAGCGGTAGCCCCGGGCCGCCGAGAAGGTGCAGGAGTGCGGGGCGCCCGCTGACGGCCATCATCAAGGCGGCGGCCGGGCCGTGGACTTCGGTTCCCCTTCCCCACGCCCGATCAATGTCGTTGGCATACAACGAGATGCCCCAGAGCCGGCCCAGCGGCACGAAGCCAAGGGGCCATGGTCCGGTCAAGAAATCCAGTGCCAGCGCCGCCAGCGCCGGGTCGGGCTCGAACGGCAGGTCGAGCGGAATCCTGATATCGCCGCTATGCACCAAGATATCGGCGAGCGGGTCGAGCGGCCCGAACAGCGGTGGGCTCAATGGATGATCGGCACGCTCGCGAAGGGTCGCGGCGAGGTCGGCCGCCGGCAGCCGCGCGCGGCGGCGCGCCAGCTCGTCGATCGCCCGGGCCATACCGCCACGGCGCGCGGCGGTTCCCATGAACACCCAGAAACTGTCGACGAAGACGCTGACCAGGTGTGCGGCCACGGTCTTGATGTCCCAGCCGGCGCACAGACTCGGCGCTGCCAGCTGCTCATCGTCCAGTCCGTCGATCAGGGTCGCGATCTGCCGTCGTTCGTTCGCGACGGCGGCGAAGACATGCTCGCGGTCGACTCGCACCAGGAGCATACTAGGTCGGAACATATATTTGGTTCAAGCCATGTGCGGTCATCGAAGTGCGAGGCGGGGACGTGAAGCGGCTCAACGGCATGGACGCGATGCTGCTGTACAGCGAGACGCCGAACCTGCACACGCACACCCTGAAGGTGGCGATCATCGCCGACCGCGCCTTCACCTTCGACGTGTTCCGCCACACGCTGCTTCGACGGCTACACCGACTGGATCCCTTGCGGTACAAGCTCGTTGACATTCCCTGGCGACTGCACCATCCGATGTGGCTGGAGAACTGCGAAGTCGACCTCGACTACCATCTGCGGCAAGTGCGGGTGCCCGCACCCGGTGGGCGCCGCGAGCTCGACCGGCTGATCGGCGACATCGCCAGCACCCCGCTGGATCGCAGCCGCCCGCTGTGGGAGTTCCACTTCGCCGAGGGCATGGCCGATCACAAGGTCGCCCTCATCGGCAAGCTCCACCATGCGCTGGCCGACGGGGTGGCGTCGGCGAATCTGCTGGCCCGGGTCATGGACCTGGACGGGGGGCCCCAGGACGAACGCGACAACGACACGACCTGCGTGCCGCCGTCGGCGGCGGAGCTTCTCCGCGCCGCTGGGCGGGACCACGCGCAGCAGCTCGCCGCCCTGCCCGGGGTGATCGCCGACGCGCTTTCAGGGGCGCGCCGGGTGCGGCGGCGCGCCCGCGACCGAGGCGAGCAGCCGGACCTCGCCAAGCTGCTGCAGGCGCCCGCGACGTTCATGAATCACGTTGTCTCACCGGCGCGGACGTTCGCGACGGCGACGGTGTCGCTGGCACAGGTGAAGGCGACCAGCAAGCACCTAGGGATCACCGTCAATGACCTGGTGATGGCAATGACCGCCGGCGCGCTCCGCGAATTGCTGCTGCGCTACGACGGCAGCGCGGACCGACCGATCGTGGCCTCCGTGCCGGCGAGCACGGACAGGTCTCCGGACCGCATCAGCGGGAACGAGCTCGGCGGCATGGCGGTATCGCTGCCGACGCACATCGGCGACCCGCTCGAGCGGGTGCGGCTGACCTCGCTGGCCACGGCGATCGCCAAGGAAAACAACGAACTCTTCGGCCCCGAGTTGTACGAAAAGTTGATCACCTATCTGCCGCCGTTCGCGGCTCCCCCAGCGTTCAGATGGTTGGCCCGCCGGGACGCCCGCAACAAACTGTTCAACCTCCCGGTCTCCAATGTCGCAGGGCCCCGCGTGCGGGGTCACCTCGCCGGTGCCACGGTCAGCGAAATTTATTCGGCCGGTCCGCTGATCCCCGCGTGTGGCATCAACATCACCGTGTGGAGCTACGTCGACCAGCTCAATGTCTCGGTCATCGCCGACGACCGCACCGTCGCCGACACTCACGAGGTGACCGACGCCATGGTTCGCGCGTTCTCCGAAATCCGCACCGCTGCCGGGCTTTCCGGCGAGCTTACAGCGGTTGAGGGCGCGATGCCCTAACCCAGGACGGGGAAGCGCCGCTCGCGGGCCAGCCGGTCGAGCGCCGCCTGCATCACCGAACGGACGCGCGCGTCGACGTCGGCGACGTCGGGCCGGTCGCCGAATTGGGCGAAGATGTCGATCGGTTCCAGAACGTCGGCGACGATCTTGGTCGGCAACGGCAAGTTGGGCGGCATGATCACGCTCAGCCCGAACGGAACGCCCACAGTTATGGGGAGGATGTCCGATCGCCACCGCGTCAGGCCCAACCGTTTGGCCAGCCAGGTCCCGCGGGTCAAAAACAGCTGGCTTTCCTGCGCGCCGATGGACACCGCCGGCACGATGGGCACACCGGCGTCGATCGCGGACCTGACATAGCCGGTGCGCCCATTGAAGTCGACCACGTTCTCGGCCAGCGTCGGTCGGTACGCGTCGTAGATCCCGCCGGGAAACACCAGCACTACGCCGCCCGACCGGAGCGCCTCGGCGGTGTTCTCCGGGGTGGCGCGGATGACGCCCAGTCGGGCCAGCCAGCCCGCCAGCGGTCCGGCGAACATCCCGTCGTGACCGAGCGTGTAGAGCGGGCGACGGTAGCCGAACCTGCGGTAGAACGCCGCGGCGAAGATCAGCACATCGGGGGTCAGCATGCCGCCCGAGTGGTTGGACACCATCAGCGCCCCGCCGTCGGTCGGCAGCGAGTCCAGCCCGCGCACCTCGAAGCGAAACCACCGCCGCGCAATCGGTTCCGCCGCCCCGATCAAGCGCTCGGTGAGGCGGGGGTCCCACTCGGTGATCTGGCTGAGGCTCACGTTATCGGGCTGAATCCCAGGTGCAGCTCGGTGAGGCCACGCATCTGCCAGGTCGGTTCGTAGCTGTAGCGGCGGGCATCCGGCGGGCCGTGCCGCTCCTCGAGAACGGTGATATCCGACATGCGGTGGAGGATGCGGTTGAGGGAAATTCGCCCCTCGGCGCGCGCCAGCGGAGCGCCGGGGCAGGAGTGGTTGCCGCGCCCGAACGCAATGTGTTCGCGAACGTTCGCGCGGTCGACGCGGAACGCGTTGGGATCGACGAACTTTCGTTCGTCGCGATTGCTCGCGCCGGGCAGAAGCATCACGGTGGTGCCGGCCGGAATCTTTGTATCGCCGATCGACGTCGATGTGCGCGCCATGCGGAAGTGACACTTGACCGGGCTTTCGGTGCGCAGCGTCTCCTCGACGAAAGCGGGTATTTTGCCGCGGTCCTCGCGAAGGGACGCTTGAATTTCGGGGTGTTCGGCGATCATCCGCACGCCGAAGCTGAGCAATTTCGTGGTGGTTTCCTGGCCCGCCGCGAACAGGAACGTGGCGAGCCGCACGACGTCGATGACCTCGGGCGTCGAGCCGTCGGGATACTTCGCCTTGGCCAGCTCGGTCAGCACGTCGGCCCGTGGCTCGCGCCGGCGCTCGGTGATGTGGGTGGTGAACTTCCCCTCGAGGTACTCCAGCGGATTGTGCGCGCGTGTGAGCGAATCGTCCTCGATCCCGCCGACCACCTGGCCGGAGAACACGGCGCCGAACTCCTCGTGATCTTCGGGCGGCACCCCCAGCAGGTCGGCGATCACCAACCCGGAGAAGGGTCGCGCGTAATCATCGAGGAACTCGCACTTGCCGCGGGACACGAACTCGTCGAGCTGCTCATCGGCGAGCCGCCACATGAAGTCTTCATTTTCCTTGAGCCGCTTGGGCGTCAGCAGTCGACTCAGCAGTCCCCGGGTCCGCGTGTGCTCGGGAGGATCCTGCGTGACGATGTGTTCGCTCATCGGGATCTGGGAACGGAATTGCTCGATCAGCGCACCGATGTCGTCACCAGCGGGCTCGAACGGCAACCCGGAAAACGGGCCTGCGACCGAAACACACGAGGAAAACGCCGGGTCCTTGTACACGGCGAGGGCCTCCTCGTGGCCCGTGATGGCCACCACGCCCAGCTCGGGCCGCGACATAACCGGGCAGCGGGAGCGCAGATACTCGAAATACGGGTATGGGTCGGGGATCAGCGACGCGTCGGTGAAGAAGTCGACCGATTCGTAATCACTCACAGGAATATCGCCGTCCGTCGTCCCTCATTACCCCCACCCACGCTCCCCACGCGCCGCAGTACCCAATCTAGAGCGGAACAAACTTTAGGTCAAGACGCGGGCCGGCGTTGGGCCGCAGCCAGTTACGGACCGCGCCGCAAGATCGCGCCGAAATTGCCGCCGTGGTCGTGATCCGCCTGATCACAGCCCTGACGGCAATCTCGGCGCCATGAGCGCTCATTCGGGCCCCTGGCCCGCGTTGCCTCAGCCGGCGGGGTACGCGACCGACTTGATCTCGGTGTACTGGTCGAAGCCGGCGACGCCGTTCTGGCGGCCCACCCCGCTGTACTTGTAACCGCCAAACGGCGTGTCGGCGCCGTACGGGGCACCGCCGTTGACGCCCATGAACCCCGCCCGGATCCGGCGGGCCACCGCCAGCGAACGCTCCAGCGAGCCCGACATCACGTTGCCCGCCAGCCCGTACTTGCTGTCGTTGGCGATCCGGATCGCGTCCTCCTCGTCGTCGTACGGGATGACCGCGAGCACGGGACCGAAGATTTCCTCCTGCGCGATCGTCATGGAATTGTCGACATCGGTGAAAAGCGTTGGCCTGACATAGAATCCCTTGTCGAAGCCGGTGGGCGCGTCCGGGCCGCCGACCAACGCGGTGGCGCCCTCCTCGATGCCCTTGCGGATGTAGCCCATCACGCGGTTGCGCTGCACCTCCGAAATCACCGGCCCGCACAGGGTTCCGGGATCCTGCGGATCGCCGCACGTGACGTTCTCGTAGATGCTCTTGAGGATCGCGACGCCCTCGTCGTAACGGGACCGCGGCAACAGCATCCGGGTGGGGTTGGCGCAGCCCTGCCCGGCGTGCATGCAGGGCGCGATGCCGATCGCGCACGCGGCGCCGAAGTCGGCGTCCTCCAAGACGATCGTCGCCGACTTGCCGCCGAGCTCCAGGAACAGCCGCTTCATCGTCGCGGCACCCTTTTCCATGATCCGCTGGCCGACCACGGTGGAACCGGTAAACGAGATCAGGTCGACCTTCGGCGACAGCGTGAGTTCCTCGCCGACAAAGTGATCCGACGCCGTCACGACGTTGACGACGCCGGCGGGAATGTCGGTCTTCTCGGCAATCAGCCTGCCGAGCCGGGTCGCGTTGAACGGCGTGTTGGGCGCCGGCTTGAGCACCACGGTGTTGCCGGTGCCCAGCGCCTGGCCGAGCTTGTTGAGGGTGACCTCGAACGGGAAGTTCCACGGCACGATCGCGCCGACCACGCCCACGGGTTCGCGCCAGACCTTGCGGGTGGTCAGCGTGCCGGTCAGGCTGATCACCTTGTCACCGAGGTCGGTCTCCCAGGCGTACTCGTCGATCAACCTGGCGGGGTACTTCAATCCGTCTTCGAGTGGGGCGTCCAACTGGGGGCCGAAGGTGATCGCCCGCGGCGAGCCGACCTCGAGGATGAGCTCCTCGCGCAGCTCCTCCTTCTCCGATTCGATCGCCTCGTGCAGCTGCAACAGGCAGCGCTTGCGCAGCTCTTTGTTGGTCGACCAGTCCGTCTCGTCGAAGGCGCGCCGCGCGGCGTCGATCGCCCGGTGCATGTCCTCCTTCGACGCGTCCGCGACCTCGCCGAGCGGCTCCTCGGTCGCGGGGTTGATGTTGGTGAAGGTGCCCGCCTGGCCCTCGACGAGCTTGCCGTCGATCATCATCTTCGGCTCGAAACGGACCTTTACAGCCTCAGTCATGTTTGTCACTCTCTTCTGAGTCGTTGAAGGGCTACGGAGAGCCTTACTGGAAACTAGCCGATTGGCAAGCGGCAACCTCTGAGGGGGCTCGCTATTGGGCGTCGAATAGCACCGGTACCGACGTCGGCGACCGGAAAACCTGCCCGCGGATGTGCGGGTCGTCCCCGTCGGGATCCAGCCGTAGATTCGGCAGCCGGTCCAGCAGAAGGTTAATGGCGGTGCGCATCTCCAGCCGCGCCAGATGCATGCCGAGGCAGACGTGCACGCCATGCCCCCAGCCCAGATGCGCCCGGGCCTCCCGGTGGATGTCGAACCTGTTCGGATCGGGATAGCGATCCTCTTGCCGGTTCGCCGAACCGAGCATCGGCATGACCGTCGCCCCGGCCGGGATCGCCACGCCGCCGAGTTCGGTGTCGCGAGTCGCCACCCGGGTGATCGTCAACAACGGTGATTCCCACCGCACACCCTCCTCGATCGCCTGTGGCAGCAGCGATCGATCCGCGCGGATGGCATCCAATTGCGCCGGGTCGGACAGCAAGGCCAGCAGCAGGCTGCCCAGCGCCCGATAGGTCGTCTCAACCCCGGCTGGGAGCAGGAGGCGCAGGAACGAATAGATCTCCTCGTCCGACAGCTTCTCCCCGTCGATCTCGGCCGCACCCAGCGCGCTGATCAGGTCGTCCCTCGGCTCGGCCCGGCGGGCCTCGAGTATCGGCGCAAAGTAATCGCACAGCGCAGCCGAGGCTGCAAGCCCGCGTTCCGGGTTCATCAGCCAACTCAACAACGAAATCGACCACCGCTGGAATTGCGGATAATCCTTTTCCGGCAAGCCCAGCAGGCCCGCGATGATCTGGCTCGGGTAGTCGAAGGTGAACTCCTTGACCAGGTCTGCCTTGCCGTTGGGTGCAAAGTTGTCGATCAATCCGTTCGCCACGCGGCCGACCAACTCGTCCTGCCAGCGCGCCAATGACTTCTGCGAGAACGCCTTTGACACCAATGAACGCAGCCGGCCGTGGATCGGCTCGTCCATGCCGAGCATCACACCTTCCCCAAGCACGGGGCCGAACGCAGCGATGACGGCTGCCGAGGAAAACGTCTCGTTGTCGCGCAGCATCTGCTGGATGTCCTCGTGGCGATACACGATGAACATCGGCAGGCCTTCCTCGTGGGGAAGCGCTCCCGACGTCTCGAGCCGCTGCACCGGTTCTTCACGGCGCAGCCGCGCCAATTCGGTGTACGGGTCTCGCACGTCACCGGAGATGGCGTCGTCGAAGGCGCCGAAGTCCTCCAGGTCGTCGAAAAGCTGTTCCATTACTGCTCCCCTGTTCTTTGTCGTCTCGCGGCAAGGCGCTGCAGCACCGGCTGCGGAAGAACACGCGCCGCCAACACCATCGCTCGCTGGGGCCAAGTCAACGGCCATGCCCCGCCCCGCATCGCGCCCTGTCTGGGAAGGCCCAGCACGATCCGCGAAAGGTGGTGCATGCCGGAAGCCGGAAGGATCCTGTTGGCCGCCAACAGCATCGAGGAGTCAGCGCCCACACCGCGGCGCCGGAACGCACCCCGGTCGGCCAGCGCCTTGAGCAGTCCGTCGGTGAAGCGCTCGGGTGGCCGGGCGAAACTGATCGCGAACCGCCCGCGAGTGTTCATCGTGTTGTGCAGCCGGGCGTACGGGCCGCCGAAGTCGCGGTTGTCGGTGGTGCCCGCGTCTGTGATGATCTCGGTGTCGTACATGCCGGCCACCAAGACGGTGACTCCGAGACCGAACGGAGCGACCTCGCCCGCCATCGACTCGCCCCACCGCTCCAACGCTCCCTTGGCCGCGGCGTACGGCGCGGTCCCCGGTTGACCGCGGACGCCGGCCGCGCTGGATACCAGGACGATGCGCCCCTCCCCCGCCGCCCGCATCGACGGCAGCAGCGCCTGGGTGAGCGCGACGGGACCCATGACGGTGGTCCCGAACATCCTCTGCCACAACGCCATATCGGTTTCCTCCACCACCCCTGCGGCGGAGATCCCGGCGTTGTGCACGAGCGCGTAGGGGGCGCCGACGGCTTCCTCGATCGCCTTGGCGGCTGCCGAGATCGACGCGGAATCCAACAGGTCGAGCTGCACACCGATCAGGCGGTCGTCGTCGTCCCGGGCCCCGGTCGCCTCGCGCAGGGACGCCATTGCGCGGTCGGGCGTGCGCATGGCCGCGACCACGCGCCACCCCTCGCGGTACAGCCGCACCGCCGAGGCGAACCCCAGCCCGCGGGACGCGCCCGTGATGACGACGCTGCGAGGCTCAGCCATTCTTGCCCGGGGTCGCACAGGCGCCCTGCCCGGGCGGCGGCGGTTCGACGTGCGGGCGCCCGTTCGGCTCCCCACTCGCCCAGGTGGACCAGATGCCGACCGAGTAGGGGCCCTGAGCGCCCGCCTTTTCGTAATACCCTTGCGGGTCATACACTTTCGCCTCCGGATACGGCCACGGGCAGGCCACCGAGGTCGCGGCGTGGCTGGCCTTGATGGCCCAGAACCAGGCGCCGTAGGCGAAGTAGGACACGTTGATGATGGCGAACATCACCAGGAACGTGCCCAGCACCGGACGGCTCGGGAAGATCCTGGCCTTCGCAGCCAGCTTCTCCGCCACGGATTTCCCGGTGTCGTCGCGATAGCAGAGTATCGCCGCGGGCACCATCACGAACGTCACTGAGAACGACTCCCAGATCAGCGGGAACTGGAAGGTGGTGCCGGTGAACACCGAGCCCCACGGAATAACCTGCGAATAGATGTACATGCCCCAGTGGATGAGGGTGTTCTCCAAAAACGCATCCATGACGAAGCCGATCACCATGGTGACCAGGCCCAGGCAAACCAAGGGGTGTCGCGACACGAAAGCCTCGGGCCCGTATTTGGCCTGTAGCTTCCGCAGAATCCAGACCGCCGGGAAGTAAGGGCCGAAGTAGAACATGACGTAGCCGAACACCACGAACGGTTCGACCGTTGGCGACAACGAGACGAGCGGCCAAGACTCCGGCCAGTGAACGAGGTCGGGGTTGTAGACCGCGAACGGCGACCAGTTCATGATCGGGTCCTGCCACACGATCAGCGTGGTGCACAGGAACATCAACATCACCGGGCTGCCCGGATTGCGCCGCCAGCCCCTGATGAACACCAACAGCAGCACGATCAGCGCCACCACGGTGGCCCAGTCCAGGAATCCGATGTAGTCGAGCCCGAACGTGAATTTCACCGGACGCGGCCGGCCCTGCACGTTTGGGTTGGCGACGCGCGGGTCGAGGGCGACCCGACAGTTCGCGATGAAGAACAGCACGAACGCCGCCAGCGCGGCGCCGGCGATCCACCCTCCCCAGCCGCGCTTCTCAGGGCGCGCCGCCGGCTTCTCGTCCGCGGCAAGCGGTATGGACTGTTCCGTCGACATCAGCCGTCCTCTCCGAAGCGGTCGACCAGGTGCGAATTGGTGCCGTCGGCGTCGAGGGTCCGCGCCACCAGATAGCCGGCGCCCATCCAGGCGCGCCGCGTCCACTTGCCGAACGACACCCGGGTGCCGGGCGCGCCCGAGGCGGCGGGCATCATCTTCACCCGCTCCAGCGCCTCCTTGACGCCGCGCGGGCTGAGCGGGTGAGCATCGGCAAATGCGCGCACGAGTGTGGCGGCGACGTCGCGGTTGACCACCGAGACGCAATACTCGGGACGGCTGCCCTCGTACTTGGCGGCGTAGCGGTCGAGGAAGTCCTGGCCGACGCGATTCGCCTCGTCGTACTGGTCGACCCCAATCCAACCCATGAACGCGTTCCACATGATCGGGTTCACCCACGCGTTCTGGAAGGCCGTGGTCGTGAAGCGCGGCGGGTCCCAATCGACCGCCTCGAGCGCCGGGTTGATGAACACGATCCCGAAGCCGAAGCCCAGATGCACGATCGCCTCGGCCTTCGCGTCGTGCAGCGTGCGCACCGCCTCGTTGATGTCCTGAGCGGTCTGCGCGATCGCCGCCTCGGCGACGATGCGAATCCCCTTGCGGCGACACGCGCTTCGCAAGTTCTTGAGATAGCTCTCGCCGATCAGGTTCTGCTCGACCAGTACCCCGATCTCGGAGAGCCCGCGCTTGGCGACGAGGTCCGCGATGAAGATCGGCTCGTCGGTCATCGAACCCTGCGGGAACGAGAACGTCCATTCGCCCAGCCAGTCATCGGTGCCGGTGACGCTGATCGCGGGCACCTTGAACCGCTCCTCGATCGCCTCGCGGGTGGGCACGCAGTTGTCGGTGATGTGCGGCCCGAACACCACCAGGCAGCCCTCGTCGACGAGCGCCCCGAAGGCGTCGATCACCGCCTTGACCGACCCCTTGGGCAACCCCTCCACCTCGCGGTAGATCATCTGCACCGGACGATCGATCACGCCCTGTTCCCGGGCCTCCTCGAAGACGAGGTCGAAGCACCGCGTGAAACTCGCCAGCAATTCCTCGGGGAATCCCGGTGGCAGCGTGAAGTCCATCAGGTAACCAACCTTGATCGGTTCTGCGCTGCTTTCGTAGGACATCTGACCTCCAGGACGACCGAGTCACGTGCGCGATCGTAAACCTAATATTTGTTCTGACCCTAGCCCCGGCCGTATGCAGCGTCAATCATGGCGCCCGTTCGGGCGCGCCCAGATAGATGTCGATCATCTCGGCGAGGCCCTGCCCCACCGCGACGTCGTCGGTGAGCGGGCCCGCGATCGCGGCGCGGGCCGCCTCCCTCATCGTCAGGCCCTCCGCCACCAGCCTGGCCGCCGCGATCAGCACGCGCGTCGATGCCACCTCGCGCAGCCCGCCGGTTTCCAGTCGGCGGATGGCCTGCCCGAACCGCACCAGCTCGGCCGCCGTGGCGGCGTCCACGCCGGCCTCGTGCGCGATGATCGACTCCTCGACATCGGCTGCGGGAAAGCCGAATTCGATGGCGACCATACGCTGGCGCGTCGAGTCCTTGAGGTCCTTGAGCACGCTTTGATAGCCGGGATTGTAGGACACCACCAGGCCGAATCCGGGCGCCGCGTCCAACGTGACCCCGAGGCGTTCGATGGGCAGCTGGCGCCGGTGGTCGGCGAGCGGGTGCAGCACCACGGTGGTGTCCTGCCGCGCCTCCACCACCTCGTCGAGATAGCAGATCGCCCCCTCGCGCACCGCACGGGTCAGCGGTCCGTCCACCCACACCGTCTCGTCGCCCTGCAACAGGTACCGGCCGACGAGGTCCGCGGTGGTCAGGTCGTCATGGCAGGCGACGGTGATCAGCGGCCGGCCGAGGTCGTAGGCCATCGCCTCGACGAATCGCGTCTTGCCGCAACCCGTCGGCCCCTTCAGGAGGAGCGACAGTCCCTGGCGGTACGCCGCCTTGAAGACGGCCTCTTCGCCGCCGATCGCCTGGTAGTAGGGCCGGGCTTCTATCTCTCCGTCCGTTTCGGACGGTGCGCCGTTCCGGTGCGTGAGACCGGCCTCGTTGGTCATGGCTTCCCTTCCGCCAGTTGGTTGGAGCCTATCCGGAACAGATGTTTGTTTCAACGAGCGGGCGCGCTCGCGGTCGTCCGGCGGCGCACCTCGGCCGAGCGCAGCGCGGACCGGAACAGCGGTCCGATGACACCGGCGAGTTGATCCGGGCGCGCGATCGTCGCGTGCGCGGTGCTGCCGAACACCCTGCGCAGCGACGCCACGTCGGTCCCGGCGCCGATGGTCAGGCACACGCAGCCGGTGCCGCGCCGGCGGGCTTCGGCCAAGGCGCGGCGGGCGTCCGCGGCGCCGTAGGGTCGCTCGTACCCGTGGTCGTACGCGAGCCCGTCGGACAGCACCACCAGCAGCCGCCGTGACGTACCGCCGCGCGCCTCGAGGACCGCCGCACCGTGGCGGATGGCCGCGCCGAGGCGGGAGAACGCGCCGGGTTCCAGGCTGTTGAGCCGCCTCATGACCAGGGAGTCGAGGTGGTCGTCGAATCGCTTGACGGGCATCATGCTCACCGCGCGCCGGCCCTGCGAGTAATAGGCGTACAGCGCGACGCGGTCGCCGAGGTCATGGAGCGCGACGGCGAGGTTGGCGGCCGCGGCACGCTGTTGCTCGTGCACCGTCCGCCCCACCGTGCCGGGTTCCGCCGCCGACCCCGACACGTCGAGCAGCAGCAACACCGACAGGTCGCGCCGGCGGCGCAGGCTGTCGAGGTAGACCGCCTCGTCGGGCACCGAGCCGGCCAGCACCTCGACGCGGGCCTCCACCGCCGCGTCGATGTCGATGTCGTCGCCCTGCGACTGGCGGTGGCGCCGGTGCAGACCCATCCCGAGCCGCGACAACGGGCGCCGCACGCCGATGGCGGCTTCGATGGCCTGAGTCGCCGAGGCCTTAATCGTCGGCTCGACCTCGCGGACCGTGCACCATGCGGGCCGATAGCTCTTGCGCGCGAAGTCCCATTCTGGATAGCTCACACCGTCGGTGGGTTTAGCTCCGTCGTCGTCGACGTCCTCGGCCGATGTAGACGCCAGCGACGCGACGGCGTGTAGGCCGCGGTTCGCGGAATTCGTCCGGTGCGTACGGGTATCCGCGCCGGGCGGTCCGCCCCCGCTGCCGGTCTTACGCGCGGACGACAGCATTTTCTTCAACCACTTGCCGATGAAGCCGCCCCCGCCGACGGGGCTGCTGAACAGGTCCGGGTCGTCGGAGTCGTCGACCTGCGCGTCGTCCAGTTCGGCGAGTTGCCGCGCCTGGCCGCGCGGGACGTGCTGCGGGTTGGCCTCTTCTTGTTTGGCCGCCCGCGAGGACACCGCCAACACCTTGGCCGCGCGGATCACGCCGAACTCCGGCGCCGGGTCGTCGACCGCCGCCCGCCCCTCGGCGATCCGCAGCGACGCTGCAGGCGAGTCGGTGCGGCTCGCGATGTCACGGTCTCCCAACGCCAGGCTGCCCGGCAACACGGCGGCGTTGGCGACGAGCGCGCGGTGGCCCTCGACCGTCAGGTAGCGCCTGGCCAGCCGGGGGCGACGCACCAGGGAACGCACGACGTCGGGCTCCAGGCTGCCGGCCGCGATCATCGAGGCCTGCACGGCGATCGCGTTGACAGCCCGCGCGGCATCGACGTGGATCGTCTGGCCGTCCGTCCACGCGGGTTCACCCGGTCGCAGTTCGGCGACCGCCACGGCCCGGCCCGCGAGCGCGGACGCGAACATGCCGAGGGCCTGCAATCGCGTGTCGTTTGCCATCGACCCCCGCATCAACCGAGCGTTATTGACCAAATATCTGTTCCAGCGTAGGGTCCGGTTCCACCTGCGGTCAATCGCGCCAGGGGTCGGTCGCACTTGCCAAGGAGCGCACCATGATTGACTTCACCGACCGGGTGGCGGTGGTCACCGGCGCGGGCCGCGGACTCGGCCGGCTGTACGCGCTGGACCTGGCCCGCCGGGGCGCCGCGGTGGTGGTCAACGACCTCGGCGGCACCATGCGCGGGGACGGCGCCGACGCTCGTGTCGCCGACGAGGTGGTCGACGAGATCATCAAGGCGGGCGGAACGGCGATCGCCTCCTATGACTCGGTCGACAGTCCCGAAGGCGGGCACGCGATCGTCGACGCGGCCGTGGGCGCGTTCGGGCGGCTCGACGCGGTCGTGAGCAACGCGGGAATCTTCGGCAGCGTGCCGTTCGAAGACCTGTCGCCCGAAGAGTGGACGCGGATGCTGCGCGTGCATCTCGACGGCGGCTTCTATTTGTCTCAGCCCGCCTACCGCGTGATGAAAAAGGGCGACGGCGGGAGATTCGTGTTCATCTCGTCGTCCGCCGGGATCTTCGGTCAGCCGATGGAGGCTCACTACGCCGCGGCCAAGGCAGGCCTGGTCGGGCTGACCAACGTGATCGCGATCGAGGGCGAGGCGCACGGAATACTCGCCAATTCCGTTATGCCGACCGGGTTTTCGCGCATGGTCACCGAGACCGTCGGCGACGAGAAGTTCCTCGCCGAATCCGGCTTCATGCGCGCCATTCGGCCCGAACTCGTCGTGCCGCTGGTGACGTTCCTCGCCAGCACCGCCTGCACGTTCACCCACCGCAACTATTCGGCCTCCGCCGGACGCTACGCGCGAGTGTTCGTCGGCCTCAGCGAGGGCTGGCTGGCGGACGCCGACAGCCGGCCGACCGCCGAGGACATCGAGGCTCATCTCGAGCAGATGTCGTCGACGGAGAAATTCATGGTGCCCACCTCGATCGTCGACGAGGTGCTGGAAGTGTGTGCGCGGCGGGGCATCAGCGCGATGCCCGACAACGCGGATGTCGCGTTCCCCGAGCCCCGAGGGGAGTAGTTGACCTAATATCTGCTCCAACGTAGTGTCCGGAAAAATGGACTTCTCCTACCCCGCGGAAGTGGAACAGTTCCGCGCCGAGCTGCGTGACTGGCTGTCCGCGAACCTGACCGACGAGCTGATCGCCGCCCGACGACCCTCCGGCCGCGACGGCGCGGCATTCGAAATGCTGCGCGCCTGGAACCAGACCATGGCCGACGCGGGATGGGCCGCGGTGTCCTGGCCCCGCGAATACGGCGGCCGCGGGGCGACCGTTCTCGAGCAACTTGTCTACACGGAGGAAACCACCCGGGCACGGGCGCCTATGCCGCTCAACGTCATTGGGCTGAACAACATCGCGCCTGCGATCATGCAGTACGGCACCGAAGAGCAGAAGACGACGCTGCTCCCCCGCATGATGCGCGCCGACGACATCTGGTGCCAGGGAATGTCGGAGCCCGAGGCCGGATCGGACCTCGCCGCGCTGCGCACCCGGGCGGTGCGTGACGGTGACGACTTCGTCGTCAACGGCCAGAAGATCTGGACCTCGCTCGGCCACCGGGCGGACTGGTGTCAGCTCTACGTGCGCACCGATCCCGACGCCCCGAAGCACCAGGGGATCTCCTGCCTCATCGTCGACATGTCGCTGCCCGGCATCGAGGTCCGCCCGCTCGTGACGCTCAACGGCGATGCCGATTTCGCCGAGGTGTTCTTTCACGACGTCCGCGTGCCGGCCGACGCGTTGCTGGGGCCGCTGAACGCCGGCTGGCAGGTGGCCACCACCACCCTGAGCCATGAGCGCGCCGGGGCGGCGCGGCTGTACGCCGAGATGCAGGTGAGGCTGGAAGAGTTGGTCGACGACTTCGCCGCTCAAAGCGACGCCCTGGACGACCCGGTAGTACTGCGGCGCCTCGGCGAAATCGCCGTTCGCATCAAGTATCTCGAGGTGCTGTGCCAGCGGTCGATCTCCGCGACGCTGCACGGCGGCGACCCGTTCGCGTCGGCCAGCCTGGCCAAGACGGTGTGGGGTGAGATCGGGCAGGACATGGCCGCCCTGGCGTTCGACGTGCTCGGCAGTCACGGCAGCAACGCCGCGTGGGCGAGCTACCGCCTGACGTCGCGCTCGCTCACGATCGCGGGCGGCACGACCCAGATCAACAAAAACATCACCGCGCAGCGCGTGCTGGGATTGCCCCGAAAATGAACCTCGAACTCACGGACGAGCAGGTCGCGCTGCGCGACACCACGCGGCGCTTCCTCGCTGAGAAGGCGCCGATTTCGGGGCATGTGCGGGCGCTGCTCGACGATCCGACGGGCATGGACGGTAAAGCCGAGGCGGTCTGGCGCGGGCTGGCCGACCTCGGTGTGACCGGTCTGCTGGTGCCCGAGGAGCACGGCGGGGCCGGGATGACGATGGTCGAGGCGGGGGTGGTGGCCGAGGAGCTTGGCGCGGCCCTGCACCCGGGGCCGTGGCTGTCGAGCGCGGTGGCCGCGGCGCGCGCACTGACCCGGATCGGCGATAATGCCAGCGGCGCAACGATTTTAGCCGGGATCGCCGACGGCAGCACCATCGCCACCGTCGGCTTCCTGGACGCGGAGGCCGCCGTCGAGGCGGCCGGGAGTGGCGGGGACAGCACCGTGCGGGGCGGGATAGCCGGCGTGCCCGACGCCGCGGCGGCCGACACCTTGCTGGTGCTCGCACAGGACCCGGCCGGCCTCGGTCTGTACGCGCTGAAAACCGGCTCGTCCGGGGTTTCCGTGACGCCCGAGCGCGGTATCGACCAGACCCGCAAGCGTTTTCGCGTCGAGCTCGACGGGGCGTCCGCGCACCGGCTGGCCACCGCGTCGCCGGACGACGTTGCGGCCGTGACCGACGACGTCCTCATCGCCACCGCCGCCGACGCGCTGGGCGCCGCGCGGGCGGTCATGCACCTGGCCGTCGAATACGCAAAGGTCAGAAAGCAATTCGGCCAGGTCATCGGCTCGTTTCAGGCGGTCCAACACCTGTGCGTCGACATGTACGAGACCGTCGAGCTGGCCCGCAGCGGCGTGATCCACGCGCTGTGGGCGGCGGACAACGCCGCTAGCGACGAACGCCATCTCGCTGCGCTGCGGGCGAAGGCGTTCGCCGGGCGACTGGCGACCGTGGGCGACACCGCCATCCAGGTGTTCGGCGGCATCGGCTACACCTGGGAACACGACGCCCATCTCTACCTCAAGCGCCTGCTGAGCTGGAGCGAACTTCTCGGTGGGCCGGACCGCTACCTCACCGAAGTCGGTGCGCGCCTTGCCAACAGGGGCCCATGATGGACATCGAGTATCTCCTCACCGCGACCCGTTCGGCCCGCAAGTCTCTCGACCTCGAGGCGCCGGTCGACGTCGCGGACATCCGGGAATGCCTGCGGATCGGGTTGCAGGCCGCCAACGGCTCGAATCAGCAATCCTGGCGGTGGCTGGTGGTGACCGACCCCGGGCTCCGGGAGGAGATCGCCGGGCTGTACCGCGAGTCGTATCTGCTTCGCGTCGGCGGGCAACTGCTGGCCGATTTGCTTCCCGCCGGCACACCGGAGAGCCGGATCATGTCGTCGACCGAGTGGCTGGTCGAGAACATGGCCCGGGTGCCGGTGCTGGTGATCCCGTGCTACGAGCCCTACCTACCCCGCATCGACGGCGACGAATCGTTCCACCGGGCCACGCTGTACGGCTCGATCTTCCCCGCGGTGTGGAACTTTCAGCTCGCCCTGCACACCCGCGGCTACGGAACGTGCATCACGACGCTGCACCTGCACCGCGAGGAGGAGATCGGCCGGCTGCTGGGCATACCCCCGACCTACGCGCAGGGATGCCTGCTCCCGGTGGGCCGCCTGCGCGCCGGGCACACCTTCCGGCCGGCGCGTCGGCGCCCCGTCGACGAGGTGGTTGCGCGCGACACCTGGGACGGCCCGGCGCTCTAGAATGGTGCCGTCGGCGTTTTTGTGCAGCGCATTTGTTTTCGGCACCGTCTGATAGCCTTTAACAAAGATTTGGTTCGGCCGGGAGGACGAATGCGTAAGGTCGCGAGTCCGCCGACCGCCCGGGCAAACAACGCCGACGACTCCGGCACCCGTCGAACCGAAATCCTGCAGACCGCGGCGTCGTTGATCGCGTCCTCCGGACTGCGGACGTCGCTGCAGGAGATCGCCGACGCGGCCGGCATCCTCCCCGGCAGCCTCTATCACCATTTCGAGTCCAAAGAGGCGATCCTGGTCGAGCTGACCCGCCGCTATCAGGAGGACCTGACCCGGATCGGGCAGGCCGCCCTGGCGCGGCTGGACGAGCCCGACTCGCGACCGGCCTCGGAGCAGATCGTCGAGCTGGGATCGGCGATCGCCAACTGCGCCGTGCGGCACGGGGCCGCGCTGCAGATGTCGTTCTACGAGGGCCCGGGCGACGACCCCGAGCTGATGAAACTGACGCAGCAGGCACCCACCGCGGTCCAACAGGCGATGCTGCAAACGCTGCGCGCCGGCAGGTGGAGCGGCTACATCAAACCCGACATCGACCTGCCCACGCTGGCCGACCGCATCTGCCAGACCATGCTGCAGGTCGGGCTCGCCGTCATGCGCCACAATTCCCCGGCCGACCAGGTCGCGGGGCTGCTGTGCCGAATCATCTTGCAGGGATTGGCGGCCCGGCCGCCCACCGACGCGGCGTTGAATCGGTCGAAAGCCTTCGCGGCCGCAAACGCCGTCATCGACACCTGGGACGACGGCGACGCGGATCCCGACGACAAGACGGCCCACGTCCTCGCGGTGGCACGGACGGAGTTCGGCCGCAAGGGGTATGAGGTCACCACCATCCGGGACATCGCGTCGGCGGCCGGGCTGGGCACCGGGACCGTCTATCGGGTGATCGGGTCCAAGGACGAACTCCTCGCATCCATCATGGAGTCCTTCGGCCGCAAGGTGGAGGCCGGTTGGGTGAGCGTCCTGCGCTCGGATGCCACGGTCATCGAGAAGCTGGACGCGCTCAGCTGGGTCAACGTCAACGCGCTCGATCGGTTTTCCGACGAGTTCCGGATCCAGCTCGCGTGGATGCGCCAATCGCCGCCGAACACACCCAACCCCGGCTGGTTGTACGCCACGCGGCTTCGGCAGATGAAATCGCTGCTCTCCGAGGGCATCCGGGCGGGGGAAATCAGCATCGACGCCCCCTCCACCGCGATGCTGGCACGATGCGTCATCGGCCTGCAGTGGATACCGGAGAACATCCTTCGCGCCGTCGGCAAACGCGCCGCGCTTGTGCATGCCCGCGACACGGTTCTGCGGGGCGTCGCGGTCCGCGGCAAGTGACGCACCCGGCGCTCACCAGGTGAGCACGATGCGTCCACGCACGCCGCCCGCCTCAAGCTTTTGATGTGCGAGCGCGGCCTGGTGCGCGGGAAGGACTTCGGCGACAGGCGTGCTGAGCACCCCGGCCTCGACGAGGTCGCGCAGTTCTTCCAGAACGTCGCGGCGGGCAGTGTGGCCGGAAACAACAACGGGATGCCACGTGATGCCGCGATCATTGCCGCCCGTGTACCAGCGGGGCGTGGCGATGGATCCTCCGTCGCGGACAGCGTGAACTACGAGCTCGTGCAGGGCTGCGCAGTCGACGAGCCCGTCCACACCGTTCGGCACAACCTCTCGAATGCGTTGCGCGACATCGTCACCGCGGGCGACAACGTGATCGGCGCCGCGGTCACGAACCAAAGCTTCATCGGAGGGTTTCGCATCGGCGATCACCTCGAATCCGTAATGCTTGCCCAGTTCGATCACATATTGCCCAAGGGCGCCCGCGGCGCCAGTCACCGCGACGATTGATCCGGGAGGCAGCGATAGCGCCTCCAAAGCGATGTACGCCGTCAGCGCGTTCATCAAAAATGTGGCGGCGGCCACGTTATCCGTGTTGGTCGGTGCCCGCACCACAGACTGAACCGAAGTCACGATGTATTGGGCGTATGGCCCATTGATGTACGGATCGAGCGGCAGGCCGACAACCCGATCTCCAATTTTGACCGGGATTTCGGCGGTGCCGGCGCCGACTTCGTCGACGGTGCCGCTGAAATCCCAACCTGGGATGTAGTACGGCAGGTCCGGAGCAAACCTTGCCGCCCCCTCCCAGTCCTTTGTCGCCGCTTCCCAGTCATCCCACACACCCGAACGAAGGTAAGTGTTGGCAGGGGTGACGTCGAACGCTTCGACCTTCACCCGCACCTGCCCTGGGCCCGGATGTGGATCGTCCACGTCCAGCATCTGCAAGACTTCTGGCCCGCCGAATTCTGTGAAACCTACAGCCTTCATCAGCCGAACACGCCGACGCCGCGTCAATATTCCTGACTTCCCTTCGGAATAGGCGCGAACGGCAGGGCCACGGGAACCCGGTATTGAACCAAATAACTGTTACCCATACAGTTGGGCGGGGTAGAACCGGGTTGGCAGTGAACGAGAAGAGGATTTCCATGACTATCGTCGATCGGTTGCGCTACGACGGCAAGCGCGCACTCGTTGTTGGCGGCGCGACCGGCATGGGCGCCGCGGCGGCCAAGTCGGCAGCCGAACTCGGCGCCGAGGTCATCGTGTTGGACTACGCGCCGGTGAACTACGACGTCGCCCAGTCGGTGCAGGTCGACCTGCGTGACCCGGCGTCGATCGACGCCGCACTCGCCCAGGTGGACGGTCCGATCCACGCGCTGTTCTCGGCCGCCGGCATCGCCGACGGAACGGTAGACCTGATGAAGATCAACTTCATCGGCCACCGCTACATCATCGACCGCCTGCTGGAAAAGAACCAGCTGCCGTCCGGCTCGGCAATCTGCTTCATCTCCTCGGTCGCCGGCATGGGCTGGGAAAACGACCTGGACCTGCTGCTGGAATTCCTCGAGACGCCTGACTTCGACGCGGCCGTCGAGTGGGTGAAGGCGCACGAGTCCGAAGGCATCATCCACTACGGCACCAGCAAGAAGATCGTCAACGCCTACGTCGCAACGCAGGGCATTCGCCTTTTGAAGAAGGGCATCCGTATCAACGCGATTTGCCCGGGCCCCACCGACACCCCGCTGGCCCAGGCCAACGCCGACCTGTGGCTGACGTTCGCGCAGGACTACCGCGACGAGACCGGCTCGAAGGTGCACACCCCCGAACAGATGGGCGACGTGATGGCGTTCCTGAACAGCGCCGCCGCGTTCGGCGTCAACGGGATCACGTTGCTGGTGGACTACGGGCACACCATGGCGTCGTTGACCGGCGCCTACCCGCCCGGCAAGCCGATCATCGACCTGATCATGGGCAGGGTGAAGCTCTAACGCACTACCGTCGGGGGCATGGCACGAGTCATCGTCTTCGGCGGCCACGGCAAGGTCGCGCTGCGGCTGGCCCCCATCCTGACCGAGCGCGGGGACGAGGTGACCTCGGTCTTCCGCAACCCGGACCACTCCGACGACGTCGCAGGGACCGGCGCCAACCCGGTGGTGGCCGATATCGAGCAACTCGACACCGACGCACTGGCCCGCCTGCTAGCGGGTCACGACGCCGTCGTGTTCTCCGCCGGAGCGGGCGGCGGCAACCCGGCGCGGACATACGCCGTCGATCGCGACGCCGCGATCCGGGTGATCGATGCCGCCGCGCGGGCGGGCGTCCGGCGGTTCGTGATGGTGTCCTACTTCGGCGCGGGGCCGGATCATGGTGTGCCGAGCGAGAATTCGTTCTTCCACTATGCCGAGGCGAAGGCGGCCGCGGACGCGCACCTGCGCGCTAGCGATCTGGACTGGACCGTGTTGGGGCCGGGCCACCTCACCCTCGAACCGGCGACCGGGCGCATCGTCATCGGCAAGGGGAAAGGCGAAGTCTCCCGGGCCGACGTCGCGCTCGCGGTGGCCGCGTCGCTGCACGACGACTCGACCATCGGCCGCACCATCGAATTTAACAACGGCGCCGACGGGAACGGCGTGCCCATCGCCGAAGCGCTGAAAAGCTGACGGGAGAGGCACGTGGAGCTTGCCGACTGCCCGGTCTTTCCCGCCGAGGCGGGAGCCGCCCTGAGGACGGACCGCGGCTTGGGTTGGCGCCTGGCGCGACAGGCCGGCCCGGTTTTGCGAGACCCGGGGGGCAACTGGGTGTTCGTCGTCGGGCGGGATGAGGTGTTGGCGCATCTCGACGATGCGAGGCTGGATCGCGCCCGCGCCCTTCCGGAAAGCGATCTCGACGTTCACCAACGGCTATTCGCGCCGAAAGGGGCGCATGACATTGCGGCGGCGTTCCGCCCGATCGCCTCCGAGCTGATTGGTCGTTTCGCCGCCGCCGGCGGCGGTGACGCGGTGGCCGATGTGACCGCGCCGATGGCCGGCGCCCTTTTCGACGTCGTGTCGCGCCTGCGGCTGCTGCCCGCCGAGCACCTCGCGGGGCGGTCCGGCCACGTCTTTGCCGAGGCGTGTCGCAACCTGTTCAAACACGCCGGCTGGCATTTACTCGTGTTGGCGGGCGACCGCGAATTGTGCGACACGCTTCGACGTCAGCCCGAGCTGATCCGCGAGTTCGTCGAAGAGGTCCTCAGGTTGGAGCCCATGGTGCAGGGTTGCCAACGTTTCACCACCCAGCCGACGACCATCGGCGGGGTGGAGCTACCCGCCGGCATGGTCGTGATGTTGTGCATCGCCGCTGTGCAGCGCGACGGCAGCGACGCCATGTCCACCGATGATCTGGTGATCGGCGTTAGGGCGCACCGGCATTGGAGCCTGGGTGCGGGGTCGATGCGTTGCCGCGGCGGGCACATCGTCCGGCAGGTGTTGCGGGTACTGGTCGAGGAGTGGGTCGATCGGGCCGGGCACCTCGGGCCGGCTCCCGGTTTCTGGCCGGTGCCCGGGTTCCCGAACACCGAGGACTCGTTGTGGCTGCCGACGCTGCCGCTGGTGACCAGGGCTTAGTGGCTCGTTACTACGGTTGCGCGGGAGCCGGCGCGGGCGGCTTTCCCGACAGGCACTGCTGAAGCTCCGGACTTCCGGGGGCGAAGTCGAAGCCGCAGTTGCAGTCGCGAGCGTCCTTGGGCGGGAGCGCATTGCAATAGTCCGTGCCCGCTGAGGCCGATGGCGCCGTCCAGATAACGGCACCCGCCAAAGTCGCCGCCGCGGTGCCGAACGTGGCCGTCAAAAGTCTCGTCTTCATGCTGGGTTTATAGCAGGGCGGACCGTCCCGCGCTGTGCGAGCGACCGCTGGGTGAGCGCGACATGTTAGACGCGCTTCGCGAGAGGGAACCCGGTGGCCGGGCGCGCCGCGTCCGGCGGCTCATCGCCTCGTGGAATGGGCGTTTGGTCGTTGCCGTTGCGGCTTGTGTGCCGCGACGGACTCGGCTGTTGCGTCCGCCGGCGGTGATCCACCCGTCGAGTGTTAGGACGAAATCGTGACCACCTCTCAACCATTCACGGCAACGGTTACCGGCTCCCCCCGCATCGGCCCGAAACGCGAACTCAAGCGCGCCACCGAGGGTTACTGGGCCGGGCGCACCGGCCGGGCCGAAGTGGAGTCCGTCGCCGCGACGCTGCGCCGCGACATGTGGTCCCACCTGGCGTCCGCCGGCCTGGACTCGGTCCCGGTGAACACCTTCTCCTACTACGACCAGATGCTGGACACGGCCGTCATGCTCGGCGCGCTGCCGGTGCGGGCCGGCGAAGTCCCCGACGAGCTGGACCGCTACTTCGCCCTCGCCCGTGGTAACGACGACATCGCGCCGCTGGAGATGACGAAGTGGTTCGACACCAACTACCACTACCTGGTCCCCGAGATCGAGCCCGCGACGCGGTTTGCCCTGAACCCCGACAAGGTGCTCTCGGAGCTGAAAGAGGCTTTGGCACAGGGCATCCCCGCTCGGCCCGTTGTCATTGGCCCGATCACCTTCCTGCTGCTGAGCAAGGGCATCAACGGCGGCGGCGCGCCGATCGAGCGGCTGCGCGAGCTGCTGCCGATCTACTCCGAGCTGCTCTCGCTGCTCGCCGAGCACGGCGCCCAGTGGGTCCAGTTCGACGAGCCGGCCCTGGTGACCGACATCTCCCCCGATGCACCCGCGCTCGCCGAGGCCGTCTACACCGCGCTCGGCTCGGTGAGCAACCGCCCCGCGATCCACGTCGCCACCTACTTCGGCGACCCGGGCGCGGCGCTGGCGGGGCTGGCCCGCACGCCCGTCGAAGCCGTCGGCGTCGACCTGGTGGCGGGCGCCGACACCGCGGTGGCGGGGATTCCGGAACTGTCCGACAAGATGCTGGTGGCCGGCGTCGTCGACGGCCGCAACGTCTGGCGCACCGACCTGGAGTCGGCGCTGGCGAAGCTGACGACCCTGCTGGGTTCGGCTGGCAGCGTGGCGGTTTCGACGTCGTGCTCCACCATGCACGTGCCGTATTCGCTGGAGCCGGAAACGGGGCTGGACGACAACCTGCGCAGCTGGCTGGCGTTCGGCGCCGAAAAGGTAAGCGAGGTCGTCACTCTCGCGCGCGCCCTGTCTGACGGGCGCGACGCCGTCGCGCGCGAGATCGCGGCGTCCAACGCGGCCGTCGCCTCCCGTCGCAGCGATCCGCGGCTGCACAACGACGGCGTCCGCGCCCGGATCGAGGAGATCCTCGCGTCGGGCACGCACCGCGGCGACGCGGCGCAACGCCGCGCCAGCCAGGAGGAGCGGCTGCACCTGCCGCCGCTGCCGACCACGACGATCGGCTCCTACCCGCAGACGTCAGCGATCCGCAAGGCGCGCGCGGCTTTTCGGGCCGGCGAGATCGACGAGGCCGAGTACGTCGCCAAGATGCGCAAGGAGATCGCCGACGTCATCGCGCTGCAGGAGCAGCTGGGCCTGGACGTGCTGGTGCACGGCGAGCCCGAGCGCAACGACATGGTCCAGTACTTCGCCGAGCAGCTGGAGGGCTTCTTCGCCACGCAGAACGGCTGGGTGCAGTCCTACGGCAGCCGCTGCGTGCGGCCGCCGATCCTCTACGGCGACGTCGCGCGGACCCACCCGATGACCGTCGAGTGGATCAGCTACGCCCAGTCCCTGACCGACAAGCCGGTGAAGGGCATGCTCACCGGGCCGGTCACCATTTTGGCCTGGTCGTTCGTCCGCGACGACCAGCCGCTGGCCGACACCGCCAACCAGGTGGCGCTGGCCATTCGGGACGAGACGGTGGACCTGCAGGACGCGGGCATCGCTGTGATCCAGGTCGACGAGCCCGCGCTGCGCGAGCTGCTGCCGCTGCGCCGCGCCCAGCAGGAGGACTACTTACGTTGGGCCGTGGCGGCTTTCCGCCTGGCCACCTCCGGCGTGGCCGACTCGACGCAGATCCACACCCACCTGTGCTACTCGGAGTTCGGTGAGGTGATCGGCGCCATCGCCGACCTGGACGCCGACGTCACGTCGCTCGAGGCGGCCCGCTCGCACATGGAGGTGCTGGACGACCTGAATTCGGTCGGCTTCGCCAACAGCGTCGGCCCGGGCGTCTACGACATCCACTCACCGCGGGTGCCGAGCGCGGGCGAGATGGCCGAGTCGCTGCGGGCGGCGCTGAGAGCGGTACCGCCGCAACGGCTTTGGGTCAACCCGGACTGCGGGCTGAAGACCCGCAACCCCGACGAGGTGACGGCGTCGCTGCGGAACATGGTCGCCGCGGCGCGGGAGGTCCGGACGGGCGCCTAGGCCGATTCGGGCTTGTCGGCGGGCTCCTCGGCGGGCTCCGACAGCACCTGGACCGGCACGTCGTCGGCCCAGGGCTGGCGGGTCACCATGTCGGCGACCCGCACGAAGCCGCGCTCGAACTCGCCGGTCGCCGCGTCCACCAGCCGGTAGGCCTGGGTCTGCTTGTGGATCGGCTGCGCGTCGAGCAGCACCACCCGCACCTCACCGGGTGCGAAGTGGCAGCGCTGCTGCATGGCGGTGATGAGCTGCTCGTTGTGCATGTGGCCGTCGCCGAAGTTCCAGCCGATGGCGGTGCTGCAGATCCGCTCGCCGTCGGTGATGATGTAGTCGTCCTCGTTGTGGCCCGCCATGGCCCGGTGCGCCAGCGTAAACAGCGCCCGGCCGTGGGTGTTGAACCCGCGGAACGCGTACCCCATGTAGATGGGGATCTGGGCCGCTTCCGGGCTGCCGTAGAACCGCTCCAGCTGGGCCTGCGGCATGCTGGCGATCGCCACGATGCCCCGGCCGATCTTGTCGTTGGCCGACGGCTTGATGCACCACAGTGTGGTGTCCCAGTTGCCGGCGTAGTAGCGCATGCCCGGCAGAAACGAGATCTTGCGCGGAAACAGGTTGCCCAGCACCACGATTCCCGCGATGACGACGAACAGGATCGCCACCACCACGGGATGCCTCAGGTCGGCCAGCCCCAGCCGGGCGTGCGCCACGAACAGCGACAGCACACCGAAGATCATGAAGACGTTCCACTCCAGCGGCACCCCCATCGGAATGGACAGCAGGATCCCGAGGTGGAAGCAGACCATGACGAACGCCGCCACGGTCGTCGGCCAGCCGCCGTGGCAGAAGAACAGCGGCAGCGGCACCAGCATCTCGATCGCCGTGCTCACGTGCGCCAGGAACCGGGACAGCCGCCCGGGCCGCAGGTCCTCGGGGAACTTCTCGAAGAACTGCCGCTTCAGCCACCGGGGCCGCACCAACGGGTTGTTGGACATCATCGTGGAGATCACGAACGGGAAGTGCTTGTTGAGCTTCGACGTCGCCGCGCCCATCCAGATGACCAGGAACACCACCTTGGAGCCGACGATCATGTCGGCCCCGCCGAAGAGGAAGGTGACGGCCATCGCCGCGTACACCTCGCCGCGCGCGGCCAGGAAGATCACCTTGTCGCGCAGCCCCGCCGCCGCGAGGATCAGCAGGATCACCACGATGCGCCAGGTCGGCAGCAGCCCGACGGTGGTGCCCAGTTCCGGCACCGGGCCGGTCCCGTCGACCAACAGTGCCCACAGCGTCATCACCAGCAGCGCCGCATAGAGGAAGACGTCCACCGGTTTGCGGGTGGTGCCGCGGGTCAGCGGGACGCGATCCGGCCAGGGTGGCAACCGGATGGTGCCGAACCGCATCCAGTACAGGATCGAGCCCATCGGCGGGAAGAACCGGTTGTTCAGCGGCCCGAAGCCGCAGCCCAGCCCGATCACCTCGAAGAGCATCGTGTACAGCACGACCTTCTCGAAGACGATCGGCTCGGACCACCAGTGCGCGACGTTGGTGAACCCGCCGAGTCCCTTGGTGGCCGAGGCGAACAGCCATCCGCCGAGGATGTAGAGCAGGATCTTGAGCACGTAGAACAGGTGCAGCGCGACCGGCGTGCCGAATCCCACCTCGGCCCAGTGCCGGGCCATCGGACGGATCTTCTCGCTGCGGGTGCCCTTGTTCCATTCCTCCATGTCGAGCTGGGGCAGCTCGGGCTTGAGAAATCCCATGGTTTGACAGATTAGAACTCGTTCTAGGCGCGTGGCTTGGGTAGGGGCAAAGAATCTTTTGCCTGGAAGTTAACCGGCGGATACCGTGAAGTCGCTAGGAGAACTCCACCATGAGCAGACTTCGATACATCGTCGCGGCGCTGGTGGCTGCCGCCGCACCGATCGCCGGCGGCGGTGTGGCCCGGGCCGACGCTCCCGCGCCGGGCGATTCCTGCACGACGTTGCACGCCACCACCACCGACGCCAACGGCCGCACGATGTGGTGCAACCCCACCATGACCAGCGCCCATTCTCTGGTGTGGCAGTACGGCGGGCCGTCCACGCCCTGATCCGCCTCGCTTCAGTGTGAACCCACGGCTTTGAGTGTTAGTCCTGTGCGGGGATTTGGCGGATTTACCGCCCCCGGCACACACTC
>NZ_LZKR01000225.1 GCF_001672915.1 Mycobacterium sp. 1245805.9 | reverse complement strand
GAGCCGCCACCGCCACCGCCACCGCCCGCGACCGAGCCGCCTCGCCCACCCGCGCGGCCGGTGCCGCCCGTCGTCGAGGTCCGGGAAGTCGCCGAGGCTCCAGAGGCCGCAGCGGAGGAACCATCAGGTGGTCCCGGCCTGATCGAGCGGATGACCACGCGGAAGCTGCCGACCGCGAGCCCCTCCTTCCGCACTGAAGAGGGCAACACGACGTATCGGCTGCCGCTGCGATCCGGCGCGCGGACCAGCGGGGTCACGGCGTACCAGCTGGGACTCACGGTCGACGGGCACGAGGTGCTCACCGACATCTCGTTCACGGCGGGCGTGGGGACGCTGACCGCGATCGTGGGACCATCGACGGCGCGCAACTCAGCCCTGCTCGAACTGCTCGCCGGCACAAGGAAACTCAGCTCCGGAGCAACCACAGTCGACGGCCACGACGTGCACGCCGAGCCCGAGTCGATGCGTTCCCGCATCGGGATCGTGCGCGGCGACGACTGCCTTTATCCGCGGCTCACGGTCGAACAGGCCTTGGGCTACACCGCCGAACTGCGCCTGCCGCCGAACACCGCCGCCGAGCACCGCCGGCGGGTGGTCGACCAGGTGCTCGAGGAGCTCGAGCTGGCGGCCCA
>NZ_LZKR01000224.1 GCF_001672915.1 Mycobacterium sp. 1245805.9 | reverse complement strand
ACCGGTTACCACCCGGCGGGGTGAGCTCGCCGGCGCCGCGGCCCTTGCCGCGCTCGGGCTTGGGCTCGTCGTCTCGCTCGACGACGCCGTGAGCTTGCCGGCGGCGCGCCAGATCTCCGTGGACAGCGCGCGGGCGTGTGCGGCGCGCTGGGTCGCGACGACGGTCAGCGCGGCCGCGACCTGGGGCGCGAGACCCACGGCCGTGGCCGCCGCCCCGGCCAGCGCGCTGTCTTTGCGAGCCTGCTCCAGCGGCCCCAACAGATTTTCGACGGCCGGCGGCTTCGGCGGCGATTCGCGGCAGGCCGACGCGACCAGCCCGAGCGCGGCAAGGGCCGCGGCGCCGGCGAGCACACCCCGCCGGTTGGTAACCGGTACTGCGCTAGGCACAGCAACATCCTGCCATTGCGCGAAGGTGGGCAGGTCCGAGGACCGTGACCACGCGCGATCGCGCCGTCATCGGCGATTCCTGGCGTATCGTGGATAGCTGACTGACACCGGAAACCACCCGGAAACCACCTGGGTGGCGACATCCGCCAGATGACCGGACAACTCAAGATGAGGAGCTCGCCGTGACCACCGGGCTACCTTCGCAGACGCAGGTGATCGAGCTACTCGACGGAGAATTCGCGCGCGCCGGTTACGAAATCGAAGACGTGGTCATCGACACCCGCGCACGCCCGCCGCGGATCACCGTAATCGCCGACGGCGACGATCCCCTCGACCTCGACACGATCGCCACCCTGTCGCGTTCGGCGTCGGCTTTGCTGGACGGCTCGGACATCCTCGCCGCGTTCCGCGACAGCTACGTGCTGGAGGTCAGTTCCCCGGGCGTGGACCGCCCGCTGACCAGCGAGAAGCACTTCCGCCGCGCCCGTGGCCGCCGGGTCGAGGTCGCGTTGTCGGACGGATCGCAGCTCACCGGCCGTGTCGGCGAGACCCGCGACGGCACGATCGCGCTGGTCATTCGCGCCGGCCGGGACTGGACCGTACGCGAGATTCCCCTCGCCGAAATCGTGAAAGCCGTTGTGCAGGTTGAGTTTTCACCGCCAGCTCAGGCGGAGCTGGAACTGGCTGGATTGGCTGAGGTGGGGCGGCCTAACAGGACGGAGGCCGGAACATGAACATCGACATGGCCGCGCTACACGCGATCGAGGTGGACCGGGGCATCTCGGTCAACGAACTGCTCGAGACGATCAAATCCGCGCTGCTCACCGCCTACCGGCACACCCAGGGCCACCAGATGGACGCGACCATCGAGATCGACCGCAAGACCGGCGTCGTGAAGGTGATGGCCCGCGAGGTCGACGAGGACGGCAACGTCATCAGCGAATGGGACGACACCCCCGAGGGTTTCGGGCGCATCGCCGCGACGACCGCGCGCCAGGTGATGCTGCAGCGCTTCCGGGACGCCGAAAACGAGCGCACCTACGGCGAGTTCTCCACCCGCGAGGGGGAGATCGTGGCCGGGGTGATCCAGCGCGACAGCCGGGCCAACGCCCGCGGGCTGGTCGTGGTGCGGATGGGCAGCGAGACCAAAGCGTCCGAGGGCGTGATCCCGGCGGCCGAACAGGTCCCCGGCGAAAGCTACGAGCACGGCAATCGGATTCGCTGCTACGTCGTGGGCGTGACGCGCGGGTCCCGCGAGCCGCTGATCACGCTGTCGCGCACCCACCCCAACCTGGTCCGCAAGCTGTTCTCGCTGGAAGTCCCCGAAATCGCCGACGGGTCGGTGGAGATCGTGGCGGTGGCCCGGGAGGCGGGGCACCGCTCCAAGATCGCGGTGCGCTCGAACGTTCCCGGCCTCAACGCGAAGGGCGCCTGCATCGGCCCGATGGGCCAGCGGGTCCGCAACGTGATGAGCGAGCTGTCCGGCGAGAAGATCGACATCATCGACTACGACGAGGACCCGGCGCGGTTCGTCGCCAACGCGCTGTCGCCGGCGAAGGTGGTCTCCGTGTCGGTCATCGACCAGACCGCCCGGGCCGCGCGCGTGGTGGTGCCCGACTTCCAGTTGTCGCTGGCCATCGGCAAGGAGGGCCAGAACGCCCGGTTGGCGGCGCGACTCACCGGGTGGCGCATCGACATTCGCGGGGATTCACCGGGGCACGCCGAGAGCCAGGCCGACCATGGCGCCGGTCACCCTGTGGCACACGATCACTGACCTCGCCCAAGCGGCCCGATTTCGGGTGGTTCTGACCTCCGGTCAGGGGAGGTTAGACTGACACGTGATCCAGCGCGAACTTTCGGGACCGGTGCGCACGTGTGTGGGGTGCCGAAAGCGAGAGCTGGCCGCCGAACTGCTTCGCGTGGTGGCTGTGTCGACGGGGAACGGCGAATACGCCGCGATCGTTGACGACAGGAGTAGCCTGCCGGGGCGGGGTGCATGGCTGCATCCCGTGCCACAGTGCGTGCAACAGGCGATTCGGCGGCGGGCTTTCACCAAAGCGTTGCGCATCACCGGTCCACTGGACACATCCGCGGTGGTCGAGCACCTAGCAGTGCGCGACTTGCCCGGCGACAGAAGAGGCAGCAAAGAACATGAGCACACCGTGAAGTCCCGATGACAATGCGTCATAGCTAAACCCGAGGCGCGCGGCCCACTGCTGTCGCCTCATAGACAGGAGATGTAGTGGCAGGTAAGGCCCGCGTACACGAGTTGGCCAAGGAACTCGGTGTCACCAGCAAGGAAGTGCTCGCCCGACTGAATGAACAGGGCGAATTCGTCAAATCCGCATCGTCGACGGTAGAGGCGCCGGTGGCTCGCCGACTGCGCGAGTCCTTCGGCGGCAGCAAGCCGGCCGCCACCAAGGCGCCCGCCAAGGCTCCCGACAAGTCGCTCGACAAATCCCTTGATCGAGCCCTCGACAAGGCGATCAGCAAGCCCGCCGGAAACGGCGAAGCGACCGCCGCGCCTCCCAAGCCGGCCGCCGCGCCAAGCGCCCCGGCCGCGACGGCCGAAGCGCCCCCCGCGACGCCCCCTGGCCGGGGCGGCATGCTGCCGGGCGAGGCGCCCGGCGGCGCCGCGCCGGGCCTGGCC
>NZ_LZKR01000223.1 GCF_001672915.1 Mycobacterium sp. 1245805.9 | reverse complement strand
GCGGCGCCAGCGCCGGCGCCAGCGCGCAGCAGCCAGCCGTCGACCCAGGCCTGTTCGGCGCCGGGCCAGGCCGCGGCTGGCCATCCCCGACCGCCTGCTGAGGCTCCCGCCCGGCGTGCCGAGCGAACGCACCGAACAGATCCTGGTCCGCGACCTCTCGAACGTCGCGCCGGGACCGCTGCCCGACGGCACCCGGTGGCTGCGCCTGGCGGCCGACGGCCCGGCGGGTGGCGACTGCGAGGTGCTGGTGGTCGGCGACGACGACCCCGACAACATCGCCGTGGCGTCGTCCCTCGGCTTTCGGCTGCACCACCGCCGCCGCTACGTCCGGGCGATCGATACCGTCTAGTCATGCCCGACGGCAAGATTCGGTTGGCCACCTGGAACGTGAATTCGATTCGCACGCGCCTGGACCGAGTCCTGGACTGGCTGGCCCGCGCCGACGTCGACGTGCTCGCCATGCAGGAGACCAAGTGCGCCGACGGCCAGTTCCCCACCCTGCCATTCTTCGAACTCGGCTACGAGGTCGCGCACGTCGGCTTCAACCAATGGAACGGCGTGGCCATCGCCTCGCGCGTCGGCCTCGACGACGTCGCGATCGGCTTCGACGGCCAGCCGACCTGGACGTCCAAGCCGGAGGTGGCCGCCACCGCGGAGGCCCGCGCGCTGGGCGCCACCTGCGCCGGGCTGCGGGTGTGGAGCCTGTACGTGCCCAACGGCCGGGCCGTCGGCGACCCGCACTACACGTACAAGCTGAATTGGCTTGCCGCGCTGCGTGATACGGCGGCCGGCTGGCTGCGCGACGACCCCGCCGCGCCGATCGCGCTGGTCGGCGACTGGAACATCGCCCCGACGGACGACGACGTGTGGAGCACCGAATACTATGCCGGCGCCACCCACGTCTCCGAGCCGGAGCGCCGCGCGTTCGACGCCATCGTCGACGCGCAATTCACCGATGTGGTAAGGCCTTTCACCCCCGGCCCCGGCGTCTACACCTACTGGGACTACACCCAGCTGCGGTTCCCGAAGAACCGGGGCATGCGCATCGACTTCATCCTGGCGTCACCGGCGTTGGCCGGCCGCGTCACCGGCGCGCAGATCGCCCGCGACGAACGCAAGGGCAAGGCGCCCAGCGACCACGCGCCGGTGCTGGTCGATGTGAGCCAGGTTTAAGCTCCATGTGAGCCCGGTTGAAGAAGTTGCTCGTTGTACGGGCGTTTGTAACGTGGCAGGCTTTCGCCTTATAGATGCAGAGAAGTATTTCGTTGTTGCTGTTAACCTCGCGTTCAACGGGCATACGGGTGGCCACGCGGTTCCCAGTGAGAGCGATGAGATACCAGGGAGTGATCATGGGTGTCGTCGGTGGGGCAGTACGCAGCGTGGGCAAGACGGTGGGTCGTGCGGCGGACGCGACCACGGCGGCCGCGGGCGCCGGGGGCGGCGCCGCGGTCAACGGAATCGTCGGCGGTGTCACCGGAGCCGCCGAGGGCATCAAGCGCGGGATCAACAGCGGCAGCCACTCGACGCCGGCGGCCGCGTTGGCGCTCGGCGCGATCGGCGCGGCCGGCCTGGTCGAGTGGCCGGTGCTGCTGGCCGTCGGGGGCGGAGCGCTGCTGTTGCACAGGATGAATCGCAAGCCCCAGAACGGCGCTTCGCCCAAGGCGAACCTCAAGCCGGTGCCCTCCGAGCCGTCGAAGAAGGCCGCGCCGCAGAAGGCGGCGGGCAAGCCGGCGGCCAAGAAGGCGGCCGGGCGCCGCGCCGGTGCCGCCGAGTTGCGCAGCACCAACTAAGAATCGTCCGGGCAGCCCTTGAGCATTGTCACGTCGCTACCACGATCGACGCCGCTGCGGGCTCTCACCGGACTGGCACAGGAGGCCCTTCACATCGCGGCGATTCCGCTGCGCGAGGGCGCCAGGGCGCTCACCGGCGACCTGCCCGCCGAAACGCTGAGCCGGCGCTGCTGGCGCGGCGAGCACCGCGCCTGGATCGAGGTGCGCGGCCTCGAAGACGCGACTGACGGCGAACTGGGCCGGGCCGTGCTCGACGGCCTGCGCGACCACGCCGGCGTCTCGTCGGCCAGCCTGAACCACCCCCTGTCGCGCGTCGTCGTGACCCTCGGCGATCCCGACACCTCGCTGCGTGACCTGTGCCGGGTCGTCGAGGACGCCGAAAGGCGTTGCCGCGCAACGAACAAGGCGCCCGCGACGGCTTTGCCGGGCGACGGCGTGGTGGCGGCGACCCGGGCCGTGACCGTGGCCGCGAACGCGGCCGGGCTGGGCATCGCGGTGGCCGGCCGGGCGCTGCGCCTGCCGCGGCTGCCGGTCGGGATCCAGGCACCCGTCGTGGTGATCGACTACCAGCCCTGGTTGCGGCGCCTGCTCGAGGACCGCATCGGCGGGCCGGCGACCGACACCGTGCTGACCCTGGCCATGACTGCCGTCGAAACCGTCACGCTCGCACCGGCCTCGCTGTCGGTGGGCCTGCTGATGCAGTCGCTGAAGGCCGCCGAGTGCCGCGCCGAGGCCCGCGCCTGGCGCCGGCACGAACCCGAGCTGGCCCGCCACGCCGACCAACCGCCCGGCGACGCGTCGTCGCCGCGGCCGCCGCCGGCCCGGGTCGCGGAGCGCGCAGCCGGACGGTTCGCTCTCATCCAAGCGCTCGGCGCGGGCCTGGTCGCCGTCACCACCCGCAACCCGAACATGGCCGCCACCGCGGTGCTGGTGACCGCCCCCAAGGCCAGCCGCACCACGCCGGAGGCGTTCGCCGCCGCCCTGGGACGTGGGTTGGCCGACCGGCACGCCGTGCTGTCGCTGCGGCCCGACGCGCTGCGCCGCCTGGACCGCGTCGACGCGATCGTCATCGACCCACGGGTGCTGTGCACCACCGGCATGCGGGTGGCGCGCATCCGCGGCGCCGACGAGCGTGAGCTGTCCGCCGCGTGGAACCGCGCCCAGCTGGTGCTGCAGAACAACGGCCACCGGCCGGGCTGGCACCGGGTGCCCGGGATGTCGGCCGGCGAGCCGCACGCGACGGTCGAGGCGCTGTTCCGCCCCTCCCACGACCCGTTGGCGTCGGCCGTCGTCGCCGAGGCGCACCGCACGGGGGCGGAGCTGATATCGATCGACGTCGATTCCCTGGGCGAGTTGCGCCCCGCGTTCGACGAGGTCACCCCGCTCGCCAACGGTTCGATCGACGACGCCCTCGCCCGCGCGGTCGCCGACCTGAAGCGGCAGGGTCGCACCGTCGCCGTGCTGTCATCGTCTGGCGCACAAGCGCTTTCGTCGGCGGACGTGGCGCTGGGCGTGCTGCCGCAGCCCGGCGCCGGCCCGCCGCCCTGGTGCGCGGACCTGCTGCTGCCCGACCTGACGGCCGCCTGGCGGGTGCTGCATGCGCTTCCGGCGGCCAAGGCGGCCACCCAGCGCGGGGTCGGGATAGCGGCCGGCGCGACGGCCATGGGATCGCTCCTGATGATCCCGGGCGTCCGTGGCCTCGGCCCGGGACCGGTGACCACCGGCGCCGCGGCGGGCGCGCTGTCCGGCTACCTGCTGGCCCGCGGGATCATGACGGCGGACGCGCCGCGGCCGGCGGCCGTTCACGAATGGCACGCGATGTCGGTCGAGCAGGTGCGCAAGGCCCTGCCGCCGCCCGAGCCGAAGGCGGATGCCCCGCCCGAAGGGCGGGCAGACGCGCCCCCGAACGCGGTGTGGCAGCTCCTCAAGGCCGTCCGCGCCGAGCTGACCGACCCGCTGACCCCGGTGCTGGCGCTCGGGTCGGCGGCCAGCGCGGTGCTCGGTTCGCCCGTCGACGCCGTCCTGGTGTTCTCGGTCCTGACCGGCAACTCCATCCTGGCGGCCAGCCAGCGGCTGCGCGCCGAGAACCGCCTCGATCGCCTGCTGGCGCAGCAGATCCCGCCGGCCCGCAGGGTCGACACCGGTCCGGACGGCGAGCGCAGCTACACCGACGTCATCGCGGCGCAGCTGCGGCCCGGCGACGTCATCGAGATCCGCACGCACGAGGTGGTGCCCGCCGACGCGCGGATCGTCGAGGAGATCGACGTCGAGGTCGACGAGTCGACGCTCACCGGCGAGTCGCTGTCGGTGGAGAAGCAGGTCGACGCCACGCCGGGCGCCGACCTGGCCGAGCGTCGCTGCATGCTGTACGCCGGGACCACCGTCGTGGCGGGCACCGCGGTCGCGGTGGTGACGGCGGTGGGCGCCGACACCCAGGAGCGCCGCGCCGCCGAGCTGGTGTCCGGCGACACCGCGTCCGACATCGGCCTGCAGCATCAGCTCAGCCAGCTCACCAACCGGGCCTTCCCCGTCAGCGTCACCGGCGGCGCGCTGGTCGGCGGGCTCGGGCTGCTGCGCGGAACGGGCCTGCGCCAGGCCGTGGCCAGCGGCATCGCGATCGCCGTCGCCGCGGTTCCCGAAGGGATGCCCCTGGTGGCGACGCTGGCCCAGTCGGCGTCCGCGCGGCGGCTGACCAAGTTCGGCGCGCTGGTCCGCGTTCCGCGGTCTGTCGAGGCGCTCGGCCGCATCGACGTCGTCTGCTTCGACAAGACGGGCACGCTGAGCGAGAACCGCCTGCGGGTGGCGGAGGTCCGCCCGGCGCCGGGCCACTCCCCCGAGGAGGTGCTGCGCCACGCGGCGCACGCCGCACCCGCCGCCAACGGCAGCCCGCATGCGCACGCCACCGACGCCGCCATCGTCGAGGCGGCGCAGCGTTCGCTCGACGGCTCGGCCCCCACCGAGGAGGCGCAAGCGCACCTGCCCTTCCGCTCCGGGCGGTCGTTCTCAGCCTCGGTCACCGGCACGGAGCTGACCGTCAAGGGCGCGCCCGAAGTGGTGCTGGCCGCCTGCGAGAACACCGGCCCGAAGATCCAGAAAGCGGTCGGGGAACTGGCCGCCGGCGGCCTCCGGGTGATCGCGGTGGCCCAGCGGCGGCTGACACCGCAACAGGCCGAGGCGATCAAGGACGACCCGGACGACATCGCGGACTTCTGCCGCGACGGGCTGACCCTGACCGGGTTCCTCGGCCTGTCCGACACGCCGCGCCCCGAGGCGGTCGACCTGCTGGCGAACCTGCGCCGCCAGGGCGTGGGCATCAAGCTGATCACCGGCGACCACCCCATCACCGCGCTGGCCATCGCCCGCGAGCTCGGCCTGGCGGTGACCGACGAGCAGGTGATCAGCGGTTCCGAGTGGGACGCACTGTCGCGCAAGGACCAGGAGCGCGTCGTGACCGAGCGGGTCATCTTCGCGCGGATGACGCCCGAGAACAAGGTGCAGGTCGTCCAGACGTTGGAGGGCGCCGGCGTGCTGTGCGCCATGGTCGGCGACGGCTCCAACGACGCCGCCGCCATCCGGGCCGCCACCGTCGGCATCGGCGTGGTGGCGGGCGGCAGCGACCCCGCCCACATGGCGGCCGACGTGGTGCTGGTGGACGCCCGCATCGAGGCGCTGGTGCAGGCCATCGAAGAGGGACGCCAGCTCTGGCAGCGGGTGCAGGCGGCGGTGTCGGTGCTGCTGGGCGGCAACGCCGGCGAGGTGCTGTTCGCGGTCATCGGCAGCGCGATCACCGGCACGTCGCCGCTGAACACCCGCCAGCTGCTGCTGGTGAACATGATGACCGACGCCCTGCCGGCCGCCGCCCTGGCGGTCAGCGAGCCCAGCACCCCGATGGACCCGGGCATTCGGGGTCCCGACCAGCCGGCGCTGTGGCGCGCGGTGGCCATCCGCGGCGTCACCACGGCCGCCGCGACGACGGTGGCCTGGGCGATGGCGAGCGTCACCGGACGCCCGCAGCGGGCCTCCACGGTGGCGCTGGTCGCGCTGGTGGGCGCCGAGCTGGGCCAGACGCTGCTGGATTCTCACGCCCCGCTGGTGGTGCTCACGGCGGTGGGCTCGCTCGGCGCGATGGGGACGCTGATCAGCATCCCGGTGGTCAGCCAGTTGCTCGGCTGCACACCGCTTGGTCCCCTCGGCTGGGGACAGGCTCTGGGGGCCGCCGCCGGGGCGACCGTCGCGATAGCCGTTCTGAACCGGGTTTCGGATGGTTGGGGCAGCCCGCACACGCTGCCACCAGGGCCTGACGCGACGAACGGTGAGTCGTCGGATCGGAATGGCGAATCTCAACCACCCCGGCCCGCCAAAGCAGCGCATAGAGTTGCACCAGAGGCACCTTCAGCACCAAAGCGATCGACGAAACCAGCGGATCGGACACGGAGTCGGTCGTCGACATAAATCCGACGGTGGTCGGGGTACTCGGCGGGGCGGCAAACCCTTCGTTACCGAAAGGCGAATCATGGCCGAAAAGAAGTCGCGCACCGGGACCTCGCAGCGCGAGGCCGTGGAGAAGATCCGCGAGGGCGAAACGTTCGTGGTGAACGTGCCGGTGGTGGGTCAGGTGGAGATTCCGCGGCCCGAGCAGCTGGCCTACTACGGCGGCCTGGCGGCCCTGGCGGCGTTCGAACTCATCGACTGGCCCGTCGCCCTGGTCATCGCCGCCGGCCACGTGCTCGCGAGCAACCACCACAACCGGCTCCTCGAAGAGCTGGGCGAGGCGATGGAAGAGGTCTAGCCCCTTACGCCTAGCCGCTCACCGCGTGATCGAACTCGAGCGTGACCCGGGTGCCGCCCGGGGTGCGGACGGTGGCGACGCGGTCGGCCAGCCCGCCGATCAGGGTGAGCCCGCGACCGCGCCGGTGGCTGCGCAGGCTGACTGACGAATCGCCGACCCAGCTCCCGGTGTCGCTGACGGTGACCGCGACGGTCTCCCCGTGCAGGAAGGCCTCGATGGAGACGGTCCGTCGCGGCTCGCAGCGGCTGCCGTGTTCGATGGCGTTGGTGACCGCCTCCCCGGTCGCCAGCAGGATGTCCTCCTCGCGGCGCGGCACCGCGGCGATGCTGTCCAGCCAAGCCCGTAGCTGGCGGCGCGCGGCGGGGATCTGCGCCGGCACCGCCGGCAGCACGGCGGCGAAGCTGCGCGCACCAGCGTGGCTCGGGCGCAGCGCGAGCACCACGACGTCGTCGCGGTAGCCCCCCGGCGGGGTCATCCGCGCCAGCAGCTCGGCGCACACCGATTCGACCGGCAGGCCGGCACACCCGGCCGCCGCGGCCTTCAGGCGGGCGAACCCTTGGTCGAGCGTCTCGCCGGCACGCTCGATGAGCCCGTCGGTATAGAGCAGGAGCAGGCTTCCCGGCGCCAGCTCGGCCGTCGCGGTGACGTTGTCGGTGACGTTCCCTGGGCCGCTGTCCCGGACGGCCACCGGGGGCCGCCGACCCGACTCGAGGTAGACCGGATCGCCGTCGGCGGGAATGAGCAGCGGGTACGGGTGCCCGGCGCAGCTGTAGCTGACGATGGCGCCGCCGGAGTCCGTTGCGCCGATGTCGACGAGGGCGTAGGCCACCGTCGCGCAGCGGGCGCCGGTGACGCTGGCGGCGTAGCGGTCCAGCGCGCCCAGCACCGCGGCCGGCTCGGCCGCGCTGAGCGCCGAGGCGGCCACCGCGGCGCGCAGCCTGCTCATCACGATCGCCGCGGCCAGGCCGTGCCCGACGACGTCGCCGACCGATATGCCGATCCGGCCGGCGCGGCCCAGCGGGGTCACCGAGTACCAATCGCCGCCGACCCGCATCGCCTCCCCGGCCGGCTGGTAGACGGCCGCCACGACGGCCGCGGTCGAGCCGCGATCCAAGTCCAGCAGGTGCTCCTGGAAGTCGACGGCGATCCGGTGCTCGCGCGCCATGACACGCAGCCGGTCCACCGCCGACTGGGTGAGCGCCGCCATCCGGCGGAACGTGTCGAGTTCGGCGGCGTCGAACCGGCGCGGCGTGGGCCACAGCAGCGCCAGCACGCCGATGACGCGACCGCCGTTGTCGCGCAACGGATGAGCGACGCAGGCGCGGACGCTCGCCGCGGTGTCGCGCACCGCGTGCTCGTAGCGCGGGGCCAGGTCGAAGGTGTCGCCGACGACCATCGGCTCGCCGCTGTTCATGACGTCCACTCCCACCAGCGGGGCGTCGAGCGCGGCCACGTGGTAGCGGTCCCGCACCTCCGCGGGCACGTCGCCGGCGTACTCGAACCGGACGTGGCGCTCGCCGTCGAACAACCCGATCGTCACGGCGGCCGGTCCTCCCGACCCCGCGCCGGCGTCGATCAGCGCGCGCAAGACCCCGGCCACCGAGTCGGCGGCCTGCAGGGCGGAGTCGAGCTGCGCCAGGTCGAGCCGTTCGTGGCGCCGCTGGTGGTCGCGCTCCCGGGCGACCGCGGACAACCGCGACGCCACCCGGTCGACCAGCTCCTGCGACCGGAACGGCTTGGGTAGGTAGTCGTCGGCCCCGGCGGCGAAGCCCTCGTCGACGGCCTCCGCGCCTGCCCGCGCCGACAGCATCAGCACCGGCGTGGGCGCCAGCGCCGGGTCCGCGCGAATCGCCGCGACCAGATCGAAGCCGCTGAGGCCCGGCATCATCACGTCGGTCACGATCGCGTCCGGACGCAGCTCCCTCGTCGCGGCCAGCGCCGACTCCCCGTCGGCGACCAAAACCGTTTGCCAATGGGGCGATAGCACGCGCTCCAGGTGGGCGCGCATGTCGGCGTTGTCGTCGGCGACCAACACCAATTGGCGCGAGCCGTCATGTGCGGCCGGCGCGGCGGCCGGGTCAGGGACGGGCGTCAGCCACTGCCGCGCCTCGGCGACGTACGGGTTGCTCGCGTCCGGCGTGCCCTCGGGGATCTGCTCGACGGGCGTATCGGTGACCGATCGCGGCAGCCGGATGGTGACCGTGGTTCCGCGGTCCGGCTCGCTCTCGATCTGCACCGTTCCGCGTTGCAGCTCGACGAGCCCGCGCACCAGCGACAGCCCGATGCCGGCGCCCTCCACGCTGCGGCCGCGGCTGTTGTCGGCCCGGTAGAAGCGTTCGAACAACCGGTCCAGGTCCTCCGGAGCGATCCCAACCCCGGTGTCCCGCAATGTGATTCGGCAATCCGCGGGCTCGGCGCGCACCTCGACCGTGATCGAGCCGCGCAGCGTGTACTTGACGGCGTTGGAAAGCAGGTTGAGCACGATGGTTTCCCACATGCCCGGGTCGACGTCGGCGAGCGCCGGGGCGCAGTCCAACACGAGTTCCAGGCCCGCCCGCTGGCACAGCTCGGTGAACGACGACGCAACGTGCTCGGTGAGCGCACCGACGTCGGTGCACACCAGTTGCGCGTTCGCCCGGCCCACCTCGATGCGCGAGAAATCGAGCAGCGAGTCGACCAGGCGCTGCAGCCGCCTTGCGTTGCGGTCCGCGGTGGTCAGGCGGTCCGCCAGCACGCTGTCGGGCGGCGCATCGGACAGCGCGTCCTCGAGCGGCCCCAGCAAAAGGGTTAGCGGCGTGCGGAATTCGTGGCTGACGTTGGTCAGGAACGCCGTCTTGGCGCGGTCCAACTCGGCGAGCGCGTCGGCCCGCAGCCGCTGCTGTTCGTAGGAGACAATCCGCGCGAATGTCGACGACAGCTGGTCGGCCAGCAGCTGACAGAAGCCGCGGTACTGGTCGTCGAGCGGGCAGCGCGGATTGATGCCGACGACCAGCGCCCCGGCGGCGGAGTCCTGGCCGAACGGCAACACCAGCGCCCGTTCCGGACAGTCGTCGCCGAGGATCGCCGCGAGCCCGGACAGCGCCGCCGCGACGTCATCGGTCAATGCCCGTAGCGATCGCGGCAGGGCCGGCAGCACCGACCCCGTCGCGCCGCGCAGCGCGGTGTCGCCGTCGGCGTCGGCGACGTAGACGGCGATGAACGGCAGGTCCGCCGGCTGGGCCGCACACACCGCGACGGCGGCGTCGACGGCGGCGTCGATGCTCTGGGTTCCGATGACGGTGGCGGCCAGGTCGTTGAGCAGGCGCAGGCGCCGCTCCCCCAGCACCCGCTCGGTTGTTTCGTTCACCGCGCAGAAAATCCCGGAGACGTCGCCGCCGTCGGCGATCAACGGGCCGTAGGTGAACGTGAAATACCGATCCAGCCGCCGGCCTTCCACCACCATCGTCAGCAGCAGGTCGTCGGACCAGGTGGCTTCGCCCGTCGTGATGACGCCCGCCAGCATGGGCGAGATCGATTCCCAGATGTCCCACCAGACTTCCCGGCCGGGCCGGCCGAGCGCGGACGGGTGCTTGTCGGCCAGCGCCGGTATGTAGGCGTCGTTGTAGACCAGGAACAGCTCCTGCGCCCCCAGCCACAGCACGATCGGGAACCGTGAGGTCAGCGCCGTGACCGCCGCCGCGCGGAACTCGGCCGGCCACCGCTGCGGCGGCCCCAAAGGGTGCGCATCCCAGTCGAACTCGGCAAACCGGCGGCCCATCTCGCCGCCCAGGGCTACCGCCGCCGCGAGGTCGGCCGGCAGCGGACTCATTGCGGGCGGTCGCGTTGCAGAGCGTCGGAAAGCGTCGGGTACACCTCGAGGATGCGATCGAGCTCGGTCACCTGGATGGGTCGAAGAACCTGGTCGTTGTCCGCGACCAGCCGCACCGACGTGCCGGTTTCCTTGCCACCCTCGTGGCAGTCGAGAACCGCGTTCAACGCCGCGCTGCCGAAGAAGGTCACCGGTTGCAGGTCGACGATCACCAACCGGGCCGGGTGCTTCGCGGCCACCTGCAGCGCGGCGACCAGGTGGGGCGTGAGCTGGTCGACGGTGCTGGAATCGACATCGCCTTTGACCCGAACGAGTACAGCTTCCTCCCGGGCCTCGTGGTCAACCGCCAACAATTCCATGCCTTTCACCGCCTCGAACAAAACGGAATCCCTTCTGGGGGTCACTGCGGCGTCCCGAATGTGCAGCATGCCCAGGAAAGGGTGTTTCGAAGCCTAGCGATTACGCGGACGGCTCCGCGGGGATCCGTTCGTGGACCGTCAGCAGCAAGTGGTCGAACTGGCTTTGGGCGGCGGCGGTCGGAGCCGGCAGCGTCACGACCTCGGCCAGCAATTGCTTTGCCAGGGAGCGCAGCTTCACGTTCGTCTCCTGCGAGCGCCACTGCAGCACGCGGAAGGCCTGCTCGGCGCTGACCCGGTAGACGTACATCAGCACGCCTTTGGCCTGCTCGATGGCCGCGCGGTTCTCGAACAGGTCCGGCAGGGCCTCGTCGAGCACTTCCTGCCGCGCCTCGTCGAAGGTGTGGGTGAGGTCGATGTAATACCCGGCGGTGCCCACCACCGCGCCGGAGTCGTCCAGCATGCGGTCGGCCACCACGATCGCGTCGTGCACTTTGCCCCCGGTGTCGAGGAACCGGTGCCGGCTCGAAAACGACTCCTCGGACTGCAGCGCGTAGTCCAGCAGGTCCTGGACGTGGGCGCGGTCCTCGGGATGCTTGTGTGACAGCAGCAGTTTGGTCGTCGGCTCGACTTCGCCGGGTTCGTAACCGTGCATCCGGGCGACCTCGTCGGACCATTCCCAGCGCTGGCCGACGAACCAGAAGCGGAAGGCCCCGACGTTCAGGTACCTGGCCGCGGCCGCACCGGCCGGCTGCGTCGGGCTCTCGGCGGGTTGCACGTTTGCATCCTCCCACCCGCTGGGTACTCGCGGCTACCGCCCAAGGGGTAACGTCGCGGACGGACCCATCCACCACACGCGGGAGCGCACGCCGAGTGCGCTGAGAGGACGGCTCGGGGCCGTCGACCGTACGAACCTGACCGGGTAATGCCGGCGTAGGGAGCACAGAATGACCGTCACCATCGAGCCGTCCGTCACCACCGGACCCATCGCGGGCAGCAGCAAGGCCTATCGCGAGCTGGAGGGGGTGCCCGGCGCGCGGGTGCCCTTCCGGCGGGTCAACCTTTCCACCGGGGACCACTTCGACCTCTACGACACCTCCGGGCCCTACACCGATCCGGACGCGGTGATCGACCTGACCGCCGGGCTGCCGGCGCGGCCCGGCGTGGTGCGCGACCGCGGCACCCAGCTGCAGCGCGCCCGGGCGGGCGAGATCACCGCGGAGATGGCGTTCATCGCCGCCCGCGAGGACATGCCCGCCGAGCTGGTGCGCGACGAGGTCGCCCGCGGCCGCGCGGTGATCCCGGCCAACCACAACCACCCCGAGAGCGAGCCGATGATCATCGGCAAGGCGTTCGCGGTGAAGGTCAACGCCAACATCGGCAATTCGGCGGTGACGTCGTCGATCGCCGAGGAGGTCGACAAGATGGTGTGGGCCACCCGGTGGGGCGCCGACACCATCATGGACCTGTCCACGGGCAAGAACATTCACGAGACCCGCGAATGGATCCTGCGCAATTCGCCGGTGCCGGTGGGCACGGTGCCGATCTACCAGGCGCTGGAGAAGGTCAACGGCGACCCGACCGCGCTGACCTGGGAGATCTACCGCGACACCGTGATCGAGCAGTGCGAGCAGGGCGTGGACTACATGACCGTGCACGCCGGCGTGCTGCTGCGGTACGTGCCGCTGACCGCCAAGCGGGTCACCGGGATCGTGTCCCGCGGCGGGTCGATCATGGCGGCCTGGTGCCTGGCCCATCACCGGGAGTCGTTCCTGTACACGCATTTTGACGAGCTGGCCGACATCTTCGCGCGCTACGACGTCACCTTCTCCCTGGGCGACGGGCTGCGGCCGGGTTCGATCGCCGACGCCAACGACGCCGCCCAGTTCGCCGAGCTGCGCACCCTGGGCGAGCTGACCAAGATCGCGAAAGCCCATGGCGCACAGGTGATGATCGAGGGACCCGGGCACATCCCGATGCACAAGATCGTCGAAAACGTGCGGCTGGAAGAGGAGCTGTGCGAGGAGGCCCCCTTCTACACCCTGGGCCCCCTGGCGACCGACATCGCGCCGGCCTACGACCACATCACGTCGGCGATCGGCGCGGCCATCATCGCCCAGGCCGGCACCGCGATGCTGTGCTACGTGACGCCCAAGGAGCACCTGGGGCTGCCGGACCGCAAGGACGTCAAGGACGGCGTGATCGCCTACAAGATCGCCGCCCACTCCGCCGACCTGGCCAAGGGGCACCCGCGCGCGCAGGAGCGCGACGACGCTTTGAGCACTGCGCGTTTCGAGTTCCGCTGGCACGACCAGTTCGCGCTGTCGCTGGACCCCGACACCGCGCGGGAATACCACGACGAGACGCTGCCCGCCGAACCCGCCAAGACCGCGCACTTCTGCTCGATGTGCGGGCCGAAGTTCTGCTCGATGCGCATCACGCAGGACGTCCGGGACTACGCGGCCGCGCACGGCCTCGACAGCGAGGAGGCGATCGAAGCCGCGATGGCCGAGAAGTCTGTCGAGTTCGCCGAGCACGGCAATCGGGTGTATCTGCCGATCACCCAGTGAAATACCTGCCCCTAGCGCCGCCCGGCGCCACGCCGTTGCGCGTGCTGACGATCGCCGGCTCGGACTCGGGGGGCGGCGCGGGGATGCAGGCCGATGTGCGCACCTGCACGCTGCTCGGGGTTCATGCGTTGTGCGCGGTGACCGCGGTGACCGTGCAGAACTCGGTGGGCGTCAAGGGTTTTCACAAGGTTCCCGGCGACGTCATCGCCGCCCAGATCGAGGTGGTATGTCACGACATCGGGCTGCAGGCGGCCAAGACCGGCATGCTGGCGTCGGGTGAGATCATCGAATCGGTCGCCGCGGCCTGGCGTCAGCATGGCGGCGACGCGCCGCTGGTGGTCGACCCGGTGTGCGCGTCGATGCACGGCGATCCGCTATTGGATCCCGCGGACCTGACTTCCCTTCGGGGCGACCTTTTTCCGTTGGCGACGCTGGTGACCCCGAACCTGCACGAAGTGCGACTGCTACTCGATATCGATGTTGTCGACTCGCAGACGCAGCGGGAGGCGGCGCGCGCGCTGCACGCCCTGGGACCCAAGTGGGCGCTGGTCAAGGGCGGCCACCTGCAGGGTTCGGCGACGAGCACGGATCTTCTGTTCGACGGCAACGACTTTCATGAGTTCGGGTCGCCGCGGGTGGACACCACTCACGACCACGGCGCCGGGGACACGTTGGCCGCGGCGACGGCGTGCGCGCTGGCCCACGGCTACACCGTGCCGGACGCGGTCGCGTTCGCGAAGGGGTGGGTGACCGAGTGCCTGCGCGCCTCCTATCCGCTCGGCCACGGCCACGGCCCCGTCTCGCCGCTGTTCCGGTTGTCATGAACCTCGAGGCGATCGCGGGCGTCGTGCACGAACCCGACGGAGCACCGGCCGGTGTCGTGGTCCTTACCCACGGCGCCGGTGGGAACCGGGAATCACTACTGCTGCAACAGGTTTGCGACGAGTGGGCGCGGCGCGGCTGGCTCGCGGTGCGCTACAACCTGCCCTACCGCCGGCGCCGGCCCAAGGGGCCGCCGTCCGGCTCGGCGGCCACCGACCGCGAGGGGATCGTCGAGGCGATCACGTTGTGCCGCGGCCTTTCCGGCGGACCGCTGATCGCCGGCGGTCACTCCTACGGCGGCCGGCAGACGTCCATGGTCGTGGCCGAGGGTGGCGTTCCGGTGGACGTGCTGGCCCTGTTCTCGTATCCGGTCCACCCCCCGGGCAAGCCGGAACGCCCCCGCACCGAGCACCTTCCCGACATCCGGGTGCCCACCGTGTTCACCCACGGGACGTCCGATCCGTTCGGCACGCCCGACGAACTGCGCGCCGCCGCCGCGCTGATCGCCGCGCCGACCGAGGTCGTCGAGATCACCGGCGCCCGCCACGACCTGCGCTCCAAGAGCCTCGACGTGCCCGCGCTCGCGATCGAGGCCGCGCTGCGGCTGGCTCGATTAACATAATCCCCAACCATGTTGGAGAAACTTCGCCGAGTGCTCGAATACCGGCTCAGCATCGCCCAGCTGATGGCCATCGCGCTCATCCTCGGCACCCCCTACTTGTTGGTGGGAACCATCTGGTCGACGACCCACACCGAGCATCTGCATCAGATGCACGGCGTCGACCTGGCGGTGTCCTTCCTGGGGTCGATCGTGTCGTGGCCCGTCCTGCTCTTCGCCAATGTCTGCATGACGTGACACTGTTTAGTCAGTCACAACTGGACAGTTTTAACTGACTAATTTAGGGTGGAGTCATGGACGGCATCGGTGACTCGGCCGTGGCGGCCGCCCGCGATCTGCGGGTGCTGTTCAGCCGGCTACGGCGCCGGCTGCGGTGTCTCGGGGTCGACGAGGACCTCACGCCGTCCCAGACCGCGGTCCTCACCCGACTCTGGAAAGAGGGCGCTTCGTCGGCCCGCCCGCTGGCCGCCGCCGAAGGGGTGCGACCGCAGTCGATGGCCACGATCGTGGCCGCGCTCGAGCAACGCGGGCTCATCGGACGCACGCCGGACCCCGAAGACGGCCGACGCCAGGTGATTTCATTGACCGCCGCGGGCCGGCGCCGCGCCGAGAGCGACCGCCGGGTGCGGGAGGAGTGGCTGGCGCGGGCCATCCAGGAGCGGTATTCCGAACGGGAACGCCGCGTCATCCTCGACGCGCTGTCGCTGCTCGAGCGTCTGACCGAATGACGACAAGAGGGGAAACCGCAATGGAATTGGGCGTTCACTTCATCGACTTTCTGCCGGGGAACCCGGCGCAACTGGGCCCGACGCTGGCCGACGCCGCCAAGGCCGCCGAGCAGGGCGGCGCCACGCTGTTCACCCTGGCCGACCACTTCTTCCAGATGGAACAGGTTGGGCGAGCTGAGGACCCGTTCCTCGAGGGCTACACGTCGCTGGGGTTCCTGGCCGGGCACACCACGACGATCGAGCTGGCCCTGCTGGTCACCGGGGTCACCTATCGCTACCCGGGCGTGCTGGCCAAGGCGGTGACGACGCTGGACGTGCTGTCGCAGGGCAGGTCGATGCTGGGGCTGGGCGCGGCGTGGTACGACCGCGAACACATCGCCCTCGGCATCCCGTATCCGCCGCTTCGAGAGCGGTTCGAGATGCTGGAAGAGACGCTGCAGGTCTGCCTGCAGATGTGGAGCGACAACGACGGCCCGTACCACGGCCAGCACTACCAGCTGGCCGAGACAATCTGTGTGCCGCAACCGATTCGGCGGCCCCCGATCCTGATCGGCGGCGACGGCGAGAAGAAGACGCTGCGGCTGGTCGCGCAGTACGCGGACGTCTGGAACAGCACGACGAGCGATGTCGAGGCACTCAAGCACAAGGTCGACGTGCTGAAGAGCCACTGCGACGCGGTGGGCAGGGATCCCGGCGAGATCCGCAAGACGGTCGGCTTTTTCGACGACCCCTTCGCGGACACCGACGCGTACCTGAAGACGGTCGAGCGGTACGCCGAGCTTGGCGTGGAGATGATCAACACGGGTCCCGTGCCCGGCAACCCCGACCCCGTCGGCTTCATCCGCCGGTTCGGCGACGAGGTGGTGCCGAGGATCGCCGAAATCGCCTGAGACTAGCCGGGATAGCGCGAGTAGCAGGCGTCCATGTTGCCGGCCACGCCGCCGCGGAAGGCCGCGATTCGGGTGAAGCCGGCCGGCACGCTGGTGCCGTCGGCGTCGCTGGCAACCAGGTGGTTGATCAGCAGGCCGGAGACGGCTTCGTCGAGATCGCCGGCCGTCAGCACGAGCTGCTTCTGGGACGGCAGCTCGATCGGTTCGGCCATCTTGCGGTGCACGACACCGGTCAGGCACGCGGTGCGCAGCGCGGTCCACGGGCTCTGCATCGCCAGGCCGCGTTCGTGCTGCACCGCCAGCGCGTACCTGGACATCACCATCGACAGCGCGGTGTCGTCGCCCTGCGGCAGGGTGTGCTCGTTCTCGGCGGCGACCTTGCCTGCCTTCGCCAGCCCGGGCAGGTCGATGACGATGGTGTTGGTGGCCGGGCAGTACGACGCCGGCGGGCTGGGCTTTGCGTCGGGGCAATCGGCCGGCTTGTAGGACAGCGTCGGCGGGCTCTTGGGGGAGAAGATCTTTCCCAGGAGTTCCATCAGCGTCGACAACGTGTCTTCGTTGATCGGGACCTCACCGGTCTCGGGATCCCCGCTGGAGTCGGTCCGAAGCGTGGTCGGCAGGTCGCCGCGGCGCTGGGCGATTTCCTGCTTGTTGATCCCCGCGCACGCCGAGGCGCCGTCGATGAAGCCCATCTGGAAGGCGCTGATCCGGTCCAGCGCCGACCCGTGTTCGTCGTCGTTGGTGGTGTCGGCGTCCAGGACCGGGTCGCGGGTGGTGATGATCCCGGCCAGCACGTGGTCGAGCCCGTCGGCGGTGCTCAGCGTGAAGCGCGGCGACTTGCCGTCGGCCACCCAGAACAGGTACACGCCCGCGAAGCAATCGGCCTGCTGCTCGCGGACGATGGTCGGGTCCGTTCTGGTCACCAATTTCGCCATCTGCTGCAATGCGTGGCCGAATTCGTGCGCCAACACACCGTTCACGGACATGTCACCGAAATAGCGTTGCGCGATGGCCATGAACACCCCGCGATCCCAGGCGATGAGGTTGCATCGCGACGTGAAAAAGGCGTTGACGAGCTTATAGGTTTCGCTATGGCAAACGATCGGGCTGTTCGGATTGTCGGAGTCGTAGGACACCATCTTGGCGACCGGGATGAACGTCCCTTTCAGCGATTCGCTGTACACCGACTTCCAGTAGTCCTCGATGTCGTTGATCGAGAGCAGGGACAGCTTGTCGATCGGCCCGTTGTCGGTGTTGACCACCGTGCCGGTGGGGGCCGGTGCGTTCGCGCGGATCCCGCTGGGGCCGCTGGTCGCGGGCAGGCCGCCCACCCGGAAGGGGTCGTTGAGCATGGACAGGGCACGCCCGTCGACCATCGTGGTGCAGCCCGCCACCACGAGTACCGCCCCGGCGCAGGCGATTGCCGCCTTCAGACGTCGACTCCGCCCGCGCACACTCATGAAAGACCTCTATCCCGACCGGGCTGCAGGGCAGCATCAAAGGGATCTCATTCTAGATCGCCTGGCTAACTCTGACAGCCCAAATTTCAATGGGCCGGGCGGTATTCAGCCCGTAAATTCCCGGTGGCCGGACGGCCCTTAAAAGGGCGGCGGTTCGTCGTCGTCGCTAGCGGGCGGGGCGGGCAGGGTGTAGCTCCACGCCTCGGTCCGGCGGGCCGCGCGGGCGTCGCGGTTGTGGCGGCGTTCCGTGGCGATGGCGTGCGCCCGGTTTTGGGCGCGGGTGCGGCGGCGTTTGGGCATCATCGCGGTCCGCTCGGGGCAGTACTCGGCCGGTGCGTCGGCCTCGGGCGTGGGCATGCCGCCGACCGAGTAACACAAACTCGGGAACAACAGCGCGCTGCCCGGGGTGGTCACATAGGTCTGCCCCGCCGGGGAGGTCAGAATGAGCGTCCCGTCGGGCAGCTGCTGTTCGGCCCAGCCGAAGAACGTCTTAATCAAGTGATGAGTTCGGCAGTAGCACTTGAGGTTTGACGCGTGCGTCGCTCCGCCTTGGCTGTAGGGGATGGTGTGGTCGATGTCGCAGCCGATGGCCGGGGCGTCACAGCCGGGCCAGCGACACGTCAGATCGCGGCAGCGCACGAAGTCGGCCAACGCCTTCGAGGGCACGTAGCCGTTTTCCGGGGCCGCGTCGCCGGGGTGGATCAGCGGCATCAGCTTGGCCGCTTTCGCCAATTCCTGCACCAGTTCGGGGGGAATCAGCGCGTCGGCGCCCACCTCGGAACCCGGGGTTGAACTGCGCCCGTCGAGGGTGGCCTGTTCGGCGATCACATGGATCACCACCGGGCTCGCGGGCGGGCGTTTCCCGGCGGCGCAATCGGGGCGCCCGCAGCGGCAGCCCAGCCGATCCGCCCCGGCGGCCAGCGCCCCCAGCGCATCGGCGCGACGCTGCTCACGGGTCCGCGGATCATGCGCACACACGGTGGCCGCCAACGCATCCAGCCGCTTGTCGAGGGCATGCGCATCCGGGGTCAACAGGCTGCCATTGATCTCCGACATCCCGCAGCCGACCAGATCCCCGATCCACACCTCCCTATCGACCTGACGCTCTTTCCGGCGGCGAACCGCGTCCCGATCGGCTTTGGCCACAATCTTGTCCACCTGGGCGGCCAGCCGGCCCCGCGTCATCGACGGCCAACGGACCACGTTGGCGGCCAACTGCGCATCCACATTCGCCAGCACATCCGCGTCGGTGATCAGATCGGTGCGATACACCAACGTCTGAAACAGCCGGCAATCGATATCCCCGGCCCGAAACACCTCCGCCACCTGCGGTAGCCGCTCGCGCATAGCCAGCGCATAGCGCAGGTAGCTGCCCGCCATGGCCAGGCTGATCCGAAACGCCGCGGCCACCTCCGCACCCACCGCCGCCCACGTGTCCACCGCCCAATCGGCCGCCTCACCGCGCTGGGCGCGGCGCAGCTCGAACAACTCCCCGACCGCATCCAACCGTTCCGCGGCCGCGCGCGCCTCGGCCCGCCCGGCGCCACACATCCGCTCAATCAGCGCCGCCGAGCGCTCGGTGACCGGGGGCTCCCAGTACTCATGAAGCCGAGTATCGAACATATGTTCGAGTATAGCAGCGTCCACTGACTCAAACTTTTTGGCAGGGTCGCACGTTGTGGATAAACGGCACCGAAGCTCCCCACCGCACGCGCATGCCCATGGGCGGATTGGAATGTTGTGGGCGTCTAGTCAGCGATCCGATCGAACTCGGGCTTTGCTCATGCGCTGAGCTTCGAGTAGCAGGTTGACCAACTGCGCATAACCCTAGAGTTCTAGCCCCTGGCTGGTGAGCCAACCGTCGATTCTTTCGGCGACGGACTGCCATCCTGCCTCAAGCATCATGACATGCCCCATGTCGGGAAATAGCTCCAGATCTGCTTGGTAAATCTGCGCCACGGCAAGCGCATCCCCTGCGATTCGCATGCCATCATCTTGGGCGCCGAGAACAAGCATCGGTGCTTTCAGCAGGCCAGCGTCAGGAAGTCGCTTCATCAAATCTCGTGTGACGCCTGTGCTTTCAGATTCGAGACGAGCCGCACAGGCACTGACGATGGCGTCTGGGGTGTTCGCCGAGAAGCAGAATTCACGAGCCAAGGCGGGAGTGTTGAATACATCTTCTGGGCTGCCGACGACAGTGGCGCGCAGAAAGACCCAGGGGTGACGGCGGATTGAGCGGAACGCCCATCGTCGTAATCCCTGCGGTGTGCCGGGTGCCATGAGAACCCCCGCTGGGCCACCGTGCGTCGCAAGGTAATTCAGTACGACCCAACAGCCCAGGGAGTGACCGATGAGCACTGGTGGGGACCCCAGCTTGAAGACAACCGACTGTACGTCGTCCACGTAGTCGGCCAGAGAACAAGAATTGAGGGGCTTGGACGGGGTACTGCCACCGTGGCCGCGAAGGCTCAGTGCCGCGGCGCGGTAGCCCCTGCTTGCGAAGAAGTCCAGAAAGTGTTCGTCCCAGCACCATGCTGCGACGGACGCGCCGTGAACAAAAAGCAGCGGCGTCGGGTGCGCATCGGTGGTCGACCCCTTCTCGATCACTTCAAGCATTTGGCTCACACTTCCGTCGGCTCAGCAGTATGTGGGCATCTAGCCAGCCGCTACGGCACCCGGGTGCGATGCCGCTTGTCGTGGGGCGGGACGCCGTTGACGCCGCCGATCGACTCCGCGTAGGTGCCCACCGCGAACGCCGCGCCAGAACCCATGACCGCCAAGGCGTCCCGGTTGACGGCGTCGACGGTGTCGCGCGGGCTCTGAAAGTTGGGGTCGAACGGGACGCCCGCCTGACCGCCCCACAGCCGCGCCTGCACCGTGGTTTTGAGCTGCGAAGCGCCGGCGATCAAACCCCCGACCGGCACGCCCGCGACCATGAATGGGTGGTAATCGGCCATGGTGGCCAACGGCATGTCGGCCGGCCGCTTGCCGGCCAGGTTCAGGTAGCCGCCGAGGCTGCGCTCGATGCCGGCCGAGCCCTCGGGCACGTCGCCGAATGCGATTCCGGGCGTGGGCGGACCGGACTGGTCGCCGTCGTCGGTGAAGTAGCCGGCGTTTGGCGAACCGAGCATGTTGAAGTCGAGGTACATCGCGATGTCGTTGAGCTGATCGCGATCCATGCCGAAGACGTAGTCCATCACGCCGTTGATGCCGTCCTCGTCGGCGCCCCAGAACGCGAACCGCACCGCGTTGTTCACCGCGGCCAACGGTCCCAGCTGCAGCGCCGTCTCCAGCACCGCCGCGACGCCGGTCCCGTCGTCGTTGATGCCCGGGGCGTCGCGCGGGCTGTCCAGGTGCGCGCCGACCACGATCGCCTCGTGCGGGGAGCCGGTCTCGGTCTGCGCCAACACGTTTCGCGATGAGATCGTGCGGTTCTCGGCGTCCAGCACCAGGCGCACCGGGGCGGTGTCGTGGGCGAGCGCCGCGGCGCCGTTGGGGCCGACGACGGCGACCGGCACGGTCAGCTGCTTGAAATAGCCGGGCCCGAACAGCGTTGGCGGGGCCCCCTGCCCGTTGGGCGCGCTGATCACGATCAGCCCCGCGGCACCCCGGGCCACGGCGCTGTTCTGCTTGTCGACCACCGAGCAGCCCGCGTCGTCGACGACGGCGATCGCGCCCGCGGGCAGGGCCGCCGGGTAATCGCCGGCGGCGCAGCCCGACGGGCGGGCGGGGTGCGCGGGCGGTCCGGTCAGGCCGCCGGGCGGCGTACGAACCAGCATCGACGCCTGGTCGACCTGATAGGTGCGGCCGGCCACCGTCAGCGCGGGCTTACCCTGCGACACGTTGTAGAGCCGGTCGAACTGCGGCGTCGAGACCTTAAATCCCCTGTCGCGCAACGTCTTCGCGACATAATCGACGCTGGCGTCGTAGCCCGGCGTGCCGTCGGCGCGGCTTCCGCGGTTGGCGTTGGCGATGCCCTGCAGCGCGCGCAGGTGCGCGACCATCCGGTCGGCGGTCACCTTCGCCGCCAGTCCGCGGGCCAGATCGGGCGCCGCCGCCGGGGGCGCCGGCCGCGGTGACGAGCACCCCGCCACCAAGCCGATCAGCGCCAGCGCCGCGGCCAGCCGGCGGATCATGGCTTGTTGAGCACGTGCCGCGTGCGATCGGCCAGCACGGGCACGCCATTTCGGCCGCCGAGGTCCTGCGCGTAGAACGCGACCGCATAGGCCACACCGCCGCCGTTGATGCCCAGCGCGGTGCGATCGATGTGCTCGAGGGTGTCGGTCTTCTGGTGGTAATTGGGATCGAAGGGCGCGTCGGCGGTTCCGCCCCAGAGCTTGGCCTGGTCGGCGGACATCTTCGTTTCGGCGCCCGAGAACAGGCCACCCGACGGGATGCCGGCCAGCGTGAATCCGTCGTAGTCCGAGCGCCCGTCGAACGAGGTGTCCTGCGCCGTCTTGCCCGCCGACTTCAGGTAGGCGACCAGGGTGCGCTCGATGCCGGCCGATCCTTCCGGCACCACCGGCTGGCCGCGCGTGTCCGCCGGCAGCGATTGGTCTCCGTCATAGGTGAAGTAACCCGGGTTCGGCGAGGCGAGCATGTCGAAGTTCAGATACAGCGCAAGGTTTTTCAGCCCGTCGAGGTCCAGCGACTCCACGTAGTTGCGCGACCCGATCAGCCCGAGTTCCTCCGCGCCCCAGAAGCCGAACCGCACCGCGTTGTGCACCGGCGGCGAATTCCCCAGCTGCACCGCGGTTTCCAGGACGGCGGCCACTCCGGACCCGTTGTCGTTGATGCCCGGTCCCTCGGGGACGCTGTCCAGGTGGGCGCCGGCCATCACCACGTCGGTGGTCGACCCGGTCTTGGTCTGCGCGATGACGTTGCGGGCCTTGAAGGTTTGGACGCTGGCGTTGAGCTTGATCGTGGTCGGTCCCGGCTGCCCGCGCAGCTGCAGCCCGGTGGACTTGGTGACGCTCACCACCGGGATCTTCACGTCGGTATCGGGCCCGAGGGTGCCGCCCATCTGCTGCTCGTCGACGTTGTCGGCGATGATCATCGCCACCGCGCCGCGCTGCACCGCGGCACCCTCCTTCTGCGCGAACGGGCAAGTACCGCGGTCCACCAGGACCACCGCGCCCTGCGCGTGAAGACCGTCGAAGTCGGCGGGCTTGCAGCCCGGGCTGTTCGCCGGGGGCACCGCCACCAGCGGCCCGCTCACCCCGTCGGGCGGGGTGCCGATACTGAAGTCCAGCGGGCGCGCATCCACGGCCATCCCGCCGACCGTCACCGTCGGCTTGTCGCCGTGAAAAACCCGGGCCGAGAATTCGGGGGTCTGGACGTCAAAGCCGCTGTTGCGCAACGTGTTCACCACGTAGTCGACGCTGGCTTCGTAGCCGGGGGTGCCCACCGCGCGGGTGCCGTTGTTGGCGTTGGCGATGTCCTGGAGTTTCGACAGATGCGCCATCATGGCGTCGGCCGTGACCTTATCGTGCACCGAGGTCGCGAACGCGGCGGCGTCACCGGTGGCCGGCTGCGTGTTCTTGCGGCCATGCGAGCAGCCGGCCAGAAACGCGGCCAGGGCGACCACGGCGAGCAGGGCCCTCAGGCTAGACATACAGCGAGTTGAATGGTGCAAACGGCAGATTGCGCACCACGAACCAGACCGCCACCAGAACCAGCGTCACCGCGGCGGCCCAGCGCTGGTGCTGCCAGCCCCGGACCGGCCGGCCCGTCACCCGGCCGTAGGTCCACGCCCCGTACGCCCACACCAGCAACACCAGCGCCACCAGGCCCAGCGCGTTGAACCTGGCGGCCGCCAACACGTTGCCGTGCATCAGCGAATACAACATCCGGGCGCTGCCACACCCCGGGCAGTCGATGCCCAACAGGGCCTTGGTGGGGCAGACGGGCAGGGGCCCACCCGGGGTCGTCGGATCACCCACCCAGGTGGCGGCGCAGACCAGGGTGGTGGACGCCGCCACCAGGAGCGGCGCGCCCAGACCGAGGCGCGCCGACCCGTGGCGGGTCACCATGATCGCAATACCGGCTTAGAACATCGCGGCGAGCGCGGTGTTCGTGTTCACGCTCAGCGCACCAACCGCCATCAGGATGCCGTAGATGACGCCCACGACCACACCGGCGACTACCGACCAGATCACCCATTTCTTGGCGCTGTCGGCGGACGCCTGGGCCTCCGCGTATTGGCCCTGCGCCCACAAACCATTGACCTGGCTGGATTTGACGATTGCCACAATCCCGAACGGCAGACAGCAGAAGAGCGTCACCAGAATCGACCACACCAAGTAGTTGTTCGGCGGTTGCCCGGCAGGTTGCTGTGGCGGGTATCCGGGCGGAGGGGGCGGCTGTGTCATGGATTCTCCAGTCGAGGCGAGTTAGCTGGCGTCGAGCGGTGCTTACCATACCGGAGCGGGCCCGCGAGGGCACTATCTCCGCGAAATTCGCCGTTTCCGCCGGCCGCGCGACCGTTCCGCCGGCGGCGCTTGCGTTGCCGCCCGCCCTGGGCACGAGCCGCGGACCGGCGCGAAAGTCCCTGACCTTCAACCACTTTGCCTATCGAATGGCTTCGGTCGCCGGCGGCAACAATGATGCCCAGACAGATAATTTCCAGCGGAATGTGTTGCATGGACAGGACATAGCCCTACGATCCCATTAGCGGAAGCGCGATTTCCGGTGCGATTGGAGCCAAGGATGCCTCATTTCAGCAAGGCGGTGCGCGCCGCGGCGGCCATGGTGGCCGCGGGCAGTTGCGTATTCGCCGGCGCCGCCACGGCGGCCGCGGACCCCACCAATACCGGTAGCTCGGCGGACATCAACACGCTGGCCGCCAATCTGTCGAAAGGCTACGGCCTCAACAACTGCACCGCCGGAAACCTCGACGCCGGGGAACTCGCCGTGCTCACCTGCGGGCAGAGCCCCGACCCCAGCGGCCCGATCCAGGCCAGGTACATCCTGTTCAACAACATCGACAACCTGACCGGCTCGTTCAAGACCAGCATCAAGGACGACGTGCTCACCGCCTGCGGGGACGCCGGCCAGTCGCCCACCACCTGGCATCAGGGCAGCAACAACGCCAACTCCGGATCGGTGGCATGCGGGACATACCAGAACGCCGCCGAGGTCATCTGGACCACCGACGCCAAAAACATCTTGAGCCTCATCCGTGGGTCGAACAACGACGTCCAGGCGCTCTACCAATGGTGGCGCGCGAACGGCTGACACCCGAAAGACGCTCGGCTGCTTGGTTTTCCAACACAACAAAGGAGTTCAGAATGTCCCCTCTCACCAAGGCGCTGTGGGCGGCGTCGGCCGCGGCGCTCATGGGCGCTTCGGTCATCGTCGGCACCGCCACGGCGACCGCGGACCCCGGCACCGGTAGCTCGGCGGACATCAACACGCTGGCCGCCAATCTGTCGAAGGGCTACGGCCTCAACAACTGCCAGCCGGCCCCGCTGTCCGGGCCGATCCTGGCCGAGCTCGACTGTGGGCAAAGCCCCGACCCCAACGGCCCGGCCGCCGGCGTCTACCAGCTCTACAGCAACGGCAGCGACCTGGCCGCCGCGTTCACCGGCGGCATCAACGGTGTCTCGCTGAGCCCGTGCGGGGACAACGGACAGTCACCGGGCACCTGGCACACGGGCAGCACCGGCGCGACGGCGGGACAGGTGGCGTGCGGGACCTATAAGAACGCCGCCGTCATCACCTGGACCACCGACGCCAAGAACGTGTTGAGCCACATCCGCGCGTCCAACACCGACGTCAACGCGCTCTACCAGTGGTGGCGTACCAACGGCTGACCTTCTACAGTTGCGCGGCAAGTAATTCCGCGACCGCGCGCATCCCGGCATCGTTGGGGTGCAGCGGGGCCGGCCGGCCCGGCAGAGGCACGCCGTAGCGCGTCCGCCGCGTCGTCCACGGCTCGGCCGACCAGGCGTGGTGATCCCGGCTGGCCGCGGCGGCGCCGACGACCTCGCACCCGGTCGCCGCGGCCGCCTCGCTCGTGAGGCGTTCGAGGCTCGCGGCCACGTGGCGGCCGAGGTCGGCGTCCGCCTGCGCCAGCGGCGGGGCCGGGGTACCCGCGGGCGGCAGGATCGTCAGGTAGTCGACGAAAACGATCCGGGCCTTCGGCGCGCGCTGCCGCAGCGCCGTCCCGACCGCGCACAACGAATCGAACACGTCGGCCAGGGCCCGATCCCGCGTGTCACGGTCCAACAGATCGGATATCAGCCCGCCCAACACCGGCAGGCGCCGCGCGGCCGGCGGCAGGGCGGCGACCATCAACAGCGGAACGTAGCCGACGTCGTTGCCACCGATGGTCACCGTGACCAGGCTCTCCGAGCCGTCCAGCGCCGTGATCTGCGGCGGCGCGCCACGCTGGTGATCGGCGAGCACGTGGGCGGTGGTCGCGCCGGAAAAGGTGACGTCGACCAGCCTGAGGCTCAGCCGTTCGGCGATTAGGTGCGGGTAGTTGCGGGCGGATCGTCCCGACCAAAGCGGGGCGCCCTCGGCGCGGGGGCGGATGCCAGGTCCGGCGGCCATCGAACTGCCGAGCGCGACATAGCGTTTCATAACTCGGGGGACGACGCCTGCGCCCAGAACCGTTTGGGGATCCGCCCGGCCCGGCGCGCCAGGTATCCGGCGGTGACGGCCGCGGCCATGGCGGCGGCCATCGCCGGCGGGTCCGCGGCGCGGGTCACCGCGGTCGCCAACAGCACGGCGTCGCAACCCAATTCCATCGCCAGCGCGGCGTCGCTCGCGGTGCCGATCTCCGCGTCGAGCACCACCGGGACGCCGGCCCGCGCGACGATCATCTCGATGTTGTGCGGGTTCGTGATGCCCAGGCCGGTGCCGATGGGTGCGCCGAGCGGCATCACCGCCGCGCAACCGGCATCCTCGAGCCGGCGGGCCAGCGCCGGGTCGTCGTTGGTGTAGGGCAGCACGACAAACCCGTCGTCGACCAATTGCTCTGCCGCGCGGACCAATTCGACGGCGTCGGGCAGCAGCGTGCGTTCGTCGGCGATCACCTCGAGCTTGACCCAGTTGGTGTCCAGCGCCTCGCGTGCGAGCTGCGCGGTGAGCACCGCCTCGGCCGCACCGCGGCAGCCCGCGGTGTTGGGCAGCGGCGTGATGCCCAGGCGGTTGAGCAGGTCCAGCAGTCCGGTCCCGCCCTCGGCGTCGACGCGGCGGATCGCCACGGTGGTCAGCTCGGTGCCCGACGCGATCAGCGCCTCCTCGAGCACCGCCAGGTTCGTCGCTCCCCCGGTGCCCATGATGAGCCGTGAGGCGAAGCTGCGATCGGCGATCGTCAGTTTGGAATCAGCCACCTTGCACCGCCGTCACCACCTCGAGCCGCGCACCGTCGGATAGCCTTGCGGTCCAGTTGGATCGCGGGAGCACGGTGTCGTCCATCGCCACCGCGATGCCGCGGCCGGGAAATCCCAGCGACTCCAGCAGCGCGGCGACCGTGGTCCGCTCGTCGACCTCGACGGTTTTCTCGTTGACCGTGACGATCATGACCGCGCTCCGACCGGGGCCAGCTCGGCGACGATCTGTTCGGCGGTCCACGGCGCCAGCAGGAATCCGGACCGGCCGTGGCCCGCCGCGACCAGGGTTCGCTCGTCGACGCGTCGCACGAGGGGCAGGTTATCGGGTGTCATCGGGCGCAGCCCGGCCGCGCACTCGGCCAGCTCATACTCGCCGAGCGCCGGCAGCACCGCGCACGCGTCGTCGAGCAGGTCGCGCACCCCCGACACCACCGGGGCGGTGTCGCGCCCGTGCTCGTACTGGGTGGCGCCGACGACCACGCCGTCGGCGCGCGGCACCAGGTACACCTGCCGGCCGTGCACGCGGGCGCGAATCACCCTTTGCAGCAACGGCATACATCCCTTCCGCCAGCGCAGGCGCAGCACCTCGCCCTTCACCGGCCGCACCGGCAGCCCCGGCCACAGGGCGGGCGCGTCGACGCCGTTGGCGATCACCACCGCGTCGGCCTCGACCCGCTCGAGGTCGCTCACCGGCCCGGCCCACCGCACCCCGAGGCTTTCGCAGTCGCGGCGCAGCGCGTCGAGCACGGCGCGGTTGTCCACCGCCAGCTCGGTGGGCGCGCGAAAGCCGTGCCGGATGCCTTGCGCCAGCAGCGGTTCCACGTCGCGGGCGGCCGGCTCCCACGCCACCGGGTGGCCCTGCTCGGACAACCAGTCGGCGACGGTGCGCAGGTCGGCCACGTCGGCGCGGTCGACGGCCACCACCAGCGACTCGCGGGCGGTGATCACCCCCGCCGGCCAGCCGTCGGTGAAGCCGCCCTCGCGCCACAGCCGCAGCGATTCCAGGCCCAGCCGCAGCAACCGCTCTTCGCCGGGCCAGCCCTCGCTGTGCGGGGCGAGCATGCCGCCCGCCACCCAGGACGCACCCGGTTCGCCGGTGTGGTGCACGGCGACCGACCAGCCGGCCCGCGCCGCCCGGCGCGCCACCGACAGCCCGATGACGCCGCCGCCTATGACTGAGACCGAGTCGGCCACTTGCATCCTTTGCTCCCTTCGCCGGCATGACCCGGATCAGGTGTGACGGTAAGGGCGTGCGCGCCCACTCTCAGTCCCCGGTCGCTAGGACTCCCGTGCTCTTCGGGTTCCACGCTAGCGCGCTAGCGTCGCGGTGTGCACCAACCGTCCACCCGCCTCGCGGCAGCGCGCCTGTATTTGTGTACCGACGCGCGGCGCGAGCGCGGCGACCTGGCCGAGTTCGTCGACGCCGCCCTGGCCGGTGGGGTCGACATCGTCCAGCTGCGCGACAAGGGGTCGGCGGGTGAGCAGCGATTCGGTCCGCTCGAGGCCCGCGACGAGCTGGCCGCGCTCGAGATCCTCGCCGACGCGGCCCGCCGGCACGGCGCCCTGTTCGCGGTCAACGACCGCGCCGACATCGCCCGCGCGGCCGGCGCCGACGTGCTGCACCTGGGCCAGGGCGACCTGCCGCCGGCCGTGGCACACGACATCGCCGGGCCGGAGGTGCTGATCGGCCTGTCCAGCCACGACGCGGGCCAGATGGCCACGGCCGCCGCCGAGGCCGACTACTTCTGCGTCGGGCCGTGCTGGCCCACCCCGACCAAACCCGGTCGCGCCGCGCCGGGCCTGGAGCTGGTGCGCGAGGCCGCCCGCGTCGGCGGGGCCAAGCCGTGGTTCGCGATCGGCGGCATCGACACAAGGCGGCTGCCCCAGGTGCTCGAGGCCGGCGCCCGCCGGATCGTGGTGGTGCGGGCGATCACCGCGGCCGAGGACCCGCGCGCGGCGGCCGAGGCGCTCAGGTCGGCGCTTGCAGCAGCGAGCTGACCAGGCGAGAAAGCTGCGACGGCTCCTCGTCGGCGTCACCCGGCATGCACCACACGAAGACCCCGGCCTCGACCTCCAGCGTGCGCGGCAGGTGGTGGCGCCGTTCGTCGCCCTGGTCGAGCGGCAACAGCGCAGGCGCGGTGCGCAGCCGCTGCCAGCTGGCCGCGAAGCCGGGATGCAGCGGCAGGTCGGCGACCTCGTTCTCGGCGACCCAGCGCATCTCGGCGCTTTCCCGGTTCGGCACGGTGTCCAGCAACTCGGCCGCGTCGGCGACGACGGTGGTGTAGGTCCAGCGGGTGCCGCCGAGCCCGGCCACCAGGGCGGTGACGACGGCGGCGCGCACGGCGAGCCGCTCGGCCAGCAGGCCGGCCTCCTCGTGCGCCTCGCGGACGGCGGTCTGCTCCGGCGTCTCGTGGCTGTCCCGGGCGCCGCCCGGCAGGCCCCACGTCCCGCCCTGGTGGCTCCACACCGCGCGATGCTGCAGCAGGACCGCGGGCGTGCCGTCGGGCCGCGGCGCGCGCAACAGCAACCCGGCCGCGCCGTAGCGGCCCCAGTAGTGGGCGCCGCTGTCGGATACCACCCATCCGTCGCCGTCGCCCTGCACGAGATCAGGATAGGCAGGCGACCCCGCCGGTCAATTGACTCGCCTCCCCCCATCCGCCCGAACATTCTCTTAGAATTCGCTTATCCGGGTTCGTGGGCCGAAAGTTATGAGGGCTGAGTAGACGTGACGGTTGAGCTGGCGCACCCGTCGACCGAACCGAAGGGGTCGCGGTCGCCGGCCGAACCGGCCCATCCCCGCTGGTGGTTCATCTCGACGACGCCGGGCCGCATCCTGACGATCGGGATCGTGCTGGCGGCCCTCGGCGTCTCCAGCGCCTTCGCCACCTCGACGACCATCAACCACCGCCAGCAGGTGCTGTCCACGGTGCTCAACCACACCGAGCCGCTGTCGTTCGCCGCCGGACGGCTCTACACCACGCTGTCGGTGGCCGACGCCGCGGCGGCCACCGCGTTCATCGCGCAGGCCGAGCCGCGCCCGGTGCGGCAGCGCTACGAGCAGGCGATCACGGACGCCGCGGTGGCCGTGACGAGGGCATCCAGCGGGCTGACCGACGAACCGCTCATCCAGTTGCTCGGCCGGATCAACGCCGAGCTGGCCGTCTACACCGGGCTGATCGAGATCGCGCGGACCAACAACCGGGAGGGCAACCCGGTCGGGTCGTCGTACCTGTCGGAGGCCTCGGGGCTGATGCAGTCGCGGATCCTGCCCGACGCGGCGCAGCTGTACCAGGCGACCTCCGATCGGGTGGACAGCGAAACCACCGCATCCACGCACTTTCCCGCCCCGGTGATCCTCGTCGTCGCCAGCACGGTGGTCTTCGGCGCGTTCTCGCATCGCTGGCTGGCCCGCCGCACCCGGCGCCGAATCAACCCGGGGCTGGTCGTCGGCGCCCTCGGTATCCTCGTCATGGTGGTATGGGTCGGGACCGCGCTGACCATTTCGACGACCGCGAGTCGCAGCGCCAAGGACACCGCCGCGGAGTCCCTGCGGACCGTCACCAACGTCGCCATCACCGCGCAGCAGGCGCGGGCCGACGAGACGCTCTCGCTGATCCGCCGCGGTGACGAGGAGATGCGCAAGCAGTCGTTCTATCAGCGCATCGACTCCATGCATCAGCAGCTCGACCAGTACATGTCCCGCAGCGACGCCGTCGACAAGCCCGACCTGCAGGGCGCCGATCAGCTGCTGCTGCGCTGGCGGCAGGCCAACGACCGGATCAACTCCTACATCTCGGTGGGCAATTACCGCGCCGCCACCCAGGTCGCGCTCGGCAGCGGCGAGGACGACTCCACCCCGGCGTTCGACAAGCTCGAGGACGAGCTCGGCAAGGCCATGGACCAGAGCCGCACCCACCTGCGCAACGACGTGCTCAACGCGCGCAGCGGCTTGTCCGGCGCCCAGGTGGGCGGCGTGGTGCTGTCCCTCGGCGCGGCCATCGCCGTCGCGCTGGGCCTGTGGCCGCGGCTCAAGGAGTACCGGTGATCAGGCGCCGCCTGGCGGCGCTCGCGGCGGTCGGCCTGCTTGCCGGCTGCGGCCACACCGAGTCGCTGACCGTGGCGACCGTGCCGACGCTGCCGCCGCCCACGCCGGTCGGCATGCAGCAGCTGCCGCCGGAGCCGCCGCTGCCCCCGGACGACCCGAGTCAGGGCTGCGACCTGACCGCCAGCCTGCGCCCCTTCCCCAACAAGGCCGAGGCGGACGCCGCCGTCGCCGACATCCGCGCCCGCGGCCGGCTGATCGTCGGGCTCGACATCGGCAGCAACCTGTTCAGCTTCCGCGACCCGATCACCGGCGAGATCACCGGCTTCGACGTCGACATCGCCGGCGAGATCGCGCGCGACATCTTCGGCGCCCCGTCGCACGTCGAGTACCGCATCCTGTCATCGGACGAACGGGTCACCGCGCTGCAGCGCAACGAGGTCGACGTCGTCGTCAAGACCATGACGATCACCTGCGAGCGGCGCAAGCTGGTGAACTTCTCCACCGTCTACCTCGACGCCAACCAGCGCATCCTGGCGCCGCGCGACTCGCCGATCGTCCGGGCGGCCGACCTGTCCGGCAAGCGGGTGTGCGTGGCGCGGGGCACCACGTCGCTGCACCGCATCCAGCAGATCGACCCGGCGCCGGTGATCGTGTCGGTGGTGAACTGGGCCGACTGCCTGGTGGCCATGCAGCAGCGCGAGATCGACGCCGTCAGCACCGACGACTCGATCCTGGCCGGGCTGGTGGAGGAGGACCCGTACCTGCACATCGTCGGGCCCAACATGGCCACCCAGCCGTACGGCATCGGTGTCAACCTGAACAACCCCGGGCTGGTCCGGTTCGTCAACGGCACGCTGGAACGCATCCGCCGCGACGGGACGTGGAACACGTTGTACCGCAAGTGGTTGACGGTTCTGGGACCGGCGCCCGCCCCGCCGACGCCGAGGTATGTGGACTGATGGGCGAGCCGATGGATTCCGAAGAGGTCGGCACCCAGGCGCCCGACGTGCAGACCGGCGCGGCGGCGGAGTCGCGGCCGCAGGCCACCCAGGCGCTGTTCCGTCCCGACTTCGACGACGATGACGACGACGATTTCCTCATCCCCGGCATAGACACCGACGCGCCGGAGCGGATGACGGTGGCAACGCGGGTGCTGCCGCCGACCCGGCACCTCGCCGGTGGGCTGGTCGAGATCCCGCGCGTGCGCGACATCGATCCGCTCGAGGCGCTGATGACCAACCCGGTGGTGCCGGAGTCCAAGCGCTTCTGCTGGAACTGCGGAAAGCCCGTCGGCCGGTCGGGCTCGGAGGGCAAGGGCGCGTCGGAGGGCTGGTGCCCCGCCTGCGGGAGCCCGTATTCGTTTCTGCCGCAGCTGAATCCGGGCGACATCGTCGCGGGCCAGTACGAGGTGAAGGGCTGCATCGCGCACGGCGGGCTGGGCTGGGTGTACCTGGCGGTCGACCACAACGTCAACGACCGCCCGGTTGTGCTCAAGGGCCTGGTGCATTCAGGGGACGCCGAGGCGCAGGCGATCGCGATGGCCGAGCGCCAGTTCCTCGCCGAGGTGGTGCACCCGCAGATCGTGCAGATCTTCAACTTCGTCGAGCACACCGACCGGCACGGGGAGCCGGTCGGCTACATCGTCATGGAGTACATCGGCGGGCAGTCGCTGCGGCGCCAACTCAAGGACGGGAAGTCCGAGAAGCTGCCCGTCTCCGAGGCCATCGCCTACCTGCTCGAGATCATGCCCGCGCTGAGCTACCTGCATTCCATCGGCCTGGTCTACAACGACCTGAAGCCGGAGAACATCATGCTCACCGAGGAGCAGCTCAAGCTGATCGACCTGGGCGCGGTGTCGCGGATCAATTCGTTCGGATATCTTTACGGCACACCGGGTTTCCAGGCGCCGGAGATCGTGCGGACCGGCCCGACGGTGGCCACGGACATCTACACGGTGGGGCGGACGCTGGCGGCGCTGACGCTGAACCTGCGCACCCGCAACGGCCGCTACGTCGACGGGCTGCCGGACGACGACCCCGTGCTGAAGAACTACGACTCGTTCGGCCGGCTGCTGCGCCGCGCCACCGACCCCGACCCGCGGCGCCGGTTTTCCACCGCCGAGGAGATGTCGGCCCAATTGATGGGCGTGCTGCGGGAGGTGGTCGCCCAGGACACGCGGATCCCGCGGCCCGGCCTGTCGACGATCTTCTCCCCCAGCCGTTCGACGTTCGGGGTCGACCTGCTGGTCGCGCACACCGATGTGTACCTGGACGGCCAGGTCCATTCCGAGAAGCTGACGGCCCGCGAGATCGTGACCGCGCTGCCGGTGCCGCTGGTCGATCCGGCCGACGTCGCCGCCCCGGTGCTGCAGGCGACGGTGCTGTCCCAGCCGGTGCAGACGCTGGACTCGTTGCGCGCCGCGCGGCACGGTTCGCTGGACGCCGACGGCATCGAGGTGGCCGAGTCGATCGAGCTGCCGCTGATGGAGGTCCGCGCGCTGCTGGACCTGGGCGACGTGGCCAAGGCCACCCGCAAGCTCGACGACCTCGCCGAGCGGGTCGGCTGGCGGTGGCGGCTGGTGTGGTACCGGGCCGTCTCCGAGCTGCTGACCGGCGACTACGACTCGGCCACAAAGCATTTCACCGAGGTGCTGGACACCTTTCCCGGCGAGCTCGCGCCCAAGCTGGCGCTGGCCGCCACCGCCGAACTGGCCGGGCAGCCCGACGAGCACAAGTTCTACGAGACGGTGTGGAAGACCAACGACGGTGTGATCTCCGCGGCGTTCGGATTGGCCAGGTCCCTTTCGGCCGAAGGCAATCGCGAGGAAGCGGTGAACACGCTGGACGAGGTGCCGCCCACCTCAAGGCATTTCACCACCGCGCGGCTGACCAGCGCGGTGACGCTGATGTCCGGCCGCTCCACCCGCGAGATCACCGAGGCGCAGATCCGCGACGCGGCCCGCCGCGTGGAGGCGCTGCCGCCCACCGAGCCGCGGGTGCTGCAGATCCGCGCCCTGGTGCTGGGCGGTGCGATGGACTGGCTGCAGGACAACGAGGCCAGCACCAACCACATCCTCGGCTTCCCGTTCACCGAGCACGGCCTGCGGCTGGGCGTCGAGGCGTCGCTGCGCAGCCTGGCCCGCGTCGCGCCCACGCAGCGGCACCGCTACACGCTGGTGGACATGGCCAACAAGGTGCGTCCCACGAGCACGTTCTAGTTCGGGCTTGGGTTTTGGCGGCCCTCTTCGCGCCGCGTGTGAATCCTGGACTTTCCGTGTGAATCCTGGGCGGGAAGAACGCCCGGACCCCGCCACCGCCTCACACTCAAAACCGTCAGCTCACACTCAACGAGCCGATGCATCAGCGTGTGAATCCTGGGCGGGAAAAACGCCCGGATCCCGCCACTGCCTCACACTCAAAACCGCCAGCTCACACTCAACGAGTCAGCATGCGGCCCAACCGCGTTCGATCAACGCCGCGCGGACTCGGCGCACGATATTTGCGCGGTGATCCTCCGCGACGACCCGGACGATGATCCAGCCCATTCGCTCGAGCGTCTCCAAGCGCTGAATGTCGTAGACGTATTGCCGGCGGTCGGTCTGGTGTTGATCACCGTCATATTCAACGCCGACCATGTACTCATCCCAGCCCACATCGATGTGAGCGACTGGCATGCCATCGACGCCGAGTACCGGTATCTGGGTCTGCGGCCTGGGCAGCCCGGCGTCGATGAGGAGCATCCGCAGGTAGCTTTCCCTAGGTGACGCGGAGCCCGGATCGACGAGCTGCAGCGCGGCCTCCAATCGCCGCAGCCCAGGCGCGTGGGGATGGCACTTCGCGATGCGCAGCACGTCCTCGGTCTTGAAACCCGTTGCGCGCGCGAGCGCGTCGAGCCGGACGACGGCCGAACGAATGGCGCCGCGCCGGCCGATGTCGAAGGCGGTGCGCTCGGGTGTGGTGACGGTGCGCCCGCCCATCACCTGCGTCTCGCCGTCGGCCAGCGCGTCGCGCCGCGTCAGCACGCCGAGCGGTGGCCGCGTGTTGGCCTGGTTCAGCTCGATCGGAACATTGGCGGGAATCCACTTGGAGCCGTGCAGCGCCGCTGCGGCCGCTCCCACGATCGTCGCCGACCTCTTCGACCACAGCCAGGCCGCGGTGATCCGCTGCTCAAGGGACGGCTCGGCACCGTTCGGTAGGTAGACGTTCGGAAAGACTGCGCTGTAACGCGTGCGCAGTTGATGCCGGTTTAACGCCCCGGATGCCAATGCCTCGCTGCCGATGAACGGTTTTCCCAATTCCATGCCGGAACGGTCGCACGCCGACCCCAACCCGCGAGTTCCTCTATCCACAGGGTGATTGCGTGTGAATGGGTGGCTTTACGTGTGCATACAGGGCGAGAAAATCGGCCGAATCCCGCCGCCAGTTCACAGGCAAAGCCGTGGGTGCACACACAGCGCGGTCGCAGCCCGGGACGAAAGAGCCTGGGCTTCCTAACCGCTTAGCGCGCGCACGCAGTCGCGGGCGATGGCCAGTTCCTCGTTGGTCGGTATCACCAGCACGGCGATCGGCGACGACTCCGCGGAAATCTGCCGCGCGCCCCGGCCGCCGCTAAGGTTGCGGCGCTCGTCGAGCACGACCCCCAGCTCCTCGAGGCCAGCCACCGCATCGCGACGCACCGCCGCGTCGTTCTCGCCGATCCCGGCGGTGAAGCTGATGACGTCGGTGTGCCCTAGCACCGCCAGGTAGGCGCCGATGTACTTGCGCAACCGGTGAATGAACACGCTGTAGGCCAATTGCGCCGCGCCATCGCCGGATTCGATCATGGACCGCAGCCGCCGGAAGTCCCGTTCGCCGGCCAGGCCCAGCACCCCGGACCGGTGGTTGAGCATCGACTCGACGTCGTCGACGGCCATCTGGGCCCGGTGCCACAGGTAGCTGACGATGCTGGGGTCGATGTCGCCGCTGCGGGTGCCCATCACCAGGCCCTCCAGCGGGGTCAGGCCCATCGAGGTGTCGATCGGCCGGGTGCCGGCGATGGCCGACGCCGAGGAACCGTTACCCAGGTGCAGCACAATCTGTTTCAGGCCACCGAGCGGGCGGTCCAGGAAGGCGGCGGCCTGTTCGCTGACGTAGCGGTGCGACGTGCCGTGAAACCCGTAGCGGCGGATCTGCCACCGCTCGGCCACCTCGCGGTCGATGGCGTACGTCGCCGCGGCTGGAGGCATGTCGTGGAAGAACGCCGTGTCGAACACCGCCACGTGGGGAAAGTCCGGCAGCAGCTTGCGCGCCACCTCGATTCCCTTGAGCGCGGGCGGATTATGCAGCGGGGCCAACTCGGACAGCTTCGTCAGCGCGGCGATCCGTGCGTCGTCCATCAACGTGGGCCGGTAGAACTCGTTGCCGCCGTGCACCACCCGGTGCCCGACCGCCAGCAGCCCACAGGTCCGCAGTTCGATGCCGTCCCCGGCAAGCGTGTCGAAGGCGCGATGCAGCGCGGCCTCGTGATCGGGAACTTCGGACCCGTCCTCGCCGATCCGCTCGATGTGGCCCGACGCCCGCGCCGCGCCCGAATCCGGGTCCACCAGTTGATATTTCAGGGACGACGATCCGGAGTTGATCACCAGCACGAGGCGGCCCGCGTCAGCCATGGAGGGCCTGTGCCTGGATCGCGGTGATCGCGACGGTGTTCACGATGTCCTCGACCAGCGCGCCGCGGGACAGGTCGTTGACGGGCTTGCGCAGCCCCTGCAGCACCGGGCCGATCGCGATGGCCCCGGCGCTGCGCTGCACCGCCTTGTAGGTGTTGTTGCCGGTGTTGAGGTCCGGAAAGATCAGCACCGTGGCGTGCCCGGCCACCGGGGAATCCCGCAGCTTGGTGGCCGCGACGGACGGCTCGATCGCGGCGTCGTACTGAATGGGCCCCTCTACCAGCAGGTTCGGATCGCGTTGGCGCACCAAATCCGTTGCTGCCCTGACCTTGTCGACGTCGGCGCCGGTGCCGGAGTCGCCGGTCGAGTAGGACAGCATGGCCACCCTCGGCTCGACGCCGAACTGCGCGGCAGTGCGGGCGGAGCTGATCGCGATGTCGGCGAGCTGCTCGGACGTCGGATTGGGGATGATCGCGCAGTCGCCGTAGACCAGCACCCGGTCGGGCAGGCACATGAAGAAGACGCTGGAGACGGTGGAGACGTCCGGCACGGTCTTGATGATCTCGAACGCCGGCCGGACGGTGTGCGCGGTGGTGTGCGCTGCGCCCGACACCATGCCGTCGACGGCGCCGTTGTGCACCAGCATGGTGCCGAAATACGTGGCGTCGCGCATGATCTCGCGGGCGTGCTCGGCGGTGATGCCCTTCGCCTTGCGCAGCTCCGCGTACTGGTCGGCGAACTGACCAAGCAATTCACTCTCCAGCGGGTCGATCACCTGAGCCCCGTCGAGATTCACCCCGAGTTCGGCCGAGCGCAGCCGGATTTGGGCCTCGTCGCCCAGGATCGTCAGGTCGGCGACGCCGCGCTGCAGCAGGCGGCCGGCGGAGCGGAGGATGCGGTCGTCGTCGCCCTCGGGGAGGACGATGTGCCTGCGGTCGGCCTGGGCCCGCAGCCGCAGCTGGTAGGTGAACATCTGCGGGGTGATCACGGTCGGAACCGAAATCGTCAGCTGGGCAAGCAGATCCGCGATGTCGACGTGGCGGTCCATCAGCTCGAGCGCGGTGTCGATCTTGCGCTGCGACGTCGCGGTGACCCGGCCGCGGGCCGCGGCGGCCGCGCTGGCCGCGTCGTAGGTGCCCAGCGCGGTCGCGATGATCGGCAGCCGCAGCCGCAGACCGCTCACCAGCGCCGCGATCGACGGATGCAGCTCGAACCCGCCGTTGAGCACCAGGCACGACAGCGACGGAAACCCTTCCGCCGCATGGGCGCTGGCGACGGCCAGCACCACGTCGGAGCGGTCGCCCGGGGTGATCACCGCCTGGCCGTCGCGCAGCCGTTCCAGCACGTGATCGGCGGTCATCCCGGCGACCAGCACGTCGGTGACCTCGCGCTCGCGCAGCGACGCTTCGCCGCTGACCGGTGTCCCGCCCACGGCCCGCTCCAGCTCGGCCACCGTCGGCGCGCACAGCAGCGGCGCCTCGGGCAGCACGTAGCTGCGCTGGGTGAACGCCCGCAACGCCGCGCTGACCTCCGCCAGCCGCGCCGGGTCGCACCGGTTGGCCACCACCGCCGCGGTGTGGGCGTGCTGGGCGTTCAGCTCGGCCAGGCACACCTCGACGACGCCGGCTACCTCGGTCGGGGTGCGCCCCTTGCCGCTCACCGCGAGCAGCACCGGCGCGCCGAGGTTGGCCGCGATGCGCGCGTTGACGGAGAGCTCGGCGGGCCGCGTGACGTCCGTGTAGTCGCTGCCGACGATCACGACGACGTCGCAGGCCTGCGCCATCGCGTGGTAGGAGTCGACGATGCTCGCGATCGCGCCGTCGCTGTCGGCGTGCAGCTGCTGGTAGGTCACGCCGACACACTGCTCATAGGACAGGCCGGCGGTAGTGTGCTCGAGCAGCAGCTCGAGGATGTAATCGCGGTCCTCGCCGAGGCGCGTGATCGGGCGGAACACGCCGACCCTGGCGACGGTCGCGGTCAGGCGGTGCAGCAGCCCCAGCGCGATCGTCGACTTGCCGGTCTCCGGCTCGGGCGCGGCGATGTAGATGGCCTTTGACGAAGGTGCCGCTAAAGGCCCGGGTTCAGCCAAGTCGGCGCAGCCTGGGCGCCAGGTCCTTTTCGAAGAGCTCCAGGAACCGGCGCTGGTCGTGACCCGGCGCGTGGAACACCAGGTGGTTGAGGCCCCACTCGACGTATTGCCCGACCTTTTCGACGGCCTCGTCGGGGTCCGACGCGACGATCCAGCGCTTGGTGATCTGCTCGATCGGCAGCGCGTCGGCGGCCTTCTCCATCTCGATCGGGTCGTCGATGCTGTGCTTCTGCTCGGCGGTCAGCGAGAGCGGCGCCCAGAACCGGGTGTTCTCCCGGGCCAGTTCCGGGTCGGTGTCGTAGGAGATCTTGATCTCGATCATCCGGTCGATATCGTCGGGGTTCTTGCCCGCCGCTTCGGCGCCCTCGCGCATCGCGGGGATCAGCTTGTCCTTGTAGAGCTCTTCGCCCTTGCCGGAGGTGCAGATGAAACCGTCGCCGGCGCGCCCGGCGTACTTCGCCACCTGCGGTCCGCCCGCGGCGATGTAGATCGGGATACCGCCCTCGGGCACGTCGTAGATCGAGGCGCCCTTCGTCTTGTAGTACTCGCCCTGGAAGTCGACACGGTCGCCGAGCCACAGTTCGCGCATCAGTTTCACCGACTCGCGCAGCCGCGCGTAGCGCTCCTTGAACTCCGGCCACTCGCCCTCGTATCCGGTGGCGATCTCGTTCAACGCCTCGCCGGTGCCGACGCCCAGGAAGATGCGGTTCGGGTAGAGGCAGCCCATGGTGGCGAAGGCCTGGGCGATGACGGCGGGGTTGTACCGGAAGGTCGGGGTGAGCACCGAGGTGCCCAGCACGATCCGTTCGGTGCGCTCCCCGACCGCGGTCATCCAGGCCAGCGAGAACGGGGCGTGCCCGCCCTTGTGCCGCCACGGTTGGAAGTGGTCGCTGACGGTTGCGCTGTCCATGCCGTGCGCTTCGGCGGCGACAGCGAGTTCGACGAGCTCACGGGGTGCGAATTGTTCGGCGGACGCCTTGTATCCAAGTTTGAGTTCAGCCACGGCTTATTTCTACTCCTAGACTCGCGGGCATGGCGCAGCTAGTTCAGGTCACCGACACCGTCTACCTCGCCCAGGGCCACGCCGTTAACTGGACCCTTGTCGTCGACGGCGCCGGCGTGATGCTGATCGACGCCGGATACCCCGGGGACCGCGAGGACGTGTTGGCCTCGCTGTGCCAGCTGGGCTACGGCGCGGGCGACGTGCGCGCCATCCTGCTGACCCACGCACACATCGACCATTTGGGCTCGGCGATCTGGTTCGCCCGCGAGCACGGCACCCCGGTGTACTGCCACGCCGACGAGGTGGGGCACGCCAAGCGCGAGTACCTGGAGCAGGTGTCCATTCTCGATGTGGCACTGCGCATTTGGCGGCCGCGGTGGGCGGTCTGGGGCGTTCACGTGGTGCGCAACGGCGGGCTGATCCGCGACGGCATCCCGTCGACGCTGCCGCTGACCGCCGAGGTGGCCGCCGGCCTGCCCGGCAACCCGACGGCCGTCGCCACCCCGGGACACACCGGCGGGCATTGCTCATATGTCGTCGACGGCGTGCTGGCCAGTGGCGACGCGCTGATCACCGGCCACCCGCTGCTGCGCCGCGGCGGGCCCCAACTGCTACCGGCGGTGTTCAGCCACGACCAGCAGAACTGCCTGCGCAGCCTGGAGGCGCTGGCCGCGCTGGACACCGAGGTGCTGCTGCCCGGTCACGGCGACGTGTGGCGCGGCCCCATCCGCGAGGCGACGGAGGCGGCGCTCAAGCGGGCGCAATGACGAACTGGGCGAAGAGCTAGCGCGAATCGACATACTCGGGCAAGGCGATGTCGTCGCGGAATTCGCTCCCGATGAGCCGGTCGGCCAGCCACGGGATGTCCAGCAATTTGGATGACTGATTCCGGGCCCACAATCCGAGCGCAGTCTTCGGCGCGAACATCGAGGCGAACGCGCGCGCCGACCGCTGCCTGGCCTCGACGATCGGACGCAGCCGCCGTTCATAGCGCAGAAACGCCTCGCGGTGATCGGCACCGTCGCGGCCGAGTTCGCCGGCGAGCACGTAGCCCTGCACCATCGCCAGACCCGTCCCCTCCCCCGCCAACAACGAGACCGCGGCCGCGGCGTCGCCGATGAGCGCGACCCGCCCCTGCGACCAGCGGTCCATGACGATTTGGCTCACACGGTCGAAGTACACGTCGGGGGCGCCGTCGAGTTCTCGCAGGATCTCGGGGCATTCCCACCCGGTGTCGCCGAAGACCTGACGCAGGGTGGTCCGGACCTCCGGCAGGTCCCGTGGGTCGGGACCGCGCATGTGCTCGGCAGTGAAAACGAAAAGAAGTAAAGTCTTTTCGCCCCGCATCGCGAACCGCGCGAGCATTCGGCCGGGGGTGGTGTAGGCGAGGTAGATGAGTTCGTCGCGCGGCCGGTAGCCCTGGACTTCGAAGGCGGCCACGCGGTAGCCGAGGTCGACCTCGAATTCAGACTCGGGCCCGAACACCAAGCCGCGCACCGGCGAATGGATGCCACCGGCGCCGACGACCAAGTCGAACCGTCGCGACTGGCCGCGCGCTAACGTGACCCGAACCCCGGTGCCGTCTTGCGCGATGGCCGAAACGCTTTCACCGAACACGGTTTCGACATGCGGGTCGATCGAGCGATGGATCATTGCCGCGAGATCCCCGCGCGGAATGGTGACGAAGCGGCCATCGAGGTTGCGCTGGAACGACTCCGCCGAAAAGCCCCCCACCTTCCGCGAATTCCGGTCCACCAGGCGCACTTCCCGGACCACGTAACCGGCGGCGTGCAATTCCGGCGTAAGCCCCATCCGTTCGGCGACGGAATAGCCGCCACCCCAGAAATCCACCACGTAGCCGCCCGTGCGCAGCCGCGGCGCCTTTTCTATCAGGGTCGGCTCGTGGCCGTAACGACAAAGCCAGTACGCGAGCGTCGGGCCGGCGATGCCGGCTCCGACGATGGCAACCTTCATGCGCGGACCTCCTCCAATGCAGCCAACATGATTATATCATTAGGCAATAGTTGCACTAGGCAATTACGTAACCTGCTGAGCGAGGGGGCGTTGTGCTGAAAGAACTAACGGGCATGCCCGACGGGGTCCAGGCCTTGGAAGCCGTCGGAACCGTAACGGCCGTACCAGTTCGGCCCGGGCTTCCAGCGCATCACACCGGGTGCGCTGTGGGCGGATGCCCGACTCGGGGTGAGCTACTCACGGCTGCTCGATGGCTGCGCGGTTGTGAGCGATCTTGGCTGGATTCGGATGCCGGCCCGCAGCATCGGCGCGTGGATGCCGTGTCCGGTGCGGGTGTATCAGGACAACGAACGCGACGACGCAGTCGCGTGGCTCAATTCGTTGCCGGGCGGCGCCGACGCGTCCACGCTTGACATGGCCAAGGCATACATCGGCGGCGTGAGCGCCGCGATCGTCAGCCTCGTCAAACTCGCCGGCACCAAGCTTTCCGCCTCGGTCGAATCGTGATGAGATTCGCGCCAGCCGGGTACTCGGTGCGCATGCCAGACAACGAGAGTTTCCAGCAGGCGGCCGAACGCATCTACCACGAGTGGGACAAGGCGCTCAGCGAAGACGACGTCGACGCGCTCCTGGCGCTCTATGCCCCCGACGCCGTGCTGGAGAGCCCGGCGGTTCCGCTGACGTTGGGCACCGAAACCGGAATAGTCCATGGCCACAGCGAATTGCGGCCGCTGCTCGAGCGGGTCGCCGCCCGCAAGCCGCCGTTGCGCACCTACTACCGCACCGGCTACCTCACCGACGGTGCGCGAACGATGATGTTCGAATACCCGCGCGACGCGCCCGACGGTGAGCAAATGGATTTCGTCGAGGTCATGGAGATCGCCGACGGGTTGATCCAGCGCCACTGCGTCTACTGGGGCTGGCGCGGCGTGAAGGTCATCCAGGACGACGCGTACCACAAGTAGGGCGCGTTACAGCCCCAGGTGGTCCCGCAGCGTCGCGCCGGTGTACTCCGTGCGGAACGCGCCGCGTTCCTGTAGCACCGGCACCACCCGGTCGACGAACTCGTCGAGGCCGCGCGGCGTCAGGTGCGGCACCAGGATGAAGCCGTCGCACGCGTCGGCCTGGATGTAGGTGTCGATCTCGTCGGCGATTCGCGTCGGCGTGCCGACGAACTGCTGGCGGCTGGTGACCGCAATGACCAGCTCGCGGATCGACAGGTTCTCGGCTAAAGCGCGTTCGCGCCAGCTGCGGGCGACGGCGACCGGGTCGCCGTGCCGCACCCGGCCCTGCGTGATCGCGCTGTCGACGACCGGGTCGAAATCGGGCAGCGGGCCGTCCGGGTCATGGTCGGACAGCTCGCGGCCCCAGACCTGCTCGAGCATCGCGATCGCCGTCGCGCCGCTGACCTGTTGGTAGCGGATGTGCCGCGCCCGGTCCTGCGCCTCGGCATCGGTGTCGCCGAGGACGAACGTCGCCGCCGGAAAGACCTTGAGCTGGTTGGGATCCCGGCCATAGGACGCGGCGCGGCCCTTGACGTCGGCGTAGTAGCGCTGCCCGTCTTCCAGCGACGAGTGCAGCGTGAACAGGGCGTCGGCGTTGCGGGCGCCGAACGCGCGGCCGTCGGCGGAGTCGCCGGCCTGCAGCAGAATCGGGTGCCCCTGCGGCCCCGCCGGCAGTGTGGCGAAGCCGCGCACGTCGAACTGCGGGCCACGGTGTTCGACGCTGCGGATCCGGTCGGGGTCGGCATAGACCCCCGCCCCGACGTCGGCCAGCACGGCGCCGGCTTGCCAGCTGTCCCAGAACTGGCGGGCCACGGCGAGGAACTCCTCGGCCCGCGCGTACCGGTCGGCGTGGTCGAGGAAACCGCCGCGGCGGAAGTTGGCGCCGGTGAAGGCGTCCGACGAGGTCACCATGTTCCAGCCGGCGCGGCCGCCGGACAGGTGGTCGAGCGACGCGAATTGCCTTGCCACCTCGAAGGGTTCGTTGAAGGTGGTGTTGATGGTCCCGGTCAACCCGATCCGGTCGGTGACGCCGGCGAGCGCGGCCAGCACCGTGAAGGTGTCCGGGCGGCCCACCACGTCCAGGTCGTAGATGCGGCCGCGGTGCTCCCGCAGCCGCAGCCCCTCGGCCAGGAAGAAGAAGTCGAACAGCCCGCGTTCGGCAATGCGGGCCAGGTGCACGAACGACTCGAACTCGATCTGGCTGCCCGAACTCGGGTCGGTCCACACCGTGGTGTTGTTGACGCCCGGGAAGTGGGCGGCCAAATGAATCGGCTTGCGCTGCTTGCCCTCCCGCACGCTCATCCGCTGATTCCCCACCGCTTGGCGATCAGTTCGTGCGAGCGCAGCCGGTCGGAGTGCCGGTGGGTGACGGAGGTGACGACGAGTTCGTCTGCGCCGGTGACGCGTTGCAGCGCGGACAGCCGCTCGGCGACCTCGTCCGGATTGCCGACGAACTGCGTTTCCAGCCGGTCCTTCACCACGGGCAGCTGCTCGTCGGTGAGCGGGGGACAGTCGTCGGGATCGGGATAGGGCACCGCGCCGACTCCCGTCCGAATGGAATAGACCCAATGCCCGTAACTGGACGCCAGATGCCTTGCGGTGGCGGTGTCGTCGGCCACCACGATGTCGGCGGACACCAAGACGTAGGGCCGCGCGAAGGCGGCCGACGGGACGAACGCGGCCCGGTAGGCCTCGATGGCCTCCAGCGCGGTCGCCGGGGTGATGTGATAGCTGGCGACGAACGGCAACCCCCGCGCGCCGGCCAGCTTGGCGCTCTCCCCGCGGGTGCTGCCAAAGATCCACGGCGTCAGCCCGCTTCGCTCGCCCGGCACCGCGTGCACGTCGAAACCCTCGACCTGGTAGGTGCCGTCCAGCATCGCGATGATGTCGGCGAGTTGCTCGGCGAAGCCGGGCGCCACCGCCCCGGGCTGTTGCAGGATCCCCATGGTCGCCTGCACCCGTTCCTTGTCGAGGAGTCCGCGCAGGTCGAAGGGCAGCGGCACCACCACGCCGTCGACCTCGTGCCACTGCCGCGGCGGGCGGGACTTGGTCGACGGCGACTTCGGCTTGTACCCGGTGTCGCGTCGCTGTCCCCGGCCGACGCCCAGGTCGATGCGGCCGGGATAGAAGGCCTCGAGCATCCCGAAGCTCTCGACCACGGCGGCCGGCGTGGTGTACCCGAGCTGGATGGCGGCCGAACCCACCCGAATGCTGTTGGTGGCGGCCGCGATCTGGCCGATCAACACGGCCGTCGCCGAACTGGCCACGCCGACGAAGTGGTGCTCGGCGAGCCAGTACCGGCGATATCCCCACCGCTCGGCGCGCTGGGCCAGGTCGATGGTGTTACGCAGGGCCGTCGCGGCGTCGCAGCCCGCGCTGATCGGCGACAGATCCAGGATCGACAGCGGCACCGGGGTCATCGGTTCACCGCCGCATAGCGATTGGGCGCCACGGGCAGGCCGAGGCGGGCGCGCAGCGTTTCGCCGTCGCGATAGCCGGTGCGGAAGAGCCCGGCCCGCTGCAGCAGCGGCACCACCTCGTCGACGATGACCGGCAGGTCGGTGGCGTTGACGGCGGGGCGCAGGCGGGCGCCGTCGATGCCGAGGCGCTGCCAGTCCAGCAGCAGTTCCACCAATTCCGTTGCGCCCCCGGTGAAGACGAGCGCATCGGAGCGGAAGTCGCCCGCGCCGCCGAACGAAACCACCACATCGGCAAGGACTTTCAGGTGGGTGCCACCGGCCGCGCGCACCTCCGCGAGGATGCCCTGCACCGACGCGCCGTCCGTGGGCGTGATGAACACGACGTCGGCGCCGGCCGCGGCGAACTCGTAGGCGGGGCCGACGTGCGCCAGCGCGGCCACCACCGGCTGGCCCTGGGGCGGGCGCGGCGTGATCGAAGGGCCCTTGACCGAGAAGTACTTTCCGGCGAAGTCGATGTAGTGCAGCTTGTCCACGTCGACGTAGCGCCCGGTGCCCACGTCGCGGATGATTGCGTCGTCCTCCCAGCTGTCCCACAACCGGCGCACCACGTCGACGTACTCGACGGCCTCCTCGAAGAGGGGGACCTGGGTCACGTCGCGGCGGCCGAACAGGGCCGCCTCGTGCGCGGTGGCGCTCACCCGCGGCTGCCAGCCGGCCCGGCCGTGCGACACAAAGTCAAGCGTGGCAATGGATTTGGAGACGTGGAAGGGCTCGGTGTGGGTGACCGTGGCCACCGGGATCAGCCCGATGTGCCGGGTGGCGGGGGCGATCCGCGCCGCGACCAGGACGGCGTCGGCGCGGCCGGTCAGCCGGTCCGGATGGATCCGGGAGCTTCGCCCGATCTGTGGCATCAGGCTGTCGTCGATGGTGAGGAAGTCCAGCAGCCCGCGTTCGGCCGTGGCCGCCAGGTCGGCCCAATACCGTCCGTCCAGCACCGACGGCGCGCCGGCCGCCACTGCGGCCCGCCACGCGTGCGGGTGCCACCCGTACCCGTCGAGCGCGACGCCCAGGAGAAAGTGACCGTTCATGCCAGCCACTTTTCGAAGGCGATCGGAAGGAACGGCCCCCAGTCCGGCACCGGGTCGGCGGGGATGCGGGTGTAGCCCGTCGCGTCGTAGAGCGCCGCCGCCTCGGGTTGCCGGTTGCCGGTGATCAGATACAGCCGCCGGTACCCGCGGCCGGCGGCCTCGGCCTCCAGCGCCGCCAGCAGGGCCCGGGCGTAGCCGCGGCGCCGGTGCGCGCTGTCGGTCCAGATGCGCTTGAGCTCGGCGGTGTCGGCGTCGAAACGCCGAAACGCCCCGCCGGTGACCGGCGCCCCGTTCACCACCCCGATGAGTAGGCCGCCGTCGGGCGCCGCCAGCTCGTCCGCCGGCACGGGCAGCCAGGCCAGGTGCGCGTCCGGCGTCCCGCCGTATCGCCGCGCGTACTCGACGGCCAGCTCGGCCAGCAACGGCCGGGCCAACGGGTCGTCGTGGGTGGCCGAGACGAACTCGAGCTGGGTTTCCGTCATCACCTAACGTCTAACGCTCGTCGTCCGGAGGCATTCCGGGCCGGGTGGCGGTCACATATCGCGGGATGAGCTCGACGTCCTCGGGCCGGCCGCGCCAGTATTCGCTCATACCGAGGGCCGCGAACAACTCGACGACGTTCCGCTGGGCCGTCTCCCAGCCATGGGCCGCCAGGTATTCGGGGACGTAGCGGTATTCGCCCGCGTACGTCAGGCTGGCCAGGTCGACGTCGAGGCCGTGCCGCCGCCAACTCTCGACGAAGGCCTCCCGCGCGGCCTGCCGTTCCGGGGTCCAGCTGGCCATGTGATCGGCGGAGAAGCGGCTGCCGGGCGCGCTCGCCTCGGTGACGCCCTGCAGCAACCGGTGCTGCGCGTCGGGCGGCAGGTAGCCGACGAGCAGCTGCTCGGCGACCCAGACCGTGGGCGTCGCGGTGTCGAAACCGGCCCGCCGCAGCGCCGCGGGCCAATCTTGACGAAGGTCGACGCCGATCTCGCGGCGGTGCGCGGCCGGCCGCGCGTTCAGCCCCCGCAGCACCTCGGCCTTGAAGTCGAGGACGTCCGGCCGATCGATCTCGTACACCGTGGTGCCCGGTGGCCACCACAGCCGGTACGGCCGCGTGTCGAGGCCGGACGCCAGGATCACCACCTGGCGAATGCCGGAGCGGCCCGCGTCGGCGAGAAACTCGTCCAGGAACCTGCCGTAGGCCGCCTGGACGTAGATGAGGCCCGCCGTGATCGGGTGGCCGCCGCCGTCGTCGGCGTATCGCTCGTCGTCGATGACCTGGGTGAAGTACTGCACGCCTGCGGCGCGCACCAGCGACTCGGCGAACGGGTCGTCGAGGAGGCCCTTGTTCGTGGCCACGGCCCGGACGACGGCGTCGAACGTGGTGGTCAGGCCGTCGCCGGCGGCCGGTTTCCAGCTGGCGGGTGCCATGATCCGCTCAGGCGTTGGAGCGGCGCCGCAGGGCCAGGCCCACGGCGGCCCGCCAGCCGAGCAACAGGACCGCGGTGACCGACGCGGCGACCACCACGAAGCTGGCCGCCACGCCCGCCGAGCTGGCCTTGCGCAGCAGCATGCCGACGACCACGGTGGACAGCCAGACGATCACCCCGGTGGGGGCGACGGCGGTGGGCCGCCGCCAGGCGCGGGAAAGCAGCCACCCGACGACGGTCCCGGCCAGAAACGGCCAGGCCGTGATCGCGAGGCCGCCGAGGGTGAGCCCTTCGGCGTGGCTGCGGCGTCCGGCGGCACAGAACACCAGCACGGCGACGACGTCGACGAGCAGGTAGGCGATCCCCTGGAGCCTCCGCATGCCGCGAGACTACCGGGTGGCAGGCTGGGTCCTATGAGCACTGATGCACCTCCGGCCTTTGACCGGGACGACCCGCTGGGCCTGGACGCCTCCCTGTCCGGCGACGAGCTCGCGGTGCGCGACACCGTGCGAAAGTTCTGCGCCGAGCACGTCCTCCCCTACATCGGCGAGTGGTTCGAGATCGGCGACCTTCCGGTCCGCCAGCTGGCCAAGCAGTTCGGCCAGCTCGGGCTGCTCGGCATGCATCTGCACGGCTATGGCTGCGGCGGCGCATCGGCCGTGCACTACGGCCTGGCGTGTACCGAGCTAGAGGCCGCCGACTCGGGCATCCGGTCAATGGTCTCCGTGCAGGGGTCGCTGGCGATGTTCGCGATCTGGAAGTTCGGCTCCGAGGAGCAAAAGCAGCAGTGGCTGCCCGGCATGGCCGCCGGCGAACTGCTGGGCTGTTTCGGGCTGACCGAACCCGACGTCGGAAGCGATCCGGCCGCGATGAAAACCCGTGCGCGGCAAGATGGTTCGGACTGGGTGCTGAACGGGCGAAAGTTGTGGATCACCAACGGCTCGGTCGCCGACGTGGCGATCGTGTGGGCCGCGACCGACGACGGGATCCGCGGCTTCATCGTGCCCACCAAAACGCCGGGCTTCACCGCCAACACCATCCACCACAAGTTGTCGCTGCGGGCGTCGATCACCAGCGAGCTGGTGCTCGACGACGTGCGGCTGCCCGCGGACGCGATGCTGCCCGAGGCGACGGGGTTGCGCGGCCCGCTGTCGTGCCTGTCGGAGGCCCGCTACGGCATCATCTGGGGATCGATGGGGGCGGCGCGGTCGGCCTGGCAGTCCGCGCTGGACTACGCCACGCAGCGCACCCAGTTCGGCCGCCCGATCGCCGGATTCCAACTGACGCAGGCCAAACTCGTAGACATGGCCGTCGAACTGCACAAGGGGCAGCTGCTGTCGCTGCACCTCGGCCGCCTCAAGGACGGCGCCGGCCTGCGCCCCGAACAGGTCAGCTTCGGCAAGCTCAACAACACCCGCGAGGCGATCAAGATCTGCCGGACCGCGCGAACCATATTGGGCGGCAACGGGATATCGCTGGAATACCCCGTCATCCGGCACATGGTCAACCTGGAATCGGTGCTGACTTACGAGGGCACACCGGAGATGCACCAGCTCGTCCTCGGCCAGGCGTTCACCGGCAGCGACGCGTTCCGCTGAGAGGAGTACCGCTATGAGATCTGTCCTGTACCGGATCGGCGTCCTGGCCGCCGCCTGCGGAGTGGCCCTGTCGGCCCCCGTCGCCGCCGCCGATCCCGTCACGCTGCCCGCGCTGACGTCCGGTGGCGGCGGACCGATCATCGGCGGGGGCAACAACTCCGGGATCGCGCAGCAGCTGACCGGCCTCGGCAACCCGAATGTCCAGGAGGTCGACGGCTCGGACGCGGCCCAGTTCATCACGGCCGCCGCCGCGCTCAGCAATCCCCAGCTCGCCGCCCCGTTCGGGCTGCTCAAGCGGGCGCTGGCCTGCCAGACCAACAACGCGGGATTCGGGGCGCGCGCCTACCGGCGCAACGACGGGCTGTGGGGTGGCGCGATGCTCGTCGCCGCCAAGAGCGCCACCCCCAACGTCGACGCCCTGAACGCCTGCGCCAAGACCAATTGGCGCAAGCCCACCACGGGTTCGGACACGGCCGCGTGCAACAGCGGCTGGACGACACCCAATTCCTACGACAGCCGACGCAGCAACGCGGAGGCCTATTACATCTTCCTCGCCGGCACCAACGACGACTTCTGCAACCAACTCAACGGGAAGTACAAGACCAACGCCGCGGCGTGGCCTTTCTGAAACCCGTCGGACAAGGACCACGCAAGGATTAGGCAAGGCGCCTGCCAGACCCTGTGCATCAACGGAACACCCAGACACCGGAGATGCCGGGAAAGGACAAGGCCATGATAATCACAAAGCTCGCGCTGCTCGTCCCGGCGACCGTGGCGGTAACCATCGGCCTCGCGGCCACCGCTCACGCGGATGACAGCTACGACTTCCAGTCCCCGTCGGGCAACATCGGCTGTTCGATGACGGCGAAGGCTGCCTCGTGCGAGATCAAGGACTACACGTGGTTCATCCCGCGCCCCCCGGACTACCAGTTGGGTGGGCGGGGCAACGTCTTCCTTCTCGGCCAGGGCAGTGCACCGATCGCGGGTATCTGGCACTCGGATTACCAGTTCCCCGACGGCTCGCCGACGCTCGACTACGGCCAGCGGCGGGTCGTCGGCACCATCACCTGCGACAGCGAGCCATCGGGGGTGACGTGCAGCGACGGCAGCACCGGTCACTTCTTCCGGGTGTCGCGCGATTCCTACCAAGTCGGCTAGCGCCGGCCGATAGGACATAGGGTGGTGATGGGCCGCGGGGACCACGACACGAAGGGGTAGGCATGTCGCGCCATCACGTCGTCATCATCGGAAGCGGTTTCGGGGGGCTGAATGCGGCCAAGGCGCTCAAACGGGCCGACGTCGACGTCACCCTGATCTCGAAGACGACCACTCACCTGTTCCAGCCGCTGCTCTATCAGGTGGCCACCGGCATTTTGTCCGAAGGCGAGATCGCGCCCGCCACCAGGCTGATCCTGCAGCGGCAGAAAAACGTGCGGGTGCTGCTGGGTGAGGTCTACGCCATCGACCTCAAGGCCAATACCGTCACGTCGAAGTTGATGGGCATGGAGACCGTGACGCCGTTCGACAGCCTGATCGTGGCCGCCGGCGCCCAGCAGTCCTACTTCGGCAACGACCAGTTCGCGACGTACGCCCCGGGCATGAAGACCATCGACGACGCCCTCGAGCTGCGCGGCCGCATCCTCGGCGCGTTCGAGGCCGCCGAGGTCACCGACGATCCCGCCGAGCGGAAACGCCGCCTGACCTTCGTTGTCGTCGGCGCCGGACCCACCGGCGTCGAGGTGGCCGGACAGATCAAGGAACTCGCGCACCGAACCCTCAAGCAGGCGTTTCGGACCATCGAGCCCCGCGACTGCAGGGTGATCCTGCTCGACGCCGCGCCCGCGGTGTTGCCGCCGATGGGCGAGAAGCTAGGCCTGAAAGCGCAACGGCGGTTGGAGAAGATGGGCGTCGAAGTCCAGCTCAACGCGATGGTCGACGACGTGGACTACATGGGCCTCACGATCAAAGAGAAGGACGGCACCAAGCGCCGCATCGAATGCGCGTGCAAGGTGTGGGCGGCCGGCGTGCAGGCCAGCCCGCTGGGCAAGATGATCGCCGAACAGTCCGACGGCACCGAAACCGACCGGGCCGGACGGGTGATCGTCGAGCCCGACCTGACCGTCAAGGGACACCCGAACGTCTTCGTCGTCGGCGACCTGATGTCGGTGGCCGGCGTGCCCGGCATGGCCCAGGGTGCGATTCAGGGCGCACGCTATGCCACCGACCGCATCAAAAACATAGTCAAAGGCACCGACGACCCGGCAAATCGCAAGCCCTTCAACTACTTTGACAAGGGCAGCATGGCCACCATCTCCCGATTCAGCGCGGTTGCGCAGGTGGGCAAGCTGGAATTCGGCGGCTTCATCGCCTGGCTGGCCTGGCTGGGCCTCCACCTGCTCTACCTCGTCGGCTTCAAGAACCGGTTCACCACCGTCGTGGCCTGGTTCATCACCTTCCTGGGCGACGGCCGGAGCCAAATGGCAATCACCACGCAGATGATCTACGCCAGGGTGGTTACCCAGAACTGGATGGAAGTGCAAGAAGCGCTGACCCAAGCCGAACAAGCCGAACAACAAGCAGCCGGCTAGCTCAGGGCCTGATCGATATCGGCGATCAGGTCGTCGGTGCCCTCCAGCCCGACCGAGATGCGAACCACGTTGTCGCCCAGCCCGATCGCTGCGCGCCCCTCCGGGCCCATGGCGCGGTGCGTTGTGGTCGCCGGATGGGTGATGAGTGATTTGGCGTCGCCCAGGTTGTTGGAGATGTCGATCAGGCGCAGCTTGTCCAGCACCTCGAAAGCCCTTTGCTTGGCTTTACTTTCGATGCAATCGAGCGCGAAGGTGATCACCGTCCCACCGCCGGTCATCTGGCGCTTCGCCAGGTCGTATTGCGGATGCGACGTCAGGTAGGGGTAGCGCACCCAGCTCACCGCCGGATGGGTCTCGAGGAACTCCGCGATGCGCTGCGCGGACGCGTTACTGTGTTCGACCCGGACCGCCAGCGTCTCAAGGCCTTTGAGTAACACCCAGGCGTTGAAGGCACTCATCGCCGGGCCGGTGTGCCGCATCAACTTCTGCACCGGGCCGTCGATGTACTCCTTGTCGCCCAGGATGGCGCCGCCCAGCACCCGGCCCTGACCGTCGATGTGCTTGGTTCCCGAGTACACCACCACGTCCACCCCGAGCGGGAAGCCCTGCTGCAGCAGGGGTGTGGCAAAGACGTTGTCCAGCACGACTTTCGCGCCCGCCGCGTGCGAAAGTTCGGTCACGGCGGCGATGTCGACCAGCGACTGCATCGGATTGGACGGCGTCTCGAAGAACACCGCCTGCGTCGGAACCGACAGCGCCTCCTCCCACTGCGACAGGTCGTCGCCGTCGACGAAGACCGTCTCGACCCCCCACCGCGGCAGGATCTCGTTGCACACCACGAAGCAGGACCCGAACAGGCTGCGCGCCGCGACCAGCCGATCACCGGCGGCCAGCAGCGCGCCCAGCGAGGTGAACACCGCGGCCATGCCGCTCGCGGTGGCGAACGCCGCGGGCGCCCCCTCGATCAGGCGCAGCCGCTCCTCGAACATCGTCACGGTCGGGTTGCCGTAGCGCGAGTAGACAAAGTGGTCCAGCTCGCCGGTGAACGACTGCTCGGCGACGGCCGCCGACTCGTAGACGTAGCCGGAGGTCAGGAACATCGCCTCGGCGGTCTCCTCGAAACCTGACCGCAGCAGGCCGCCGCGCACGCCGATGGTGGCCTGGCTGACGCCGTCGGGCAGCGCCTTGGGCGTGCGGACCGACTGGTCGTCGGTCATCCTTGCCTCCAGGGCAATCCGAGCGCGCGCCAACCGTTTCCACCGCGATGCCCGCTGGCGTCGAGCTGGCCCTCGAAGCCGTCCAGCACGTTGTAGGCCGGAGTCAGGCCCACCTGCGTCGCCACCTCGGCCGCGCCGATGGAACGGTTGCCTGAGCGGCACAGGAATATCACGGGCCGCTCGTCGTCCGCGGGTGGGACGTGACTCTTCAGCTCGTCGGCGAAGTTCGCGTTGGGCACGCCGTTGGCGGTGACCCACTCGATGTACACCACGTCGCGGCCCAGGCTCGACAGGTCGGGCACGCCGACGAACCGCCATTCGGCGTCGGTGCGGACGTCGACCAGCACCGCGTGGGGATTGTCGCTGAGCAGCTTCCATGCCTCGAGCGGGGTGATGTCTCCTGCGTATGCGCGTGCTTGCCCGGTGCTCATGGGTGTTTACCTCGTCCTTCGCCAACTTTGTGAGCCACAATATCCGCGCCCAACCGAGGCGCTCTTGTCGTCACCGGTGGTGCCGGCCGCTTCGTCATCCGAGCCACCCACGAGCGTGGGGTTGGCGTGCCATCCAGTCGGAGCTTGGCGACGGCATCTCATGAAGCAAGTTCAATCTACAACGGCCGAGCTGCCCAGGTATCGCGCAGCAGAGTCCTTGCAGGTGAAAGCCGCTTTTCCAGAAATCCGGCCCCGTGACACCTACCAAAAGCCCACTCAGTGGGCGTGCGGTTCGCCGCCTATGGCGCGGCTTTTACGGTCGTAGGCGTGAGTCCACCCCCGCATTTCGCCCAGGTCGTGATTATCGGTGCCGGGCCGGCCGGGATCGCTGCCGCCCTGAGCCTGAAGGACAAGGGAATTCGGCCATTGCTCGTCGATCGAGCCGATGCGGTGGGGGCGTCCTGGCGCAATCGGTATGACCGGCTCAGACTCAACACCGGTCGACAATTTTCCCACCTGCCCGGGCGGCAATACCCGAAAGGCACTCCGCTCTATCCGACTCGCGACCAAGTCGTCGCGCACCTTGACCGGCATGCGCGCGAGGATGGCATCGAGCTCGGGCTCAACACCGCGGTTGAACGCATCGACCGACGGTCCCCGGGATGGCGATTGACAACGTCGAACGGGGACATCGACGCCCGAGTCGTCGTGGTTGCAACGGGTTACGAGCACACGCCCTTCATCCCGGACTGGCCGGGCGTCTTCGCCGGTGAGCTACTGCACTCAAACCGTTACAGAGACCCGGCGCCGTACGCTCACAAGCACGTGCTGGTTGTCGGCTCCGGATCGTCGGGCATGGAAATCGCCCACGATCTGAGCACAGGCGCAGCGAGCAAGGTGTGGCTGTCAGTGCGAACTCCACCAAACATCCTGCCGCGCAAAGGGCCTGGGGGACTGCCCAACGACGTGGTATCCATTCCACTGTTCCACCTGCCCCCGCGGATTGCCGACCGGATCGTGGCCACCGCGCGCCGCCGCGCGTTCGGCGATCTCGGAGCATTGGGCCTGCCCGTGCCCGATGAGGGGCCCTTCTCGAAAGCGCATCGGCTGCACGCCGCGCCAACGGTCGTCGACCCCGAGGTTGTCGACGCAGTGCGCGACGGGTCCGTCGAGGTGGTTGGGGCGGTCACCGCGCTGGAGGGTGCCAAGGTGGCGCTGGCCGACGGTGCGCGGATCCAGCCCGACGTGATGATCTGCGCGACTGGGTATCGGCCGGGGCTGCAGCCGTTGGTCGGACACTTGGGAGTGCTCACACCCGATGGCGTACCGATTAGGTTGTCGCCGTTACCTGCCGCCGATGGCCTGTACTTCCATGGCCTGCTGAGCCGCCCCGCGCTAATTGGCTACCTGGCCAAACAATCACGAAAGCTGGCCAAGCGCGTTTCGCAAGACTGCCAACCGCTGTACCGCATCCCGTTGGCCCGCGGCGTCGCCTGAGATGCCGTGACACACATAGGAGAAACATGTCATCCCAAATCACGGACTGGGAAAGCGCTTACCGCGAGCAGGGGGAATTCGAGGGGCCGCCGCCGTGGAACATCGGTGAGCCGCAACCGGAGTTGGCGGCGCTGATCGCGGCCGGAAAGTTTCGCAGCGACGTGCTCGACGCCGGATGCGGGTTCGCCGAACTGTCGCTGGCACTGGCCGCGCGGGGCCACAACGTTGTCGGCATCGACCTCGCGCCCACCGCCATCGCGGCCGCCACCAAGGCGGCCGCCGAACGCGGCCTGACCACCGCCAGCTTCGTGCAGGCCGACATCACGTCCTTCACCGGCTACCCGCCCGGTTCGGAAGAGCGCTTCTCGACCATCGCGGACTCGACCCTGTTCCACTCGCTGCCAGTCGAGGAGCGCGACGGCTACCTGCGCTCGATCCACCGCGCGGCGGCGCCCGGCGCCGGCTATTTCGTGCTGGTGTTCGCCAAGGGCGCCCTGCCCGTGGACTTCGAGCCCAAGCCGAACGAGGTCGACGAGGACGAACTTCGCGCCGCGGTGAGCAAGTACTGGGAGATCGACGAGATCCGGCCCGCCTACATCCACGCGAACATTCCCCCGGCCGCGGACGGACCGCCCGAATTTCGCCAGCGCGACCGCGACGAGAAGGGCCGGATCAAGCTGCCGGCCTACCTGCTGACGGCGCACAAGGCCGGCTGACACTGCCGGTCGTCGCGCCTGGAGCCGATGGTGGACCAATCTCGCGGGGTCATCAAGAGCGCATTTGAGCTGCTAGATCACCTGGCTGCGTTGGAACCGGCGCGGCTGCTGGACTTGGCTAACGCAAGCGGGATGCCCCGGGAAACGGTCCGCCGACTGCTGCAGCAATTGATCGCCGTTGGGGCGGTCAGTCGCGACGGCCCCCGCTATCGGCTCGGTGCGAGCCTGCTGGGTCTGGGCGCGCAAGTAAGCTCGGAGCGTCGGTTGCGGGCGGCCGCCCGGCGGCCGATCGCCGAACTGGCGTCCGCCACCGGGGCTGCCGTGCACTTGTCCGCGCTGATCGGCGGCGAGGCGGTATACCTCGACGAAATCAGCGCTCGGATTCCGGTGGAATTCACAGCCAAACCCGGGGCTCGGGTGCCGCCCGGCACGGCGACCGCGCGGGCCTATGCCGAATTAGGCCGAGCCGCACCCATAGTGGACGCCGCCGAGGTGCTGCCGGATCTCAGCTGTGTTGCCATCGCAATTCCTCTCGGCGACAACACCACGGCCGTCGTGTCGACGGTCATCGCCGGACGACGCCCACCGCTCGGACTGCTGGCGGCTACGAGGGCCACGGGTCTGCGCATCGCCAGCCTTCTTCATACACCGTGAATCGGTGATCAACCCACTCAGTAGGCATCGATTGGCCTCTTGTCGCGCGGATTCTTAACGTCAAGCCCGTGACAGCCCCGACCCCGGCGAACGATGGCTCAGCAGACGATCCTCCGGAAGCGGTCGAGATGCCGCTGACCCCGCTGGAGTGCGAAATCAACATAGGTTCAAAACAATTCGTGGTGACCGCACGCACAATCAGGACGATCCGGCCGGCGCGTCGGCTGCGCCTCGCCAAGTTCGTGGGAAACACCCGCCGGGATAACGCTACGGAAAGAAGCTCCAATGGTTTTCGCGCGTGAGGTTGCGGACTATGTCGTGGTAGGTGCGGGATCGACCGGCAGTGTCGTGGCGCGAAGGTTGCTCGAGGCTGGCCGCAGCGTGCACGTCATCGAGGCCGGCCTGGCCGATATCGACCCCGCGATTCACTCATTGCAGGGCTGGCCAACGCTATTTGGCGGCCCACAGGACTGGGGAGTATTCACCACCCCACAGCAGCATGCCAACAATCGCAGGCTGTTTTGGCCTCGGGGCAAAGTCCTGGGCGGCAGCAGCTCATTGAACGGAATGATCTACATACGCGGGCACGCCAGTGACTACGAGCGTTGGGCGCAGGCGACCGGTGACCCCAGTTGGGGCTGGGATCGGGTGTTGCCGTTGTTCAAGCGCTCTGAGGCACATGAACTGGGCGGCGACGAGTACCACGGCGCCAGCGGACCGTTACCGGTGACCCCGATCTCCGATCCGCACCCACTGTCCGAAGCATTCATCGAGGCGGCATTGGACCTCGGACACAAATGGATCGACGATTTCAACGCCGAAGAGATGGTCGGCGTCGGATACAACCACATCACCGCGTTCCGCGGCCGACGGATGAGTGCATGGAAGAGCTTTGTCGCGCCGATGCAGGCTCATCCCCGGTTGACGGTGACCACCGGCGCCCTCGTCCACCGGGTGCTCCTGGAGAAGGGCCGAGCCGTGGGGGTCACGTATTCACAAGAAGCCCAACCGCTTCGGCGCGCGTACGCCCTCGCGGAGGTCATCCTCAGCGCAGGCGTCCTGGGCTCACCAAAACTATTGCTGCTCAGCGGGATCGGGCCGAGTGCACACCTGCAATCCGTCGGTATTCCCACCATGGTGGACCTGCCCGCCGTCGGAGAGAACCTGCACGATCATCTGTTGGTCAGCAATATCTATGAGGCCAAGGAGCCTTTGACGGTCGGGACCAACAATCTGCTCGAGGCGCAGCTCTACGCGCGCAGCACCGGGTGGCACGGCGCTGCACCGAATTTGCAGCCGCTGTTCATCCACATTCCCTACGCCGCGGGCGGCGGCCCGGCGCCCGAGCACGGGTATACGATCGCCGCGGGACTGGTGGCACCGAAGGCGCGGGGGACCCTGCGGCTGGCCTCCGCCGACCCGAGCGACCCGCCGCTGGCTGATCCCAACGTTTTAGCCGACAACACCGATCTCGAAGCGATGGTTGATGCGGTCGAAATCTGCCGCGACATCGGAGCCTCAGCGACTTTCATGCCGTGGCGCAAGGCCGAAGTCGCTCCGGGACCCGCAGCCACAACCCGAAACGCCTTGCGCGCCTTCGTCAGGCAGGCGGTGGGCACATACCACCATCAGGTCGGCACCTGCAAGATGGGCGCCGCAGACGACCCGGATGCCGTTGTCGGGCCCGATCTTCGAGTGCGCGGCGTCGACCGGCTGCGCGTCGCAGATGCCTCGATCATGCCCACCATCACCACCGGCAACACCAACGCGCCCTCCATCATGATCGGCGAGCACGCAGCTGATCTGCTGCTGGGCGGCGACAGCTTTGCTCGGCGCGTCGAGCGATGACCATCGACCCAGGGAGTTCCATGCCAACTGATGTCCGCGGCGAGCGGCTGCAACGTCGCATCGCCGAATTGTCTACGACCGACCCGCAGTTCGCTGCCGCGATGCCGAGCGAGACGATCGCCGCGGCGCTCGAGCAGCCTGCTCTCCGACTTGCGCAGATCGTTCGCACGGCGTTGGAGGGTTACGCGGATCGACCGGCAATGGGTCAGCGGGCGTTCGAGTTTGTCAGCGACGCCGCTACCAGACGCACATCGGTGCGGCTGCTGCCGCACTTCGACACGATCACCTACCGGCAGCTGGGCGAGCGCATCGACGCGCTCGCCCGCGCATGGGCCGACGATGGGGTGTCTGCCGGCGATCGCGTCTGCATTCTCGGTTTCACCAGCGTCGACTACGTCACTATCGACGTGGCGCTGGGTCAGGTCGGTGCCGTGTCGGTGCCGTTGCAGACCAGCGCGACGATCAACCAACTGCTGCCGATCGTGACCGAGACCGAACCGTCCGCTATCGCGGCCGGCGTCGATTACCTTCCCAACGCCGTCGAGTTGATCCTGAGCGGACCGGCACCGGCCAAGCTGGTCGTGTTCGACTACCACCCCGAGGTCGACGACGAGCGCGAGGCCGTCGACGCCGCCCGGGCGCGGCTGGCCGGCACCGCCGTCACCGTCGAGGCCCTGGCCGACGTTCTCGAGCGCGGCAAATCGCTGCCCGACGCGCCACTGCCGGCGCCGTGCGACGAGGACCCGCTGGCGTTGTTGCTCTACACCTCCGGCAGCACCGGCGCGCCCAAGGGCGCGATATACCGGGAAAGCGCCGTTGTCAAGATGTGGCAATGGTCGACCCGCAAATTCGTTGGGGCGAGTGCCGCGTCGATCACGCTGAACTTCATGCCGATGAGCCACGGGATGGCTCGCTTCGTGGTGTACGAGACGCTCGGTAACGGCGGCACAGCGTATTTCGCCGCCAAGAGCGACCTCTCGACGCTGCTGGAGGACCTCGAGCTGGTCCGGCCCACCGAGCTGATCTTCGTGCCGCGGATCTGGGAGACCATCTACGGCGAGTACCAGCGTCGGGTCGACCGCGGGGCCGACGAGGCCGAGGTGATGGACGAGCTGCGCAACCACCTGCTGGGCGGGCGGTTCATCTTCGCGATAACGGGCTCGGCGCCCACCTCCCCCGACCTGAGGAACTGGGTGGAGTCGCTGCTCGAGATGCACCTGCTGGACGGCTACGGCGCCACCGAGGCCGGGATGGTCCTGTTCGACGGCGTGGTGCAGCGCCCGCCGATCATCGACTACAAGCTGGTCGACGTCCCGGAACTGGGCTATTTCTCCACCGACCGGCCGTACCCGCGCGGTGAGCTGCTGCTCAAGACCAACAACATGTTCCCCGGCTACTACAAGCGGCCCGAGGTGACCGCGGGCGTGTTCGACGAGGACGGCTATTACCGGACTGGCGACGTGTTCGCCGAGGTCGCCCCCGACAAGCTGGTCTACGTCGATCGCCGCAACAACGTGCTCAAGCTCGCGCAGGGCGAATTCGTCACCCTGGCCAAGCTGGAGGCGGTGTTCGGCAACAGCCCGCTGGTGCGCCAGATCTACGTCTACGGCAACAGCGCACAGCCCTACCTGTTGGCGGTGGTGGTGCCCACCGGGCACGCCCTTGAGCGCTACCCGTTCGACGAGCTCAAGCCGCTGATCGCCGGTTCGCTGCAGAACGTCGCCAGGGAGGCCGGGCTGCAGTCTTATGAGGTGCCGCGCGACTTCCTCATCGAGACAACGCCTTTCAGTCTGGAAAACGGTCTGCTCACTGATGCCGGCAAGCTGGCGTGGCCGAAGCTGAAGCAGCACTACGGCGAGCGGCTCGAACAGCTCTACGCCGAGCTGGCCCAAAGCCAGGCCAACGAGCTGGCCGAGCTGCGCCGCAGCGGCGCCGACGCGCCGGTGCTACAGACACTCAGCCGCGCCGCGGCCGCCCTGCTGGGCACCGCCACCAGCGAGGTGTCCCCCCACGCCCACTTCACCGACCTGGGCGGAGACTCGTTGTCGGCGTTGACCTTCGGCAACCTGCTGCGCGAGATCTTCGACGTCGACGTGCCCGTCGGGGTGATCGTCAGCCCGGCCAACGACCTGGCCGCCATCGCCACCTACATCGAGGGCGAGCGCAAGGGCACCAAGCGGCCCAGCTTCGCCTCGGTGCACGGGCGCGACGCGACCGAGGTGCACGCCGCCGAGCTGACGCTGGACAAGTTCCTGGAGGCCTCGACGCTGGCGGGCGCGCCCGAGCTGCCCAAGCCCACCTCCGAGGTGCGCACCGTATTGCTCACCGGCGCCACCGGTTTCCTGGGCCGCTACCTGGCCCTGGAATGGCTGGAGCGCATGGACCTAGTGGATGGCACCGTGATCGCGTTGGTGCGCGCCCGCTCCGATGAGGAGGCCCGCGCCCGGCTGGACAAGACCTTCGACGGTGGTGAGTTTCAAGGCGACCCCCACCTGCTGGCCCACTACCAGGCGCTGGCCGCCGACCACCTCGAGGTGCTGGCCGGCGACAAGGGCGAAGCCGACCTCGGTTTGGACGCCCAGACCTGGCAGCGGCTAGCCGACACCGTCGATGCGATCGTCGACCCCGCCGCCCTGGTCAACCACGTGCTGCCCTACAGCGAACTGTTCGGCCCCAACGCCCTGGGCACCGCCGAGCTCATCCGGCTCGCGCTGACCACCAAGATCAAGCCCTACACCTACGTCTCCACGATCGGGGTGGGCGACCAGATCCAGCCCGGCAAGTTCACCGAGGACGCCGACATCCGCCAGATCAGCCCCACCCGGGCGATCAACGACAGCTACGCCAACGGCTACGGCAACAGCAAGTGGGCCGGCGAGGTGCTGCTGCGCGAGGCCCACGACCTGTGCGGGCTACCCGTCGCGGTGTTCCGCTGCGACATGATCCTGGCCGACACCACCTACGCCGGCCAGCTCAACGTCCCGGACATGTTCACCCGGATGATGCTCAGCCTGGCCGCGACCGGGATCGCGCCCGCCTCGTTCTACGAGCGCGACGCCGACGGCCACCGGCAGCGCGCCCACTACGACGGGCTGCCCGTGGAGTTCATCGCCGAGGCCATCTCCACCCTTGGCGCCCAGAGCGCGGATGGCTTCCGCACCTTCCACGTGATGAACCCCTACGACGACGGCATCGGGATGGACCAGTTCGTCGACTGGCTCATCGAGGCGGGCTGCGCCATCCGGCGAGTCGACGACTACGGCGACTGGCTGCAGCGCTTCGAAACCAGCCTGCGCGGGCTGCCCGAAAAGCAGCGCAACGCCTCACTGCTGCCGCTGCTGCACAACTACCAGAAGCCCCAGCAGCCGATCAACGGCTCGATGGCACCCACCGAGCAGTTCCGCGCCGCGGTGCGGGAGGCGAAAATCGGCCCGGACAAGGACATTCCGCACGTCTCGCCGCAGATCATCGCCAAGTACGTCAGCGACCTGCAACTACTCGGGCTGCTCTGACAAAATCAGGGCTCGCGGTGGGCAAGAGTTTTTGTTCTCGACATTCGGCATAGTTTGCTGTGTTTGCGTGTTGAACCCTGCGATGTGGTGACGGTGGTGCGCGCATCAGAGCATAAAGGGGTCGACGGTGGACCAATGTGAGTTGGATCGATTGACCGGTGGTGTAGCCAGCGGTAAATGTGCGGACGGGGCGTTTCACAACGACGGTCGGGCGGTAATCGAGAGCGCATTTGAACTGTTGGACCTCGTGGGTGCGTTGGAGCCGGTGCGGTTGATCGATTTGGCGAACGCGAGCGGGATCCCCCGGGAGACCGTCCGTCGGCTGCTGAAGCAGTTGATCGCCGTCGGGGCGGTCAGTCGCGAAGGCCCCCGCTATCGGCTCGGCCCGAGCCTGCTGGGCCTGGCCGCGCGAGTGAGCTCGGAGCGGCGACTGCGGGCGGCCGCCCGTCGGCCGATCGCCGAACTCGCAACCGCTACCGGTGCCGCGGTGCAGTTATCCGCGATGATCGGCGGTGAGCCGGTGTACCTCGAATCGGTGGACGCTCGGATTCCGTTGGGAGTGAGCGCCCAGCCTGGGACCCCGGTACCACCCAGATGCGCGGCTGCGCGGGCCCACACCGAATTGGGCTATACCGCACCGATAGTGGACGCAGGCGAGCTGAGAGCAGATATGAGCTGTGTCGCGGTAGCGATTCCGCTGGGCAACGGCGCTGTGGCAGCCCTGTCGACGATCGTCGCGGCACCGCGACCACCGCTCGGACTGCTCGCTGCCACCAGAGCCACCGGCGCGCGTATCACCGGGCTCCTTCATACACCATGAATTGGTGATCGCCCACTCAGTGGGCATCGATTGGCCTGTTATCGCGCGGATTCTTAAACTCATGGCCGTGACGGCCACGACTCCGGCGAAAAATGGCTCAGGAGAAGGTACTCCCGTGACAGTCGTTGGAGGATCGTCGGCAAGAACGGCGTGAACCGAGCCGGCACTTCGGCTGCGCCTCGTCAAGTTCGCCGCAGCTGCGACTCGTAACGCCTTGCGCGCCTTCGTCGTGCAGGCGCAAACACCATCGCGCCAACACCTTTCAAGGCTGACATGCGTGGTCGAAAGCGAGAAACGCCCAATCAGTGGGCACGGACTCGCCGTTGGCTGCGTCGCTCCTTAGCGTCACAAGTGTGACGGAAGCAAATGCTGCCGTGAATGGCGCTGGCGCCACTGGAATCTCAAGGCGTCCACCGCATTTCTGGACCCCGCGAAACACGCTTCTCGCTCGACGTGGTCGTCAACCGATGGGAGACAAATGAGTACAACCGACGTGATAACCGCTGCAGCCAACGACCTGGCCAGCCGCATTAACGCCACCCAGGTGCGTGTGCCCGACGGTGCGCCGCTGATCTGGAATGCGGCGGTGCAACATCGTCCGGCATTGGTCATGCGGGCCGAGACACCGCGCGACGTGCAGGAGGCGATCGGTGTGGCGCGTGACCGGGGGCTGCGGCTCTCAGTGCTCGGCGGCGGCCACGACTGGGCGGGCCGCGCTGTGTGCGACGGCGGTCTGGTGATCGACATGTCCGGGATGCGAAGTGTCACAGTCGATACCGGGGCGCGGGTCGCAACAGTGGGTGCGGGCGTCACAGCGGCTGAGTTGATCGAGGCGGTCGCGCCCTACGGGTTGGTTGCCGCCACCGGCAACTGCGGTGCGGTTGGCATGACCGGCCTGACACTCGGCGGGGGTTACGGACCGCTCAACGGGCGGTTCGGCCTTGCCTTGGACAACCTGGTCGGCGCAGAGGTTGTCCTGGCGGACGGCCGAATGGTCACAGCCGATGCGACTCACGAGCCAGACCTGTTCTGGGCACTGCGCGGTGGCGGCGGCAACTTCGGCGTGGTCACGTCGATGCGCGTGCGGTTGCATCCACTGAAGCGGGTGATCGGCGGGATGATCATGTTTCCTTTGTCGCAGGCCGCGACGGTGTGGCGTGGACTGGAGGAGCTGTTGTCGACGGCGCCTGACGCGCTGACCGTCCAGAGCGGTGTGCTGCCCGGCCCCGATGGCGACCCGGTGGTTTACCTTCAGCCGACCTGGAGCGGCGAGATTCTTTGCGGCCTGGCGGCCGTCGATCTGCTCGCAACGCTGGGAACGCCGCTTACCACAAAAGTCGCGTCCGTCGCCTACGGTGAAATACTGCACCTGTTCGACGTCGGGTGTGTCCGTGGATTGCGCTGGGCGGTTCGCACGCGCACGGTTGCGGGGTACCTGCCCCAAGTCATCGATGCCCTGGTGGAGGCCGCGCGGACGCTGACCTCGCCACGCAGCCTCATCTCCATCCACCACTGTCACGGCGCATCGACTCGCGTAGCCCCGGACCAGACCGCGTTCGCGAACCGCAGCCCGCATTTCGTCGTCGAGATCGTCGCCTGTTGGGAGGGCGGGGACGGCGCCTCCCACCGCGCCTGGGCAGAGGCGTTGTCGGACGCGCTTGCGCCGCACGCGGTTGCCGGCGGATACGCCAATCTGCTCGGGCCCGACGACCACGAGCAGATCGCAAACGCGTACGGCGACAACGCCACACGACTCATCGCCGCCAAAAATCACTACGACCCCGACGCGGTGTTCACCGCCATCGCGCTTCCCAGCGTCACCTGAAGTCACGGTCCGATTACCGCACCGAAGTACCTCTGGCTTAGCGCTGCATAGGTTCCGTCGTTCTGTGACATGTTGAGCCACAGATTCATCCACTGCTGCACGTCCGTCGCCGTTCGAGTGATGAGATAGGCCTTTTGCTCGAATGTGAACGGATGGTCCAGACTCTGACCGCAGAGCTGCGGATCCTGGCTTGCCTGCCAACGGATCTCACTGATATCGGTGATCATGACGTCGGCGGCACCGTTGGCGATCTGTCCGAAGATCGTGTTGTTGTCTGGATAGTTCACTATGCGCGCGTTGTGGAGATGGCCTTTGTCGAATTCAGCATTGGTGCCACCTGGGTTGACGACCACACGGACATCCGGGCGGTCGATGTCGCTAAGTGTCTGGAACTTCGGTCTGTCGGCGCAACGGACGATGGCGGCTTTCCCGTCACGTAGGTAAGGAGCGCTGTAGATCGCGTGCTCGGCACGGTTGAGCGTGATGGTGATTCCCCCCATCGCCACATCACATTTGCTGCCCAGATCATCGACAACACTTGCCCACGTGGTCGGCACGATGTCCAATCGGACTCCCAGCCGAGTGGCCATGTCGATGGCCATGTCGATGTCGAGCCCACTCCAGATGCCCTGTGGGTCGCGATAGGTGAACGGGCGGTAGTCGCCGGTACTGCACACGCGAACCGTGCCGCGCTGCAGGATTTGTGGTAATCCGACGGACGCCGGCGTGTCCGTCGATGAGGTCGTCGTCGTCGAGCCACACCCCGTGGTGAGCACCAGCATGGCGACCAATACCGGAATCGTTGCCAACCAGATCGCGATTCGCCTACCAGAGTCACCCGTCATGAACGCTCGCTCCTCGATACCGCTCGCTGCCGAACATCCGCTATCGCCACACTATTTCGTGCGCGGTGAAACAGGGGCCGGGCCGGCAAAGCCCAGTCAGTGGGCGCAGGTTCGCTACCGGGCCTGTCGCTTCTTAACGTCGAAGCTGTGACGGGAAGCAGATCTCGCCGCCAATGGGCCAGCCCGCTCGAGAGAATCACCGCAGCGAAAACACGGGAGAGATCGAATGTCGTACATCATCGATAGTCACCACATCACCATGTCGGTGAGCGGCGCCCAAGAGGATGTCGTTTTCCACGTCAAGGTGCTCGGGCTGCGGCTGATCAAACGGACGGTGCTGTTTGACGGGTCGATCCCGATTTACCACCTGTATTACAGCAACGCCGACGGCGACCCGAGCGCGGTGCTCACCACCTTCCCTTTTGGCCAGGCCGGGATCCACGGCCGGCGTGGCACCAACCAGGCACGGGAGGTATTGCTCGCCGCTCCCGCGGGTTCGCTGAACTACTGGTCCTCGCGGTTGCGCGCGCGTGCCGCGGACGTCCGGGACGCGACCGTGTTCGACCGACGTCGCGTGCTGTTCCGGCATCCGTGCGGCATTGAGTACCAACTGGTCGAGGTCGACAACGACCCTCGTCGTGGTTACAGCGGCAGCGGGGTGCCCGAGGAGTATGCCATCCACGGCATCTACGGCGTCGGTGTACACGTGACGGGGCCGGACACCGCCGTCGAGTTCGCCGCCAATCACCTGGGTGCGCGCGAGGGCTTGACCGAAGGTGACCGATTTGCGTTGGAGGCCGGCAAGTTTGGCCTCGGCGGCGCGGTCGAGCTCGTTGTCAATCGCACAGATGCGCCGGGAACCTGGACCTACGGCGCCGGGACCATCCACCACTTCGCCTGGAACGCAGACACTCTCGAGAATCAGAATGACCTGAAACTCGAGATCGAGGGCGCGGGCTACACAGATATGTCCGAAATCCGAGACCGCAAGTACTTCAAGTCGGTCTACGTCCGGTCGCCCGGTGGTGTCCTCTTCGAACTGGCCGTCACACACAACGAGGGCGGCTGGGACTGCGACGAGTCGCCGCAGGAGCTGGGCAAGCGATTCCAGCTGCCGGACCAGTTTGAGGCGCGGCGCGAGGAGATCCTCGGCCGCCTAGAGCCGATCAAGCTCTGAGGAATTGACGTGAACACACCCGCGATGGTTGCTACCGCCAAAGTCCTGGCCGACCCGACGGCCTACGCGGACGACGAGCGGCTGCATACGGCGCTACGACAACTGCGGGCAACCAATCCGGTTGCGTGGGTGGACCATCCGCCGTATCGGCCGTTCTGGGCGATCACCAAGCACGCGGACATCATGGCGATCGAACGAGACAACGAGCTGTTCGTCAGCGCGCCCCGTCCGTTGCTTTCGCCCGCCGATACCGACGATCTGCGCATGGCGCAGGAAGACGCCGGGACCGGCTTGCGCACCCTGGTCGAGATGGATGATCCATACCACCGCAAGGTGCGCGCGATCGGCGTGAACTGGTTCCGCCCGGCGGCGATGCGCGACCTGAAGGCGCAGGTGGACCAGCTGGCCAAGCGCTATGTCGACAAGATGCGCGAGATCGGACCCGAGTGCGACTTCGTCACCGACATCGCGGTCTACTTTCCGCTCTACGTCATCCTGTCATTGCTGGGTCTTCCCGAATCGGACTTTCCTCGGATGCGCATGCTGACACAGGAGATGTTCGGCCGCGATGACGCCGAATACCAGCGGGGTCAAGAACCCGAGACCGTGCTCGCAGTGATGCAGGAGTTCCTCGACTACTTCGCCACGCTGACCGCGACGCGCCGCCGAGAACCCACCGGCGACCTCGCCTCGGCCATCGCGAACGGGCGCATCGACGGCGAACCGCTCTCCGACGTGGACACTGCGTCCTACTACGTGATCATCGCCGCCGCCGGCCATGACACCACTAAGGATGCCATCTCCGGTGGGCTGCGTGCGCTCATCGAAAACCCCAGTGAATTATGGCGATTGAAGCAGGATCTCACGCTGATGCCGACGGCGATCGAGGAGATGATCCGGTGGACCACGCCGGTCAAGGAATTCATGCGAACCGCAACCGCCGACACAACGGTTCGAGGGGTGGACATCGCTGAAGGAGAGTCGGTGTATCTGGCGTACGTGTCCGGAAACCGCGACGAGGAGGTCTTCGACGATCCGTTCCGCTTCGACGTCAGCCGCGACCCCAACAAGCATCTGGCCTTCGGGTATGGCGTGCACTTCTGCCTTGGCGCCGCGCTGGCGCGGATGGAGATCGGCAGTTTCTACCGTGAACTGCTCCCCCGGCTGGGATCGATCGAGCTAGCGGGCAAGCCCGAACTTTCCGCGACGACGTTCGTCGGTGGCCTCAAACACCTGCCGATCCGCTACTCGCTGAAGTGATTTACACCCTTCCGATCCCCCGACACCGAAAGGCATACCGTGACGCATTTTCCGGAGCATTACCGACTGACGCCGTCCCTGGCGAGCACCGTGCGCCAAGTGTGTGTTCATAGCTTGATCACGGTACTGCTGGTCTTTGTGATCACCATCGCGTGGGCAGCTACCTTCGGCGAACCTCCGATGTCTGTCAAGCCTCCGCAACGCTGCGTGCAATTCGACTTCGGGCCAGCGGGTTCGGCCGACCGGCTCGATAGGTGAACAAAGCGTGACCGCACAGCGAAGCGCGCGACTGCGATTCGCCTCGAAGCGCAATCAATATGTGCTCCCGGATTATTCGCAGTCGACCGAATTGGACCTGTTTGCCCACGCCACCGTTCTGCGACAGCTTGTTCTCCATGGCCTCGTCACGGTCGTGTTGGTGGCGGCCGCCGTCGCGATGAGCTGGTAGGCAACACTGCCGTCCGAAATTCGACCAAACCGCCTGACGGCGGCGCGACCGCTTTTTGTCAACAGCATGAGGAGGTTAGGTGAACAACTCGGAGACAACGCAATTCGACCGACAGGTGTCTTCCCCGGCGAAAGAGATGCAGGGATTAATACTGGGCGGGTGGGTAGCCCAGACGATCACCGCGGTCGCCGACTTGGGAGTGGCCGATGCGCTCGCCGACCGGCCGCTGCACCTTGATGATCTCGCCGGCAAAGTCGGAGCTGATCCCGATGCGCTGCGCAGGGCTTTGCGTGCGCTGATCTGTAAGGGCATATTCGCTCAAGGCGACGATGGCCGCTATGAGCTGACGCCGCGCGCGGACCTGCTGCGCTCGGACGCCCCGGTATCCATGGCGGCGCTGGCGCGGCTCGTGGGCGCACCGCGGGAGCGCGAACATTGGAGCCTGCTCACCGAGGCCATCAGGACTGGGACTTCGCCGGTCCGGGCGTTGCGGGGTAAGCCGTTCTTCGACTATCTGCGCGACGAACCCGAATACAGCGCGATTTTCAATGACGCGATGACGGGCTTGTCGGCGTACGTGGATGGGCCGCTCGTAGCGGCGTACGACTTCACGCCATACCGAACCGTCGTCGACGTAGCGGGCGGTCACGGCCGCTTGCTCGCCGCCATCCTTGCCTCGGCCCCAAAGGCGCAGGGTGTGCTGTTCGACCTTCCCGATGTGGTGGCCGAAGCAGCGCCGCTACTACAGAAGTTGGATGTGGCACAACGGGTTCGGCTGGTCGAAGGGTCCTTCTTCAGCGGTGTACCGGCCGGGGGTGACGCCTATGTGCTCAAGCACATTTTGCACGACTGGTCCGATGCCGCCGCGCTGGAAATCCTGCGGAATGTGAAATGGGCTGCGCCAACGGGCGCGGCCTTGCTGCTCGTCGAGACGGTAATCCCCGAAGACAGCAGCGAATTCATCGGCAAGTTGGCCGACATCGAAATGTTGTTGTTCAACGATGGGCGTGAACGCACAGCGAAGGAGTATCGGCGACTCCTCGACGAGGCCGGCTTCGAGATGACCCAAATCGTCGCCACCGAAACGGAATTCAGCCTGATCGAGGCATTTGCCAGATGACTCTCGACGCGCAAGGGCCGACATATGTGCTGATCCCGGGCGCCTGGCATGGGGCCTGGTCCTGGCGACCGGTTGCCAAGCGCCTTCGCGCCGCGAGTCGTCGGGCGATCACCCTGACGCTGCCCGGCCTGGGCGACGGCGATGATCCGTCGGGTTATCAGCTCAGGGACGCGGTCGATTACATCGTCGACGAGGTGTGCCGGCGGGAGCTCGACGACGTGATCCTCGCCGCGCACAGCTGGGGCGGCTACCCCGCGACCGGCGCCGCTCACTTTCTCGGCGACCGGGTCACCAAGATCGTCTACTACAACGCGTTCGTGCCGGTTGGCGGCAGGTCCCTCGTCGATGAGACCCCGCCAGACAGCCGCGAGGTGATACTGCGGTTGATCGACGAATCGCCTTTCGACGCCATTCCATCGAGCCTGGAACACGTCGAGCAGCTGCTGATGCAAGGCGTTGCCCCGGAGCTGCAGCGGTTGGTGGCCGATCTGGTGACCCCGCAGCCCGGCGGTTATTTCCTTGACGCTCTCGACGTCGATGCGGCGAGTCTCGGTATTCCCGCCGCCTACGTCACCGGCGACAGCGATCAAGCGATGCCGCAGCCGGGGCCGGAATTCGCTGCCCGGCTCGGGGTAAAACCCATCGTCGTTCCGGGGACGCACAACGGAATGCTGACCCACCCGGACGAGGTGGCCCACGCGATCCTCAGCTTGACTGGTCCGCGTAACTCATCCGCGTGACTCCCGCGTATTCAGGGCGTTCGCGGCCTGCCGGGCACCGGCGCGCGCGGCCGCGACGTCCGGTGCCGTTGCCAACGCCACGCCCCGGCCGGCGGGCCCGGAGCCGCGGGCGAAGACCCGCAGATCGCTTTCCGGCACCCGCAGCGCGCGGGTCAGCGCGTCGGTGGCCGACGGCCCGCCGTCGGGACCGGGATTGATCGCGTGCGCGGCGGCCGGCGACATCATCATGGTGTCCACCGGCAGGCCCAGAATCGTCCGGGCCTGCAGTTCGAACGCCGAAAGCCGCTGGCTGCGCAGGGTCACCCAGACGCTCGGGTGCGGGCGGGCGCTGACGTCGGCGAAGTACACCTCGTCGCCCTTGATCATCAACTCGACGCAGAAGAGGCCGCGCCCGCCGAGCGCCTTGACGATTCGCGCGGCGATCGACTTGGCCGCGTCCACCGCGGCTTCGTTCATCTGCTGGGGCTGCCAGGATTCCAGCACGGCGCCGTCGACGTCGCGGTGGCCGATGGGTGAGCAGAACTCGATCAGCGGACCGTTCGGGCCCTCGCTGCGCACGGCGAGCAGGGTGACGTCGAAGTCGACCTCGACCACCGTCTCGGCCAGCACCCGCCCGGTCGAACTCCCCTGCGCGCGCTGCCAGGCCGGTTCGATGTCGTCGGGCCCGGAGACCACCGAATGTCCCCGCCCCGACACCGGCTTCACCAGCAACGGGTAGCCGGCGTGGGCGGCCACCGCCTGCAGCTCGCCGACCGAGCCAACGAACCAGAACGGCGCGGTGGGCAACCCCAACTCGTCGGCTGCCATCCGGCGCAGGGCCTCGCGGTCGGAGGTGAGCCGGACGGTGCGGGCGTTGGGCACCAGTTGGGTGCGCTCGCCGGTCAGCGCCTCGAGAGCATGACTGGCCACCGCGTCGGCCACGGTCACGACGAAGTCCGGGTTGAGCTGGTGGATCGCCTTCGAGAGCTCGCCGCCGTCGGTGAGCGGGAGCGTCAGCGACTGGTCGGCCACGCCGTGCGCGGGGAGTTCCCGGTCGTCTCCCGCCGCGACCACCCGCGCGCCCAGGTGGCGCAGCGCGACCGCCAGCTCCCGGCTCAGCTCGCCGGACCCGAGCAGCAGCACCGTCGGCCTGCGGTCCTCGGGCGGTTGCGGGGCGGGGTGCGGCGACACGGCCAGCGCGGTCGTCTTGTCGTCCTGTCCTTGGCTCAAGCCGTCAGTCACCGCTCAAGGATAGGTCGGTTCGGCAAACCCTAGGGCTGGCCGGGAAGCAGGCGCACCATCAGGCCGTTGGCCTCGGCCAGCACCGCGTCGTCACCGTCGACCAGCTCGGCCGCGACGAACGCCTTGCGGCCATCGGTGCGGGTGACGCGCCCGCGCACCAGCAACGGCATGTCGATGGGCGTGACCTTGCGGTAGTCGACGTGCAGGAAGGCCGTGCGGCTGATCGGGCGCCCGGCGGCGTGCGAGATCATCCCGAACATGTGGTCGAACAGCAGCGGCAGCACGCCGCCGTGCACGGCGTGGTTGCCGCCGACGTGAAACCGGCTGAAATATCCGGTCATTTCGACGCCGTCGGGGGCGTAGCGGGTCAAGGTCCAGGGCGGCAGCAGCAGGCTGCCCATGCCGGGCAGGTCGGGCGTCCGCCCGGCCGGCGCCTTGCCCTCCTCGGCCTGGAACGGGCCCAGCACCTCCACCAGCGCCGCGGCGCGGTCGGCCGCGTCGTCCCAGACGTCCTCCCCCGGGTCGGCGGACACCGCGAGGTCCTGCAATTGGCGCATGGCCGCGACGAACCGGCCGAATCCGGGGCCGGGGGTGGCCGGGCCGTATTCGGGAAAGCCGCCGTGGTGTTCGTATTCCGGGTCGAGTTCTTTCGGGTCGGGTTCCGTCACGGGCGGGCCGCCAGGACGTCGCGGCGCACGATGGTCTGATCGCGCCCGGGACCGACGCCGATGCACGAAACATGTGCTCCCGCAAGCTCTTCCAGCCGCAACACGTAATCGCGCGCCTTGGCCGGCAGGTCGTCGAACTCCCGCGCGTCCGAGATGTCCTCCCACCAGCCGGGCAGCTCCTCGTAGATCGGTTCGGCGCGACCGAGGTCGCTCTGGGTCATCGGCATGTCGTTGATGCTCACCCCGTCGATGCGGTAGCCGACGCACACCGGCACCGTCTCCAGGCTGGACAGCACGTCGAGCTTGGTCAGGAAGAAGTCGGTGATGCCGTTGACGCGGGTGGCGTAGCGGGCGATGACGGCGTCGAACCAGCCGCAGCGCCGGCGCCGCCCGGTGGTGACCCCGAATTCGCCGCCGGTCTTGGACAGGTATTCGCCGTTCTCGTCGAACAGCTCGGTGGGGAACGGGCCGGAGCCCACGCGGGTGGTGTAGGCCTTGAGGATCCCCAGCACGGCGGTGATCCGGGTCGGCCCGATTCCGGAGCCGACGGCCGCACCGCCCGCGGTCGGATTCGACGACGTGACGTACGGGTAGGTGCCGTGGTCGACGTCGAGCAGGGTGCCCTGCGAGCCCTCCAGCAGGACCGTTTCGCCCTCCTCCAGCGCGGTGTTGAGCAGCCGCCGGGTGTCGGCGATGCGGTGCCGGAACCCCTCGGCCTGTTGCAGCAGCGCGTCGACCACCTGGTGCGGGTCGAGCGCCTTGCGGTTGTAGATCTTGACCAGGATCTGGTTCTTGAGCTCGAGGGCGGCCTCGACCTTGTGGGTCAGCTGGTCGGGTTCCAGCACATCGGCGACCCGAATGCCCTGGCGCGCGATCTTGTCCTGGTAGCACGGGCCGATGCCACGGCCGGTGGTGCCGATCTTCTTGTTGCCCATGTAGCGCTCGGTGACCTTGTCGATGGCGACGTGGTAGGGCAACAGGAGGTGGGCGTCGGCCGAGATCAGCAGCCTGGACGTGTCGACGCCGCGGTCCTCGAGCCCCTTCAGCTCGTCGAGCAGCACACCGGGGTCGATCACCACGCCGTTGCCGATGACGTTGGTGACCCCGGGGGTGAGCACGCCCGACGGGATCAGGTGCAGGGCGAAGTGTTCCCCAGTGGGCAGGACGACGGTGTGCCCGGCATTGTTGCCACCCTGATAGCGCACCACCCACTGCACGCGCCCGCCGAGCAGGTCAGTTGCCTTACCTTTGCCCTCGTCGCCCCACTGGGCGCCGATGAGGACGATTGCCGGCATGACTTGCTCCCGCCTAATCCCACGTGTTCAAACCCTGCTTATTGTGGTCCAGCCGGTGACACACCCTATCCCAGGGTTAACCCAGGAGGTTGCGACCGACGCATGGAAACCGTGGGGGTGTTGGTGTTCGGCGAGCGGCGGGTACCGCGGGCGCTGACCGGCCTGCCGGTCCACACGGGAGATGTCGCCGCCGCGATCGAGCAATACCGGCGGCTGGTGGACCTCGGCGCCGACGCCGACCTGGCCGCGGTGCTCACCCGGTTGCTGCGAGCCGAGCGGCTCGACGTCGAGGTGGCCTACGTGCCGGCCCGGCGCACCCCGGCCACCCGTGCCTACCGCGTCCCGGCCGGGCGTCGCGCGGCGCGGCGCGCCCTTGGTGGCTCCGCCCGGCGGGTGACCCTGATCCGCGACGAGGCCGGGTCGGTGATCGTGGGCCGGGCGCACTGGCTGCCCCCCGACGGCGCGCGGGTGGTGCACGGCGAGGCCGTCGTCGACGACACCCGTCTGTTCGACGGCGAGGTCGCCGCCGTGCGGATCGAGCCGACGCTGGCCATGCCCGGCCTGCGGGCCTCGGTACGACGGGGCCGCTGGGTTCCCGGCCGGGCCGCCCAGCTGGGCAGCACCGGTGTCACCGTCGTGCGCGACGGCGTCGCGGCGCCCCCGGCGTCGCGCCGATCGACGTTCTACCGCAACGTCGAAGGGTGGCTGCTGGTCCGCTAGCAGAGCGTTGGCCGGTCAACTTCAGGCCGGCGGGGTGTCGACCTTGTGAGGAGGCTTTGCCGATGACACCGTCCGCCCGCCGCGATTGGATCTACTGGACGACTACCACCCTGCTCGCCGCCGAGTGTTTTGGCGGCGGGGTGATGGGCGCGTTGCGCCTGGAACCGTTCAAGGGTGTCGTGACGCACCTGGGTTATCCGCCGTATTTCATGACCATCCTCGGCGTCTGCTACCTGTCGGCCGGGGTGGTCCTCCTGGCACCGCGTCTCGCCCTGGTCAAGGAGTGGGCATATGCGGGCCTGATGTTCATCTACACCGGAGCGACGGCGTCGCATCTGTGGGTCTGCGATCCCGCCACGACACTGGTCGGTCCGCTGATACTCGTGGGCCTGACCGTCGCCTCCTGGGCGCTGCGCCCGCAGCCAAGGCGGGTGCCAAGGTAATTTCGAGCGGGTGAGCTTCCCCGCCCGGCAACACGAATCGGTGCGGCCCAGCCCGCTCTTCCTGGCCCTGGTCGCGTTGACGGCGGCCGGCGGCGCGCTGGCCTGGCTGGCGGGGTCGAGCGTGCGGCCGTTGTCCTACGCCGGGGTGTTCATCTTCGTGATCGCCGGCTGGCTGGTGTCGCTGTGCCTGCACGAATTCGGGCACGCGGCGACGGCCTGGCGATTCGGCGATCACGACGTCGCCGTGCGCGGGTATCTGACCCTGGACCCACGGCGCTACAGCCACCCGGCGCTCTCGCTGCTGCTGCCGATCGTGGTCGTCGCGCTGGGCGGGATCGGCCTGCCGGGCGCGGCGGTGTACGTGCGGACGTGGTTCATGACGCCCGCCCGCCGGACCATGGTCAGCCTGGCGGGGCCGGCGGCCAACCTGGTGCTGGCGGTGCTGCTGCTGGTGGCGACGCGGTTCCTTTTCGACCCGAACCACGCGGTGCTGTGGTCGGGGGTGGCCTTCCTGGGCTTCCTCCAGCTCACCGCCGTGCTGCTGAACCTGCTGCCCGTCCCGGGCCTGGACGGCTACGACGCCCTCGAGCCGCACCTGAGCCCCGAGACGCAGCGCGCGCTGGCCCCGGCCAAGCAGTGGGGCTTTTTCATCCTGCTGTTCCTGCTGTTGGCGGGCAGCCGGTGGTTCTTCGCGGTCGTGCTCTGGCTGTTCGGTTTCTCCGGAGTGCCGGAGCAGCTGGTGGGCTGGGGCTACCAGCTCACCCGATTCTGGAGCGCCTGGTTCTAACCCTTGCAATATATGCGTGATTACGCATATATTGCTGGCTATGGGCGCCGGCCACAACCACAGCCCCGCCGAGGGCGACTCGTCGCGGATGATCCCCCGCATGATCGCCGCCGCGGCGATCCTCGCGGTGTTCTTCGTCGTGGAGCTGACCACCTCGCTGCTGATCAACTCGATCGCGCTGCTGGCCGACGCGGGACACATGCTGACCGACGTCGTCGCGGTGTTCATGGGGTTGGCCGCCGTGACGCTGGCCCGCCGCGGCAGCTCGTCGGCCGCGCGGACCTACGGCTGGCATCGGGCCGAGGTGTTCACGGCCGTCGCCAACGCCGGGCTGCTGATCGGGGTGGCCCTGTTCATCCTGTGGGAGGCGATCCAGCGGCTCAAGGAGACCCCGTCGATCCCGGGTGTGCCGATGATCGTGGTCGCCCTGCTCGGCCTGCTGGCCAACCTCGTGGTCGCGCTGCTGCTGCGGGCGCACTCGGGCAGCAGCCTGGCCGTCAGGGGCGCCTACATGGAGGTGGTCGCCGACAGCGTCGGCAGCCTGGGCGTGCTGATCGCCGGCATCGTCACCGTGACGACGCGCTGGCCGTACGCCGACGTCGTGGTCGCGGTGCTGGTCGCGCTGTGGGTGGCGCCCCGAGCCATCTCGCTGGCGCGCGCCGCGCTGCGGATCCTGTCCGAGGCCTCGCCGGCCCACATCGACGTCGAGGAGCTGCGCGGCGCGCTGGGCGCGGTCGACGGCGTGACCGAGGTGCACGACCTACACGTGTGGACGCTGTCGCCGGGCAAGGACATGTGCACCGCACACCTCACCAGCGACGGCGACTCCGCCCGGGTGCTGCAGGACGCGCGCGCGGTGCTGTCCGCGCGGGGGCTGGACCACGCCACCGTTCAGGTCGAGCCGCCGGAACGGCGCGCCGACTGCGAGGAAGGCTTTTAGAGGCCTGCTAAAGACCCAAAGCTGGGCGCGCCGCGGGGTCGCAGTCGTCGAGCAGATCCAGGCAGCGCAGGTTCTCGTCGCTCTCCCCGATGGCGTCGGCGGCCTTCGCCAGCGCCGCCACGCAACGCAGGAAGCCGCGGTTCGGCTCGTGCGCGTACGGCACTGGGCCGAAGCCCTTCCAGCCGTTTCGCCGCAGCTGGTCCAGGCCGCGGTGGTAGCCGGTGCGCGCGTATGCGTAGGCGGTGACGGCCTTGTCCTCGGCCAGCGCCTCCTCCGCGAGCACGGCCCAGGCCACCGACGCCGACGGGTGCGCGGCCGCGACCGCGGTCGGGTTCTCGTTGGCCAGCAGCTCCGCCTCGGCGTCGCTATCGCCCGGCAGCAGAATCGGATCGGGTCCGAGGAGATCTCCCATCGACGTCATGGCGTCTATTTTGCCGTTCCGCCGCGGCGGGTCGCTAAGCTCCCTCTATGCCCAATCCACCCGAACCCGAAGGGGCAGCCGAGGACCAGCCGCTGGTGCCCGTCGACCCCGAGACCGAGACCGTGGTGATCAACAAGGGCGATCAGGACAGCGACGCCGAGGCCGCGGAGGGCCAGCAGCGCGAGCGTCGTTTCACGGCCCCCGGCTTCGACGCGAAGGAGACCCAGGTCATCGCGACGTCGTCCGCCGAGCCCGCCACCGAGGTCATCGCGTCGCCGCCGCCCGGCGAACCCGCGACGACCCAGCTCGGCGCTCCCCCGAAAGCCGCTGTGCCACAAGCGATTCCGCCGCGACTGGGGGCAAAGCTGCGCACCACCCGGCAGTTCAACTGGGGCTGGGTGCTGGCGCTGGTGGTTGTCGTGCTGGCGCTGGCGGCGATCGCGATCCTGGGTACCGTGCTGCTGACCCGCGGCAAACACTCGAAAGTGTCTGAGGAAGACCAGGTTCGGCACACCATCCAGCAGTATGACGTCGCGGTGCAGCGGGGCGACCTGACCGCGTTGCGCACCGTCACGTGCGGGACCGTCCGCGACGGATACGTGGATTACGACGAACACGCGTGGCAGGAAACCTATCAGCGGGTCTCGGCGGCCAAGCAGTACCCGGTGATCGCCAGCATCGACCAGGTCGTCGTCAACGGCCAGCACGCCGAGGCCAACATCACCACGTTCATGGCGTACGACCCGTCGCTGCGTTCGACGCGCAGCCTCGACCTGCAGTACCGCGACGACCAGTGGAAGATCTGCCAGTCCCCCAGCGGCTAACCTGTGCCGAGCGTGCGGCCAGCCGCACGTTGGACACCGAGCGTGCGGCCAGCCGCACGTTCGCGCGAGCGGCTAGCTCGAGCCCAGCGACTTGCCGGCGCAGTGCAGGTCGTTGCAGGCCTCCACGACCCGCTCGCTCATGCCGGCCTCGGCCTTCTTGAGGTAGCTGCGCGGGTCGTAGACCTTCTTGACGCCCACCTCGCCGTCGACCTTGAGCACGCCGTCGTAGTTGGCGAACATGTGGCCCGCGATCGGGCGGGTGAACGCGTACTGGGTGTCGGTGTCGACGTTCATCTTCACCACGCCGTAGCGCAGCGCCTCCTCGATCTCCGACTTCAGCGAACCCGAGCCGCCGTGGAACACGAAGTCGAACGGCTTGGCGTCGGCGGCCAGGCCCAGCTTCGCCGCCGCCACCTGCTGGCCCAGCGCCAGCACGTCGGGGCGCAGCTTGACGTTGCCGGGCTTGTAGACGCCGTGCACGTTGCCGAACGTCGCGGCCAGCAGGTACTTGCCGTGCTCGCCGTGGCCCAGCGCGTCGACCGTCCGCTCGAAATCCTCGGGAGTGGAGTACAGCTTGTCGTTGATCTCGTGGGCGACGCCGTCCTCCTCGCCGCCCACCACCCCGATCTCGACCTCGAGGATGATCTTGGCGGCCGCGGCCTCCTTGAGCAGCTCCTGCGCGATGGCGAGGTTTTCCTCGACCGGCACCGCCGAGCCGTCCCACATGTGCGACTGGAACAGCGGGTCCTGGCCTGCGGCCACCCGCTCGGCCGAGATCGCCAGCAGCGGCCGCACGTAGCTGTCCAGCTTGTCCTTGGGGCAGTGGTCGGTGTGCAGCGCGACGTTGATCGGGTATCTGGCCGCGATGCTGTGGGTGAATTCGGCCAGGGCGACGGCGCCGGCCACCATGTCCTTGACCCCGAGGCCGGAGGCGAACTCCGCACCGCCCGTGGAGAACTGGATGATGCCGTCGCTGCCGGCGTCCGCGAAGCCCTTGATCGCGGCGTTGACGGTCTCCGACGAGGTGCAGTTGATCGCCGGGAAGGCGTACGTGTTTTCCTTGGCGCGTCCGAGCATCTCGGCGTACACCTCGGGGGTGGCGATGGGCATGGCTCCTCCTGGCGGCTGGGTCCGTCCAGTATCGCAAGACCGGTATGTTGAAGCATCGTGAGCACCGTGGTGACGGCTTTGCCGAACATCCTCGACCCGATGTACTGGCTGGGCTCGGGCGGCGTCTTCGGCAAAGCGGTGCTGCCCGGGATCCTGGTCATCGTCTTCATCGAGACGGGGCTGCTGTTTCCGCTGCTGCCGGGCGAATCGCTGCTGTTCACCGGCGGGCTGCTGACCGCGCACCCGAACCCGCCGACGAGCATCTGGGTGCTGGCGCCGTCTGTCGCGGTGGTCGCGGTGCTGGGCGACCAAACCGGATACTTCATCGGGCGCCGGATCGGGCCGGCGCTGTTCAAGAAGGAAGATTCGCGGTTCTTCAAGAAGCACTACGTCACGGAGTCGCACGCGTTCTTCGAGAAGTACGGGCCGTGGGCGGTCATCCTCGCCCGCTTCGCGCCGTTCGTGCGGACGTTCGTCCCGGTGATCGCCGGGGTGTCGTACATGCGCTACCCGGTGTTCCTAGGGTTCGACATCGTCGGGGGCATCACGTGGGGCGGCGGCGTGACGCTGGCGGGCTACTTCCTGGGCACCGTGCCGTTCGTGCACCAGAATCTGGAAAAGATCATCCTGGGCATCCTGTTCGTGTCGCTGATCCCCGCGTTCATCGCCGCCTGGCGCGGCTACCGGGGCCGCCGGCGCGGGACCGAGGAGCCCGACTCAGGACACCCGACTTCTGCGGTACGCAACGAAAGCCTCTAGCAGCTCGGGCCGATCAATCGAGCTCTGCTGCACGGCCTGGTCCGGCGCGGTCCCGAGCAGGATCCGCTTGATCGGGATCTCCAGCCGCTTGCCCGTCAGCGTCCGCGGAATGCCCGGCACGTCCAGGATGTCGTCGGGCACGTGGCGCGGCGAGGCGTGCCGGCGGATCTCCGCGACGATCGTCGACCGCAGGTCCTCGTCGAGCTCCGCGCCGTCGGCCAGGGCCACGAACAACGGCATCCAGTAGCCGCCGTCGTCCTGCTCGACGCCGACCACCAGACAGTCCTGCACCTCGGGCAGGCGTTCGACCGCCGTGTAGATCTCGGCGCTGCCCATCCGCACGCCCATCCGGTTCAGCGTGGCGTCCGAACGGCCATGCACCACAACGGATCCCCGCTCACTGATGGTGATCCAGTCGCCGTGACACCATACCCCCGGGTACTTGTCGAAGTACGCGGCGCGGTACCGGCTGCCGTCCTCGTCGTTCCAGAAGAACACCGGCATCGAGGGCATCGGCTTGGTCACCACCAGCTCGCCCTCTTCCCCGATGACGGGGTTGCCCTGGCCATTCCACGCTTCGATGGCCGCGCCCAGGCACAGCGACGACAGCTCGCCGGCCTTGACCGGCACGATCGGGCAGCCGCCGATGAAGGCCGTGCAGACGTCGGTGCCGCCGCTCATCGAGACCACCGGGACCGGCCGGCCGAGCCCCTCCTGCACCCAGCGGAATCCGGACGCCGGCAACGGGGACCCGGTGGATCCCACCGCGCGCACCGCGTCCAGCGGATGTGCCTCGCCCGGCCTCAATTCCTGCTTGGCGCAAGCCAATAGGTAGCCCGCGCCGGCGCCGAGGAACGTGACGCCGGCGTCGGCGGCGACCTTCCAGAGCCCGTCGGTGCCCGGATGCGTCGGGCTGCCGTCGTAGAGCACGATGGTCGTGTCGACCAGCAGCCCGGACACCAGGAAGTTCCACATCATCCAGCTGGTCGACGAGTACCACAGGAAGCGGTCGTCCGGATGCAGATCCAGTTGCAGGGTCAGGTATTTCAGGTGCTCCAGCGTCACGCCGCCGTGGCCGTGCACGATGCCCTTGGGCTTGCCCGTCGTTCCCGACGAGAACATCACCCACAGCGGGTGGGCGAACGGGACCGGCGTGATGTCCAGGGGGGCATCGGCTTCCACCGCCGTCGCCCACGGCACGGCGTCGTCGTCGATCGGTAGCCCGAGGCGCGGCACCACCACGGTGGCCCGCAGCGTCGGCATGGCGGCGCGGATCGTGGCCAGCTCGGCGCGCCGGTCGATGCGCTTGCCGGCGTACACCGACCCGTCGGTGGCCACCAGCACGGCGGGCTCGACCTGGCCCAGCCTGGCGATCACGCCGTCGACGGACACGTCCTGGTTGCACACCGCCCAGATCGCGCCGACGCTGGCGGCGGCCAGGGCGGCGACGACGGCCTCGGCGACGTTGGGCAGGTAGCCGACGACGGCGTCGCCGGGCCCGACGCCGACGTTGCGGAGGTAGGCCGCGAACGCCGCGGTCTCCCGCTGCAACCGCGCCCACGGCCACTCGGTCGAGCCGTCCTCACCGACGACGATCATCGCCGGGCGCGCGTCGGTGGCGTGCCGGAACACCTCGGTGGCGTAGTTGATCGTGGCGCCGGGAAACCACTCGGCGCCCGGCATGGACCGGTTGCCCAGCACCGCGCTCGGGGGGCTGTCCGCCTGGATGTCGAAGAAATTCCAGACGGCGTCCCAGAACCAGTCGATGTCGTCGACGGACTTGCGCAGCAGCCCGGGGTAGTCGCCGTACTCGCCGCGACCGGTCTCGGCGAGCCAGGCCATGAAGCGCGTCAGGTTGGCGTCGGCAAGCGTTGCCTCGTCCGGGATCCAGTCGCCGTTGAGTTTGCTCATGTCGCGCTCACGGCGGTGACGTTACAGGCGGCCTCCATCAGCATCCAGCCCGATAGCTGAACCGACAGATCCCGCTCGGCGATCTCGGAGGAGTTGACCGCGCCCTCGACGAACTCCGCGTCGGTGCCGGCCTCGGACCTTTCGGGGGGCAGCTCGGCGTCGCGGTCCCAGAACGGGCCGAACAGCGGCAGCCCGTTCACGGTTTGCCGGTAGTCCCAGGCCGATTTCGCCGACGACAGCACGATGGTGCGCGCGGCGTCGCGGGCCATGGCATCGTCGGCCGAGTCGCCCGGCAGCGTGGTGGCGACCAGGGCGAGGTACCGGGCCGTGATGCCGGCGAACAGGCCGCCGTCGCCGCCGCCGGCGCCCTGCAGCACGCCGGAGGGCGCCATGTGCTCGCCGACGGCCGCGACCAGCCGATGCAGGCGCGCCTGGTGTCGGGCGCGGGCCTCCGCGCCGGTCCGCGCGGCGAGCTCCATCTCCAGGCCCAGCACGACGCCCTGGCAGTAGGTGTACTGGGCGCGGACCAGCGAGCCGTCCTTGATGCCGTCGAACACCAGGTGCGTCTCGGGGTCGATCAGGGTGCGGTCGATCCAGTCGCTCATCTGGTCTGCTCTTTTCAGATGGTCGCCGTAGCGCGCGAGGAAGATGCCCGCCGGGCCGTTGGCCGGGGCGTTGAAGAACTTGTCCTGCTTGCGCCACGGGATGCCGCCGCCGTCGTCGGGCGCCCAGGCCCTGACGAACTGGTCGGCCAGCTTCGGCAGGGCGCGGCGGCGCGTGACGTCGGCGATCCTTGCCGCACGTTCCAGCGCCAGTGCCAGCCAGGCCATGTCGTCGTAATAGCTGTTGGTCCACCGCAGGTTGTTGCGCAGCCGGTGTGAGCGGACCTGCCGGTCGATCATGGTGCGCCGGTGCGGTTGCGGGTCGCGCAGCTGGGCGTCGAGGAGGCAGTCCAGCAGGTGCGCCTGCCACCAGTAGTGCCAGGTGCCGAACAGCCGGTCCCCCCGACCCGCCGGCCAGGCCACCACCCCCAGCTGCGTCGCCGGCAGCGCCCACAACCGCTTCAGGTGGCGTTGCGCGACAGCCGCTTCGGAGCTGGCCGCCCGGTTTGCCCAGAGCTGATCCATACCTGTCGATCCTGCCCTAGCGCCTCGGCGGAGGATGCTGGAGTCCATGCGAATTCTTACGGTCAACGGGCGGCGCCACGAGGTCGACGTCGAGGACGACACACCGCTGCTGTACGTGTTGCGCAACCACCTGGGGTTGAAGGGAACGCGGTTCGGTTGCGGGGTCGGGTTGTGCGGCGCCTGCTTTGTGCTGGCCGACGGCCGTCCGATCTACTCGTGTGATACCCCGCTGTGGTCGGTGGGCGACAAGTCGATCCGCACGGTGGAGGGGCTCGGCGACGACGGCGAGCCCCACCCGGTGTCGCGCGCCTTGATCGCGCGGCAGGCGGCGCAGTGCGGGTACTGCATGTCGGGCATCGTGGTGGCCGCGGCGGCGCTGCTGGCCGCCAATCCCGACCCGACTGAGGCCGAGGTCCGCGCCGCCCTGGACCCCAACCTCTGCCGCTGCGGCTCGCACAACCGGGTGGTGGCGGCGGTGCTCAGCGCGGCAGCCGAGATGCGGGGGTCGGTGGATGCCTGACCTGCCGGAGTCGTTGGCGGCCAATCCCGTTCTGGGCGAATGGGTTCGGATCGGGCCGGACGGTGTCGTGGAGGTGCGCTCCGGCAAGGTCGAGCTGGGGCAGGGCGTGTTGACCGCGCTGGCGCAGATCGCCGCCGAGGAGCTCGACGTCGACATCGCGCGGGTGCGGATGACCGCCGCGGCGACCGATCGCAGCCCCGACGAGGGCTTCACCGCCGGCAGCCGCTCGATCCAGCAGTCGGGCGCGGCGCTGCGCCAGGCGTGCGCCGAGGCGCGGGCGATCTACCTCGACGTCGCGGCGGCCAAGCTGGCCGTGGCGCCCGACGACCTGGACGTCGACGACGGCGAGATCACCGGCCCGGAAGGGGCGTCCACCAGCTACTGGGAGCTGGCCGACGATGCGCTGCTGGATCGGGCGGCCACCGGCGCGGCGACGCCCAAGCCGGAGTCGGCCTACGCGGTCGTCGGCACCGACGTCGC
>NZ_LZKR01000222.1 GCF_001672915.1 Mycobacterium sp. 1245805.9 | reverse complement strand
AACGACGTCACAGCGCACTCGGCGGGCACCCACCCGTCAGCCGACTGCAACCAACCTCATGACCGGGTACAGCTAGCGCGGCACCTGCACCAGCGGCTGGCCGCCGATCTGGCCCCAGCAGCCGGCCGGGTCGCGCCCGTTCTTCACCTGATCGTTGAGGCAGTTGAAGATCGCGATCCGCAGATCCGGTGGGGGCTGGTTGGCCCGCTGCTCGGCGGCCAACCGGTTCTGCTCCGCGGTCTTGACGTCCTGCTGGGCGTTGATCGTTTCCTGAACCTTCTGGTTGTAGGCGTCGATGCGCTGCTGGGTCGGCTGGTCGTAGAAGATCCGCGGGATCCGCACGTCGAGGATCTCGATCTCGGTGCCCACCGCGTCCTGCAGGTCCTTTTTGACCTGTGCGGCCATCGCCGGCAGGTCGGCGCCCTGGGCCGGCGCGGTCATCTGCGCCGACGCGCCCGGCGCGTTCGCCGCGGCGGCCAACATGACCTGCGGGTTGAACGTGGCGAACACCTTCGACAACGCCACCTGCGCCTGCCGGTCCACCAACTGCTCCTTGATCGTCTGGAACACGTTGGCGCCGCCGTAATCCTGGAACAGCTTCGGGGCCGCGCCCTCGCGCAGCCGCCAGTTCAGGTTCTCGTCGACGTAGGCGTTGGAGTTGTTGGCCAGCCGCACATTGATCGCCGCCGGGTTGTTGTTGGACCCCCTGCCTTGGCTGGCGTCGTCGAAGCTGTTCGACTCGAACGCCTGCAACTGGATCGCCTCCGAGAGCTCGCTTACCTTGCGCCACGGCGCATGCCACACGATCCCAGCGCCGTGCACGCCCACCGGCTTGCCGAACTCGGTGATGATGCCGACGTTGCGCGTGTCCACCCGGTCATAGGCGCTGATGAGGGTGAAGACCACGCCGAACAACGCCGCCGCCGCGGTGATGCCCCACCAGGTCGACCTTGTTCCCGCGCCGAGCAACAGGCTCGCGACCAACGCCGCGGCCGCCACCAGGAAAAACAGGATCGCAATAATCCACCACCCGGGCATGACATCTTTCTCCTTGTTGCAGGTCGCGTCAGCGTACCGCCCGTCGAGGGCCCTGTGAACGCTTTCACGGGACTGGCGGCTAGCGCTCCGCGGCGGCGTTGGCCGCCGCCTGAGCCTTCCGCAGGGTGGCGGCGACATCGCCTCGACCCAAGAACATTTCGTCGAAATAGCTCTGCAGGGCGGTGTACCCCGCCGCGAAGCCGGCGCCGCCCGGCGCGGGTATGCGGGGACCCTTCAGCACCGAGAAGAACGGCCCGACGTCGACGCCCTCGGTGGCCCAATGGTCGAAGTAGACCGGCTGAGCCGACAGCACCGCGGGAATGGCCGCACCGTCGCGGCCCAGGTACGCGTTGCCCTGCTGGCTGCCCATCCAGGCCAGCACCTGGCGCACCGCATCCGGGTGTTTGGTCGCCGAATTGCCCGCCGCGGCAATGCCGTTGGTGACGCTCACCCGGCCGGCGGGGCCCGCGGGCATCATGGCCACGCCCCAGCGGAAGCGCGCATCGCGGGCGACCGGTTTCAGGTTGTAAGTGCCGGACTGGAAGAGCGCCATCTTGCCGGCCAGGAACTGATTACGGGAGAAGTCGCCGTTGTCGTTCGTGTCGGCGGCGGGAGGCGCGACGTGGTCGTCGTTGATGAGGCGGACCAGATACCGGAAGGCGGACACCGCCGCGGGGTTGTCGAAGGCGAACTCGTCGCCGTGCTGGAACACCCCGCCGGCCGAGCCGATGTAGTTCAGGTAGATGCCCTGGGGGTCGTTGGCGGCGTTGTATCCCCACTGGCGGACCCGACCGGCATCGAAACGCGCTGTGCCCGCGGCGTTTCCGTCGGCATCGAGGGTCAGGCGGGACAGCAGGGGGCGCAACGTGTCGCCGTCGCCGGTCGGGTTCCACCGCAAGTCGTTGAGTTGGGCCGGATCGGCTCCGGCCGCCGCCAGCAGGTCCGCGTTGTAGTACAGCGCGATTCCGCCGTCGGTCAGCTGCGGCACCCCCCACAGCACGCCGCCGCGGGTGAACTGCTCGACCACCGCCGGATCCCAGTCGGCGGTGGCATTCGGGCCCAGCAGCTTGCCGACGTCAAGCAACCGGCCGTCGTCGGCGTAGGCGGCGAGGTACGCGTTGGACACCCAGAAGATGTCGTCGGCGCTGCCGCCCGCGACGTCGGTGCGCAGCGTGTTGAAGTACGTCGAATACGCAACGATGTTGGTGCGGACCTCGATATCGCGGTGCGTGCGGTTGAATTCCGCGAACGACTGCTGATACGCCGCGGCGATCTGGTCGGCCCAGACCCGCACCTTGATGACGACCTTGCCGCCGTGCGGCTCGGCGGAATAGTCCAACAGCACGGCCATCGCGGCCAGCAGCGCCGCCACCAGCGCCAGCGATCCGGCGACCAGTGTGGACGAGCGTGGCCTGCTCATTTGAGCCCCGAGACGACGATCGACGCGACGATGTGGCGTTGGAAGCCGACGAACAGCGCGATCAGCGGCACGATCGCGAGCGTCGTCGCCGCCATCACCAACGTCCACTGGGAGTTGAACCGCGACTGCAGGTCTGCCGTCGCCACGGTGAGCACCCGCCACTTGTGCCCGCTGGTGATCACCAGCGGCCACATGAAGTTGTTCCATTGCGACACCACGGTGATCAACGTCAGCGCGGCCAGCACCGGGCGGCTGGACGGGACCACCACATGCACGATCACGTCCAGGGTGCTGGCGCCGTCGAGGCGCGCGGCGTTTATCAAGTCGTTCGGGATGATGCGAAAGTGCTCGCGCAGCAGGAAAATCGCGTACGGCGAGCCGAACATGAACGGCAGCACCAACGCCCAGAACGTGTTGCGCAGCCCCAGCTGGGCCATCATCAGATACATGGGCACCACCGTGACCGTCGCGGGCACCATGAGGGTGGCGATGTAGACCCAGAACAGCGCGTCGCGCCCGGGGAAATGCAAGCGCGCGAACGCGTATCCGGCCAACACCGAGAACGTAAGCTGGCCCAACAGGATCACCGCGGTCATCAGCGCGGTCACCGCCGCGGCGCGGCCGAAGCCGGCCCCGCCCAGGTCGGTGTAATTGGCGAGCGTCGGTGGCCGCGGCCACTGCAGCGGCGTTCCCGTGGCGAACTGGTGGGCGGAGGTGAACGAGGTCAGGAGTCCAAGTGCGAACGGCGCCAACGTGATCAGCGCGCCCAGCACCAGCCCGATGTAGATGAGGGCATTGACGAAACGGCTAGACGAGGTCATAGCTGATCCGCCGCCGGAAGTACAGGTGCTGGACGACGGTGACTCCGATCAGGATGACGAACAGCACCACCGCCATGACCGACGCCCGCCCGATCGCCGCCGCCCCGAACGCCTCGGCGTAGATGCGGTGGGCCACCAGGTCGGTGCTGCCGCCCGGGCCCCCGCCGGTCAGCGCGTACACCATGTCGAAAACCTGTGCGGTGCTGACGATCCCGGTTACCAGGACGAAGAACGTCGTCGGGCGCAGCATGGGCAGGGTGATGCGCCAGAACCGCTGCCACGCGTTGGCGCCATCGGTGCGCGCGGCGGCGTGGATGTCGTCGGGGATGGCCAACAGGCCCGCCAGGAACGACAGCGAGACGTATCCGACGTTGGTCCACACGACGACGGCCGACACCAGCGGCAGGGCGAAGCTCGGGTCGGAGAGCCACCCGATGCTGTGCCCGAGCACGGCGCTGACGGCGCCGTCGGTGGGGGCCAGGATCCAGCGCCACAGCACCGCGATCGCCAGCGGTGCGCAGATCCAGGGCAGCACGTAGACCGTGCGGAACAGCCCGGTCCCGGGGAGGCGCCGGGCCAGCATGGACGCGGCCAGCAGCCCCAGGATCGTCTGCGCGGGAACCACGATCGCGACAAAGACGGCGGTGACGACCAGCGAGTTGGCGAAGCCGGAGTCGGTCAGCACCGACCGCCAGTTCGCCAGGCCCACATAGCGCAGAGGGCCCAACAGGTCCCACCGGTACAGGCTCAGCCAGATCACCACGAGGATGGGCAGCAACAGAAAGGCGAGCACACCGAACAGGCTGGGCGCCAGCAGCGCGTAACCCAGCGCGGTGGATCGAGGCTGTTTCCTCAGCACCGCGCTGGCCATGCAGGTAATTAAAGCGGGCGCTGCCGTCGTTCGGGGTGAGCGGTCGTTACGGTGGTGCGGTGACATTGAACCGGGGGATCGATCCCGACTTCCTGGACCTGCCGCGCCACGAGCTCGCCGAGGCCGCGTTGTCGGCGGCCAAGGCGGCCGGGGCCAGCCACGCCGACCTGCGGCTTCACCGTCTGAGCAGCGAGATCATCCAGCTGCGTGACGGTGAACTGGAGACCGCGGTCGTCAGCCGCGAGGTGGGCCTGGCGGTGCGGGTGATCGTCGACGGCACCTGGGGATTCGCCTCGCACGCGGAGTTGGCGCCCGCCGTCGCGGCCGAGACCGCGCGCCGTGCCGTGCACGTGGCCACCACGCTGGCGATGCTGAACAAAGAGCGCGTCGAGCTCGCCGAGGAGCCCGTGTACCGCGACGCCACCTGGGTGTCGAGTTACCGGATCGACCCGTTCGAGATCCCCGGCCCCGACAAGATCGCCGTGCTCGAGGAGTACTCCGGGCGCCTGCTGGGCGCCGACGGCATCGACCACGTGTCGGCGGGCCTGACCGCCGTCAAGGAGCAGACGTTCTACGCTGACACCTTCGGATCGTCGATCACCCAGCAGCGGGTGCGGGTGCTGCCGACGCTGGAGGCGGTGACGGTCGACGCCGCGGCCGGCAGTTTCGACTCGATGCGAACGCTGGCCCCGCCGATGGGGCGCGGCTGGGAAGCGCTGGCCGGCGACGAGGTGTGGAACTGGACCGACGAGCTGGCGCAGCTGCCGTCGCTGCTGGCCGAGAAGGTCAAGGCGCCCAGCGTCGCCGCCGGGCCAACGGATTTGGTGATCGACCCGACCAACCTGTGGCTGACCATCCACGAATCCATCGGCCACGCAACCGAATACGACCGCGCGATCGGTTACGAGGCCGCCTACGCCGGGACGTCGTTCGCCACCCCCGACAAGCTCGGCACCATGCGCTACGGCTCGCCGGTGATGAACGTGACCGCCGACCGCACCGTCGAACACGGCCTGGCCAGCGTCGGTTACGACGACGAGGGCGTGGCCGCGCAGAGCTGGGACCTGGTGCGCGACGGCATCTTCGTCGGCTACCAGCTCGACCGGGTGTTCGCCCCCCGGCTGGGGCAGCCGCGCTCCAACGGGTGCTCGTATGCCGATTCGCCGCATCACGTGCCCATCCAGCGGATGGCCAACGTGTCGTTGCAGCCCGCCCCCGAGGACATCAGCACCGCCGATCTGATCAGCCGCGTCGAGGACGGCATCTACATCGTCGGCGACAAGTCGTGGTCAATCGACATGCAGCGCTACAACTTTCAGTTCACGGGCCAACGATTCTTCCGCATCCGCGACGGCCGCCTGGACGGCCAGCTGCGCGACGTCGCCTACCAGGCGACCACCACCGATTTCTGGAATTCCATGGAAGCCGTGGGCGGCGCGTCGACCTGGCGGTTGGGCGGGGCGTTCAACTGCGGCAAGGCGCAGCCGGGGCAGGTCGCCCCGGTCAGCCACGGCTGCCCCTCGGCGCTGTTTCGCGGGGTGAACGTGCTCAACACGGTCAGCGAGGGCGCCCGATGATCACCCCGCAGCACGTCGTCAACATCGTTCTGGACGAGGCGGCCAAGCTCGGCGGCGCCAGCGAGACCATGGTGCTGGTCACCGACAGGGTCGAGGCCACGCTGCGCTGGGCGGGCAATTCCATGACCACCAACGGGGTTTCACTCAGCCGCAGCATCGCCGTGATTTCCATTGTCCGGCAAGGCGACAGCGCACACATCGGCACGGTGGTCTCCGCCGAGGCGGACCCGCGGGTGATTCCGGGGCTGGTGGCGGCGTCTCAGGAGGCGGCCCGCTCGGCGCCGGAGGCCGGTGATGCCGCGCCGCTGCTGGCCGATACGGGGGTGCCCGCCGATTGGGATGCGCCGGTGCCGGGCACCGGGCCCCTGGTGTTCTCCGACGTCGCCGACTCGCTGAGCCGGGGCTTCCTCGGCGCCGATCGGCTGTACGGCTTTGCACACCACAGTGTTTCGACGACATTCCTCGCCTCCTCGACGGGCCTGCGCCGGCGCTACACCCAGCCCACCGGTGCGCTGGAGATCAACGCCAAACGCGGCGAAGCCAGCGCCTGGGCGGGCATCGGCACCGCCGACTTCGTCGATCTGCCCACCGATTCGCTGCTCGAGCAATTGTCGACGCGGCTCGACTGGGCCAAGCGCAGCGTCGCACTGCCCGCCGGCCGCTACGAAACGATCATGCCGCCGTCGACGGTGGCCGACATGATGATCTACCTGGCCTGGTCGATGGCCGGCCGGGGCGCACAAGAGGGACGCACGGCGTTGTCCGCGCCCGGCGGCGGGACGCGGGTGGGGGAGCGGCTCACCGATCTGCCGCTCACATTGTTCTCCGACCCGATGGCGCCTGGGCTGGCGTGCACCCCGTTCGTCGCGGTGAGCGCCTCCTCGGAGACGGTGTCGGTGTTCGACAACGGCATGGAGATCGCCCAGGTGGACTGGATCCGCGACGGGGTCATCAACGCGCTGGCCTACCCGCGGGCCACGGCCGAGAAATTCGACGCCACGGTCGCCGTCGCCGCCGACAACCTGGTGATGACCGGCGGCTCGGCCGAGCAAGCCGACATGATCGCGGCCACCGAGCGCGGCCTGCTGCTGACCACGCTGTGGTACATCCGCGAGGTCGATCCCACCACCCTGCTGCTCACCGGCCTGACCCGCGACGGGGTCTACCTGATCGAGGACGGCGAGGTGACCGCGTCGGTCAACAACTTCCGGTTCAACGAGAGCCCGCTGGACCTGCTGCGACGGGCCACCGAGGCGGGTATGAGCGAAAAGACGCTGCCGCGGGAGTGGGGCGACTGGGCCACCCGGGCGGCGATGCCGTCGCTGCGGATCCCCGACTTCTACATGTCTTCGGTGAGCCAGGCGCAGTAGCGTGTGGGGAATGCTGACCCAGTTGGTGGCTTTGTCCCCGGGCGACGGGCGTCTTGCGGGTTTGGTCCGGCGGGTGTGCGCGCAGACGTTGTCGCTGCCGCCCTTGCCCTCCGCGGTTGAGGTTTTTGAGCCGGCGTCGGAGGCCGAGGCCGTCGTCGCCGAGTTCGCCGAGCAGTTCAGCGCCGACGTCTCGGCGATCACCGGCGAACAGCGGTCCCGGTTGTGGAAGACGTTGGGGGACAGCACCTTCAGCGTGGTCACGCAGATGTACATCGCCGATTTCGTGCCGCGGGTGCGGGCCGGGCTGGAATCGCTGGGCGTCGGCTCCGAGCACCTCGACTGGGTGAGCGGCACGGTCGCCTGGGACCACACCACCGAGCCGTCGGATGTGGTGTTCAACGAGTTTCTGCCCGCGGTGGCCCGGATGCGCGCGGTGGACCCCGTGACCGCCGAGCTGGTCCGGCTGCGCGGCGCCCAGCGACACGGCGACCTTGTTGCTGGCGTTGCGCATGACGTCGAAGGTGAGCTCGACGGCCTCTGCCTCGGAAAACCCGGAGCGCACCTCGGCGGCAACGTCGGCGACGAGGTGCGCAGGGGTCCAAATTAACCCATCGGTGTAGCGCAGCGCTGCTTTAGCGCGGCGGGTTAACCGACTTGAGTCCTCATAACGCTCGATGTCCCCGTACAGCTCCTCCGTGCCGCCGGCGTCGAGTGCGGTGCTCTCCCGCAACGATTTGCACAGCCGGCAGTTGTGCTGCGCGGCGGCGCGCCGCCCGCCCCCCGCGGCGGGCACGGGGGGCCCCGCCCCCCGCCGGGCCCCCGCCGGCCGCCACTCGGTGAACCCCCCAACCCCCCGCGCGGGGGGGGGGGGGCCGGCGCCCCCGCCGCGCC
>NZ_LZKR01000221.1 GCF_001672915.1 Mycobacterium sp. 1245805.9 | reverse complement strand
GAACAACCACCGCCCCCGCCCCGACACGGCCCCGGCAAGGGCCACGGCAAGGGACACGGCGGCGGAGACTAGGCCGCCAACCCCCACGAGCACAATGCGCAAAAGTGCGAAAATCGCTTGTTGCGTGGCTATCGCGCACAAGCGCGTCAGCGCCGTCATCGCTCCGTAGCTTCGAGTGAACAGGGTGTCGAGACCCCCTCGACATAGACACCGATCAGGAGCGCGCCGTGTTCACTCAGCCGGAAATGCCTACGGGATCAAACGCCTACGGCGGTACGACCGCTGCGCTTCCGCAGCGACTGCCCACGAGGCGGGACGGCTATATCGACCGCACCGTCATCGCCAGTGACGGCGTGCGGCTCGCGGTCCGTGACTACGGTGCTTCCGGCGCCCGCGACCACACCGTCGTCCTGCTGCACGGTCTGTGCCTGACCCAGTCGAGCTGGGCCCTTCAGGTCCGCCACCTGGTGCGCCGGTGGGGCGACAGCGTGCGAATCATCACCTACGACCACCGCGGCCACGGCCGTTCGACCGGCGCGGACATGCACACCTACGAGATCGACCGGCTCGCCGCCGACCTCGCCGACGTGCTGACCGTTCTGCGCGTGAGCGGACCGCTCACCCTGGCGGGGCACTCGATGGGCGGGATGACGGCGCTGGCGTACCTGGCGCGGGCGGCCGCCGGGCGCCCGGTGGAACCGCAGGGCCTCGTCCTGGTGGCCACGGCGGCGGGCCGGCTTGCCGAGCGCGGGCTGGGCCGCTTGCTGGCCACCCGCGCCACGGGAGCGCTGTTCGACCTGGTGCACCACCTGCCCCGCCGGGCGACGGACCAGGCGATCAACGGGCTGGTGCGGCCCGTCTGCGAGGGCCTCATCCGGTATTCCGGCGTCGAGCGCAACGGCGCCGCGGCGGTCACCCAATCCGCGATCCGCACCATTTCACTGACGACCGCGGCCGGCTTCCTGCCCAGCCTGAAGCGCTACGACCAGTACGACGGCCTCGCCGCGATCGCCGCCAACACGGTCGTCATCAGCGGGGGAGCGGACCGAACCACGCCGGCCGAGCATGCGCGCGAGCTGGCGGCTGCCATCCCGGGCGCCACCCACCTGCACCGGCCCACCGCCGGGCACATGCTGCTCGACGAGGACGCGGAGTGCGTCAGCGAGGCGATCGACCGCGTGATGTCCATGCGGCGCCGACCCGCCCGTGGCGCGGCCAGTTGACCACCGGCAAAAGACCCAAATGTTATGAGCGTGCAAATTCTTTTCGTTTGCTGTGCGGCAATGGTCGGGGCTCGCTAACGTCGGGCCATCAGCAATCTGGAGGTGCATGATGAGGAAGATCGTTGCCGCCGGTGTTCTGGCGTTCTGTGGCCTGATGACCACCGGCGTAGGCATCAGCAACGCTGAGGAAATCCAAGTCGAAGGCAACTATGCGACACAGGCAGCATGCGAGGTGGACGGCCCCCACGTCGAGGTCAACCACCCCGGCACCTTCACCCATTTCTCCTGCCAGCAGCATGCCGACGGCCTCTGGTACTTGTATCTGAGCAACTAAATTCCCGGCCGGCCCCGCCACGGTTAGAGGTCGGAGGCTAACCGGCGCAAGATGTCCGCCGCGGCTTCGGCGGTGGCGTGTCGATACCCGGTGCCCGCCCACAGGTGGACGTAGTCGGGCTTACCCGCCGCGGCGGCGGCCTTGCGCATCGGGCTGGTGAGGTAGTGAATCGCCGGATAGCCCAGCGGCGCCTGCGCCTCGTGGGCATCGATGAACGCGTTGCGCAGGCCGCGCGCCGGCCGGCCGGTAAACGCCCGGGTGATCACGGTTTCGGTGTAAGCCGGATCCATGAGGGCCGCCTGATGGGTGGCCGAGGCGCCACTTTCGGTGGCGCGCAGCAGAACCGTTCCGACCGCGGCCGCCGTGGCGCCGGCGCGGATCACGTCGGCCACCGCGCCCGGAGTGGCGAGTCCGCCGGCGGCCATCACCGGCAGCGGTACCGTCGCGACGATCTGTGCGACGAGGTCGACGATCGGGACCGGCGTCAACGGCCGGCGCGGCGACAGCGTGCCCGAATGCCCGCCGGCCGTCGCCGCCTGCACCGCAAGCATGTCCACGCCGGCGTCGCGCGCCTGCGCCGCCTCGTCGGGCGTCGTCACGGTCTGCACCACAACGGTATTCGCCTTCTGCAGCGCGGTGATCACCTCGCGCGGCGGTATCCCGAACGTGAACGAGACCAACGGCACCGGGTCGTCCAGCAGCAGCGCGATCTTCTCGTCGAAGCGGTCGGTGTCGTCGATCGGCTCGGCGGGAAGCGTGAGACCGAACTGGTCGGCCTCCTTTTGGACGATCGCGGCGTAAGCGCGGTAGGTGTCGGGGTCGACCGGCAGGGGATTGGGCGCAAAGACGTTGATGCCGAACGGGATTCCCTCGGCGCGGACCTGTTTGATCTCGGCCTCGACGGCGTCGACGGTTTTGTACCCGGCCGCCAGCATGCCCAGGGCACCGGCCTGGGTCGCGGCCGACACCATCGCCGGTGTGGTGGGCCCGCCGGCCATCGGGGCGGCGACCAGCGGTATCGACATCCCAAACTGTTCGAGCATCGCAGTCCCCCTTCGAGTCCGGATTACACGCTGCCTGGAGAATATCGGCGCAGCCTTGCCATTCCATCCCGGCGCCCGACCTGACAGGATGCTTCAGCGTGAAGCGGCCCAACTTTCTGGTAATCGTGGCGGACGACCTCGGATATTCCGACATCGGCGCGTTCGGCGGCGAGATCAACACGCCGAACCTGGACCGGCTGGCCTACGCCGGTGTCCGGTTCACCGATTTCCATTCCGCCCCGGCGTGCTCGCCCACCCGGGCGATGCTGCTGACCGGCACCGACCACCACATCGCGGGCATCGGCACGATGCTCGAGGTAGCGATCCCCGAGTTCCGCGGCGCCCCCGGCTACGAGGGCCACCTTAACGACCGGGTCGTCGCCCTGCCCGAGCTGCTGCGCGACGCCGGATACCTGACGCTCATGTCGGGCAAGTGGCACCTGGGCGACACAAAAGAAACGTCGCCGTGGGCCCGCGGATTCGACCGCTCGTTCGCCTTGTTGCCGGCCGGCGCCAGCCACTACGGCCCCGCGGTGGGCGGCGGCTTCTCGCCCGTGGCAACGCTTTACACCGAGGATGACCAGTTCGTCACCGTCGACTTCTTTTCTCCTGACTTCTATTCGTCCGACTTCTACGTCGACACCCTGCTGCGCTACTTCCGCGAGCGACCCGACGACGACGAACGTCCGTTCTTCGCCTACCTGCCCTTCCAGGCCCCGCACTGGCCCTTGCAGGCGCCGAGCGAAAACATCGCGACCTACCGCGGCCGCTACGACGCCGGGCCCGACGAATTGCGCGAGGCCCGCCTGGCGGCGCTGAAGAAGCTCGGCCTGTGCCCGCCCGACGTCGAGGCCCACCCGGTCGTGGCCGACGGCGCCCCCGAATGGGCCGACATGACCGACGACGAGCGCGCGCGTTCGGCCCGCAGCATGGAGGTCTACGCCGCAATGGTGGACCGGATGGATCAGAACATCGGCCGGGTCATCGACTACCTGGCCGACACCGGCGAGCTGGACAACACCGTCGTGATTTTCCTGTCCGACAACGGCGCGGAGGGCGCGATGGTCGAGGCGATGCCGCTGCGGGGCGCCCAGATCGTCGCGCAGATCGAAAAGTACTGCGACAACAGCCTCGACAACCTGGGCGGGCCCACCTCGTTCATCTGGTACGGCCCGCGCTGGGCGCAAGCGGCCACCGCGCCGTCGCGCCTGCACAAGGCGTTCACCACCGAGGGCGGCATCCGGGTGGTTGGCTTCGTGACCTGGCCCGGCTTTGCCCGGCAGGCCGAAATCGGCACGGCCTTCACGACGGTCATGGACATCGCCCCGACGGTGCTCGAGCTCGCCGGCGTCGCGCACCCGGGCACCGCCTACCGGGGCCGCGACGTCGCACCGATGCGGGGCCGCTCCCTGGTGCCGTATCTGTCGGGCGACAGCGACGCGGTCCACGGCGCGGACACCGGCACCGGCTGGGAATTGTTCGGGCGCAGGGCGATCCGTCAGGGCGACTGGAAGGCGGTTTATCTGCCCGCGCCGTATGGCCCGGGCGCCTGGCAGCTGTACGACCTGTCCGATGACCCGGGCGAGATCGAGGATCTGGCCACCTCGCGACCGGACAAGCTGGCCGAGCTGTTGGCGCTCTGGGATCGCTACGTCGAGGAGACCGGCGTGATCCTGGACCCCGTCTCGGTGTTCGACGCCGAGCTGTAGACGCTCGAGTGCTAGCGTCGGCTCCGTGTCAGCTGACGGCAAGCCCATCCGAATCGGCATCCTGGGTGCGGCCCGCATCGCGCCCCTGGCCGTCGTCACGCCGGCCAAGCAACACAGCCAGGTCGAGGTGGCCGCCGTCGCGGCCCGCGACCCGGCACGCGGCCAGGCCTTCGCCGCCAAGCACGGCGTCCCGCGCGTGCACGACAGCTACGACGCGCTGATCGCCGCCCCGGCCATCGACGCGGTCTACAACCCGCTGCCCAACGGCCTGCACGGCAAGTGGACGCGGGCGGCGCTGGCCGCCGGCAAGCACGTCCTGTGCGAAAAGCCGTTCACCGCCAACGCCGACGAGGCGCGCGAGATCGCCGCGGTCGCCGCGAATTCGGACCGGGTGGTGATGGAGGCCTTCCACTATCGCTACCACCCGCTGACCCGGCGCGTCGAGGAGATCATCGCCTCCGGCGAGCTGGGCAAGCTGCGAAGGGTGGAGGCCGCCATGTGCTTCCCCCTGCCGAGGTTCTCCGACATCCGCTACAACTATTCGCTTGCCGGCGGGGCGCTGATGGACGCCGGGTGCTACTCGGTCCACATGGTCCGCACCTTCGGCGGCTCGACGCCGGAAGTCGTTTCGGCGCAGGCGAAATTGCGCGATCCGCAGGTGGACCGGGCCATGACGGCCGAGGTGAAGTTCGCCGAGGGGCACACCGGCCGGGTCCGCTGTTCGATGTGGTCGTCGCAGCTGCTGCAGATCAGCGCTCGCGTCATCGGCGAACACGGTGAGGTTCGAGTCTTGAACCCGGTGTTGCCCAGCCTTTTCCACCGCCTCACGATCCGATCGCACGACGGGCGACGCGTCGAACGCTTTTCGCGCCGCACCTCCTACGCCTATCAGCTCGACGCGTTTGCCGCGGCGGTGCTGCGCGGGGAACCGGTCCGGACGACCCCGGAGGACGCGATCGAAAACATGACCGTCATCGACGCGATCTATCGTGCCGCGGGGCTTCCGCTTCGCGAACCGAGTTGAGCCTCCCGTGCACGCGTTCGCCTGCCCCGTGTGCCGCAGCTTCGCCCCCTTCGAGTCGAGCCGGTGCCCGAACTGCTCGACCGAGCTTGGATTACACGTGCCAAGCCGCGCGATGGTTGCGACGTCTTCGGGCGCGGCCGTCATCGACGGCGAAGTCTGGATTCAGTGCACGCGGTCGGCCACCCTCGGCTGCAACTGGTTGGCCCCGGAGCGACAAGAGATCGGCGGCGAGCAGGGGCGCTGCCTGGCCGATTCGCTGATCCGCCGAGAGCCCGACGCGGACGACACCATCGCGCAGGAGAAGCTGGCGTCCACCGCGGTTGCGCTGCGTCGCTTGGTTTATCAGCTCGTCGACATCGGCTTGCCGATCGACCCCTACTGGCGAAAGGACGGCGGGCTGGCGTTCGATCTGCTGTCCAGCTACAGCGGCGGCGAGCGGGTGGTGATCGGACACGCCGGCGGGGTGATCACGATCGACTTGGTGGAGTCGCTCGACGCCTACCGCGAGGCGCTGCGGGTCAACCTCGGCGAGCCCTACCGCACCATGCTGGGCCACTTCCGCCACGAGGTCGGCCACTACTACCAAAACGTGCTCGTGGAACAGGATCCCGGCGCCGCCCGCTATCTCGACGAGTGCCGGGAGATCTTCGGCGACGAGCGCGTGGATTACCAACACGAGATGGCACGACACTACAAATTCGGTGCCCCGCCGAACTGGGGCGACTCCTACATCTCCGAATACGCGACCATGCACCCGTGGGAGGACTTCGCCGAATGCTTCGCCCACTATCTGCACATCGCAGACACCATGGCCACCACCCGCGAGGCCGGGATGGTCTTGCACGCCGACAGGGTCCGCTTCTCGGTGCCGCGCGACATCGTTCCGCTCGCGTCGTACGACGATGCGCCGATCGAGCATCTGCTCGAAGACTGGAAGTGGTTGGCGCTGTTCTTCAATCAGGTGAACACCGCCATGGGCAAGAACCCGCTCTACCCGTTCCACATCCCGCCTCCGGTGGTCTGCAAGCTGGCGTTTGTGCACAGAGTGATTCGAGGAACCGCGCCGTGATTCGAGGAACCGCGCCGCAGGGATAGCGAGGAGAGCCGGATGTGTCGGTGGGTTGGATATCTGGGCAGTGCGATCGCACCCAGGGAGCTGCTGCACGACCCGCCGCGCTCGCTGATCGAGCAGAGCCGCCGGCACGCACCGAACATGGAGATCCCCAACGGCGACGGCACGGGGCTGGGCTGGTACGAGCACCGCACGCAACCGGCGCTGTTTCGCAGCATCACGCCGGCGTGGGGCGACGAGAACCTTTTGGAACTGGCCACCGAGATTCGCACGCCCCTGTTTCTCGCGCACGTGCGGGCGGGGACCGGGACCCCGGTGCAACAGACGAATTGCCACCCCTTCCGCTACCGCAATTGGCTCTTCGTGCACAACGGACACGTGGGCGGGTATCAACGGTTGCGGCGGGACCTGCTGCTGGCCGTGCACCCCGACTTGTTCGGCAACATCGCGGGATCGACCGATTCGGAGTTGATGTTTCACCTCGCGCTGACGTTCGGCCTCGCCGATGACCCGATCGCCGGGATCGCGCGGATGGCAGGTTTCGTCGAGGCGATCGCCGCCGGCGCCGGCGTGGCGGAGCCGGCCCTACAGATGACGGTCGGTGTCAGCGATGGCGCGCGACTGTACGCCGTCCGTTACGCCAGCGCAGCGGAGGCCAATACGCTGTTCGTGAGCGAAGATCCGGCGTCCGTGCGGATGCTCTACCCCGAGGACGAGGGATCCGAGCACTTCGCCGACGACTCGCGCGTGGTGGTGTCCGAACCGCTGACCCATCTGCCCGGGATGTGGCGGGAAGTGCCGGCCGGGACGGCGCTGACCATCGGCCGGGACGTCGAAGAGCGCGCCTTCCGGCCCATCGCCCCCGCGGCGGCCTGACAGCTCAGGAGATCCCGGACAACAACCGGCGCGCCGCCTCGACGCAGGGGCGGAGGCGATCGATCGGGCTCACGCCCGCCAGCGCCAAAGATCTTTGCGGGACTTCGATTTCGATCACGACATCGGCGGGAAGCGCGGAAATCATGTCGTGCAGCGGCAATTCGCCCTCGCCGGGAACCATGCGTTCGAACATGGCCTCCTCCATGTAATTGTCGACGCGCGGCGCCAGCGTCGTGTCGTTGACTTGCGCATATCCGATGTGCTCGGGGTCGATGGCCGCGACATCGGCGGCGGTCGATCCGGATCTCACCAAGTGCATGGTGTCGATCAACAACCGAAAGTCGGCCCGCGCGACGTGGTCCCGCGCGGCCAGCGCCGTGGGCAGGTCACCCACGGTCAGCCCCGGCACCGGTTCCACGACCGTCTGGATGCCGCGTTGGGCGGCGAGTTCCGTCAGGACCGCGAACTGGTCGAACGTGCGGCCCAGGTCGGGGTCCAGGCTCACCACGTTGATCAGCGGAACGCCTAGGTCGGCCAGCGCGTCGAGATCGCCCGCGAAATCGCCCATCTCGGCCCCGGGCAGCACCAGGAACCCGTCGCCGAGCGAGATCGTGACACCACGGTTGTTCATCGCGGCCAGCACGTCTCGCCGCAGCGGCGAGTCCTTGAGCGAGAAGGGCGGATAGCCGAGCGGTACCAGCGGAAGCCCCCGCACGACGGCCGACATGTATCTGCAGCCGAGGTCCGCCGTGAGATCGACGAATTCCACTGGGGGAAGGCCGAAGCCGCCGAGGAAGCCGACACCGAGGCGATCCATGCTAGGCGGGGCGGCCGGCCAGTTGGGCCAACTGGTCGGCGGCCTGGGCGGTTTGTGTGGTCAGCGCGATCTTCCCGGAGGTCACCGGCTCCACGATGATCGGCGCCTCCAGAACCAGATCGTCGCGGATGAAGGCCACGTGGTCTTGCAGGTGGGTGGCGGTGAACGTCGCCCAGGCCGCCGCGGACGCCGGATCCATCGTCAGGCTCACCTCAAAGAAGCCGGACGTAAGGGAGGCCGGCGGGTCCACGTGCGTCAGCGCCAGCCGCATCGTCTCGGGACCCAACGTATAGATCGTGGTCCGGGCGAGATCACAGGTGACCAGCACGCTGGTCGGCGCCACCGGGCTGCCCGCATTCGTGGCGGGGCACTTGTTGGGCGTCGTCGGCTGCGACTTCTGCACCGGCCGAACCGGCAACGGCTGGATGCTCACCGCGGGGGGCGGCGGTTGGGTGGTCGTCGGGGCCGCGGCGGTGGTCGGCGTCGTGGCGGGGGTGTGCGGTGGCGTCGAGTGGCACCCGCACGTCACCGCACCGAGCAGCAGGGCGCAGGTGAGGCCGCGGGCGCCCACCGAGCGCGTGATCATTGCACCACAGTTTCATCCGGGGACCCGTTGGGTTCGCGCGACACGCCCTTTACGGACACTACAAATATAGAGTAGTCTCCCGCTTCGGATACCCCGCAATGGACAAACGACGAAAGCCCAACCCCACCGAACGCCGCCGCGACCTGTGCGACGCGGCGATCCGCCTGTTGGCCCAGGACGGGGCGAAGGGGTTGAGCCATCTCAAAGTCGACCGCGAGGCCGGGGTCCCGGACGGCACCACCTCGTTCTATTTCCGGACCCGCTCGGCGCTGCTGCGCGCCGCGGCCGAGCGGCTGGCGGAGCTGGATTTGGCGACCTTGCAGTCCGTGGCCGACGGCGCCGACGGCGACTCGTCGCCGTCGCGGCTGTCGCAGGTGGTGATCCAGGCCGGCGACGAACCGCAATTGTTGCGGACCAGAGCCCGCTACGAGCTGACCATGCAGGCCACGCGCGACCCGGCGGTGGCGGCGATCCTGCAGCAGGCCACGGATGCATTCACCGGGCTGCACCGCGAAATCCTGGTCCAGCTGATGCCGCGCGGCGCCGACCTGGAGCCGGCGGTGGTCGAGGACCTGAGCAACATCACGCTCACCTTCATCAACGGCCTGCTGCTGCGCTTCGCCCATGGCGACCGGATCATCGACAGTCCCGAGCAGCTCGACGCGATCCTGACGGCCATCGCCACCGGCATCCTGAAGAACCCCGACAAGGGCCGGCTGACCGAGACCGGCGGGTCGCCGGCTCAAAGCCTTGCCAGAGCACCCGCCATATGATTCTCTACGAGAATAGAGTTCGCGCAACGGATTTAAGCGAAGCGTATAAATCGTGCGGCCCGATTCCGTCACCGACGCAGCGGCGGCGGACCCTCGGCGAATAAGTGAAAATGCAGGCGCTAGGAGGAATTTCGTGACGGCGAGCACGGACAGCGATGTTCATTTCGACCCGTACGACGTCGAGCTGATTGCCGACCCGTATCCGATGTTCGCGCGCCTGCGCGACGAGGCGCCGCTTTACTACAACGCCGAATACGACTTCTACGCGTTGAGCCGGTTCGCCGATGTCAACAAGGCCCTGATCGATAACGGCACCTACAGCTCGGCCCGGGGCGTGATCCTCGAGTTGATCAAGGCCAACCTCGAAATCCCCTCCGGGATGCTGATCTTCGAAGACCCCCCGATCCACGACGTGCACCGCAAGCTGTTGTCGCGGATGTTCACTCCCCGCAAGATCAACGCGCTGGAGCCGATGATCCGGGACTTCTGCGCTCAGTTGCTGGATCCCCTGGTGGGGTCGGGGCGATTCGACTTCGTCACCGATCTCGGCGCGATCATGCCGATGAAGGTCATCAGCATGCTGCTCGGGATTCCCGAGGAAGATCAGGAGTACATCCGCGATCGCGGGAATGCCCAACTACGCACCGAGCCCGGCAAGCCGATGAGCGCCGCCGAGCATGGCTTGTCGGTGGGCGAGCAGTTCGAGGCCTACATCGACTGGCGTGCCGAGCATCCGTCCGACGACATCATGACCGAGCTGCTCAACGTGGAGTTCGTCGACGAGACCGGGACCACGCGGCGGCTGCGGCGCGAGGAGATTCTGGTGTACCTCAACGTGGTCGCCGGGGCGGGCAATGAAACCACGACCCGGCTGATCGGTTGGGCGGGCAAGGTTCTCGCCGAGCATCCCGATCAGCGTCGTGAACTTGTCGAGAACCCGGCGCTCATCCCGCAGGCCATCGAGGAGCTGCTGCGCTACGAGCCGCCCGCTCCGCACATGGCGCGCTACGTGACACGCGACGTCAGCCTGTACGACCAGACGGTGCCGGAGGGCAGCGTGATGATGATGCTGCTCGGGGCGGCCTGCCGCGATGAGCGCCAATTCGGTCCCGACGCGGGCGAATTCAACATCCACCGACCCGCCCGCCCGCACCTCACCTTCAGCGTCGGAGCCCACTTCTGCCTGGGTTCGGCGCTGGCCCGGCTGGAGGGCCGGGTCGCGCTGGAGGAGATCCTCAAGCGCTTCCCGGAATGGGAGCCCGATCTCGCCAACGCCACGCTCAGCCCGACGTCGTCGGTGCGGGGCTGGGAAACCCTGCCCACCGTGGTGCCCTGATGTCGGGGCGGGTAGCAGGGAAGGTCGCCTTCATCACCGGCGCGGCCCGGGGACAGGGCCGCAGTCACGCTGTGCGCCTGGCCCAGGAGGGTGCCGACATCATCGCGGTCGACGTCTGCGGACCCATCGACAACCTGGCCTACCCGCATTCGACTCCCGAGGACCTCGCGGAAACCGCCGACCTGGTGAAGGGTCACAACCGCCGCATCGTGACGGCACAGGTCGACGTGCGTGACTACGACGCGCTCAAGGCGGCGGTGGACGGCGGCGTGGAACAACTCGGCCGTCTCGACATCGTTGTCGCGAACGCGGGCATCGGCACATTTGGCAACAAGCTGCACAAGATTCGCGAGAACGTCTGGCAAGACATGATCGACGTGAACCTCTCGGGCGTCTGGCACACCGTGAAAGCCGGTGTGCCCCATATCATCGCTGGCGAACGCGGCGGATCGATCGTGCTCACCGGCTCGGTCGGATCGCACAAGGCCATGCCCTACACCGGCCACTACATCGCCGCCAAGCACGGGGTGATCGGGTTGATGCGCGCCTTCGCCGTCGAGCTGGGCCAGCACATGATCCGGGTGCATTCGGTGCATCCCAGCCAGGTGAACACGCCGATGACCATGAACGAGGTGACGTTCCGCCTGTTCCGCCCGGACCTGGAGAATCCCGGACCGGAGGACTTCGCGCCGTTCTCCCAGATGACCCACACGCTGCCGGTGCCCTGGGTGGAAGCCGCCGACATCAGCAACGCCGTCCTGTTCCTCGCCTCTGACGAATCTCGTTATGTCACCGGCGTTTCGCTGCCCGTCGACGCGGGCGCCTTGCTCAAGTAGAGAAAGTGGAGACCGATGCCTGAGTACGACTACGAGAAACTGAAGAAGGAAGCCGAGCAGTACATCAAGTTCGAGAAGGACAAGAAGAACAGGATTGCCTACATCACCTTTGACCGTCCCGACGCGCAGAACGCCACGACGCTGGGCATGCGGCAGAACTACGCCGACCTGATCCACAAGTGCAACGTCGACGACGACGTCAAGGTCGTGGTGATCCGCGGCGAGGGGGAGGATTTCGGCAGCGGCGGGGACCTGCCGGAGCAACGCCCGATGCTGGAGAATCCCGGGTTGCCGCTGCTGCACGAGCTCGCGATCAACGACGATGACGTCAAGTATCCGCCGGGCGGGTCGTACCGTTACCTGTCCACGGTCACGGATTTCTACGCCAAGGCCCGCGCGGGAAACCGTCCGCTGCAAGAGCTTCGGAAGATCAGCATCATCGAGGCGAAGGGCTACTGCTACGGGTGGCACTTCTATCAGGCCGGCGACGCCGATCTGGTGGTGTCCTCCGACGACGCCCTGTTCGGCCACCCCGCGTTCCGCTACGTGGGCTGGGGCCCCCGCCTGTGGTGGTGGGCGGAGACGATGGGCCTGCGGAAGTTCTCCGAAATGCTGTTCACCGGGCGGCCGTTCAGCGCGAAGGAGATGTACGAGTGCGGCTTCGTCAACAGCGTGGTGCCCCGCGAGAAGCTAGAGGAAGAGACGCTGAAATACGCGATGGCGTGCTCGCGCTCGCGTCCCACGGACACCGTGGCGGTGCAGAAGACCTTCCTGGAGCTGTACAAGCAGCACAAGGGCGAGTACTTCGGCAGCCTGCTCACCGGCATGGTCGAGGGCATGCTGCCGCTGATCCAAAACGACGCGCAAGAGGTCGACCTCACCGAGGGCACTTTCGAAAAGGGCCTCAACAACGTGGTGAAGGACAACGACCTGAACTTCCCGCCGGAGTGGCGCCTGAGCCGCTCGGGACGGAAGAAGCCCTGACCGTTTCGGGACGGCGCCCATGTCCGCGTTGACGGGCTTCCGGATCGTCGAATTGGCCGAGACGGTCGCGGGGGAGTACTGCGGAAAGCTGCTCGCCGACTTCGGCGCCGAGGTGATCAAGGTCGAGGCGCCCGAACGCGGCAGCCGCACCCGCGGGATGGCGCCCATTCTTGCCGACGGTCCCGAGGGCAGTGCGCTGTTCGCCTACCTCAACACGAACAAGCGCTCCGCCGTCCTGGACGGCGAGCGCCTGGAGGAGCTGATCGCGTCGGCGGACGCGGTCATCGAAGACCGGGACGGGGGTCTTTCGGAGCGGTATCCGTCGGTCGTGTTCTGTTCGATCACGCCGTTCGGCGGCGAGTTCGAGAATGCCAAGAGCCTCAACGTGTTCCACGCCAGCGGGTGGGGCTATCACACACCCAGTCACGCGGATCCTCACAAGCCGCCGCTGCAGGGGCCGGGGCTGTTCCTGGCGGACTACGAGGCGGGTCTGGACGCGGCGCTGTGCGTCGCGTCGTCGCTGTTCGGGCGGCTGCACACGGGCCGGGGAGAGTCCATCGACATCTCCCAGCACGCGACGCTGGTCTCGCGCGCGGACTGCATCCTGGGCCGATTCATCACCGGGGAGGTTCCGGCGCAAGGCCGCCGCGACGACTACGACCAGGCGGGGCCGGCGTCGTTCTTCGCCTGCGCCGACGGGTTCGTCTACCTGTATATGACCAGCCGCGCCCACTGGAGCGGCCTGAAGGAACTCATGGGTCGCCCGGACTGGCTGAACGCCTTCGAGGACGACTGGCTGGAATTCTCCGTCACCGCGGACAAGGTCGGGGCGTTTCGGCGGGGTTTCGCCGCGTGGGTCCGGGGCTTGGCCAAGGAAGTGGCGGCGGACCGGGCGCAGCGCCTCGGGGTGCCGTTGGTCGCGGTCAACGAGGCCGCCGATCTGCACCGGTCGGCGCAATACCGCCACCGCGGGTTCTTCCAGGAGGTAAGCCACCCCGCGCTCGGGGACGCGGCGTATCCCACCGTGCCGTACGCGCTCGGCGCATCGCCGGCCCGAATCACCTCCGCCGCACCGGCTCTCGGCCAGCACACCGACGCGGTCCTGGACGGGCTGGACGCGCCGCGCACGCCGCCGGCGGTCAGGGCACCGCAACTCAAGCCGCCCAAGCGCCCGCGGGGCGGGCCGCTGCAGGGCGTTCGGGTCGTCGAGCTCACCAAGGTGTGGGCCGGCCCGTACGCCGGCAAGCTGCTGGCGCAGCTGGGCGCCGAGGTGATCAAGGTCGAAACCGCAAGCGCCCCCGAGGAGATGCGGGCCTACGGCGGCACCGACGTCAACCACGCCCCCTACTTCCTCAGCATCAACCACGAGATCCTCAGCGTGGACCTGGACATCAAGTCGGACGGCGACATGGAGCGGCTGCGCGAGCTGATCTCCCGCAGCGACATCGTCGTCAACAACTTGCGGCCGGGCGCGATGGAGCGCCAGGGCCTGGGCTACGAGCAGCTGAAGGCCATCAAGCCGGACATCATTTCGGTGTCGATCAAGATGTGGGGCAACGACGGGCCGCTGGGACATCAAACCGGTTACGCCCCATGCTTCGCCGCGCTGGCCGGGCTGGCCTCGCTGGTCGGCTACCCGGGCGGGCCCCCGCTCGGGACGAGCATGCGTTACGGGGATTCCACCGTCGGAGCGGCCGCCGCCTACGCGGCCGTGGTGGCGCTGCTGCACCGGGAAGTCAGCGGCGAGGGCCAGTTCGTCGACGTGTCGGCGGTGGAGACGCTGTCCTCGATGGTCGGCGACTGCCTGCTCGAACAAAGCCTCACCGCCGCAAGACATCTGGGGCCCAACGGCAATAGGCATCCCGACATGTGCCCACACGGCTGCTACCCGTGCCGGGACGATTCCTGGATCGCCGTGGCCGTGGCCGACGACGCCGAATGGCGCCGGTTGTGTGAGGTGTTGGGCGCCGAGGAACTGGCCGACGATGCGCGCTACGCCACGATGGCGGCCCGGCACCGCAACGCCGAAGCGCTGGACGCCGAGCTCGCCGGGCTCACCCGTGACCACGACGCCGAGGAGCTCGCGCACCGCCTGCGGGCGGCGGGAGTCCCGGCGTGCAAGAGCGCCACCGCGATCGACGTCATCGGCGATCAACGCTTGTGGGACCGCGAGCTGTATCGCTTCGTCACGGATCACCGCGAAGGACAGCGCCCGATAGTGGGGCCGTCGTGGCGGCTGGCGAATTCCCCGGCGCGAATCGACCGCGGCGCACCGGACTTGGGCGAGGACAACGACTACGTCCTGCGGGAGATTTTGGGCGCCGGATCCCCGACGGGAGGCGGAAGGTGACGACGCTGACGGGCACCGTGGCGCTGGTGACCGGCGCCAGCAGCGGTATCGGGGCGGCAACGGCGACGGCGTTGGCCGCAGAAGGCGCCGCGGTGGCCCTCATGGCGCGCCGCGCCGACCGGCTCGCCGACCTCAAGGCCGAGATCGAATCGGCCGGCGGCACAGCGCTGGTCGTTGCCGCGGATGTGGTCGATGCCGAGGCCGTATCCGCGGCCGTGCAGCGCACCGTCGACGAGCTGGGGCGGCTCGACACCGTGGTGAACAATGCCGGGCTGATGCGGTCCGGGCCCGCCGCCGAGGCTCGCCTGCAGGACTGGGACGACATGGTCGCGGTCAACGTGCAAGGCGTCCTCTACGTGACCCGCGCCGCGCTCCCGCACCTGGTCGACGCGGCCGCCAGCTCGCCGCGCGGTGTCGCCGATCTGGTCACCATCAGCTCCACCGGGGGCTGGGTGGCCCGACCCAACACCGCGGTCTACTCGCTGACCAAGTTCGGGGTGAACGCGTTCAGCGAGGGGATCCGCCAAGAGCTGCTCGGTAGTCGGGTGCGCGTCGGCGTGGTGGCGCCTGGAACCGTCGACACCGAGATCTTCAACCACCTGTCCGGGCCCTCGCGCGAGGCGGTCGCCCGCCAGACGGCGGGCATGGTCAAGTTGCGGCCGGAAGACATCGCCGACGCGGTGCTCTACATGGTGACCCGTGATCGCCGGGTGGCCGTCAACCACATGCTGGTGCGCGCGGCGGAACAGACTTGGTGAGCTACGGCGAGCAGTCCGGCCTCGCGATCCCGGCCGACCCCAACGCTTTACGCGACGCCGGCGCGCGGTTCCTGACCGAGGCGTTTCGGGCCGCGGGCGTGCTCGCCGACGGCAACGCCGTCACGCGCATAGCGGAGTTCCGCGAGGTCGCCGGGGGCAGCACCGGACGCAAAGTCGAGCTGACGGTCGAATATCACCGGCCGCAGCCCGATTTGCACACCGACCTGTTCGTCAAGTTCTCACGCGATCTCGACGACCCGGTGCGCGACAGGGGAAGGACGCAGATGGAGCCGGAGGTCCGGTTCGCCACCCTGTCCCGAGCCCCCGGATTTCCCATCGCGGTGCCCGCCGTGCAGTTTGGTGACTACGATCCCCAGACCGGGACGGGAATCCTGATCGCCGAACGGATCCCGTTCGGCCGCAATGGGATCGAGCCCCAGTATCACAAGTGCCTCGACTACGACATGCCCGACCCGGTCGGCCACTACCGCGCGCTGCTGACCGCGCTGGGCCGCCTCGCGGGGACCTACGGACCCGGGCGCCTCCCGGAGTCGCTGGCGTCGTGCTTTCCGGTGGACGTGCGGGCCGCGACCGTGGGTGATCGCGCGGCGTTCAGCGCCGAGAAGTTGAACCGGCGCGTGTCCCAGCTGACCGGATTCATCGAAACGCACCCCGGGCTCGTGCCCGCCAATGCCGGCTCGAAGGAGTTCTTGGCGCGCCTGCGCGACGAGGTGCCGAGGGTCGCGCGTCACGAGCACACGATCATGAGCCGGCTCGCCGCCGATTCCGACTATGTCGCGCTGTGCCACTGGAACGCCAACATCGACAATGCCTGGTTTTGGCGCGGCGACCACGGCGTTTTGCGCTGCGGCCTGCTGGACTGGGGATGCGTGGGCCAGATGAACATGGGCATGGCCATCTGGGGTGCCATGTCCGGCGCCGAAACCGACCTGTGGAACGGGCATTTCGATGAGCTGCTCTGTCTGTTCATCGGCGAGGTCGAGCGGTGTGGTGGCCCGCGGCTCGATCCTGACCGACTGCGACGGCACACGCTGCTGTACGCCGCGGTGATGGGGGTCGCGTGGCTGCTGGACGTGCCGGCGCTGATCCGGGCGCGCTTTGGGACCGATCCACCGGGGAGCCGGATGGATCCCCGGGTCAGGGACGACGAGAGCGTGCGTGCGCCGCTGCAGATGCTGTCGAACCTGCTGAACCTCTGGGAACGGAATTGCGTGGAATCCCTTGTGTCACTTTAGTTTCAGGGGTCACGGGTCAGGGTTTCTTGTCGGTGGCCGTTCCTACGATTTGGGGCATGGGTTCGAGCAGTCGTGAGGAGATCGTCGAGGGTTTCGACGCGTTCAACGGCGCCCTGAAGCCGTTGTGCGATTTGTCCTTTGACGTGCTGACCACCCCGGAATGACTGGCCGCCCTCGAACAGCTGGAACGCGCGGCGCGTCGGCTGCGCGCCCCCCAACACGAGCTGATCAATCAACTCGGCGCGCAGGCCACGCCGGCAGAGCTGGGCGGCAACCTGTGTTGCGCGCTGGCCGATCGGTTGCGCATCACCAAGGCCGAGGCCGGGCGGCGCATCGCCGAGGCCGAGGACCTCGGTGAGCGGCGGGCGCTAACCGGAGAACCGCTGGCCCCGCAGTTGGCCGCGACCGCGGCCGCCCAACGTGAAGGACTGATCGGCGATGGGCATGTGCGGGTGATCCGCAGCTTTTTCGCTCACCTACCCGCCGAGGTCGA
>NZ_LZKR01000220.1 GCF_001672915.1 Mycobacterium sp. 1245805.9 | reverse complement strand
CCGCCGATGCCGCCGGCGCCGCCGTCCCCGCCGTCACCGCCCGGACCGCCGTTGCCGTTGGAGCCGAAGAAGCCATGCTGCGGCGCGGTCGACGACGGCCGTTGGCTGGCCGCGCCGCCTTGACCGCCTTGGCCGCCCTTGCCGCCGTTGCCCCCGGCGAAGCCGGAGTTGGGGCCCGACGCGCCGTTGTCGCCGGCGCCGCCGGCCCCGCCGCTGCCGCCGGCGCCGCCGTTGCCGCCGCTGCCGAAGAAGGTGTTGTTGTCTTCGGCGGTCTGCAGGCTGGTGCTTTGGCCGGGTTCGCCCCCGGCGCCGCCGTTGCCGCCGGCGCCGCCGTTGCCGCCGTTGCCGCCGCCGGTGTTGACGCCGGCCCCGCCGCTCGTGCCGTGGCCGCCGTTGCCGCCGTTGCCACCGTTGCCCCCGCTGCCCCCGGCGGTGCCGCCCGCACCCGGGTCGCCGCCGGTTCCGCCCGCGCCGGCAGCGCCGCCGTTTCCGCCGCTGCCGCCATTGCCGCTGCCGACGGCCGCTCCGCCGTTCCCGCCGTTGCCCCCATTGCCGCCGTTGCCGGCCGCGCCGCCGTTGGCCGAGGTTCCGCCGTCGCCGCCGTCGCCGCCGGTACCACCCGCGCCCCCTTGGCCGCCGGTACCGGCGGTGCCCGCACCACCGGCACCGGTGCCGGCCTGCCCGCCGGTGCCGCCGGCGCCACCGGTGCCGCCTCGACCGCCGACCCCGCCAACCTGCCCCGGATGGGCGGTGTCGTCGGTGCCGGCGCCGCCGCGTGCGCCGGCACCGCCGATCCCGCCGGTGCCGCCGGTGCCGCCCGCGCCCTGGTGACCCCCCCCGCCGGCAACCCGCGCCCCCCCCTCGCCGGCGG
>NZ_LZKR01000219.1 GCF_001672915.1 Mycobacterium sp. 1245805.9 | reverse complement strand
GCCGGTGCTGCCGGAGGTGTAGATCAGCAGGGCCAGGGGCTCCTCGTCGGACGGCGCCGCCGGCGGCGCCTCGGGCAAGGCGGTCCCGCGCTCCAGCAGGTCGGCCAGGGCCTCGACGGTGACGGCGGTGCCGGCCAGCCGCGCCCGGGCAGCGTCGACGGCCTCGCGCTCGTCGTCGGCCTCGGGGTGGTAGTCGAACACGACCAGCTTGGCCGGTGCCGGTCCGCTCAGGATCAGCTCGACGGCGTCGGGCAGCTGGTTCACGCTGGCCGCGATCACGACCGGCTCGGTCTCGGCGACGATCGGCTGCAGCTGCGCGAGCGCCGCGCTGGTCTGCAGCGGCACCGACACGGCGCCGATCATGCCGAGCGCGATGTCGATGGTGGCGTAGTCGACGCTGTTGAAGCCCAGCACGCACACCCGGTCGCCGGCCTGGACGGCGTCGTGGGCCAGGGCGCGGGTCAGCGCGTCGACGCGGTCGCGCAGCTCGCCGTAGGTGACGGTCTCGTAGCGGGGGAGCAGCTGCAGCGACGTGCGTCCGGTCGCGGCGTCCTTGACGAACTCCACCGCGCGCTGTCCGAGGGCCGGGCGGTCGGCGTAACCCTCGAGCACGGTCTGGATGATCTGCGGCAGTCGCAGTCCAGGCTGCTCAAGGGCCTCGGCGACGGCCGGGTCCGGTCGGGCGGCGGCGAACTGGGCGTCGTTGGCGGTGAGGTCGTCGACGCGGCGGGCGAGCCACTGTTCCTGAGTTGTAGTAGTCGACATAACGATTCCCTTTTAACGCGTAAGTACTTCAAGTGATTGGGCCGCGCGACGTTGCGCTGATCCCTAAAACGTTAGCAAAACTAACGGTATTCCAAAACGGGCCCGCCGTGGGTGTGATGTTGCACACCGCGCTAAAGGTCGCCGAGGAGGTGGGTCAGGGTGTCGACGCCCTCGGTCAGGAGCTCGTCGCTGATGGTCAGCGGCGGCAGGAGCCGGATGACGTTGCCGAACATCCCACACGTCAACACGATGACCCCGGCCGCGTGGGCCGCCTTCGAAAGCGCTTCCGTCAGTTCGGGATTGGGGTCCGAACTGCCGGACTTCACCAGCTCTACCGCGATCATCGCGCCGCGGCCACGAACGTCACCGATCCGGTCGTCGGACGCCTGCAGCCGCAACAGCGGTTCGGTGATCAGCCGCTCCAGCTGCCGGGCCCGCTCGATCAACCCGTCACTCTCGATCGTCGCGATGGTGGCCAGCGCCGCCGCGCACGCGATCGGGTTGCCGCCGAAGGTGCCGCCCAAACCGCCGACGTGCGGGGCGTCCATGATCTCGGCGCGTCCCGTCACCGCGGACAGCGGCAGCCCGTCGGCGATGCCCTTGGCGGTGCAGATCAAATCGGGTTCCAGGCCCGCCGGGCCCTCGTGTTCGCAGGCGAACATCGCGCCGGTGCGCGCGAACCCGGTCTGCACCTCGTCGGCGATGAACACCACGCCGTTGCGGCGGCACCAGTCCAGCAGGGCGGGCAGAAAGCCCTCGGCCGGGACGATGAATCCGCCCTCGCCCTGGATCGGCTCGATCAGGACGGCGGCCAGGCTGTCCGCGCCGACCTGGCTTTCGATGACCCTGATGGCCCGCTCGGCGGCCTTTTGGCCGTCGGTGGCCAGTTCCTTGTCTAGCAGGCCGTCCCGGTAGGGATAGGACAGCGGGGCGCGGTAGATCTCCGGCGCGAACGGCCCGAAGCCGCTCTTGTAGGGCATCGACTTGGCGGTGAGCGCCATCGCCAGGTTGGTGCGCCCGTGGTAGGCGTGGTTGAACGCCACCACGGCGGGCTTGCGGGTGTAGGCGCGCGCGGCCTTGATGGCGTTCTCGACGGCCTCGGCGCCGGAGTTGAACAGCACCGAGCGCTTTTCGCCGGAGCCCGGGGTGATCCGGTTGAGCTCCTCGGCGACGGCGACGTACTCCTCGTACGGCGTCACCATGAAGCAGGTGTGGGTGAAGTCGGCGACCTGCGCGCGCACCGCGTCGACCACCCGGGGCGACGAATTGCCGATCGTGGTGACGGCGATGCCGGAACCCAGGTCGATGAGCCGGTTGCCGTCGACGTCCTCGACGATGCCGCCGCCGGCCCGCGCGACGAAGACCGGCAGCGAAACGTTGACGCCGTGCGACACCGACGCGGCGCGGCGCTTGTTGAGTTCCAGCGATGTGGGACCGGGGATTTCGGTGACCAGCTGGCGAGTCTGCTCGAGGCTGGCCACGACGTCCTCCTCACCGCGGCGCGCGTGTCACGTCGCGCGTCAAGCCTATCTGGTTCACTGCGAGTCAGCGGGGCCAGTCGTTGGCCACCCGGGGTGCTGGCAGACTGGCCGTTACTGGTCGTTTCGAGCCCCGGAACGGGCGAATACGAAAGATAGGCGCAATGAATAGTTTGGTCATGTTTTTGCCGTTCGTGCTGATCATGGTCGGCTTCATTTACTTGCAGGGGCGCCGCCAGAAGAAGGCGATGCAGGCCACCATCGACCTGCACGACTCGTTGCGTCCCGGGGACCGGGTGCACACCACGTCCGGGCTGGAGGCCACCGTCGTCGCCATCACCGACGACACCGTCGACCTGGAGATCGCGTCCGGTGTGGTCACGACGTGGATGAAGCTGGCCATCCGCGACAAGATCCTGCCCGAGGAGCCGTCGGAGCTCGGTGACGACGACGCCGCCGACGACTTGGAGGAATCCGACGGGCTGACCGACCCGGGCCGATAGGCCGGGGGCACGTAGGCTTTTCTAGGCTCTGCCGGGGCAAGAAACCGATTCTCAAGGAGATACGAGGAAAGTGGCATCGTCTTCGGCGCCGGTGCACCCTGTCCGATACCTGTCGGTGTTCTTGCTGCTGCTGGTCGGCGTCTACCTGCTGGTATTCCTCACGGGCGACAAGAAAGCCGCGCCGAAACTCGGCATCGACCTGCAGGGCGGCACCCGCGTCACCCTGACCGCGCGCACCCCCGACGGGTCGCGCCCGAGCCGGGAGGCGCTGGCGCAGGCGCAGCAGATCATCAGCGCGCGCGTCAACGGGCTGGGCGTGTCCGGCTCGGAGGTCGTGGTCGACGGCGACAACCTGGTCATCACGGTGCCCGGCAGCGACGGCAGCGAGGCCCGCAACCTCGGGCAGACCGCGCGGCTGTACATCCGGCCGGTGCTCAACTCGATGCCGGCGCAGGCCGCCCAGCCCAAGCCGCCGGCCCAGGCGCCCGCGGGCGGGCCCCCGCCCGAGCAGCCGGCGCCCGGCCAGCCGGCGCCCGGCCAGCCGGGTGGCGCCCAGCCCCAGCAGCCCGCGCCCGGTGGGGCGCAGCCCCAGCCGCCCGCGCAGCCGGCGCCACCGGCACAGCCGGCGGCGCGCCCGCAACCGCGGCCCTACCCGCAGGACC
>NZ_LZKR01000218.1 GCF_001672915.1 Mycobacterium sp. 1245805.9 | reverse complement strand
CACGGACCCGGCCTGAGTCGGACACTTTTTTGGAGACTTTTTCGGCGCCGCGGCGGGCAGGGTCAGACTCACCGACGCCACTTGCCAGGTCTTGGTGAAGTTCTTGCGATTTTCTTGCGACCGCTCGACACCGACTCGGCGTGGCGACGAATTTTCACAAATCCGCATGTGAGCAACCCCGCCGGCGCATACGCTCCGACCGGCACGTCGGGACCGTCACAGGAACATCTGCAAGCAGGAGGTTCGGGCACATGTTGTCCCGTGTAGCTTTCGTCGCTGCGGCCATCGTCCTAGCCGTCGGCTCAGCGTCACCGGCTTACTCGTCACCCGGCGGCAGTTGCTACACCGCCGCGTCCGGGGATTGTGTGCCGTATCCGCAACAGGGCGGCTCGCAGCCGCCGAATGCCACGGCCCAATGCGCAGATGGCAGCTGGTCGTTCAGCGAACATCCCCACTCGGGTGGAACGTGCCACGGGCATGGCGGCGTGCAGCGGTACTTGTAGAGCTTTCGCCTATGCTGAGCCGCTCACGGTCAGGTAGATCAACACGATATTGAGCACACTGACCAGCACGGCGACCGCCCAGCCGATGACCGTCGTGACGGGATGGTTGGCATCGGTACCCATCAGGTCGCGGTTGCTGGTGAGCCTGACCAGCGGGAGCACCGCGAACGGGATGCCGAAGGACAGCACGACCTGCGATATGACCAGCGCGCGGGTCGGGTCCCAGCCGAGCGCCAGGATCGCGATCGCGGGGCACAGCGTCACCAGCCGGCGCACCAGCATGGGCACGGACAGATGCAGCAACCCCTGCATGATCATGGCGCCGGCATAGGCACCCACCGACGAGGACGCCAGGCCGGACGCGAGCAGCCCGATCGCGAACAGCACCGCGATCGTCGGCCCCAGCGTGTTGTGAATCGCGCTGTAGGCGCCGTCGATGGTGGCGCTTTCGTTGTGGCCCTGCAGGTTGATCGCGGCGACGAGGAGCATCGCCGCGTTAACCAGGCCGGCGACGGCCATCGCCAACACAACGTCGAAACGCGTGACACGCAGCAGCCAGCGCCGGTCGTGACCGGGCGCGGGATGCCCGTGCCGGTCCAGCACCAGGCCGGAGTGCAGATACACCGCGTGCGGCATCACGGTGGCGCCGAGGATGGCCGCGGCCAGCAACACCGACTCGGTGCCGTGGAATCGGGGGAGCAATCCCGACAGCACGGCCTCGGGTGGTGGCGTGGCGACGAAGAAACTCGCCGCGAAACCGACGGCGATGACGAGCAACAGCCCCGTGATGACGCGCTCGAAAAGGAGCTGGCCGCGGCGGTCCCGGATCGCCAGCAGCAGCATCGAGATCGCCCCGGTGATGATCCCGCCGACGGGCAGCGGCAGGCCGAACAGGATGCGCAGCGCGATCGCCCCGCCGATGACTTCGGCGACATCGGTTGCGATGGCGACGATTTCGGCCTGCGCCCAAAACGTCAGCCGCAGCGGGCGGCCCATCCGTTTGCCGATCGCCGCGGGCAGCGACCGTCCGCTCACCAACCCGAGTTTCGCGGACAGGTACTGCACCAGGCCCGCCGTCACGTTGGCGGCGACGATGACCCACAGCAGCAAGTAGCCGTACTGCGAGCCGGCGCTGACGTTGGCCGCGACGTTGCCCGGATCGACGTAGGCGATCGCGGCGACGAACGCGGGGCCGAGCAGATACCAGCTCGTTTTGAGCGAGGCCTCCGTGCCCTGCGCCAACGTATCGATCCTCGATCCACGTTCTCGAATAAAAAAGTTAGGTTAACCGAACACTACGACGCGCCGCCGGGCTACCCGCAACGCCGTGGATCATGCCGCGCCGATGCTCCCGCCCCCGTCGACCCGGACTATCTGACCCGTCATGTACCCGGCGTCCTGGTGCAGCAACATCGCGATCACGTGCGCGATCTCGGTAGGCGTGCCGACGCGCTGCATCGGAATGGACGCGAGAAGCCGTCCCTCGCGTTCCGATCCGACGGGGCTTCGCGCGCGGTACATCTCGGTTTCGATGGGCCCGGGCGATACCGCGTTGACGGTGATCCCCGTCCCGGCCAGCTCGCCCGCCCAAATGCGGGTACAGGTTTCCAGCGCGGCCTTGGAGGCGGCGTAGGGGGTGCGTTCCGCGACGCCGAGCGTGGTCAGGCTCGTGACGTTGACGATGCGACCCCATCCCGAATCGATCATGCCGGGCAGCACGGCCTGCACCACCTGCACCGCGGTGCGGACGTTCATGTCGTAGGTGGTGAAAAGGTCGTCCAGTTCGATCGAGCCGATGCGGCCGAACCGGGCGACGCCGACGTTGTTGACCACTGCGTCGACCGCGCCGTCGGCGACGATCGCGTCGAGGGTCTGCGCGGTAGCGGCGCGGTCGGCGAGGTCGACCTCGTGGAATTGCCCGGGGAAGTCCGACGGTGCGGTGCGGGCGAGCCCGATCACCTCGTAACCACCGCTGGCGAGGCGGTCAACGACCGCGCGACCGATGCCCTTGGAAGCCCCGCTCACGAGCACTCGCCGTTTCGTCATTGCATTGCCCCTTTCGTGCCGACCCTGAGGACCATTCAGGGCAACGCCGAGAAGGTGGCGCGTCATGCCGTGCTTTAGATCACCCCGGGACGTAGAGCCCGCGGCCGGTGATCAGGGGCAGGTCGAGGGTCGTCACGATGCCCGGCGGGGCGGCCACCACCGCGGGAATCGCGTTGACGACCCGCATCGCGGTGGCGACCAGGCCGGCGTGGTTGTGATCGCCGAGGCGGCTGCTCAAGCAGATGTCCATCGCGTAGGACGGTTCGCCGGTGATCTCGATGCGGTAGGAGCCGCCTTCCTGGGCGGGCTGTGGCCAGTCGGGGCGCAGGTCCTCCCGCAACCGCGTGACGTGTTCCAGGACGACGACGGGGTCGCCGTCGACCAGTCCGAACACCTCGAACCGCAGCCCGGCGGCCGTGCCCTTCGGAATGTGGCCCGAGGCGATGTCGAAGTCCTCGGGCGCGGGCTCGCGGATGTATTCCTCGGCGATGCTGTCGAGCGTGATGCCAAGCCCCGCAGCCAATTGCCGCACCACCGACCCCCACGCCAGGCTCAGCACTCCGGTCTGCAGCAGCATCGGGATCTCGTCGAGGGGCTTGCCGAATCCCATCACGTCGAACATGACCGCGGCGCTGTCGTAGGTGGCGTAGTCGACGATCTCCATGCACCGGATCTGCTGGATGCTCTGGCAGGTGCCGGCCAATGCCAGCGGCAGCAGGTCGTTGGCGAAGCCCGGATCGATGCCGTTGACGTACAGGCTCGAATTGCCTTCCCGCGCAGCGTCTTCCAGGGGCGAAATGAGCTCCTCGGGGATCACCTGCCAGGGATACTGGAGAAAGACCGGGCCGCTGCCGACGATGTTGATTCCGGCCGCGAGGACCCGGCGGTAGTCCTCCAAAGCCTCGGGCAGGCGATTGTCGGCCAGCGCGTTGTAGACCGCGCACTGCGGACCGGTGGCGAGCACGGCGTGCAGGTCGGTGGTGGCCAGGACTCCGGTCGAATCCTCAAGTCCGGCAAGCTCCGCCGCATCCTTGCCGGCCTTGGCCTCCGACGACACCCACACCCCGGTGAGCTCGAACTCGGGATTGGTGATCAACGCCTTGAGCGCATGGACGCCGACGTTGCCGGTGCCCAACTGAACGACGGGTATGGCCATGGCGGGCTCCTTAGCGGTAGGGGTAAGACCGCGAGCAGACGCAAAAGCGCCCGACACGCCGTGCGTGTGGGGGCTTTTGCTGGGGGTACCTCCCGCTTGCGGGGGACTGCTCGCGCCTCATGGTTTACAGGTCGGGGACCGGGATGTCGAGGTTGGGGAAGGTGAGGCCGCCGTCGACCTCCAACGTCTTGCCCGTGAGGAAGCTGCCGGCCGGGGAGGCCAAATAGACTGCGGCGGCGGCGATGTCGACGGGGTCGCCGAGGCGGCGCATGGGTGTGACCTTCTCCATCGGTGCGCGCAGCTCCTCGTTGGAGGCCACCACGTCCAGCGCCGACGTCAGGATCGATCCGGGGGCGATGGCGTTGACCCGGATGCGCGGGCACAGGTCCAGCGCGGCCAGCCGGGTGTAGTGCGCGAGCGCGCCCTTCGCGGTGCCGTAGGCGGCAAAGCCGCGCCCGGCCAGCCTGCCCATGGTGGAGGTGATGTTGATGATGCTGCCGCCGCCGGAGTGCTCCAGCATCAACGGCACCGCCGCGATGGTGAGCGCGTGCGCGGTGGCGACGTTGAAGGTGAACGCCTCCTTGAGGTCCTTGGTGGAGGTGGTCAGCAGGGTGTTGGGCATGGTCCCGCCGACGTTGTTGACGACGATGTCTAGTTTTCCGAACACCTCGACGGCCTGATCGGCGAGCTCCGAGGTCGACTCGGGATGGGCCAGGTCGGCGGCGACGGCGTGGGCGCGGCGGCCGGTGGCGCGGACCTGTTCGGCGACGGCGTCTAGTTGAGATTGGGTGCGCGATGCGATGAGCACATCGGCGCCTGCCTCGGCGAAAGCCAGCGCGATGGCGGCACCGAGGCCGCGGCCGCCACCCGTGATGACGGCGACTTTGTCGTCCAGACGGAACCTGTCAAGGATCATTACGGCCTCTCTATTCGAGTTATCCGGCGACACGGTAACAGACCTCGCCGACGCAGATCACGGCATTTCTGAAACAGGTTCTAGTTTGTCATACAGGGGGCGCGATGTAACTCCCCGACCGGCCCCAATTGCGCGGTGGACCGGCGCCTGACGACCGCCGCACACAATTCTCCGAACGTTAACCTTGTTACTGTTAGCTACTTGGCTGCGACAGATACCTGGTTGCCGGGCCGCGGCCTCAGGCGGCGGCGATGTTTCATCCCTACTGTGAGGAAGAGAATTGAAACTGAACCGATTTGGCGCCGCCGTGAGTGTGCTGGCTAGCGCCGCTTTGGTGTTATCCGGGTGTGGCAGCGAAAACAACAACTCGAGCGGAGCAAGCGGTAGCGGTGCGACGACGGGCGGATCCGCGGGCAAGGTGAGTTGCGGCGGAAAGAAGACGCTGAAGGCCAGCGGGTCGACGGCGCAGGCCAACGCGATGACGCGCTTCGTCAACGCGTTCGAACAAGCGTGCCCGGGTCAGACGTTGAATTACACGGCCAATGGCTCAGGTGCCGGAATCAGTGAATTCAACGGCAACCAAACCGATTTCGGTGGATCGGACTCGCCGCTGGCCCAAAACGAGTACGCCGCGGCCCAGCAGCGCTGCGGCTCGCCGGCGTGGAACCTGCCGGTGGTGTTCGGCCCCATCGCGATCACCTACAACGTCAAGGGCGTCAGCTCGCTGAACCTCGACGGTCCGACGGCGGCGAAGATCTTCAACGGCGCCATCACCACGTGGAACGACCCGGCCATCCAGGCGCTCAACAACGGAACCGTCCTGCCGGCCGAGCCGATCCACGTGGTGTTCCGCAACGACCAGTCCGGGACCACGGACAACTTCCAGAAGTACCTCGATGCCGCGTCCAACGGCGCGTGGGGCAAGGGCGCCGGAAAGACGTTCAACGGCGGTGTCGGCGAGGGAGCCAAGGGCAACGACGGCACGTCGGCGGCCATCAAGGCCACCGAGGGATCGATCACCTACAACGAATGGTCGTTCGCCAAGGCCCAGAACCTGAACATGGCCAAGATCGTCACGGCGCCCGGCAGCGATGCCGTCGCCATCAGCGCCGACTCGGTCGGCAAGACGATCTCCGGTGCCACCGTCAAGGGCGAGGGCAACGACCTGGTGCTCGACACCAACTCGTTCTACAAGCCGACGCAGGGCGGCTCCTACCCGATCGTGCTGGCAACCTACGAGATCGTTTGCTCGAAGTATCCCGACGCGCAGGTCGGCACGGCCGTGAAGGCTTTCCTGCAGAGCACCATCGGCGCGGGCCAAAATGGCTTGGCGGACAACGGATACATCCCCATTCCGGACTCGTTCAAGTCGAAACTGTCGACCGCGGTCAACGCGATCGCGTGATCCGGGATGCCATGACCCGCGGAGCGATCGCCAGTCCCTCAACAGGGATTCAGCCTGCGCTGAAGGCGACCGATCCGCGCAAGGCGCACCGCGGCGACCGACTGTTCAAGTTGGTCGCCGCGGCGGCCGGGTCAACGATTGTGATCGCGATCGCGCTGATCGCGGTATTCCTGTTGGTTCGCGCGATCCCGTCACTGCGCGCGAACCACGCGAACTTCTTCACCAGCGCCGAGTTCAATACCGCCAAGGCGGACCACCTCGCGTTCGGCATCCGCGACTTGTTCATGGTCACCGTGCTCAGTTCGATTAGCGCACTGGTGCTGGCGGTGCCGGTCGCGGTCGGGATCGCGATATTCCTCACCCAATACGCGCCGAAACGGCTGGCGCGGCCGTTCGGCGCGATGGTCGATCTGCTGGCCGCGGTGCCGTCGATCATTTTCGGTTTGTGGGGGATCTTCGTGCTGGCGCCCAAACTCGAACCCGTCGCGGAATTCCTGAACCGCAACCTGGGCTGGTTCTTTTTGTTCAAGCAGGGCAACGTCTCGCTGGCCGGCGGCGGCACCATCTTCACCGCCGCCATCGTGCTGTCGGTGATGATCCTCCCGATCATCACCTCGGTGTCGCGCGAAGTGTTTCGCCAGACCCCGCCGATTCAGATGGAAGCGGCGCAGGCTCTGGGCGCCACCAAATGGGAGGTGGTGCGGATGACCGTGCTGCCGTTCGGTCGCAGCGGTGTCATCGCGGCGTCGATGCTGGGGTTGGGCCGCGCCCTCGGCGAGACCGTGGCGGTCCTGATCATCCTGCGGTCGGCCGCCCGCGCGGGCAATTGGTCGCTGTTTGACGGCGGCTACACGTTCGCCTCCAAGATCGCTTCCGCGGCAGCCGAATTCAGTGAACCATTGCCCACCGGGGCCTACATCTCTGCCGGGTTCGCGCTGTTCGTCCTGACCTTCATCGTGAATGCGAGCGCCCGCGCGATCGCCGGCGGGAAGGTCAACGGGTGAGCATCGACGCCCTCGACCTGCCGGTCAAACCGGACGTCTTCAGCCCGCTGAGCCTGCGGCGGCGGATCACCAACAACGCCGCGGCGACGTTCTTCGTCGCCTCGTTCCTCGTCGCCCTGGTGCCGCTGGTCTGGGTCCTCGGGGTGGTTCTAGCCCGCGGCTGGTACGCCGTCACCCGCTCGGGCTGGTGGACCCACTCGCTGCGTGGGGTGCTGCCCGAGGAGTTTGCCGGCGGGGTGTATCACGCGCTGTACGGGACGTTGGTGCAGGCCGGCGTGGCCGCGGTCCTGTCCGTGCCGTTGGGCCTGATGACCGCGGTGTTCCTGGTGGAATACGGGTCCGGCCGGCTGGTGCGGGTGACGACGTTCATGGTCGACGTCCTGGCGGGGGTGCCCTCGATCGTGGCGGCGCTGTTCATCTTCAGCCTCTGGATCGCCACGTTGGGCTTCCAGCAGAGCGCCTTCGCTGTGTCGTTGGCATTGGTCCTGTTGATGCTGCCCGTGGTGGTGCGGTCCACCGAGGAGATGCTCAGGCTGGTGCCCGACGACCTGCGCGAAGCCAGCTACGCGCTGGGTGTCACCAAGTGGAAGACCATCGTGCGGATCGTCATCCCGATCGCGATGCCCGGCATCGTCTCCGGCATCTTGTTGTCGGTCGCGCGCGTCATCGGCGAAACCGCGCCGGTGCTGGTGCTGGTCGGCTACAGCCGGTCCATCAACTTCGACATGTTCCACGGCAATATGGCCTCGCTGCCGCTGTTGATCTACACCGAACTCACCAACCCCGAACACGCCGGCTTCCTGCGGATCTGGGGTGCGGCGTTGAGCCTGATCATCATCGTCGCGGCGATCAACCTGCTGGCCGCCGGGTTCCGCTTCCTGTCGATGCGTCGGCGCTGACCGCCCGGCTTGGTCAGGACTTTGCCGCGGCCTTTTTGGCGGGTGTCTTCTTGGCCGGCGCCTTTTTGGCGGCCGCCTTTTTGGCCGGGGCCTTCTTCGCGGGCGCTTTCTTCGCCGCTGCCTTCTTGGCCCCCGAACCGGCCCCGGCCTTGCCGTCGTCGGAGCGCGCCTTGACGCTGGCCTCCAGCTTGGCCAGCAGGTCAGAGACGTCCTCGGTCTCGTCCAGTTCTTTGGGCTGCTCCTCGACGGTAAACGCCTCGCCGCCTTCGAGTTTCGCCTCGATCAATTCCTGCAGCTGCTCCTGGTAGGTGTCGTGGTAACGGTCGGGGTTGAAGTCCTCGGCCATCGACTCCACCACCTGCCCGGCCATCTTGAGTTCGGCGGGCTTGATGTCGACCTTCTTGTCCAGCACGGGGAAGTCGGGGTCGCGGATCTCGTCGGGCCACAACAGCGTGTGCACCACCATCACGTCGCGCTTGCCGAAGTCCTTGACGCGCAACGCCGCCAGCCTGGTCTTGTTGCGCAGCGTGAAGTGAACGATCGCCATCCGATCGGTCTCGGCGAGCGTCTTGGCAAGCAGCACATACGATTTCGACGACTTCGAATCCGGTTCGAGGAAGTAACTGCGGTCGAACAGCATCGGGTCGACGTCGCTGGCCGGGACGAACTCGAGCACCTCGATCTCGCGGCTGCGTTCCTCGGGCAGGGTGGCGATGTCGTCGTCGGTGATGATCACCGATTGCCCGTCGGGCGACTCGAAGGCCCGGGCGATGTCACGGTATTCGACGACCTCGCCGTCCTTCTCGCAGATGCGTTGGTAGCGGATGCGGCCGTTGTCCTTGGCGTGCACCTGATGGAACTTGATGTCGTGGTCCTCGGTGGCGCTGTACACCTTGACCGGGACGTTCACCAGTCCGAACGCGATCGAACCCTTCCAGATGGAACGCATGTAAGTCAGTATGCCCACACCGCCCCCAGCAAAACAGCGCAGCCCGCCCGCACCGCGGACTTTCGGGTACAGCTAATTCGGTGGACGGGCCCGCAGGCTGGCCCGGTCGGGCAGCTCGGCGCCAGCGCGGCCGACCGTCCACGCCGACACCAGGCACGCCGATTGCAGCGCCGCCGTCAGCGCGTCGAGTCCGATCCGCCCCAGGGCGGCCCGCCGGGCGGCCCCCACCAAGTCCATTCCCCAGAGCGCGTCGAGCAGGCCGACCATGAACGCGTCACCGGCGCCGACGGTATCTACCACCTGAACCGGCTTGGCCGCCACCCGGACCTCGCCGGCCGCACAGAAAGCAACCGCGCCCCGCTCACCCCTGGTCAGGACGACGACCGCCGGGCCGGAGGCCAACCACGCCCGGGCCGTCGACTCCGGGTCGCGGTCCGGCTCGATCCAGCCCAGGTCCTCGTCACTGGCCTTGACGATGTCGCTGCGCTCGACGAGGCGCGCGATGCGGTCGCGGGCCAGATCCCGGTCGATGATGAGTGACGGGCGCACGTTGGGGTCGAAACTGACGGTGGCCGACACCCGATAGGTGTCGAGCAGCGCCGCGACCGCCAGGCACCCCGGCTCGCGCACGGCGGCAATCGATCCGGTGTGCACCAGCAGTGGCGGCCCGATTTCGGGCGGTCCGGAGACCTGCCATTCCAGGTCGAATGCGTAAGCCGCGGACCCGTCGTCGGCGATCGTCGCGACCGAGGTCGGTGTCCGGGTAGCGGAGGTACTCCCCGGAACAAGTTGTGCACCTGAGGATTTGACGTAATCAACGATGCGTCGGCCGTGCGGATCGTCGCCGATGTAAGTCAAGAAGTCGACGTCGCGACCCAGCTTGGCCAGTCCGGCGGCGACGTTGAGCGGGCTGCCACCGAGATGCTCGTCACCGTCGATGATGTCGACCAGCGCCTCGCCGATCACCAGCCCGCGGCTCATCGCACCAACGCCTCGAGCGTCGCCCGAGCCCCCTTGCGGTGCAAAGAATCCAGGGCCCAGCGGTACGCCTCGACAAACCGCGGTTGGTGGGCCAGATCGCAGAACAGCGCGGTGACCTCGATCAACCCAGTGGGATTGTGGTGCTGCGACCGGGCGATCGGGACGAGCGAGTCCGCCAGCTGATCCACCACCTCGTACGGCTTGCCCGACTCATCGACCCCCTCGGCGTAGCGGGCCCAACTGGCCACCGCCGCGGCCGCCAGTTGAACCGGCCCGCCGCTGTCCAGGTTGTCGCAGATGACGGGAAACAGCCATTTCGGAATGCGGTCCGACGAATAGGCGCACAGCCGCGCAACGGTGTCGCGGACGGCGGGGTTGGCGAACCGCTCGACCAGCGTGTGACCGTATTCATGAAGGTCGATGCCCGGCACGGGCGGCAGCGTGGGGATGGCCTCAGTCTCGAAGTAGGACAGCAGGAATCGGGCAAAGAGCGGATCACGCGCCGCCTCGTGAACGAACTTGAATCCGCACAGATGGGCGAAGTAGGCCAGGCACTGATGCCCCGCGTTGAGCAGCCGCAACTTCATCAGCTCGTACGGGCGCACATCGTCGACCATCAGCACCCCCGCCCGCTCCAGCGGCGGGCGACCATCGGCAAAGTCGTCTTCGATCACCCAAGCGGTGAACGGCTCGGCCACCACCGGCCACCGGTCGTTGACGCCGAAGTCACGCCGCACCTCCGCGGCCATCTCCAAAGTCGTTGCCGGAGTGATACGGTCGACCATCGAGCTCGGAAACCGGGCGTGTTCCGCCACCCACTGGGCCAGCCCGGGATCCAAGCGCTCGGCACTGGCGAGCACCGTGCGCTTGGCTACCTCACCGTTGCTCTCGATGTTGTCGCACGAGACGATCGTCGGCGCGGAGATTCCTTGACCGCGCCGCCTGGCGAGCGCCTTGGTGATCAACGCGAACGCCGGCCCGTCGGGATCGCGGTATCCGCCTTCGGTGATGGTCAGCGAAATGATCCGGGTGGATGCCGCAGCCAGCACCTCCAACGCCGCTTCCGGATCGTCCGGGGCGTAGCGGTAGTCGACGATCGAGCCGATCACCTGCGCGTCCCGGGTGCCGTCGGGATGATCCAAGATCAGCGTGTACAGCCCGTCCTGATCGTTGAGGACGTCGCGCATGGTCCAGTCGGAGGGCATCACCCCGACGCCGCAGATGCCCCAGTCGTATCCCAGGCCCTGCTGGAGCAGCAGGTTGATGTACGCGGCCTGATGCGCCCGGTGGAAATGGCCGGCTCCGATATGCGCGATGCCGACGGTCACGCTTTCGCGGTCATAGTTCGGAGCCTCGATCGGCAGCTTGGACAGCGACGCATTATTCAGATCGATCGGGCTAGCCACCATTGGCCAACTCCTCCCCGGGCCACTGCCCGATCTTTACTGGGCGCGCAACACCTATCGACGGTACGACGACGGCCGGCCGCAGCCCAGCCGCTTCGACCCCCGTCGCGGACCAGACACAGCCCTACGTTGGGGGAGAACCCACGGCCGGCACGGCCGACAACAGCAGGACATCAGCAAGGGCACGCCACGAATCGGTTATCGCGACCGCGCCGGCATCAATCAATTCCGCACGGCGGCAATCCCATTCGTCGGGTGGCACAAACATCAGGTTACCGACGCATGTGTACCCGGCTGCGACCGCGGAAGTCACGCCGGCCACGGAGTCCTCGATGGCCAGCCCCTGTTCCGCGGCAACACCGAGTACCTCGCCGCAATGCAGGTAGACCGCCGGGTCGGGTTTGCTCGTCGGCACCGGAAGAGAATCCTCCGCGCTGAAGGTCGCAGCCTCCGGCATCAGCGCGTCGAGGCCGGTGGCGGTGAAGCAGGCACGCAGGCGCTTGGTGGCGCTGGAGCTGACCGCGGCCAGTGCGTAGCGGCTCGCGAGCTCGTTCAACGGTTCCAGTACCTGCGGATCGGATGTCAGGGTGGCAGCCAGATGAGCGGTGACCCGTTCGCGCTCTTCACGCACCCACTGCTCGAGTTCGTCGGCGGACAACGCGTTGCCGCTCGCCAAGTCGCCCGCCGAGGCGACCACCGCTTCGGGGCGGCCCTCGGCCAACACCTGATCGAGCGGCACGTCGCACTGCACCGCCAGGTCGAGAGCCATGGCACGAAAGTTCTTCCCGACCGCCCGCTTACGCAATTCGTCACAGCTGAACGGAGCCCTCACCCCGAACCTGGCCAGGAAACGATTCGTCACCTCGGTCGACGCCTCGAATGCCGGTCTCTCCGAGCCGAACAGGTTGTCGTCGGCGTCACAGAGCAACGTGGTGATCGGCGCCGGATCGAATGGGCGCACAAAGGTCAGCCCGCCGTTCATCGCGCCACCAACTCTCGCTCGTCGTCGCGCATCGCATCCTGCAGCGTGGCCACCACACCGCGCTCGTCGATGTCCGTAATCATGTCGCCCAACCGCTCCGCAAAACCCGGAACCGCGCGCAGTTCGGCGAACATCTCATGCCCCAGCAGCGGTTCGGGGTTGTGCCGTGCCATGTCGGCCAACCTGGCGACGGGTATCGCCTGCGAGTCTTCGAGGCGGAACTTGCGCCCCCTGAGGTCGTGGCCGCGCATATAACGGGCCCATCCGGCCACGGCCAACATCAGCAGCGTGTGCGGCCTACCCCGTGCGATCGCGTCCTGCAGGGAGGGCAGCACAAACGACGCTATCTTGCTTGTTCCCCGTCGGGCCAGCCGCGACAATTGGTCGCTCATTCGGGGGTTGCTGAGCCGATCGAGCACCGTGCCGCGGTACTCGGGCGTGTTCATCCCGGGGACCGCGGGCAACAGTGGCTGAATCTCGTCGCCCAGTAGCCTCTCCACATAGTCGAAGATGACGCGATCCCGCATCGCTTGGTCGGTGCGCTGGTATCCGGCGAGTGTGGCCAAACATGCGAGCGCGATATGGGTTCCGTTGAGCACGCGGGTCTTGATCAACTTGTGGTCCCGGACGTCGGTCACGAATTCGGCACCCACCAGGTCGAGCGGTGGGCGCCCATTGCTGAAGGCGTCCTCGATCACCCATTGGGAATAGGGTTCGGTCACGACGGGCCATTTGTCGGCGACGCCGAAGGTCTGCTCGACGAACTTGCGCTCCGACTTCGAGGTTTGCGGGGTGATGCGATCGACCATGGTCGAGGGGAAAGCGACATGCGTGTCGATCCACCGGGCAAGGCGGGGGTCCTTCAAGGCCGCGAACGATACCAGCGCGGTCCTGGCCGGCTGGGTGTCGGCGGGAAAGTTGTCGCAACAGAGCACGGTGAATGGCGCGACGCCTGCGCGGCGACGGCGGTCGAGGGCTTCGGCCAGATATCCCCACGCGGTGGCATAGCCGTCGGAGGCGACGAGGTCGGCGCGCACGTCGGGGTGGTCGGCGTCGAATTGGTCGGTGACGGGGTTGAGGAAGTATCCGTTGCAGGTGATCGTCAGGCTGACGATGCGGGTTTCGGGGTCTGCCAAGGCGGCGCGGACCGCTGCGTTGTCGTTCGGTGCGTAGTGAAGGGAACCGATCGACCCGACGACACGGGCGGTTTGGCGGTCATGGCCGCGCTGTACCACGGTGTACAGCCCATCCTGGGCCGACAGCAAGTCTTTGACGTCGGGGGAATGGAGGCTGATGCCGGTTACCCCCCAACGATCCGAAATGCCCGAGCGGGCGAGGTCGTCGAAGTAGACGGCCTGATGTGCGCGGTGGAAGTTGCCCGCGCCGATGTGGACGACGGCCCGCTGAAGGGCCGACCTGTCGTAGGTGGGCACGTCGATTCGTTGCGAATGCAATTGCAGTGTGGCGTCGCTCAGCGGGACGCCCCCTTTTGGACGGCAGTCAGAGGCGATGGCATCAAACACCGTTTCCACTGTGCCTCGATGCGGTCCCTGGTTTAACCCTTCCGTGGTTGATGTCACAAAACCAATCGAAAGTGAAGCCGATTGTCGGTGGTCAGAGCAGTTAACAGCGTTGAAACGCGTAGGTTGACAGCATGGCAGCACGGGTGAAGCTCACCAACGCCGACAAGGTGCTGTACCCCGCCACCGGAACGACGAAGGCCGACATCTTCGACTACTACACGCGCATCGCCGAGGTGATGCTGCCGCACATCGCCGGACGCGCGGCCACCCGCAAGCGCTGGCCCAACGGCGTCGAGCAGGAGTCGTTCTTCGAAAAGCAGCTGGCGTCCTCGGCGCCCGACTGGCTGCCGCGAGCCAGCGTCACCCACCGGTCGGGGACGACGACCTATCCGATCATCGACAGCCTCGACGGGCTGGCCTGGATCGCGCAGCAGGCGGCGCTGGAGGTGCACGTCCCGCAGTGGCGCTTCGTCGCCGAGTGGACCCGAAGCAAGGCCGAGGAGCTCAAGCCCGGCCCCGCAACGCGATTGGTGTTCGACCTAGATCCCGGCGAAGGCGTGACGATGCCGCAATTGTGCGAGGTCGCCCACGCGGTGCGGGACCTGATGGGCGGCATCGGGCTGACCACCTTTCCGCTCACCAGCGGCAGCAAGGGGGTGCACCTCTACGCGCCGCTGGACAAACCGGTGAGCAGCAAGGGTGCCACCGTGCTGGCCAAACGCGTTGCCCAGCAACTGGAAACGGCGATGCCCAAGCTGGTCACCTCGACCATGACCAAGAGCCTGCGGGCGGGCAAGGTCTTCCTCGACTGGAGCCAGAACAACGGCTCCAAGACCACGATCGCGCCGTACTCGCTGCGCGGGCGCGAACATCCCACCGTCGCGGCGCCGCGCACCTGGGAGGAACTCGAAGACCCGTCGGTGGGTCAGCTGCGCTACGACGAAGTGCTCGACCGGGTGGCCCGCGACGGCGATCTGCTGGCGGAGCTCGACGCCGACGTGCCGGTCAGCGACCGGCTCAGCAAGTATCGCAGCATGCGGGACGCGTCGAAGACTCCGGAACCGGTGCCCGCCGCGAGACCAGTTACCGGCCAAGGCAATTCGTTCGTCATCCAGGAGCACCACGCCCGTCGCCTGCACTACGACTTCCGGCTGGAGCGCGACGGCGTGCTGGTGTCGTGGGCGGTTCCGAAGAACCTGCCCGACACCCCGTCGGTCAACCACCTGGCGGTGCACACCGAGGACCATCCCCTCGAGTACGGCTCGTTCGAGGGAAACATCCCCAAGGGCGAGTACGGCGCCGGCAAGGTGGTCATCTGGGACGCCGGCACGTACGAGGCGGAGAAGTTTCAGGACGATGAGGTCATCGTCAACCTGCACGGCAACCGGATCTCCGGGCGCTACGCGCTGATTCAAACCAACGGCGACCAGTGGCTGGCGCACCGGATGAAGGACCAGAAGGTCTTCGAGTTCGACACGATCACCCCGATGCTCGCCTCGGAGGGTTCGGTGGCCGCGCTCAAGGCCGGGCAGTGGGCATTCGAGGGCAAATGGGACGGCTACCGGCTGCTGGTGGAGGTGGATCACGGCGACTTGCGGATCCGGTCCCGTCGCGGCCGCGAAGTCACCAAGGAATATCCCGAATTACGCTCGCTGGCAGCCGATCTGGCCGAGCATCACGTGGTGCTGGATGGCGAGGCCGTGATTCTGGACGAGAACGGGGTGCCCAGCTTCCATGCGATGCAGAACCGGGGTCGCGGCGCCCGCGTCGAGTACTGGGCGTTCGACCTGCTCTACCTGGACGGCCGCTCGCTGCTGCGGGCGCGCTACTCCGACCGGCGAAAGTTGCTGGAATTCCTCGCCGCCGCAAGCAATCTGATCGTCCCCGACCTGTTGCCCGGTGACGGCGCCCAAGCGCTCGAGCACTCACTGAAGTACGGCTGGGAGGGCGTCGTCGGGAAAAGGCGTGACTCCACCTATCAGCCGGGCCGGCGTTCGGCGTCCTGGATCAAGGACAAGAACTGGAACACCCAGGAAGTCGTCATCGGCGGCTGGAAGGCGGGCGAGGGCGGGCGCACCAGTGGCATCGGCTCGCTGCTGATGGGAATCCCGGGCCCGGACGGTTTGCGCTTCGCCGGACGCGTCGGCACCGGTTTCACCGAGCGTGACCTGGCGAACCTGAAGAAGACGTTGGCGCCGTTGCAGACCGACCAATCCCCGTTCCACCCCCCGCTGCCGCGTCAGGACACCAAGGGGGTGACGTTCGTCGAACCGGTCCTGGTCGGCGAGGTGCGCTACAGCGAATGGACGCCGGATGACCGTCTGCGTCAATCCAGTTGGCGTGGGCTGCGGCCGGACAAGGAACCGAGTGAGGTGGTGCGAGAGTGAAGTGGTTGACCTTTCGAGGCAATGACGGGGAACGCGCCGGGGTGCTCTCCGGCGACACCATCCACGCCATGCCGGCGGGCGTGACGCTGCTCGACCTGATCGGACGCGGCGCCGACGGGCTGCGCCGGGCCGGCGAGGACGCGCTCCGTTCCCCCTCGGCGGTGGCGCAGCTCGCCGAGGTGACCGTGCTGGCGCCGATCCCGCGCCCGCCGTCGATCCGGGACTCCCTGTGCTTCTTGGATCACATGCGCAACTGCCAGGCCGCGATGGGCGGCGGCCGGGTGCTCGCCGACACCTGGTACCGCATCCCGGCGTTCTACTTCGCCTGCCCCACAACAGTTTTGGGTCCCTACGAAGACGCCCCGACGGCACCCGGCAGTGCCTGGCAGGACTTCGAACTGGAGATCGCCGCCGTCATCGGTGTCAGCGGCAAGGACCTGACCGTCGAGCAAGCCGAAAAGGCCATCATCGGCTACACCATCTTCAACGACTGGTCCGCGCGGGACCTGCAGCAGCGGGAAAGCCAGCTCGCGATCGGGCAGGGCAAGGGCAAGGACAGCGGGGTCACGCTGGGGCCCTACCTGGTGACGCCCGACGAGCTCGAGCCGTACCGGCGGGACGGCAGGCTCGACCTGCAGGTGACCGCGTTGGTCAACGACCGCGTGATCGGCTCGGGGTCGACCGGCCAGATGGACTGGACCTTCGGCGAGGTCATCTCATACGCCTCGCGCGGCGTGCCGCTCACGCCCGGCGACGTCGTCGGCTCCGGAACCGTGCCCACCTGCACGCTCGTCGAGCACCTCAATCCCGCTGCGCTGGAATCGTTTCCGGGCTGGCTGCACGACGGCGACGTCGTCACCCTGCGGGTCGAAGGATTGGGGGAGACCCGGCAAACCGTGCGCGCCAGCGGCCCGCCGCATCCCTTGGCAGCCCGGCGCAACCCGGACGCCGCGCCCGCCCCGGTCCGGGTCAACCGGGCCCCGGCGAAGGTGCCCTACACCCGCGGCCTGCACGAGGTGGCCGACCGGGTGTGGGCGTGGACACTGCCGGACGGCGGGTACGGGTGGAGCAACGCCGGGCTGATCGCCGGCGACGGCGCGTCACTGCTCGTCGACACGCTGTTCGACCTGGCGCTGACCCGAGAAATGCTCGCCGCGATGCGGCCCGTCACCTCATCCGCTCCCATCACCGACGCCCTGATCACCCACTCCAACGGCGACCACACCCACGGCAACCAGCTGCTGGACGCGTCGGTGCGCATCATCGCCGCGCAGGGCACTGCCGACGAGATCGCGCACGGGATGGCGCCCGAGATGCTGGCCATGACGCAGACCGCCAACCTCGGCCCGGTCGCCACCCCGTACGTGCGAGATCGATTCGGGCACTTCGACTTCAGCGGCATCACACTGCGCAACGCCGACCAGACGTTCGATTACGAGCTGACGATCGATGTCGGCGGGCGCCGGATCGACCTGCTGAACCTGGGCCCGGCCCACACCGCCGCCGACTCGGTGGTGCACGTGCCCGATGCCGGGGTGCTGTTCGGCGGCGACCTGCTGTTCATCGGCTGCACCCCGATCGTGTGGGCCGGCCCGATCGCCAACTGGATCAGGGCATGCGATGTGATGATCGCGCTCGACGCCCCGATCGTGGTGCCCGGCCACGGTCCGGTCACCGATCCGGACGGGATCAGCGCGGTCCGTGGATATCTCGCGCACGTCGCCGAACAGGCCGAGGCCGCCTACCGCAAAGGCCTGTCCTGGTCCGAGGCCGCCGACACCATCGACCTCGGCGAGTACGCGACCTGGCTGGATGCCGAGCGCGTCGTCGTCAACGTCTATCAGCGCTACCGCGAACTCGATTCCAACACACCGCAATTGGAGGCAATGGCCCTGCTGGTGATGCAGGCGGAGTGGCTCGCCAAACACACCCCATGACCGGTCGCCAGCTTCCCATCGATCGTGTCGGACAAACAATGGATGCTGCACCGGGATTCGGACTCGCCGTGTCGTACAACCCCGGCTATCAGAGCGTGCTGAAGGATCTCAAGGACTTTACGCGGCAACGGATGGTCGCCATCGAGTTCGGGTTTCCCCGCCCCGAGATCGAGGAGGCGATCGTCGCACATGAAGCCGGAATTGGCCGCGCCACGGCCGGCGAGCTGGTGCGATTGGGCCGGGCAATCCGGCGCTCGGAGAGCCACGGATTACGCGAAGTCGCGTCCACTCGCGTGCTAATCGCCGCCGGACGGCTCGTCGCCGAAGGGTTGACCCCGTCAGTGGCCGCAACGGCCGCGATCACGGGCGCGCTGACCGACGACACGGCGGTCGGCGACGCTCTCACGATATCGTCGAGCTCTGCCCGGGTCAGTCGGAAAGATCGAGTCGGTGATGGCGTGCCCGCACCGAGGGGTGAGTGAACAATCATTGGGTCAAGACAGTGGGATCGGTGATGCTTATCGCGCCCGTCCTTGCGGTCGCGGCCTGCGATTTTTGGTGGCAGTGTTACCAATCCTGTGGCCGCCAGGGTCATTCCGATCATGCCGGGCTGGTGATTAACCCGGTGCCCAAGGCAAGATCGATGGCGCGCAGGCCAGTGCCGGGCGCTTCATGCAGGAGCTGGCCGATGCAATACCGGCTAGCTCACACCCAGTTGAATCGACCCCCCGCGTCAATCACCGCCGCGGTCGAACAGCCAGTAATCGCCGACACGACATCACGGAGGAAATGCGATGACCACGCAAGCCGAGGCTACCGCGCTGGAAAACATTGACCCATCGCTTCGCCGCCTCGCCCGGCTGCTGCCGTACCGTAACGGCCTGTTCGCCAGACACCTGCGGGTAATGCGAGCCCAAACGTCGTTCATGGGGCTGCTCCAGGCCGCGCGTGACGTCGACGTCGTCGCGGTTTCGCCCACCGCCAGCGTCCGAGTTCACCGGCCCCACGATCTGGCCGACAATTCACCGGCCGTGTTGTGGATCCACGGCGGCGGCTACATAGCGGGATGTGCCCGCATGGACGAGCGTCTCGTAGCCAAGACTGCGCATGAGCTCGGGGCGTCGGTCGTCAGCGTGGAATACCGGCTCGCCCCCGAGCATCCTTACCCCGCAGCATTGGACGACTGCTACGCCGCTCTGCGATGGCTGGCCGCGCGAGAGGACGTCGACCGATCACGAATACTGGTCGCCGGCGTATCAGCCGGTGGGGGACTAGCCGCAGCGCTGGCGTTGCGGTGCCTGGATACCGGACTTGTCGGTCTAGCCGGTCAGGTTCTGGTCTATCCGATGCTCGACGACCGTACCGTCACACGATCTACCCTCACCGGTGCTCGCGGATGGACGCCCGAAGACAACGCCTTCGGCTGGCGCAGTTACCTGGGTTGCGAACCCGCCGCCGAAGGCGTCAGCGCCTACGCCGCTCCGAGCCGCCGCAAAGACCTGACTGGGCTCCCGCCCACCTGGATCGGCGTCGGCACCGCCGACCTCTTCCACGACGAAAACCTCGACTACGCCACCCGTTTACGGCAAGCAGGAGTTTCCACACAACTTTACATCGTTACCGGTGCCTACCACGGATTCGATCAAGTACGCACCAAAAACCCTCTTGCGCAACGGTTTCACCACCACCGGCTGGCGACCATGCGCGACTTTCTCGCGACGTAATCCACCGCGGGGTGCCACACGTTTGTTGAACCGGCCTCGCAGCGGACCTCGCCGCCGCCACGCACCGCACCAACTCTCCTGCGATCCTTGGGGCGAGAACGCCGCCGCCGCCGCCCAGTAGGACCGAAGAAGATGAACAGTCTGCGACCCCGACCACCAAAACTGGTCCTGCCCGTCTACCGCCGGCGGCTGACGTGACGGCCGGTTACGGGCGACCCGTGACGAGACCGCACTTCGACTTGACTACGCCGTGAGGCGCGTCGACTGGCGCTACTCGACGATGCGCCGCGCGAGTGATAACAAATGGGTACGCAACGCCGCATCATTGAACGCGGCGACACGGGGATGCGAGACGCTGCCAATCATCCCTGAAACCATCGCGACTTTGACCAGTACCTCCGGACATGTTGGCGTGCGCAGGCCGCCGATGTTGATCTCGGCTTCCGATCCTCGGAACGATTGAAAAGGCCGGAACCGACACGGTGACCGTGCTGGACCTGGCTACCAAGCTGCCAACCTAGGACGAAAACTCGCGCGCGTACCGAGACCGCTGAGCGCCTGCACCGCCCCGGTTCGCGGGAATATTCCCAGCTCCGACACTCAAAGCATGGTGCGGTGCAGAGAGTTTCGCTAACACCAACAGGTCTTGACGCGCCTTTTCACCGTGCACATGATGTGCGGCCCGCGCACTGCGCCATTGACATAATCATACGATGTCGTAGAGTATTTTTTAACTACACGCGGTCGTGTGGTTATCGGCCCGGTGGAGAGGTTTAGTGACCTATGAGGCGACAGCCAGGTTCCCCCAACAAACCCGCTGCTTGCGAAGCCGTCCTGGCCCGGCGCTGCTTCGGATCGGGTAGGCGGGCCGACCGATGACCGCCGAACAAACGAAGCCGTCCGCTAGCGTTGCGCACACCGAAGCGCGTCGATCGCCTTCACTAACGGCTCTGTGGATCGTTGTCGCGGTCGTCACTGTGGGCCTCATCGCCTACTACGCCCGCACTGGAGCCGTCTCCGACAGGGTCCGTAACCCGGAGGTCAATGGGGCCCCGCGTCCCGTGCGCTACCTGTTCGGCATCAGCAGCTCGACGTGGATGACCGTCAGCCAGGTCGGCAGTCTCGTGTCTCTGGTGATATTGCTGGGCGTCTTTTTCTGGGCATGGCGACGCTGGCCAGCGCATCCGGTTCTGCTGATGTCCATCGTTACGACAGTCATTGTTTGGCAAGACCCGATCATGAATTGGGCCCCTTACGCCGTGTACAACCCGCAGCTCTGGCACTGGCCGGAGGATTGGCCGCTCGTCTCCCTGTCGCCCACCGTCGAACCGTTCATCGTGATCTTGTATGCCTTCTTCTATCTGGGCCCGTATTTTCCGTCGGTCTGGATCCTGCGCAAGATTCAGGCCAAACGGCCACTCGACTCGTTCGTCTGGCGCCATCCGCTGATTAGTTTGGCGGCCATCATCTACGGTGTCGGGTTTGTCTTCGATGCCTTCTTGGAGATCGCCAACATTCGGACCGGGCTCTACATCTACGACCAAGTGATCCCGTTCGGATCGGTCTTCACGGGAACCCCCTTCCAGTTTCCCTTGATATGGGAATCATCACTGGTCACATTGGTGATGATCCCGTCCGGTGTGCTGTTGTATCGCGACGACAGCGGGCGCACGGTCGCCGAAAAGCTGGCCCAACGAGCTCGCATCTTCGCCGGTCGCCCCGTTCTGGGATCGTTCGCGGTGATGCTCGTCATCATCAACCTCGCGTACTTCGCCTACGGCGCTGGCTTCGCGCTCATCAAATGGACTCGAACGGCCACGTCTGTTGCCTGCCCATGGCCCTATCCGGAGGCCAAAGTGTATGACCCGCAAGGGTTCTACGAAAAAGCCGGGGCGCCGGGACCATATTCGATGGGCATCTGGTCGACTTGGATGAGTGCCCAGCCCGATGGGCGGCCACATGTCGAGCCACCCGCTAACGGCGGGCCATGCACGCCCCGCGGATGAGCCTGGAGAGACAGAGTGCAACTGTTTGACGATCTCGAGGATTTCGGATCTTTTGACGACGCGGTCAGCGGCGATATCCGCGACCCGTATACGGAATTGGCGCGGCTGCGCCGCGAGGAACCGATCCAGCGGCTCGATGTCTCCGGGATGCCGCACGAGGAGGCCAAGCCGGTTTTCATCGCCTACCGCTACGAAGACGTCCAGCAGATCCTGCGGGACAACGAGACATTCTCCTCGGCGATCATCATCTCGGCGTTCGGCGATGTCCTGGGCAAGCGTGTCATGCTCGGGATGGATGAGCCCGACCACGGCCGCCATCGCGCCCTGGTATCAAAGGCCTTCTCCCAGAAGGCACTTGCCCAATGGGAGGACGGTCTGGTCGGCCAAGTCGGCAACATGCTGATCGACCGGTTTGTTGAACGTGGGCACGCGGATCTGGTCAAGGAGTTCACCTTCGACTACCCCACACTGATCATCGCGGGCTTGCTCGGCTTGCCCCGCGAGGACTATCCGCAGTTTCAGCGGTGGTCGATTTCACTGTTGAGTTTTGTCATCAACCCCGAACGCGGGCTGGCCGCCTCCAACGCGCTACGCGATTATTTCGCGCCGATCCTGGCCGCGCGACGCGCCGAGCCCCGCGAGGATCTGATCACCAGCCTGGCTACCGCGCAGATCGACGGCGAACAGTTATCCGATGAAGAGATCTTCTCGTTTCTGCGACTGTTGTTACCGGCCGGCGTGGAGACCACCTATCGGGCGCTCGGGAACATGCTGTTCGGATTGCTGTCCGACCCTGCACAACTCGACGCCTTGCGGGCGGACCGATCTCTGCTGCCGCAGGCGATCGAGGAGGCAGTCCGCTGGGAGCCACCATTGTTGACGATCACCCGCGTGGCCACCCGCGACACCGAACTCGGTGGTGTGGCGATCCCGGCCGGCGCGGCGGTCATGCCGATGCTGGGCGCCGCCAACCGGCAAGACGAGCGCTTCCCCGATCCCAACTGCTTCAACATATTCCGCCAGCCACGCGCCCACATTGGATTCGGCCACGGGGTACACGTGTGCTTGGGCATGCATCTGGCCCGATTGGAAATGCGCGTCGCGGTCAACCTGCTGCTCGACCGGTTACCAAACCTACGGTTGGACCCCAACAGTGCCGACCCCCATATCCGGGGACAGGTATTCCGCTCGCCCACGGCGCTTCCGTTGCTATTCGATCCGGCAACATAACGCATCATGACAAGGAGCCTCAGATCATGACAATCGGTCGCGGCACCACCATTCAGTACCCCCCGTAACGGCGTGCGCGGCTGGACCTTTTAGCACGACCCTCAGAGCGGTGAGCGCCGCTTTCGGGACGCGCGCGGTGGTGCGACGGGGTGCACGGGCCTGATGGCGCGCAGGAAAAGCTCGACCGCGCTTTTAAGGTGACGTTCCTGTTGCTTTTTGCTGCGATACACCCCAAAGTCAGCCAGGCGCGCGGGAAGCACCTGCACGAGTGTCAAGAAGTGCTCCGACCACAACTCGATGTCGTCGACCTCGATGTTCCCGGCGGCTTGGTGGTGGCGCAGCAGATCCATGACTGCCCGCAACCGCGGCGACCACGCCATCGTTTCCCCGCTGACGGAAAACTCGGGAAAGCGGCCAGATTCGTTCATCGCGATCCGCTGCAACCGCACCAGCTTGGGATCCGTGGCCCGTTCCAATGCATCTCGCGCAATGGCGGTCAACGCGGCGCCAAGGTCGTCACCGGCGGCGTCACCCACGAGATCGGGCTGTTCGTAACGCGACATCGCCCACGGGATCACGTCCATGAATACTGCGCGCTTGTCGGCATAGCGCGAGTACAAGGTCTGCTTGGTGATCCCGGCGGCACGCGCGATGGCCTCCATGCTGGCGCCGTCGTAACCGTGTTCGAGAAATGTGGCCACCGCGGCTTCGCGCAGTTGCTCATCGAGCCGTTCGGCTTCGGCCTGGGTGGGGCGCCCCGGCCGGCGACTTGTGGTGGTCATGGTCTTCCAATGGTAACTAAATAGACGGAATAGTATGATTGTACCGCGCTGGATGACAATCGAGGGAGTGAGATGGACGAGATCGACCTGTGGATCGACGTCACCGACGCGGCGCGGCTTGGCGAGGCAGCGACGATGGCGCTCACCGTCCACCTGCCCGAGCCGGCAGCGATTCCCGCGCGGCCTATCGTCTGCTTTGCAAAACCGGGGGGCGCGTTCGCCCGCGGTTACTTCACTTCCGATCTACCGGGACCCGCCAGAGGAGCTCAAGCGCGATGGCACGCTCAACGCGGATGGGTATTTGTCTCGGTCGACCACCTCGGCGTGGGCGACAGCAGCACCCACGACATGTCGCGGCTTGATTACACGACGTTGGCCGCCGCCGCCGATTCCGCCGAACGCGAAGTGCTGCGAATGCTTTCAAAGGGGTTGAACGGCAAGGAATTTCCCATTGTCAGTGACCCCGTGGTCCTCGGCCTCGGCCAATCCATGGGAGCAAGTACCGTGGTATTCCAGCAGGCCCACCACAGTACGTACGACGGAATTGCGGTCCTGGGCTTCGGCGTCATGGATATGCATGTTCCCGTCGCCCCGGGGGAGACCCCGTTAGTCCGGCCGTGGATCCCGCGCGATGCGTTCGACGTCGTGGTCAACGCCCGCCAGGTTGCCGCCGCCGGTCCCCAAGACGAACTGGCGAAGGCGATGTGGTTTTGGTTCTGGGACGACGTCGATGTCGCGACGGCGTTTCCTGGCTGGTACCAGGGCGCGGCGCCCTGGATTTCATCCACCGTTCCCGGGGTGGTTTTGTGTGCGCAGACACCGGGCGTGGTCTTCACGGAGGCCGCCGCGGTCGACGTGCCCGTACTTCTAGCGTTCGGCGAGCGTGATGTCTGCCTGGACCGCAGAAGTGAGCCTCGCGCCTACCAGTCGGCGCCGTCGGTGGACCTGTTCCTGTGCCCAGCAATGGGCCACATGCACAACTTCGCCGGTACGCGCGAGCTGCTGTGGACGCGCATCGAGAACTGGTCGCAGTGGGTCGCGGCGGCACAACGTGCATTGACATCCCGACGAGAGCATGTGTAACTTTAATTAGACGCGATCGTATGGTTACTCGCCCGTGAGGATAGGGGCTCTTATGACAACGTTGGATCCGCATAACGTCGCGACGTGGACCGAGCAGCCCTACGAGGAGCTACTCAACTTGTCGACCGAGGAGGTCGCCGATGTCCAGCAACAGGCGCTCAAAATTCGCTTCGAATCGCTACGCCCACAGCTGGAAGCACTCGACAAACTGGCCACGCAGCAAGGGGTCGACCGCGTCGAGGAAATCGACGATGTGCTGCCGGTCCTGTTCGACCACCGGGTCTACAAAAGTTACCCGTTGAGTTTGATCGAGAAGCGCCAGTTTTCGCGTCTCACCGTCTGGCTCAACCGCCTGACGACCCACGACCTCAAGTCAGTACCTTTGGATGGCGTCGACTCTGTCGATGACTGGCTGACCCGCCTCGACGAGCACGGCATGATCATCGGCCACTCCACCGGCACCACCGGGAAACTCAGCTTCATCCCACGCTCACGCACCGAATGGCCAGCCTGGCGCACCGATCACTTCGAGTCACTTCGCTTTACTACCGGACTCGACATGCGCACGGAGAAGATCCACAACTTCGCCGCCGGATACCGTTACGGCCACCAAATGATGGCCAAGCAGGGCATGCTTTTTGGCGCCGAGACCGCGGGCGGCGAGGCATGCCGGCACATGCTCTACGACTACCGGCTGTCCAGCGACCTGCTGTCATTGGCGGGTCGCATGCGTGCCGCCGAGGAGCGCGGCGAACTCGATCAACTTCAGATCGATCCCCGACTTCTCGAGGAACGTATGCAGCTCATCGAAGCCGCCAGCCACCGCGAAGAAGACCTTCAACACTGGTTCGAAAAGCTTGCCGTGGAGTTCCGTGGCCAAAAAGTGTTGGTGGGTGGGACTTCCGCCGACATGGTGCGACTCGCCCTGAAGGGCAAAGAAGTGGGACTGCAGGTTCAGTTCGCACCCGGATCGGTGCTGGCCGTAGGCGGCGGCTTCAAGGGATTCAAAGACGCGCCCGCCAACTGGAAAGAAGTGCTGCAAGAGTTCTTCGGCATCCAAAAGCTGGCCAGCTTCTATGGCATGTCGGAGATGATCGCGGCGAACCCGATTTGCGCCGCCGGCTTCTTCCACGTCGCCCCCTACACCATTCCGATCCTGTTGAACGAGGACGCGCAGCGCCTGCCGGCGGCGGGTACCCAGACCGGGCGGATGGCCTTCTACGACCTACTTGCCGAAACCTATTGGGGCGGCTTCATTTCCGGTGACCGTGTGACGATCACCTTCGACGGCGAATGTGCCTGCGGCTTCAGCAGTCCTCGGGTGCATCCCGAGATCACTCGATTTGCCGACCTGGCGGGCGGCGACGACAAGATCACGTGCGCGGGCACCGCCAAGGCCTACAACGACTTCATGGACTACGTCGGTGGGGCCTGACATGACGATCACCGCGCCCGAGGCGACCGTCCTCGACATCCCGATTATCATCCGTGGCCGCATCATCGAGCCCGGCGATGACGCCATCGAGTTCGGTGGCCGAGTCGGCGCTCGATTCCGTGCACCAGATCCGAAGAAATACGCCGACGAGCTCGCGCTCGCCGACGCCAGCGCGCTGCGTGACCTGCACGACACACCCATCGACGACATCATCGACTTCCTCGCCCAACTCGGAAAACGGTTGACGCTGGAAAACCCGTTGATGCAGACGGCGTTCCAGCTCGCGCTCGAGGCCGGTGATATGACCGAACCCGTGCTGCGGCCCATCTACGACGAATTCCCTAGGCTTTTCGACCGCGACCGGCTCAGCGGTCAGATTGACAAGGGAGTCGGCAAGGCCTACCTCGACGGGTGGGTCGACAAGGGGCGCCCCGGGCAGTCCACCATTCGCGTGCGCGCGATCGGGACACGGCAACTGCACATCATCGCCGGGAACGTCCCGATCACCGCCGGTATCACGGTCATTCGTGCTGCGCTTACCAAGGGCGACTGCCTGATCAAGACGCCGTCCAACGACCCCTACACCGCCGCCGCGATCGTGCGGGCGATGATCGAACTCGACCCCGATCACCCGGTGACCAAACATTTCGCCGTCGCGTACTGGAAGGGCGGCGACGAAGAGGTGGAAAAGCGTGTCATCCGCCCGTCACGCATCGAGAAGCTCACGGCATGGGGCGGGATGGCCTCGATGACGCACATCCAGAAGTACCTCGTGCCAGGCATCGAACTGATCGCCATGAACCCCAAGCTATCGATCTCCGTTGTCGGTCATGAGGCACTCGAAGACACCACGGCCATGCAGCACGCCGCTGTGGGAGTGGCGCGCATGGCCGGCTACTTCAACCAGACCGCGTGCTCGAGTACCCGGATTGTCTACGTCGAATGCGACGAGACCGACGAGAACCTGGCACGCCTGGAGCGTTTCGGTCAAGCTATCCACTCGGCGTTCTTCCTGCTTCCGCCATACGAGTCGACAGTCCCTAAATGCCCGGATAACGAACTGCAAGAAGAGATGTCGGCACTCGCGCTCGACGACGAGTTCTACCGCATCATCGGCGATGCCGCCAGCGCGGGCGTCGTCATCTCGCGTACCGCCGACGAACCCGTCGAATTCGCCGACCGCCTCAACAACCGGGTCGTAAACTTGGTACCGGTTCCCGATATCACCAAGGTCGCCCACTGGGTCAGCGAGGAAACGCAAACCGTGGGCATCTACCCCGAGCGCCTGCGCCTCCAACTGCGTGAGGAACTCGCCTTGCACGGCGTGCAGCGTCTAATGCCACTGGGGGAGATGTTCACCATGGCCACCGTAGATCCCGAGCAGACCTACGGCCTGCCGCATGACGGCATCGAGCCCGACCGCCGCTCGGTGCGTTGGGTCATCGACCAGTCCGCCCAGCCGCAGTAACGTCGAATGAAGCTTGGACGCCTGGGACGCAGCGGGTTGTATGTCTCCGAACTAGCCCTCGGCACAATGACTTTCGGCATGCCGGGCTGGGGATGCGACGAACCCACAGCAACCGCGCTCATCGGCCGCTATCTCGACGCGGGCGGCAACATCATCGACACCGCCAGCGGCTACCTGCTGTCCGAAGAAATCTGCGGCCGGGCACTGCGCGGCAAACGCGACGACGTCGTGCTGGCCACCAAGTTCGGCATGGCCGTGGGGAGCGGCCCGCACGCCCGCGGCGCCGGACGAAAGCACATCAAACAGATCTGCGAACAAAGCCTGCGCCAACTTCAAACAGACCGAATCGACCTGTACTGGCTGCACGTCGATGACCACGCCACCCCGCTCGAGGAAACGTTCACCGCACTCGACGACCTCATCCGCGACGGCAAGATCCTGTACGTCGGGGTTTCGAACATGCGCGCATATCGGCTCATGAAAGCACTCGGCGTGTGCGACCGGCTCGGCACCACCCGCCCGATCGCCTTCCAAGGCGAATACAACCTCATCGTGCGCAGCCTCGAGCGCGAGCACCTACAGCTCTTCGCCGATGAGGGCGTGGGTTTGATGAGCTGGAGCCCCCTGGCCGCCGGCATGCTCACCGGCAAGGTCAAACCCGGCGACACCACCGAAAACACCCGACTGGCACAACACGAGGTGCCCTTCGACGCATTTCACAAGAATGATCGCGGCTTTGAGATTGTCACCGTCGTTCAGAAGGCGGCTGCTGAACTCGGTTGCACTCCTGCACAATTGGCACTCGCGTGGCAGCGCACCCGGCCCGTGGCGTCGATCATTGTCGGTGCACGCACCCTGGAGCAACTCGACGACAACCTTGGATCACTCAAGGTGTCGATTCCCGTGGACACGCTGGTCGAGCTGGACCGGGCAACGGCGGTCGAGGGCGAATATCCCGGCGCGTTCATCGACACCTTCGAGCAGTGGTTCCTCAAGCGAGGCAAGGATGACTGAATCGGTGGACAAGATCGCGATCGTCACCGGCGGCGCGTCGGGCATCGGGCTGGGCATTGCCCGGCGTTTGGCCCGCGACGGCGCCAAAGTCGCGATCTTCGACCTTGACATCGCAGCCGCCGACGACGCGGCCACGAAAATTATCGCCGAGGGTGGTACGGCGATGGCTGTGCAGGTTGACGTCTCCGATCGGGGACGGATCCAGGACGCAGCCGACCTGGTCCGCCAGGCATTTGGCCCGATCACGGTTCTGATCAACAACGCCGGCATGGAGGGTTTTCAACCGTTCCTGAAGATCACCCCGGAAAAGTGGGACCGCCTGCTCGCGGTGAACCTCACCGGGACGTTCCACTGCTGCCAGATCGTGTTGCCGGACATGATCGCCACCGGATGGGGCCGCATCGTCAACATCTCCTCCTCGAGCACCCATGGCGGACAACCCTTTATGGCCCACTACGTCGCCTCCAAGTCCGGCGTCGTCGGATTGACGAAATCGCTGGCGCTCGAGTTCGGCCCCAAGGGCATCACGGTCAACACCATTCCCCCTGGCTTCATTGACACCCCGATGACACGGCGTAACGAAGCCGAAGGCAATCTCGGCGACACGGTGGAACATCACGCGGAAAAAACCCCGGTGCGCCGCGCCGGACGACCCGAAGACATCGCCGCGGCCTGCGCCTTCCTGGTGTCCGAGGAAGCCGGCTACATCACCGGCCAGATCATAGGCGTCAACGGCGGCAGAAACACATAATCGGCGCTGCACCTGGAATTTGACGATGACGACCACCGCCTCATTCATCGACGGCCGGCCGCTGGCGGCCCAAGACGTCTACGACAACATTGACCCCTCGACGGGCCGCTCGCTGGGTCCGGTGAGCCGCGGTAGCGGCGACGAGGTGGATCGCGCTGTCAGCGCCGCCCGACGCGCGTCGAGCGCGTGGTCACTCACAGCACCGGCCGAGCGGGCCCAGGTGCTGATCAAGCTGGCCGATCTGATCGATGCCGATCAAGAGCGACTCGCGGTGCTGGAAAGCCAGGACACCGGAAAGCCGTTAAGCCAGGCCCGCACCGATGCCGCCGTCGCAGCACGGTATTTCCGGTTTTACGGGCACGCGATCGACAGCTACTACGGCAACAGCATCCCGCTCACCTCGGACCTGCACGTCTACACCCGCCGCGAGCCGCTGGGCGTGACGGGCCACATCCTCGCCTGGAACTACCCCATGCAACTGCTCGCGCGGGCGATTGCCCCGGCGATCGCGGTCGGCAACGCGACAGTAGCCAAACCTGCCGACGAAACACCACGCACTGCAGTGGAATTCGCTGTGATCGCGATCACAGCCGGTCTGCCGGCTGGCGTATTCAACGTCGTCACCGGCCTTGGCGCCGAAGCCGGTGCCGCCTTAGCGGTCCATTCCGGGATCGACCATATCGGTTTCGTCGGTTCTGCCGAGGTGGGTTCGGCCGTGGCCCACGCCGCCGCCGAACGGGTGGCGCCCACCATCCTAGAACTGGGCGGAAAGTCGGCCCAGATCGTGTTTCCCGACGCTGACTTCGCGCGCGCCACCGAATTCATCGCCAAAGCGATCCTGCAGAACGCCGGGCAGACCTGCTCGGCCGGTTCGCGGCTGCTGGTACACGAGTCGATCCACGACCAGCTGCTCGACATGGTGCGCCAACGGTTCGACCGCGTCACCATCGGCCCGGGTCTGCACGACAAGGAACTCGGCCCACTGATCTCGCGCAAGCAACAACAGCGCGTCGCCTCGCTGCTCGCCGAGAACACCCGAGGGGAACTCATCTGCGGCGGGTATGTGCCCGACGCGGCCGCTTTGGCTGATGGCGCTTATTTCTCGCCGACCGTCATCGACAACGTCGATCCGGCATCGGTTCTCGCCCAGGAGGAGATCTTCGGACCAGTCCTGACCGTCAACACATTCGCCGACGAAGACGAAGCGATCAGCCTGGCCAACGGCACCGATTACGGGCTGCTGGGCGCAGTGTGGACCTCGGAGCTCTCGCGGGCCCATCGCCTTGCCGCCAGAATCCGGGCCGGCCAGGTCTATGTCAACACCTACGGCGCGGGCGGGGGAGTCGAGCTGCCCTTCGGTGGGTTCAAAAAATCCGGATACGGCCGCGAAAAGGGCCACGAGGCACTCGACGCCTACACCGCCACCAAAACCGTTGTCGTGCAACTGTAAACACAGAGAGACCAACTGATGACCGACTTCGACGCGATCGACTTTTTCACCGACAGATCGCTGATCACCGACCCCTACCCCTACTTCGATCACCTGCGCGCGCAGTGCCCGATCACGCGCGAGCCCCACCACGGCGTGCTCGCAGTAACCGGCTACGACGAAGCCGTCGAGCTATCCCGCGACGCCGAGTCCTTCTCCTCCTGCATCTCGGTATCGGGTCCGCTGTTCCCGCTGCCTTTCGACATCGACGGCGACAACATCACGCCCCAGATCGAGGCACACCGCGACGTGTTCCCGATGGCCGAACACATGGTCACCATGGATCCCCCCGCGCACACCCGTGCCCGCGCACTGCTGAGCCGCCTACTCACCCCGCGCCGGCTCAAAGAGAACGAAGACTTCATGTGGCCACTGGCCGACAGCGAGCTGGACAAGTTCATCACCACCGGAAAGTCCGAATTCCTGCGCGATTACGCCAAACCCTTCTCACTGCTGGTCATCGCGGACCTGCTCGGCGTACCCGAGGAAGACCGCGCCGAGTTCCGTCAAGTCTTTGACACCGTGGCCGGCCGACCCGGTGATCTCGACAACGAGCGCAGCGTCAACCCGCTGACGTACCTCGAGCGCAAGTTCACCGAATACGTCGACGACCGGCGTCGCAATCCCCGCGACGACGTCCTGTCCGGCCTGGCCGGCGCGACCTACCCCGACGGCAGCACCCCCGAGGCGATCGAGGTGGTTCGACTGGCCACCTTTCTATTCGGCGCCGGGCAGGAAACCACCGCCAAACTGCTCACCGCCGCCGTGCGATTTCTCGCCGAAGACCCGGCATTGCAACAACGCCTGCGCGCCGACCGAAGCCTGATCCCGAGCTTCATCGAAGAGACACTGCGTCTGGAAAGCCCCGTCAAAAGCGACTTTCGACTCGCCAAGTGCCACACCGAGCTTGGTGGTCGTGATGTGCCAGCGGGCACGGTAGTGATGTCGATTCTCGGCGCGGCCAACCGCGACCCTCGCAAATTCGACGACCCACACACCTTGCGTGTCGACAGACCAAATGTGCGCGAGCACATCGCGTTCGGCCGCGGCGTCCATGCCTGTCCCGGTGCCCCCCTGGCCCGAGTCGAAGGACGCATCACGCTCGAACGCCTACTGGACCGCACTACCGATATCAGGATCTGGCCAACGCAGCACGGACCGCCCGGTGCCCGCCGCTACACCTACGAACCCACCTTCATCATGCGCGGGCTTACCAGCCTGCACATCGAATTCACCCCTGCAACGACGCCGGGACATCGCCGCAACCAGGCGACCGACTCATCCCCCGAGGGGGCAGGAAGGCACATTCCATGATGCACACCGTCGCGCTCAGCCCTGAGCTTGGCGTCGAAGTCACCGGCGCGCTTGACCTTCTCGACCCGACCGTCATCGCCCGCTGCCGAGAAGCGTTGACATGGCGCGGTGTCCTGCTCATCCGCGGACTGCACCTGGATGACACGGAGCAGCTGGCGTTCAGCCGCGGGCTGGGCACCGTATTGGCTCCCGGCGGCCAAGAGATCTTCAAAGTCACCCTGGACCCCTCGAAAAACCCGGCCGCCGAATACCTCAAGGGCACCTTCAACTGGCACATCGACGACACCACCAGCGCTGTGCCCGCAAAAGCCACCATGCTCACCGCGCGCCACGTCGCCATGACCGGAGGCGGCACCCAGTTCGCCAATACCTATGCCGCATACGAAAACCTGCCCGACACAGAACGCAAACGGTACGCTGACCTACGCGTCGTGCACAGCTTCGAGGCCGCACAGCGACTGGTCAATCCCGACCCCAGCGCGAAGGAACTCGCCGCATGGCGCGCCCTTCCCCCCCAGGAGACGCCGCTGGTGTGGAAGCGCCGAGACGGGCGCCGCTCCCTAGTGATCGGCGTCAACGCCGACCACATCGTGGGCCTGGATCCGGCCGAGAGTGCGGCAGTGCTCGACGACTTGCTCACCTGGACCACCCAGGATCGGTTCTGCTACACCCACGACTGGCAGGTCGGCGACGTCGTCATCTGGGACAACACCGGCATCTTGCACCGCGCGTTGCCGTATGACCCGTCGTCGCGACGCACCTTGCACCGCACCACCATCGCCGGCGAAGAACCGTGGAGCTAGCTGAGGAGACGACCGTGGACAAGGCAACTTATGACACCGGGCTGCAGATTCGAAAGGCGGTGCTTGGCGAGGCCTATGTGGAGAAGGCGCTCGCGCAAGCCGATGACTTCGCCCAACCCCTACAGAACCTCGTCACCGAATACTGCTGGGGGGCAGTGTGGGGACGCGACGGACTCTCACCCAAGATCCGCAGCATGCTCAACATCGCCATGCTCTCCGTCCTCAACCGCCCACACGAGTTACGCATCCATATCCGCGGCGCCCAGACCAACGGAGTGACACCAGAGGAGATCCGCGAGATCCTGCTGCAGGTGGGGATCTATGCCGGAATACCAGCGGCGGTCGACGCATTCCGCATCGCCGGTGGAACACTGGCCAACCCCGCTCAAAGCTAGGGCGCCCACCATGGATATCGGATTCATCGGACTGGGCAACATGGGGTTTCCCATCGCACGCCGCCTCATCGACGCCGGACACCGCATCGTGGCCTACGACACCCAACCCGATGCCCTCGACAGACTGATCACACACGGCGCCCAAGCCGCGTCCTCCCCGAAAGAGGTCGCCGATCACGCCGAAACCGTGATGGCCAGCTTGCCCTCGCTGCAGGCCTCTCTCAATGTTGCGACCGGGCGGGGCGGCATCGTCGGGGGCCGACGCGTCAAGAGGTTTATCGATCTTTCGACGGTCGGAAGCGCGACGGCCGTTCGAATTCATTGCTTGTTGGCCGAAAGTGGCATCGTCGCGATTGATAGTCCGGTCAGCGGAGGAGTCGGCGGAGCAGAACGAGGAACGCTTGCCGTCATGGTTTCGTGTCCCACGGTCGAATTCGAGTTATTGAAGCCAATTTTCGAGACGTTGGGCAAGGTGTTCTACATCGGTGACAAGCCAGGCTCAGCGCAAACGATGAAGCTCGCCAACAACTTGCTTTCAGCGACCGCGTTGGCCGCCACGGCGGAGGTCTTGGTGATGGGCGTCAAATCAGGCCTCGACGCCGGCGTGATGATTGACGTTCTCAACGCCGGTTCCGGGGCGACGAGCGCCAGCCGAGACAAATTCCCGCGCGCCGTGCTGCCGCGCACCTTCGACTATGGCTTTGCCACCGGGTTGATGGTCAAAGACATCCACCTCTATCTCGAAGGGGCGCAAGATCTGGGGCTGTCGACTACGGTCGCTGCAGAGGTAGGAAGGGTATGGGACACCGTCATCGACGAGTACGGCCCCGCCTGTGACTTCACGTCGGTGATCAAGCCGATCGAGGATGCCGCGGGCGTGGTGCTCAAAGCGAAGGCCCGAGGGTGAGCCCGGCCTAGCCGAACTATCGGCCGTTGCGGAATATCTCTGTGTGCGCACAACGTTCGACTGGCACCGATGCGGCCCGAAGCGCCGCCGTCTTGAATATTCTGGCCGCCGAACTCAGGCGGTGCTTGGTGAGGGCCGCGACGTTTGGTTGCCGCACAGTACTGAGGTCCCAGACCGACAGTGCCGTCAAGCTGGGATTCAGCGAGTTGTGTATCCATTGTCCAATTGAGGTGTTCTCACATAGCAGGTCAGCCGACACCACAAGCGCATGGGGAACCTCGGTCATTACCTGCTGTGCATCCTCGCCGTCGGCCCGAATTGCTTTGGCGCCCAATATTCGCAATGGCCGCTCATCGGAGGAGTCGGGAAGCATGGCAACGGCCTCCCAACCCGACCGGATCCGGTCAAATATGAGCCCACCCGCGGCCTGCACGACGTCCTTGGCTGAGGCGCCGAGCACCACGACACGATAGGGAATAGCCCATTCTGGGCGATCGAGACGAGCCGAAGCGACCTGGAATCTTTCGCGGGTGTGTTGGTCGCTTGCGTCCAGGGACCGTCTGTCAGCCATGTGTTCCTTCCATCACGGAGTGTCCGACGAAAAGCCCGTTGACAAAACCATACGCTACCGTGTAGTTATTAACTAGACGGGTACGTCTCGTTGCGGTGCGTGCGAGGCACCGTCGGGACGTTTTCGCGAAGACGGAACAGGAAAGGTCATCCCGTGACAACACATTTCGCCAAGCCCGAGGCCGGTAGTTGGACGCAGCATTGGCCTGAGCTGGGTACCGCTCCTGTCGACTACACCGACTCGATCGATCCGGAGTTCTACAAGGCCGAGCAAGAAGCCATCTTCAAGAAAATGTGGCTCAACCTCGGGCGGGTCGAGCGCTTGCCGAAGAAAGGCAGCTATTTCACCAAGGAGATCGCCGCGGCGGGTGAAGGCACGTCGGTGATCGTCGTCAACACCGGCGACGGGGTGATCAAGGCGTTCCACAACGTGTGCCGCCACCGCGGCAACAAGCTGATCTGGAACGACTATCCGCACGAGGAGGTCTCGGGCAGCTGCAGGCAGTTCACCTGCAAGTATCACGCTTGGCGCTACAGCCTCGATGGTGATCTCACGTTCATCCAGCAAGAGCACGAGTTCTTCGACATCGACAAGAGCGACTTCGGGCTCATTCCGGTGCGCTGTGAGCTCTGGCGCGGGTTCATCTTCATCAACTTCGACAAGGACGCCGCGCCGCTGGACGAGTTCCTGGGTCGGCTCCCCAAGACCATCGAGGACTACCCGTTCGAGGAGATGACCGAGGTCTGGTCGTATCGCTCCGAGATCGGCGCGAACTGGAAGCTGTTCATCGACTCGTTCGCCGAGTTTTACCACGCGCCGATCCTGCACGCGAAGCAGTCGGTGCAGGAAGAATCCGAAAAGCTCATCAAATACGGGTTCGAGGCGCTGCACTACGACATCGATACCCCGCACTCGTTGATCACCTCCTGGGGCGGCATGAGCCCGCCGAAAGACCTGAACATGGTCAAGCCCATCGAGCGGATTCTGCGCGCGGGGCTATTCGGGCCGTGGGATAAGCCGGACATCGAGGGCATCGACCCGCCGCCGGTTGGGGTCAACCCGTCGCAGCACAAGCAGTGGGGCTGCTCTTCTTTCGAGTTCTTCCCGAACATGACGTTGCTGATCTGGGAACCGGGTTGGTACCTGACCTATCACTATTGGCCGACCGCAGTGAACAAGCACATTTTTGAATGCAACCTTTACCTGGTGCCGGCGAAAACCTGCACGGAGCGCCTCCGCCACGAGATGACGGGCCTGGCGTTCAAGGAGTACGCCCTGCAGGATGCCAACACGCTGGAAGCCACCCAGACCATGATCGGCACCAAGGCCGTCACCGAGTTCCCGCTGTGCGACCAAGAGATCCTGCTTCGCCACCTCCACAAGGCTGTCGGCGACATCGTGAAAGGCCACCGCAATGGCTCAAAGTAAGGCATTGCCAGCAGAGTTCGCCGACCTCGAGCAGTTCTTGGATTGGGATCTGGCCACCGAAGGCGAGCGCTATGCCAAGCGTCTGGCCTCGGATATGCCTGAAATGCAAGCGTTCTACGACGCGGCATTGCCGCGGCTAGCCGACGCGATGGCCTATTGCGACAAGTTTCCGCTGCACGATCTGCCCGAGGACGTCCGGTCACTCATGCACATCCTGCAGTCATTGATCACCATCTCGTTCCCGGTCGAGGTCTGGAAGCAAGCCAGAGTCCCCGACAGTGGAGCCTCCTACATCGAGTGTGTCCAGGAGCCGGTGGTCTGAATCGTGTTGACGCTCAAAGCGGCTGGTCTGCTTGACGTCGACGCGGGTGAGGTCCTTTGCCCCGCCATCGTACGGGTGGATGGCGACAGGATCGCCGGCGTCGGTCGGGCGCCGGCCGGCGAGGTCATCGATCTCGGTGATCAGATCCTGCTGCCCGGGCTGATGGACATGGAGGTCAACCTCCTCATGGGAGGGCGGGGCGAAACCCCTGCCCTCTCTGGCGTGCAAGACGATCCGGCGACCCGCATGCTGCGTGCGGTAGGCAATGCCCGCCGAACCCTGCGCGCAGGGTTCACGACAGTGCGCAACCTCGGACTGTTCGTCAAGACCGGCGGCTACCTTCTCGACGTTGCGCTGAGTAAGGCGATCGACGCCGGCTGGATCGACGGTCCACGCGTGGTCCCCGCCGGCCACGCCATCACCCCCACTGGCGGGCACCTGGACCCGACGATGTTCGCCGGCCTGGCGCCCGGTGTGCTGCCGCTGTCGGTCGAAGAAGGGATCGCCAACGGGGTCGACGAAGTCCGCAAAGCGGTGCGTTACCAGATCAAACACGGTGCACAACTGATCAAAATCTGTGCATCGGGCGGAGTGATGTCCCTGACGGGCGACCCAGGGGCACAACATTATTCCGACGAGGAATTGCGGGCCATTGTCGACGAGGCGCACCGCCGAGGCCTGCGTGTGGCGGCGCACTGTTTAGGCGCCGACGCTGTCCGGCATGCTGTCGCGGCCGGCATCGACTGCATCGAGCACGGCTTCCTCGTCGATGACGACGCGATCTCTCAAATGGTCGAGCACGGCACCTTCCTCGTGGCCACCCAACGACTGGCCGACGCGATGGACATCTCCAAGGCGCCGGCGCAGCTTCAGGCCAAGGCCGCCGAGATTTTCCCACGCGCTCGCAAAGCTGTACTTGCCGCCTACGAGGCGGGTGTGAAGATCGCGGTGGGAACCGATGCACCGGCAATTCCGCACGGCAAAAACGCCGATGAACTTGTGGCCCTGGTCGACAGAGGACTGCCAACGCTGGCCGTGCTGCGCGGCGCCACGACGGTTGCGGCCGAATTGCTCAACGTCAGCGACCGCGGTCGGATTGCAGAAGGGCAGCTCGCCGACATCGTTGCTGTCCCGGGAGATCCGTTGCGCGACATCACTGTTACTAAGCAGGTTGGTTTCGTGATGAAGGGCGGCCAAGTCTATGTCCCCAACTGATGCGCGAGAGTTGCATCCAGGGCCGGCGAATTCCCGTCGGACTGCAACAGCAACTTCGGCCCGTGGCCGGCGACGCCGCTGCTGCTGGACACTGTGTCCACGGCGGTGATGTCGCGTCGGTTATGTCCGGACTCCGTCAGCGGACGGATATCCTGCTCACCACCGCTCAGCATCGATCGCCGACTTTAGCGTCAGCTGTCGCCGGCTGCGAAAATCGAGGGAACCGGAGGCTGAATGCCGAAGCTGTTGGCGATGGTTGCGTGTGCAACGTAGCGACCGCACATCAACGCGACCGCGACGGCGTCCTTGGGGCCCAGTCCTCGTACGAGCGCGTCCAACTCGGTGTGGCTGCCACGCCCATAGTCCTTGAGCACCGCCAGCACCCATCGTTGCGTATCCCGTTGCGCCGGCGCGAGATCGGCGTTATCGGGATCGAGCAGCTCCACGGCGGCGACCCACTCCTTACCGAGGCCAAGCTTTACCGACAGCCGCTCGTGTTGGTGGCGTTCGTAGTCGTTTCCAGTCGCGGTGGCGACCGTCAGCGCGACGAGCTCGGCCAGATCGTCGGGCAGCGCGCGCTTGGTGGCGTCGGTGTAATCGATGAACGCGGCCAGCGATTCCGGCTGGTGGGCGGTCACCTGGAAAAAGTCGCCGAGATAGCCGAGGCGATCGAACTTGGATTGAAGCCGTTGTCTCACGGCGGGATCCAACTCTTCGAATCCGATCAAGCGGACTCCGGCGAGTCGCCGTTCGTTTCCGTCGGTGTCCGACGCTTTTGTCCCAGAATCAATCTCTGTCATGCAATTTCCTCCTCAGGCGGGGCTAGCTGGTGCCGGTGTGTTTGAGGTCAGTTCGGTGTCGACGCCGATCTTGCCGACCGAAGACGAACCGCCCGGCGAACCCAGCGGCTCGGATCGGCCGGGAAGAGCCGTGTCGAAGAATCGCGCATTGTCTTCCATCCACTCCTGCGCCGAGTTCGGGCCGCTCGTTATCGCATCAACCGGGCAGACAGGTAGGCACGCCCCGCACTCGATGCACTCCTCGGGTTGGATGTACCGGCGCCGTTCACCTTCATAGATACAGTCCACCGGGCATGCGTCAACGCACGAGCCGTTGAGCTCTTCGATACAGGTGGGTCCGATTACATATGTCATGGGATCACCCCTCCCTCGCCGTGGCGGGAGCCATCAACTCGGTCGAGTGGCCAGGAAAGATCGGCTGCCCCGGATCAAGTTGAGCCGCGAGGTTGTTCACCGCCGTCGCGGCTTCGCCGAATCCCACGGCCATGATGCGGACCTTCCCCGGGTAGGCGGTGACGTCGCCAACCGCGAACACTCCCGGGATGTTCGTGGCCATGGTGGAATCGACGACAATCTGCCGGCTTTCGATCCTGAGGCCCCATTTGAGCAGCGGTCCCAGGTTGGCGACGTGGCCCAATGCCGCAATCACCGCTTGAGTCTTAATCGTTTCCCTACCGTCGCCCGTACGAATGGTGATGGCTTCGAGCCAGTGCTCGCCATGCGCGGCAACGACCTCGCTGTCCAAGATCACCCTGGCGCCGCTTTCTTGAAGTTCGTTGACCGACCTGGGATGTGCGGTCAGTGTGCGTCGGCGATGGATCAACGTCACGGACCTGGCGACAGGGCACAGCATGTTGGCCCAGTCGACCGCGCTGTCACCGCCGCCGACGATCACGACGTCGACATCGACGTAGGAGGCGACGTTGCGCAGGGCGTACTGCACACCGCGGTCCAGGTAGTCGTCGGCGCAGTTCAGCCGGCGGGTTTGGAAGCTGCCGATGCCGGCGGCGACGATGATCCCGTCGACGCTGATCCGACGTCCCTTGTCAGTGACAACCGTGAATCGCCGCGCGGCGGCCTCGGACTCGCCGCAATCCTGCGGCGCCGCAACCAGTTCCACCGATTGTTCACCCAGGAGCCAGGTGGGTTTCGCAAGCTCGGCCTGCGTCGTCAGCGACGCCGCCAACGCGGACCCCATCACCTCGGGAAGGCCGGCGACGTCATAGATGGGTTTGTCCGGGTAGAGCGCCATGAGCTGTCCGCCGGGCTGTTCCAGCGAATCCAGCAACACCACGCTGAGCCCGCGCAGCCCTGCGTAGTACGAGGCGAACAGGCCGCTGGGACCGGCGCCGATGATCAGCACGTCGGCATCGATGGCGGCAGGGGCCGAGCTCCTCACGGCCGCGCTCTGAGGGTCTCGGCCAGGAATTCAGTGGTGTTGACCCAGGCCTTGTGGGCCGCGTCGGCCACATACTGGGCCGGTCGCGCGTCGCAATGAAAGGCGTGCCCCGCCCCGGTGAAAACGACCAGCCGAAGGTCCAAATCGTGGCGCTGGGCTGCGGCTTGGATGGCCGACAGGTCCTCCGCCGGTATCGTCGGGTCGGCGTCACCGGCGAACATCAACACCGGCCCCTTGATGTTGGCCGCCTTCTCCAGAGTGGCGTGCGGCCCGCCGGCGATGCCCGGTCCATAGAAGACCACCGTCGCTGCCACCGGGAGCGCCGTGGCCGCGGTGAACGCGGCCCGGCCCCCGAAGCAGAAGCCGACGACCGCCGTCCTGTCCGCCGGGATGCCTTCGTGTTCAGCTAAGTTCGTGAGGACGGCGCCGACGTCGGTGACGATCGGTTCGGCTCCGAGCTCGCCGATCAGTCGCATTGCCGTGTCGCGGTCGGTGTATTCGACGGTGTCGATTCCCGAACGGTGGAACAGGTCGGGCGCCACAGCCAGGTATCCCTGCGCCGCGAGCCGGCGGGTCACGTCCTGGATGTGATCGTTGACGCCGAAGGCCTCCTGCAGCACGACGACGGCCGCGGCAGGCTCCACGGCTTCACCGGGACGGGGCCGCACGCGGTAAAGCCGCATAGGGCCGTCGGCGGTGCTCACCGTCAACCAGTCGGCGGTCAATTCTCCGGCGGCGGCAGTCATGAGGCGAAACGTTCCTTTCTCCAACTGTATTGGGTGGGTCTAGTCCCAGATCAGCGCCCGGGTCGGGCGTTGGTCTTCGGTGAAGGCCGCGTAGGCCTTGGCGGCCGCCGGATGGAGCGCGATCGGCGCGGCGGCGATAGCTCGCGGCTCCAACGGGTAGCTCAGCGGGCTGCGTTCCGGTGGAATGTGGCGATATTGCACCTCGAGCGCGTCGCGGGTAGCGACCATGCACCAGGCGATCAGTGCCGCGATGTCGTCGGGCAGTGCATCCGTGCACAAGAGCAGAAAATCGGAGAACTCCAGTGCGGTCAGGTCGCGCTCGAGGCCCGGCAGGTAGCCCTGTGGGACGATCGCCGTCGGCCAGCGCCAGGCATCGAAGGCCTGTATGACCGAGGGGGCCGCGTCGAGGTAGACCACCGATTTGCGGTCGGTGATGCGCTGCCAGGCGGGCATCATGATCGCTTCGTGGATAAGCACATTGGCATCACCATCGCGAAATGCGGCGATCGCGGGAAACGGCCTCTCGTCATACACGAACGAACCGCCGGCGGCGTCCAGCGCGGCAGGTTCGATACCGACCGCACGCAGTTGGTGGTGCGCTGCAAGACCGACCAGGTTGACGCCGTCGTCGGGACTGGTGGCGATGCGCAACTGCGGCATTTGCGATGCCAGCTCTTCCATCGATGCGACGCCGAGCTCGGCGTCCACACAGGTGACCAGGCGGTCTCGCTGGGGCAAAGTGCCCAGCGCTCGTAGCCGCTCGGCGCGTTCGACGGCCAGCGGCCCCGCGCCGGCGCCGACCATCCCCATCGCGGCAGTCGGGGTCATGAGCGCCACGTCGACTTGGCCGGACAGGACGGCGTGAATCGCGTCGGCGCCCCCACGTCCGGAACGGATGAAAAATTCTGAACCCCGCTCGCAGCGGTCGCCGACCTCCTGGGCCAACCACCCGCAGATGCGATGCAGGTTGGCTTGGCCCCAATCACCCTGCAGCGTCAAGGTGATTCGGCGGTCGAGAGCGGGTCCGTCAGAGCGCTGGTCGCCTGGGCGAGCAGTTGTCATGAAGTGGGAATGCCCTCGACCATTGCCTGCAGGCCGGGCGCGTCGAGCGCGAACTGGATCTCCCGGATCTCGTCGAACGGGAAACCCACTCGCTCGAATTCCCGTTCGAGGTCTTCCCGGCTGTCGGCTTGGTAGATCGTCACAAGGAAGCCGCTGTACATGTCGACGTACAGATTTTGAAATGTGGCGTACTTCGACTCCGCGACATCCGGTGCGTTGCCCGCGATTTCGTCGGCAGACAGGCCGGGGGCCAGGTGAGTGGTCAGGTAAGTGGGCATTAGTCGGCCTTTCGTTAGATGGTTTACGACCGTCGAGTTATTGGGTCTGCAGTTCGGCGCGCAACTGCTCCGCGAGCGGCTTCCAAGCTGCGAAGGGTTCCATGTCGATGCGTGGATGCTGGGCACCGCAACCACTGCAGCGGCGGAGTGTCTCGTCGTCGTTGAATGCGAGGCAGCCGTCGAAATAGACGTCCTGCGAGATGGTTTCGGAGGTGTCCCACTCGCAGCGGTGCAGTTCACGGTCGCAGCCGGGGCAGTACCATGCGATGCCTTCAAGCCCGGCGGTGCGCGCCTTGTAGCGCAGCTGGACGCTCTCTTCCGACGGCACGATGCGGTGGGGGGTGCCGGCTGGCACGTAAACGTGGTCGCCGACGTCCATCGCGAATCGGTTGACCGAGGAGTCCTTGAGATACATCTCGGCCGTGCCCGCCATCTGCACCACAACGGTGTCTTTCTCACAGATGAGATAGAACGGCTGGGGGACGGTGTTGCGGGACATGAACAGCTGTGGGTCCACCTTCGCCGGCAGCACCGGGACTTCCTCGTAGTTGCCGATTTCTTGAGCCGCTTTGAACGCGTGCAGCATTCGTCGCCGATCCATGATCACACCGCCTTGGTTTCCTGCGCGGACGCCGCCGCCGCGCGCAAGGCCCGCTTGGCCGAGTCCGCCGTGCGGACCTGTGCGACGTAGCGATTCCAGCCCCATTTGTGGTGTGGATGGGGCGGACTGACATGCCCGCATTTGGGACAGGTGCGCGCTGATTCCGGCTCGTAGGCCAGGGCCGCGCGATTGCTGCCCCAGATGGTGGGGAACATCTGCACCTCATCGTCCGGGCTGCCGTCCCACTGGGTGGGGTCATGACCCTCGACGCCTTTGGGGCTTGCGTTGTAGTCGAACCGCACCAGTTGCTCGGAACATTTCTGGCAGCGGAACAGGATTGCCTCGGCTTGATCTCCATCTTCAGCTTGGTGCTGGGTAACGGTGATCAAGATGAAAGCTTCAGGATCGGCCGAATTGCGCAGGAACGAGTTCACGCCATGCAGTTGCTGGGTGACGAAGATCTGACCGGTCTGCAGCATGGCCTGGTTGGATCCGAACGTGATCGCAACTTCCTCGACGGTGTTGTAGTGGAAGAAGTGGCCGAACGCGCTATCGTTCGGATCGCCTCTCATGATTGAGCCGGTAGGCACTATCGCGCCGGCGTCATGGTATGGGAACAGCGGCAGCAGTTGGGATGCCGCCCCGGTCATGAAGTCAAAGATGTTTACCTTCAAGGGTTCCCGTCTGCCCGACGGCGGGGGAATTCGCCGCGTCCTTTCGGGTGCGGATGCCGCTCCTGTCACGGTCTGCGTCATGTCGATCTCCCTTCGTTGGGCGTTTCCGTGCTAGAGGTTGGCCGCAGCGGCCAGGACCGCATCGCAGCGCCGTTCGACTTCGGGCGTGGCGGGCGCCATGGGCAGACGCTCTTCGTTGCTGGGAATCAGTCCGCGCTGGCGCATCATGTACTTCACCGGAATCGGGTTGGTGTCAAAGAACACCGATTGGTTGAGCTGCCACAGCGCTTGATGCAATCGCTGTGCCTCGGCGAGCTTCTCGTCTTGGACGGCTTGATAGAGGGCGGCGATCGGCGCCGGGAAGACGTTGGCGACCGCGTTCACCATGCCGGCGGCGCCGACGGCGAGCATCGGCAGGCTGACCTCCTCGAGCCCGACAAAGATGCGGAACTGCGGGCCTACGCGCAGCAAAACGTCGGTGACCCACGCCAGATCGGTTGACGCGTGTTTTGCGCCGACGAAGTTGTCGCACCGCTCGGCAATCGCCTCGACGGTGTCGACGGTCACCGACACGGCCGAACGCACGGGTATGTGATACAGCAGTACGGGCTTGCTCGTGTTGCGGCAGACGACCTCATAGAAGTCGATCAGACCCCGTTGCGGGGGACGCGTGAATGCCGGCGTCACCACCAACACCGCGGCGGCGCCGATGTCCTCGGCGTGTCGGGTCAGCTCGACGGTCTCCGCCAACGACGGGGCCCCGGTGGCAACCATCACCGGTAACCGCCCCGCTGCCGCGCCGATCGCCGTGGCCGCCAATTCCTTTCGCTCGGCCACCGTCAACAACGCCGGTTCACCGCTGGTGCCGGCCACGACGATCCCATGACTGCCTGACTGAACCTGGAACTCCACCAACTTCTCGTAGGTCTCGAGATCCACGCGACCATCGGCGAACGGGGTGACAAGCGGCGGATAGGAACCGCGCAACTCGTCGGGCGCCAGCGCGATCATTTCGCGGACCGGTTCGTCACGAAACCCGACTCGACTCCCAGCACTCGGGCGGGGCGCTTCAGATCCTCTTGCCACAAAAGCGATTCGAGCGCGATGTGGAAGGGCTGGTCCTGGATCGTGAGCTCGTGCACATGTTCGTCGGGACCGCTGGCGTGATGATGCACGGCCCAGCCGGGCGCCGACAACATCAGGTCGCCCGCTTCCCAGTCATAGCGCTTGCCGGCGACGAGGCTGTGGCCGCGGCCGTGGAAGTAATAGTTGATGGCGGCCGACACATGGCGGTGTGGGCGGTCGACGATCTTCGGCGGCCGCACGGTAATGGTCGCGAAAAAGTTGGGCGTGGTGCCGTTGGTGCGCCCGGTTGCGGGGTTGTACAGCAAATAAAGGCGACGGCCCCGATACTCGGGTCCCAGGGCGGTGAGCTTGTCGAGGTTGTCTTTGACGCGGTGCCACGGCCAGTACAGCGCGGGGCTTTCGACGTTGGGTGGGTCGATCAGCTTTTCATAGGGCATCAGCCACGCGCCCTCGTCGGTCAGCTGGAAAACGCCGAACGGGTTCTCTTTGCCCTCGCCGGACTCCTCCGCTTCCCGCGCTGCGGCCGCGGGCTCATCCGACGGATTCTCCTCCACCAAGTACACGCCGAGTTGGTCCAGCAGCGCCGCGTTGGAGTAGCTCAACCGCACCTGGGCGGCGTCGGTGTCATTGATGTGGCGATACGTGGTCCACGACGGGTGATTCCACACGTCGAACTGCCCGAAGCTGAACTTCTTGTCGCCCACGACGGCGGTTCCGCCGCCGGCAATGCAGAACGAGACCTGCGTCGCGTTGTGCCGAATCGGGTCCGTGCTTTCCCCGGGCAGCAGCACCGACAACGTCACCCGGATCCCGGGCGCCAGACCGTTGCCCGGCGCCGTCGCCTTCGGGTGAACGATCAGCGACTCGCGTCGCCCGTTCTTCGGCCGCGGGGCCTGGCTGAGCCGGTCAACCTCCGCGTCGATCTCAGCCCTCGTGATGAGCACGGGGTCCCAGAAGTCCAGCGAGGCCGGAGCGGCGCGATCGGTTACATCGACGAACAATGACATTAGTTACTCCACAACTTGGGCTTGGTCCGGGATGAAACAGTCAGTGGCCGCCCGACACCGGCCGCGAGCGCTCGCTCTAGCACCATCTCGGCCACCGCGAGGTCGGAAATGCCGGTGCCAAGTGCTTTGAAGATCGTCACGCCGTCGCCATCGAGCCGCTCGTCCGCGGCGAGCGCCGATCCGAGCGACACCACATGGGCAGCGTTCGTTGCCGACAGCTCGCGTGGCGAGAGTTGGCGCGCGGCCGCCACGTCGTCGGCGACGATCCGTCGAGCCCGCGCCACAACCGCCGCCTCCAGCTCGGCGCGTTCCGGCGTGATGGCGCCGACGGCGTTGATGTGGACGCGCTCGGCGAGCATCCACGGGCTGATGAATGGCTCCGTCGCACGCGTCACCGTGACGATGACATCGGCCTGATCCACCGCTTCCGCGACCGATGCCGCCGCGCGCGCGGTGATGCCGGAGCGCTCGGCGATCCTGGCCGCGAAAGAGGTTCGGTGTTCGGCCGTGGGGCTGTAGACGGCGATGTCGTGGATTTCGCGGACCGCGGCGACGGCCGCGATCTGCCCCTCGGCCTGCTTGCCCGAGCCGATTACGGCGAGCCGCTCGCAGCGGTCGGCGGCCAAGATCGACGTGGCCGTCCCGGTGATCGCGCTGGTGCGCAATTGACCCAGCGCGAACGCCTGGATCACCGCGAGCAACTCGCCGGTGCCCGCGTCCCACGCGGCCAGCAGGGGAGTAGCCCCACCCGGGGTGTGTGCCCAGGTCTTCGAAACCGCCAGCCCGCTTGCTACCGCGATCGCCCCGATGGCGTGCATGCTCCCGCCGGTCCAGGAGGCAAACGTCTTGGGCATCGCCACGACTTCGCCGGCCGCGGCGCGCAAGTACGCACCCTTTATGGCGGCGATGGCCTCGGGCAACGACACCAGTCCGACGACGTCGTCTTCATCGATCCATCGAGGCGGACCGCCTTCGGACCGTGCCTGCGACCGAGTGGCACCCCTCACGCCGACCTCGCGCAGCGCAGAATCCGTATTCATCATGATGAATTAGTGTGCGGACGGTCACACCCGATGTCAAGACAATTCGGCATAATCGTCATGCTGAATTCCGGAGGTGGTCATGGGCGCTGGCGAGCGCGAGCAAGGCCAAGCCGAGGCGCCCGCGCTTCGACGCAGCGAGTGGCGCGAGGTCACCGGCAGAAAACGGGTCACCAGCCGCTCGGAACTCGCCGCGCAGAAAATCACGGCGAGCATCAAAACAGTGGGGCCCGGCGGGCGCCTCGGTACCAAAGAGGAGCTGCGCGTCCAATGCGGCGTGTCGGTCGGGACGCTCAATGAAGCGATCCGGCTGCTGCAAGCCCGAGGTCTGGTCGCTATTCGCCCCGGACCCGGGGGAGGACTGTTCGCGTGCGAGCCGGCGCCCATGGTGCGGCTGGGCAACGTCATGTTGGCGTTGGACTCCCACGACGCATCGGTCGCCGACGCCGTGCGTATCCGAAACGCACTCGATGCCCTGCTGATCGAGGACGCGGTATGGCACGCCGATGCCGCGGACATCGCGGTGCTTCACGAACGACTCGCTGACATGGCCGCCGCCGCGCAGAGCGGGGACGGCATCGCTTTTCTGCACGCGAATTGCGCGTTGCATGCGCGTATCGCCGCCTTGAGTCCCAACGCCATGCTGAGCTCGATCTACGTCGGCCTGCTCGACATCATCGAGGCCCATACGTTGGCGGTCGTGCCGGCCGCCGAACAGCCGTTGCCCGAGTCGCTCCACGAGCGTTACCGGCTGCATGTGCGCCTGATTGACGCCATCGCCGTTCAAGATCCGGAGGGTGCGTTGAGAGCGCTTGCCCAGCACAATGCCACCCTCGATTGAGGGTTCTTCGAACCTTTGATGCAATACGGATCCGTACTCTTTCTGGCTATAGCAACTCGAAAAGTGGTTGTGCTTACGACCACTAATCGATACGATACCGTACGCTATGATCCAGGACACAGGTTCCGACCGGACCGCAAACAGTCGAGGCGCCAGCCGAGCGGCGGCGATATTGGACGCCACGCTGCAGTTGCTTGGGGAAGTTGGATACGACCAGCTGACCATCGATGCGGTCGCCGCGCTGGCTCGATCGAGCAAGACGACGATCTACCGGCGCTGGCCAGACAAGTCCGCGCTGGTGTGCGCGGCCCTGGTCTCAGCGTCCGTGCGGCATCCGGAACTGCCCGCCGGCGCCACCAGCCTGCGAGAGGACCTGCTGGCACTTACCGCGCTGTTTGCGAAGGTTGCGAGCATCGAGGACCCCGGCGCCTTCGCCAGCCTGCTCGCCGCCGCGCAAAAAGACCCGGCGATCGCGACTGCGGTCCGCGCCACGGCGGTCGAACCCCGTCGTCGTGACTGCCGCGACGTCATTCAGCGCGCCATCGGCCGGGGCGAACTACATGATCCGCGGCTGGCCACCGCGTTGTTCGAGATCTCGATCGGCCAGATGATGGTGCGCTTCTTGCTGCAATCAGACGGCTTCGATGAGGCGCTACAGGTCGACTTCGTCGACAACACCCTGATTCCCACGCTCAAAGCACACGACAAGGAGGCCGGCCGGGATGCCGATCGCTGAACCCGACCTGGAGCAGGTCGAAAACGACATAGCCGAGCTGCTGCGGACCGAAGAACTCGGGTCGCTCGCGGTCGTCGGCCCGAACGGCGGGCCCGCGGTGTCGATGATGCACTTCGCGTCCGACGGCCTCATCGTGTACTTGCACACCTTCACCTATTCACGCAAACACGAGGCGATCGCACGCGACCCCAAGGTCAGCTACACGATCGCGGCGATTCCACCCGACGGGTTTTACGGCCGAGGACAGCTGCGCGCCATTCAGGTCGAGGGGCGCGCCACCTTCGTAACCGATCCCGCGGAGATTCAACGCGCGGTCGAGGTCAGCCGCGAACAATTCGAATGGATGAAGGACTTGTCGCTTTACGACACCTTCGACAAGGGCACCGCCCACCACCAGACCTTCATTCGGATCGACCCGGTCGAGGCGCTGTGGAACGACAATCGCGTGCGGTTGCTGTGGCGCAAGATCGTCACGTTCACGGCAGATGGCAAACACGTTGCGGCGCTTTCGCCATATGAAACCAAGCTACGGGCGACGACGCCTGCCGATGGTGACGGGAGCACAACGTCATGACGATCATGCATGCCAGCGCGTGGCTGATGGCCTTGTTCGCCGGGCTGTTCGGCGGCGGGATCCTGATCGTTGCCGTCGAGCGACTCAACCTATGGCGGCGGATGCCCGTGGATCAATACGTCGTCGACTTTCGCCGATCGTTGTATCGGCTCGATCCCATGATGCCGATCCTCGGCGCTCTCGCAGGGGTGAGCGCGGTGATTTTCGCACTCAACAGCAGTGGACGTGCGGCGGCGCTCGCCTGGGTCGGCACGGGGCTGATCGGGGTCATCATGGTGGCCTCCATCCTTATCGCAGAGCCGATCAATTCGAAATTTCGCCGCCTTTCCGAGGGTGAAGCCCCCGATGGGGTCGACCAGTTGCGGGTCACTTGGCGCCGCTTTCATTTGGCGCGCACGGCTGTGGCGTTGGCCGCGCTCGCTTGTCTTGCCGCCGCGGTCGCCTAGATCATGCAAATCTTCACCCGGGATGGCAGTGCGGCCACCACACCTGCCGGAAGGCAAGATGAAACATGTCTTGCGGCAATGGTTTTCGTTGCTTCCGACGGGTGGTCACCAGCGCCGGACGGGCGCTGGGAATGTTCCCCGGCCGGGGAGCGGTGATGGCGACCGACATCAGCGACAGGCCGGCGCGGGAACAGTCGGCTGCCGACGTCTTGGACGCGGTGACGGCGGGCACGGCGCAAAGATCGACGGCCGCGCGCTTTGCCTCGGTCGGCAAAGCGACATCCCGGGTCCGCTCGATTCCCGCGCGGTCGCTCGCCACGATTGGTCGCGGCGCGGCACTGGGCGTGGCCGTGCTGCGCTACTCGGTCCTCGACACCATCACCCTGAGGCTGCCCGCCGGCGAATTCTTGGTGCAGGCATGGTTGCTGCTCACGGTCACGGCGATACCGGCAGTCCTCATGGCCATCCCGTTCGGCGCGATGGTGTCGGTCGTCTCCTCGGGGCTGGTCAATCAGGTCGGCGCAAGCTCACTTCTTGGCGCGGCGAGCGGCGCCGGCGTCGTTCGCCAGGGGGCACCGATCACCGCCGGATTGTTGATGGGCGGCGCGGCGGCTTCTGCCATCGCCTCCGACTTCGGTGCGCGCGCGATTCGCGAGGAGCTCGACGCACTCCGGGTGATGGGAATCAACCCCGTCCGCCGACTGGTGGTCCCGCGTTTCTTGGCCTTGGTGGCAATCGCGCCGATCCTGATCGTGGTCATCCTGGTGTCGGGCACGACGGCCTCCTACATCCTGGCGGTCACCCTTAGCGACGTGACGCCCGGAAGCTTTTGGCAGTCATTTGGTCTATTCGCGCAAAAGACGGATGTCTGGTTTGCCATGGCCAAGACTGTCGTGTTCGCCGCGATCGTCGCCATAGTTTCGTCGCTCCGCGGCATGGAGGCGACGCGTGGACCGCGCGGTGTCGCCGACGCGGTGAGCTCCTCGGTCGTGCTCAACGTCATCTGCATCGTTATCGCGAACCTCGCCATCACTCAGCTCGAAGTGATGTTCTTCCCGACGGTGGTCGCCTGATGGCCACCCCATCAGCGTTGCTCCCCGCACGATTGCTATCGATGCGGCCCATCCAGCGCCCCCTCATGGAAGCCGGGCAGTGGTTGCTTTTCATCTGCCTGACGCTGTGGTACCTGCCGCTGACGGTTCGCCGATACCATCGCCAAACCTTGCAGGCGATGAACAGTCTCGCCTGGGGCCGCGGCTCCATCATCGTCGACGGCGGCACCATCAGCGTGCTGATCCTGCTCGGCATCGCCGTCGGCGCCTCGGTGGCGATCGAGGGCTTCGCAATTCTGGACCTCATCGGATTCGGCGCGTTGGCGGGCATCATCGGCGGCGTCGGCACCGTCCGCGAGATCGGTCCGCTCGTCGCCGGTATCGCCTTCACCTCGCAGGCCGGCTGTCGGATGACCGCCGAAATCGGCGCAATGCGAATTTCCGAAGAGATCGACGCCGTGGAAGCGCTTGGCCTGCGGCCGATCCCATTCGTGGTCGGGACTCGCCTCATCGGCGGCCTGTTGGTGGTGATCCCGGGGTACCTGCTGACCCTGGTCGCCGCGTTCCTGGTGCAGAACGTGTTCATCACGGCGCTCTATAACCAACCCGCCGGCACGTATAGCCACTATCTGGCGATGTTCCTGACACCGACGGATCTTGCGTATTCGGTGATTAAGGCCGCCGTCTTTTGCATCGCGGTGACCTTGATCCATTGCTATTACGGATATTTCACCTCTGGCGGGCCGGTCGGTGTCGGCAAGGCGTCGGGCCGCGCCGTACGCGCAAGCCTGGTCACGATCATGGTGCTGGATTTCACGCTCACCGTCGCCCTCTGGGGCCTTCAACCACAGTTCGTCTTCCGGGGCTAGGTGCGCTTATGTTGCTCAGAGGCTCGCAGGAGTCGCAGGATCGGAAGTTGACGATCGCCGGCATCGTAGTCGTATTATCCGCCATTGCAGTCGGTTTCGTCGTCGTCTGGCACCCATCCGCGTCCGAAACGCCCGCAAGGATCTCGGTCGCCATCGATACTCCCTATGTCGGCCAAGGCGTGCGTGACGGCACCGCGATAGTCATGCATGGCGTCCAGGTGGGCGTCGTCAAGACCATATCGAGCTTGCCCGGCGGTGGTGTTCGGCTGCAGAGCGACCTGCAGAAGGGCCCGGTGGCCGGGCTGACCGACACCATGAAAATCGAGTTTCGGCCGATCAATTACTTTGGTGTCACCGGCATTACCCTCGCCGCCGGTTCGGGCGGGCAACAACTGCGCAACGGCATGCAGATCACGACGGTGCCCCAGAACTCGACGCTGCAGGCCGTTTTGTCCCGACTCGGCCAGGTTTCGGTGAGCGCCCTGACCCCGAGGCTGATATCGGTCATCGACCGCATCGTGCAATACACCGACGGGCTGACCCCGCTCCTCGAAACGGTGCTCATCGCCACGCATGCCGTCGCCGATGTCCAGACCGTATCCACCGAGCGCCTGCTGGCAACCACGACCGGGGTCAGCGTGGCATTTCCCACGTTCACCGATGCGCTCCTTGGTTCCGGCGAGGACTTCACGGCCGTACCGCGTCGATACAACGACGAACAGTGGCGCAACGGCGTGCAGGAGGCATACCGCGTCGGATCGACCGAACTCTTCGGCGGCTTCGGGCGGCTGGAGTCCAACTACGTCGACGACCTGCTGCCGGCGATCGACGGCGTCAAAGCCCTCACCGACCCGGTGCCCGCCCTGGTCAGACCGGACGACTTCGCGAACACGCTTGTGCAACTGCGGACCCGGCTGCAGAAGCTGTTCGCCGGTAACGGTGACCAGCGCGCCCTCCAGGTCAAGATTGTCCTCGATAACCTGCCCGGTGTGGCCGCTCCACTCGCCGCGATGGGAGGCCCGCAATGAGCTCCAGGGCGGCATTGCTGCGACTGACAATCAGCGCTGCCGCCGCAGTCGTTCTCCTCGTCCTGCTGCTAAGCGGCATCTCGCAACCCCTCAAGATGCAAACCCGGTCGTACAACGCGAAATTCACCGACATATCCGGCCTGCACGAGGGAGCCGACGTGCGTGTTCGCGGAGTCCTCGCAGGGCGGGTGCTTGCCACGGCGCTGCAGCGACAGCAAGGACAAAGCATTGCGTCCGTAGACTTCACGCTCAACAAGAAATATGGTGTCGTGTCCAACACCCGGATCGGGGTCAAGTACCAGACGCTCACCGGTTCGCGCTACCTCGATGTGCTCAACCCCTCCGAGGACTACCTACCGGCCAGCCTGGTGACGTCGGTGCCGACCGCGATGACGCAGCCGTCATTTGACGTCACGCGACTCTTCAACGGCCTGCAACCCGTGCTCGCCACGCTGAATCCAGAGCAACTCAACGCGTTCGCCGCGAACGCCGCCAACTTCTTGTCCGGCGATGGGAGTGGCTTCGCCCCGGTGCTGGACAGTATCCACAAGCTCACCCAGTTTCTCGCGGACCGCCAGCAGGTCGTGGCCACATTGATGCGCAACCTCTCCGAGGTTTCCGAGGTCATGTCGGGGCACGCGGAGGACTTCACCAAGATAATCAACGGACTGAACACCCCCATCGACAGCGCGCTGACGGTGTTGGACGAATTCCGCAAATCCCAGCTCTACGGACCGGATTTCGTCGAGCCCCTGCTGCGCCTGCTGACCAATGTCGGATTAAAGCCGGACGACGACATCGACAGGGCGCTGGACACGGCATTCAACAACGTCGACAGAACCCTCGACGCGTTCAAACTGATTCCGGTCATGTGGGAAAACATCCCCCCGCCGGCCGAAGCGGGGGAGCCCCAGCCGTGCGCTCGGGGTCGCGCGCAGCTGCCCACCACGATGGATGTCCTGCTCAACGGGCAACGGGTGGTCTTATGCAACCGGTGAAACTGCTACGCAACCCGATGGTTTGGGGCGCCGGCGCGCTGGCGCTGGTGACGGTGGTGGCGGTCGTGGCCGGCCTGCTCTATGTCAGCCCGCCCGGTCAGAAGACCATTACCTTCTACACCGACGACGCGGCTTCGGTTGTGCCGGGAGACCAGGTCCGGATCGCGGGCATCTCCGTGGGCAAGGTCAAAGATGTCTCGCTGGAGGCTGACCGCGTGCGGGTGCGGGCACGCGTCGACGACAGCGCGTTTGTCGGGAACAAGTCCGCGATCGAGGTCCGGATGCTCACCGTCGTTGGTGGCTACTACGTCAACCTCATTTCCCTGGGTGATCGTCCGCTGGGCGCCGACGCCATTCCGCTGGAACGGGTGACCATGCCTTACAGCCTGATTCGCACGCTCAACGACGTGACGAAGGTTTCCGACAACCTGAGCGCCAAGCCCGTCAACGAATCGCTCAATGAATTACAAACGGGCCTGCGTGGTGACAACTTGGAGGCGTTGACCGCAATAATTGACGCCGGTAATTCCATCATGTCGACGATCGACCGGCAGCGCGGTCAGATCACCTCCATCCTGAACCTCAGCGACGAGTACATCCAGCGGCTGAGCGAGTTCCGCCAAGAATTCAAAACGCTGGTCGAGAAGGTCGCCATCATCCAGTCCATCTTGGAGCTCTACAGCAAGGGATTCGGTGGCGCCCTGTGGGGGATCGGCGTCGCGATCGACGCGCTCAAACCGATCGGCCTGTTTTATGACAAGCACCGAGCGCAGTTCCTCGAGAAGGTGCGCAACTTCTTGGCCAAGGGCCGGATCTGGATCGACCACAACGGCGTGATCGTGCGGGGCCTGCGGGATCTGCAGCACCACTTCGAGCGGATCCTCGACGTGCAGCAGGACCGGCCGGAACTGTTGGCCACCGACCTGTGCATACCGATGCCGGGGGCGGCATGTTAGCGAGGACGTCCCGCGCGCATCGCGTGCTCCGAACGGGCGCGGTATTGATCTCCGCGGCCGCGGTGGCGCTGGTGTGCGGCTCGTGGACGCCGTTTCGGCAGGAGCAATACGTCGGCTACTGCGCCATCATGCCCGACAGCGTCGGCCTCTATGTCGGCAACCCCGTCACCCAAATGGGCTACAAGATCGGCGAAGTCAGCGCCATCACCCCGGCCCTGCGTGACGTCCGTGTCGATTTCAAAGTCGACAAACGCCGTCCGCTGCCGGCCGACGTCAGAGCGGTAACCCGATCGCCCTCGCTGCTGGCGGATCGGGCATTGGAACTCGTCGGCAACTACACGTCCGGTCGCCAATTGTCGGGCAAGGACTGCATTCCGCTGTCGAGATCTGTGACGCCCAAAAGCCTCTCCGACATCATCGGTTCGGCGACCAGTTTCCTGAACGCCATCAACCCCGAGGGCTCGACGAACATCGGCGACGTCGTCGCCGGCCTCGACAAGGCGCTTCGCGGCAACGGGCCGGGGCTAAGTCAACTGCTGACCACCTCGTCGACAGTCCTGGACGCCCCCGATCGTGCGGTCGCCGATATCCGGTCCATCATCACCAACCTCGTCACGCTGACGTCGACGCTCAGGGAAATCAGCGGGCCGCTGAAGTACAGCATGCTCACGACCTACAAGACCACCGAAGATGTCGAAAAGGCGTTGGCCACTCCGGTCTTTCAAGGCGTCATACCGCTGGTCGGTGCGGCGTCGGACATCGAAGTCGAACTCGGTGACGAGATCCAGACCGTGCTCAACGACGCCGAATGGGCGCTTCGCAAAGTCAGCGCGCACGCCACGTTGTTCGCCAGTCTGATGAAGCCGTACCCCGTCTTGCTCAACTGGCTGGAACGCCATGCCAACGACAAGCAGTTCTTCACCATCAGGTACCGGCCGCCGCTGTATCGCATCGCCACCCCGGTCGACGGGCTGATCACATGCGCAACGCTGAACGCCGCGACTCCCGGTAGTTGCACGGACGTGGGGGGAAAGCCGTACGCGGTGGACGTGGCGCTGCTGCAGTACGTGTTGGCCCAGGCGGCCAAGCGATGATGCGCCGCGCCAGATCCCTTGCGATCACGATCGCCACCGTTGCCGTGGTCTCGTCGTGCGCGTCGATCGACGTGAATGCCCTACCGGCGCCGGGAAAGTCATTCCAGGACGGCTACGCCCTGGTGATGGAGTTCGACAACGTCCTGAACCTGCCGGCCCGCGCGAAGGTGACGCTGGACGGCATCACCGTGGGCATCGTCACCGGCGTCGCCGTGGCAGCGAACCATGTGGACGTCGCGACGCGCATCGACCCCGCCGTGTCGGTGCCGTCCAATATTCACGCCAGCTTGCAGCAGGCCACCGTCCTGGGCGACATCTACGTGGCGCTGAGCCGCCCGCCCGACGGCGGCCCCACCGCGCTCCCGTTGGCGCCGGGCGCACGGATCCCCTTGACACACACCGCATCTCCACCGCAGCTTGAAGACACCATCGCTCATCTGGCTGATTTCGCGGGCAGCGGATCCCTGCAACGCATCCAGAACACGATCATCGGCATCAACCGGGTAACCCCGCCCCCGGCAGACATCCGCAAGATCGCTTCGCAGTTTGCCGCCGACATCTCCGACCTGTCGAACAACATCGACAACGTCGACCTCTTGCTGAACGGAACGGCGCAGACGGCCCAAGTCCTGCATAACCGGATGCCCATGCTGCAGACCTGGTTCAGCGCGCAAGGCATGAGCGGTTGGAAGCACGCCTATGACCTCTACCAATACACCGGCACCGCATACCCGAGCGTGGGCACCATCTACTCGGGCGGGTTTTGGATCGTCCCGCTGCTGAACTCGATGGCCGACGCCGCCGGAGCGGTCCAGAAATCCAAGTGGGCGTTCGAAAGCGAGGTTCACGAATGGCGAAAGCTCTTCACGGATTACTACCTGCCGCAGGATAAGTATCCGGCCATCAACATCACGTCCATCGTCGGGCCCGACGGCCGAGAGCTGTCCGGCAACGTGCACGACGTCCTGCGGATCCTTGGTGCGATGCCATGAAAGTCAAAGGCGCCCTGTCGTTTGCCTCGTTCGCCGTCATGATCGTCTTCGCTCTCGGCTACTTCAGGTCGATGGGCGTGAGTTTGACACCCCCGCCCCAGCGCACGAGCGTATCCATGGCCGTCCACGACATCAGCGGCCTGGTGGTCGGGTCGAGTGTGCAATTGCGGGGCGTCCCGATCGGCGCGGTCACGGGCATCACCACGTCGCTCGCGGGTGCCACGGTCAATTTCTATATCGACAGCCACTACAAAATTCCCGTGGACAGCGATATTCGCTTGGAAAACCTATCCGCTCTTGGTGAAGCCTATGTCGAGTTCGTCCCGCGCAGCGAAGGCGGCCCGATGCTGCAGGACGGCCAGCGGCTTGCCACCGACGCGATAACTCAACCCCCGTCGATCTCCGACCTGGCGACGACGGTGGTGCGGGTACTCAACCAGTTCGATCCCCCAGCGCTGGAACGCATCGTCGACGAAACCGATGCCGCCCTGCCTAGTCCCACCACGGTGCTGCCCAATTTGTCGCGCACGGCCACGCTGCTCAGAAACACCGCGGCCACCATGCATGGCAAGGGACGCGACCTGCTTGACAACTTCCAAGTGCTATTGCGCAACGCGCACTGGGTAGGTCCGGTAATCGCCTTCAACACACCGTGGCTCACCAAAATGGGACACGACTTCGCCGCACTCAACGACGCGGCGGTGGTACTGCACGACCGCGGAGCACCGCAGACGTTGCACAACCTCTCGCACCTGGTCGGCCGGCTCGAGCATTTCCTCGACCATTCCGGGGGAGATGTCAAGGTGCTCATGCAGTCGATGCTGCCTTACCTGAACGACATATCCGGGGCCTTGATGAATCTCGATACCGCCCAGTTACTTCGCAACGCATTGGCCTCGGTGCCGGAAGAGGGCGCCGTCACGCTCCACGTCACCATCCCCGATGCCCGCACACCCGAAAATCCCCCGGCCGGTGTACCTCCGACCGGCGGTGCCCACGGAAGTCCGGGCGCCCGCTGATGGGAACGGGGCGCGACATATCCGGAGCGAACAAGAGAGGGGCAACCCATGAGCGATAACAACAACAACAACGGTGTGAAACTGAAGTCGGCCACCACCGAGCCAACGGATCATGCTGTGGCGAAACCGGATTCCGGCCATGAGGGCGACCCGCAGAAGATCGAACCCGAAGCTCCCGCCGCTGAAACGACCGATGCCAGCGACGACACCGACGATGAAGACGGTGCTGATCCGGCCGATGAGCCGGCCGCCGATAAAGGCAAACGGCGCGGCGAACGCGCACAGCGGCGCCTGTCGATCTCGGTCAGCGCGCGCGGCCTGCTATCCGGCGCGCTGATTACCGCGCTGGTGGGCGCGCTCGCCACGCTCGTCTGGCTGTACATCGACGCGCGGCGCGAACTCGACGCGCAGGCCCGCAGGGCGGACAACTACGCGCACGCCGAGAAGGTGGCCCTCGACTACGCCGTCAACGCAGCGTCGATGAATTTCCAGGACCTCAACGGATGGAAAGCCAAATTGGTGGCTGGAACCACCCCCGAGTTGAACGAAAAATTAAGCAAGGCAGCCGACTCGATGCAACAGATCCTGGTCCCGTTGCAGTGGACCTCGAACACACGACCACTGATCGCCAAGGTTCGTTCGAACACCGCGGGTATCTACGTCGTCGACTGTTTCGTGAGCGTTCAAACCAAGACGGTGCAGGCCCCGGATCCGCTGATGTCCACGGCAACATACAGCCTCACGCTGGACAGCAATAAGAACTGGCAGATCACCGACGTCGGCGGAATCGGCGCGCTGACCGGCCAAAGATAGCTCGGGAACATTCGGGGAACGAGGTGCACCATGCGTCATTGCCATTCGCGTTGGCGTGGACTCGGTTTGGCGGCCGCCCTGATCGCGTCCCTCACGGCGGCCACCACCGTCGCGCCCGAGGCGAGTGCGGAGCCATCGGACCCGCCGAGCAACGATCAACTGATCCGCCCGCTGCCCCCGATCGTCGTGCACTCGACGAACTGGGCGCCGAAGTTTCCCTTCCCGTACGACCAGACCAGGAACCAGGTCACCCCGGCAGACACCCGGGCGGAAGCCGAAATGTGCCAGTGGTACACCGCTCAGTACCAGATCACCAATGACCAAATCGAGCGGGTTCAATTCAATCGGATCAGCCCCAATGGGACGGACTGGGACTACACCGCGAACGGCGTCCAGCAACAGGTCGACATCGTCACCGGCAACATAGACCAGTCGGTGAACTTTCTCGGCCCCCGCGCCCAGGCGCTCACCCAACGTCAAGACTTCGCCGGCGACAACTACTTTCCCCTCTATCAGGGCGAGGCCTTCTACGGCTTATGGCAGGAGCTCTCTAATGTGAGCAACGGCATCAAGGCCCATCAACCCGATTGGTTCACCGGACCTTCCTACCTACGGGTGAAGCGGTTGGCCAGCGAGATCCACCGTTCGCACGTGTGCGATTAAAGGATCGCCGCGATGCGTAAAGATGTCTCACCCCGAAGCCGCGTGCCGCGCGCACAGCGCCTTGCGATGCGCCGCGGCTACCGCTGCACCGCCGCGGTGATGATCGCCGCAACGGCGCTCGCTGCGAGTGCCGTTGGGGTGCCTTCGGCCGCCGCCGACTTCACGGGCAGTCTCAGGGATGCGGTGATGCAGGCGCGCCAGGGCTCCTCGTGTGGAGCGTTGCGGCCCGAGGCGCTTGCCGACCAAACGGCCGCGATCGCCGCCCGCTCAACGGACACGTATCTCGATCACAACGCGCGGGTCATTCCGGTGTCGGATCCGCTTCCGATCTTGAAAGACCTCGGCCTCAACGCCGGCAAGGCAAAGTTGTTGCAGGGTGCCGGCCAAACCGAGGCCGACGCGATCAAGGCAATCTTGGTCACCGGCTACAAAGAACTCCCCGACTGCTCCTACACGGCATACGGGACGAGCACGTTACCGAACACCAACCTCGGCAGTTGGTTCCTGTCCGCGGTGGTATTGGTGGGGCCCTAGATGCGGTCGTCGCGATACCTGAACCGGAGTTGGGTTATGGCGGTGGCGCTGACCACTGGAATCGCCGCCCTGCTGTCAGCCCCCGTCGCTCACGCCGAGGACACCGTTACCTACGAGATTGTCTCGGACCAGAACAACGTGGCCGCCGCAAATGTCGAGTACAACGACCGCTCCGAACGCAAAGCGTTACAGCACGTTTCACTGCCCTGGCGGCTCACGGCCGAGGTGCCAAACGCGGTCAGCCCGACAAAAGATGGCGCTGAAATTCGCGCCGACTGGCGGCCCTATCGCTGGCCGTACAAGTACGTCACGGTGCGCATCTACCTCGGAGACAAGCTGCTATGCGAAAGCACCCTCGATGTCGGCGATGCGACCTGCTACGGCAGCACGCCACACCGAAATTTCCCGCAAACCGGTGGGGAGTGATTGTGCGTAAGGAAGTTTCGTCTCGGTGGTTGGCCACGCTGTCGACGATCGCGCTGGCGCTGCTGAGCGCGCCCCGATCACATGCCGATCCGGTTGACGCGACGATCGCGCCCAATCCCTATCCGAAGGACAGCCTCGTCTTGGCGGCCTACACCCGCCTTGACCCCGCCCAGTATTTCCTGCCCGGCCTCTACGGGGTGTATTTCCTGACCCCTACCGGGCTCAACTGTGGGATCTGGCTGCGGGGAAGCTTTGGCTGCGCCGGTCCTCTTCCCGACACCCCGCCTGGAACTGATCACATCGGCTGGTTCAACGGGGATACCAGGGTCCATCATGATCCGGCGATCGCGATCGGGTTTCCCCATGCGCAAGCGCAGCAGGTCCTGCCGCCCCGCAGCTATCTCAACTGGAACGAGACGACCTGCGCCACGATGGCGGATACCAGCACCTACTGCTACCGCGGCATGTTCCGATTTCTCATCACCCCGAACGGCACATACCTCAACGGTTGAACATGTCCGATGCCCATGTTCGCCACAGCCCTCGGCCCCGTTGCTGCGTCGGGTCCATTCCGCGATGGACTGGCTTGTCACGCGGTGTCTGCGACGGCGCAAGCAGGCCCTTCCGCCGCGCAGCGCGAAATCAGCATGATGAATAACGTCGAATCTATTGACAGGCGCATGGGCGGGCTCGCAGACTGCAAGGAGCAATTCAGCATGGTGAATTTGGTGGGAAGGCCGCAGTGGTACTCGATCGGCACTTTCGCGACTTGATGGCGGGGGTCTGCGCCCCGGTAGCGATCGTGACGACCGCCGACCACGACGGGGCGCACGGCGCAACCGTGAGTTCGCTGGCATCGGTGTCGCTCCGGCCGCCGCTGCTATCGATCGCACTTGATTGCGGCTCCGCGTTGTTGGCCCGCATCCTCGGCAGCCGTCGGTTCGGGGTCAACGTTCTCGGGCGCGCCCAGGACGACCTCGCCGTCGTCTTCGCCAAAAGGGGAGTGGACCGATTCAGCCAAGTGCGCTGGTCGATGGCGGATGGGTTGCCGCGTTTGGAGGGCGCAGTCGGTTGGGCGGCTTGCGATCTCCATCAATCCGTGGAGGCCGGCGATCACGTGCTGCTCATCGGCATGGTGCATCACGCCGCATCGTCCCCCGAACCGCCTTTGATCTACGGTCACCGCACATTTGGCACACATTCGCAGTTCCAACAGCGGCCCCGCACGCCGATCACCGATCACATCGCCGCTTGTGCCCGCTGAATAGGGCATCCCTACACCGAGGAGTAAACGCGATGACAACCGTTCAGCCTTCGCTTGATGGCAGTACCGCGACGCCCCACGCTGCCGAGCTAGTGGCGCGCGTCAAGGAACTTCAGCCGCTGCTGTCGAAGAACGCGGTGGCCGGCGAACAGGACCGACGGGTCGCAGAAGAAAGCATCGAGGCCCTGGCCCAGGCCGGGTTGTTCCGGCTGACCATACCGAAGCGCTACGGCGGATATGAGACCTCGATGCGTACCATGCTCGACGTTTGCGCCGCCGTCGCCGAAGCCGATGGCGGAACCGCGTGGGTCGTCACTTTGATCAATGTCTGTAACTGGATGACCAGCCTGTTCAGCGCCCAGGCGCAGGACGAAGTCTTCGGCGCCAATCCCGATGCAAAGGTCTCTGGAGTGCTGGCGCCGACGTCGGAATCCCAAAAGACCGACGGGGGATGGAGGGTCAGCGGAAAGTGGTATTACAACTCGGGATCGTGGCATTCGGACTGGTCGGTGCTGGGCATCCCGATCACCGACGAGGCCGGCGAGGTCGTTGACCAGGGGCTCGCGCTGATCCCTCGCTCGGAGCTGCAGCTGGAGGACGTGTGGTTCGTCGCAGGCATGAAGTCCACCGGCAGCAACGCCGTCAGCGCCGAGGATGTGTTCGTGCCCGAGCACCGTATCCTGCGGGTGCCCAATGCGATTCGCGGCGACTATCCATCGGAGCACACCGCCACCGAGCCGTTGTACCGGTCGGCGTTTGTCCCCGTTGTCGCGTTGGTGCTCGTGGGTCCCCAGTTGGGCATGGGCAGGGCTGCGCTGCAATATGTGACCAGTAAGGCGGCCAAGAAGCCCATTTCCTACACCTTCTACGAAACCCAACAGGATTCGGTCGCCTTCCAGTTGCAGATCGCCGAAGCGGCGCGGCTGATCGACACCGCCCAGCTGCATGCGTATCGCGCTGCCAGCGATATCGACGAGGCGGCCGCCCGGGGCGAATACCCGGACTTCCTGACTCGCGCCCGAGTGCGATCCGACACCGGCTACGTCGCGGAGTCGATCACGCGTGCCATCGAAATTCTGTTGTCCGCGCATGGCGCGGGATCATTCGCGGATGTCAATCCACTGCAGCGGATTTGGCGCGACTCGTCGACCGCGGCGCGGCACGCGGTGGTGTCGCCGATGGTCGCCTACGAGGTGTACGGCAAGGCGCTGTTGGGCGTCGAGGAAACCATCACCCCGCTGGTCTGAACGCAGCAGACCGACAACGAAAGGACTTTCACGTGCGCGTGGCGAATCTTCATGGCCGACTTGCGCTGGTGACCGCCGACGGAGCGCGGGCGCTGGATGTGCAGGGCGCCAGCGGCGGCCGTTTCGACTCCTCGCCCCAGCGGATCTATGACGAGTGGGCGGAGTTCGTGTCGTGGGCCGACCGGGTGGACCTGGCCGCCGCCGAGCCGTTCTCTCCGAGTGAACTCGGAGCGCCGGCGCCGGCTCCCCGGCAAGTGTTCGCGATCGGCCTGAACTATCGCGCCCATGCCGCGGAATCGCACTTCGACGTGCCTGACGAGCCGACGGTGATGTTTACCAAGTGGCCGTCGTGCATCACCGGCCCAGTCACCACCGTCGAGCTGCCGCCGGGCGGCCATACCGACTGGGAGGTGGAGCTGGTCGTCGTCATCGGTCGCTCGGCGCATCGGGTCACGCAGAACCAGGCGTGGGACCACGTGGCGGGATTGACGGTCGGGCAGGACCTTTCGGAGAGGATCACCCAAACCAGCGGGCCCTCACCGCAATTCAGCTTGGGAAAATCCCTGCCCGGTTTCGGTCCCACCGGACCGTGGCTGGTCACACCCGACGAATTCGACAACCCCGATGATCTCGAATTGGGCTGCACCATCGACGGAGAACAGATGCAAAAGGGTCGCACCCGCGATCTGGTATTTTCGGTGCCCGCGCTGATCTCGCGCCTGTCGGACAAGCTGCCGCTGCTGCCCGGCGACCTGCTGTTCACCGGCACCCCCGCCGGAGTGGGTCTGGGCCGGACGCCCCCGCGTTATCTGGTCCCGGGTGAGGAACTGGTCAGCTACGTCCGGGGAATCGGAGAGCTGCGACAGCGATTCGTCGCCGGCGACGCCGATTGAATCGTCCACATGACCCTTCGCAATAGCAGGAGGCCGCTATGGCCCTACACCGGCTGACCGCTGTGACGATCGGGGTTCCCAACGTCCCCGAAACACAGGCCTATTATGCCGAGTTCGGCCTGGAGGCTTACGGGGACGGCTGTTTCGCCACGCGTGACGGAGGCAGGCAGTTACGCATCGTCCAGGCGCCGACGCGCAGGCTGATCGAAATGGAGCTCGGCGCCGAGGACGACGACGACATCGAGCGCATCGCAAGCAATCTGAGGCGTATCGGCGCGCGGCCGGAGCGACAACCACGTCAGGTCAGCGCCGTCGAATTCGTGACCGGTGTCCGTGTGACGACGGCTGTCACCGGCCGAATCGTCCAACTGCCCACGCCGGTCCCCATGCCCAACACACCGGGCCGAGCCGGACGGATAGGCCAACGCGCACCAGGTGTGCTGCGCAGCGGGCGGGTCCGACCGCGCAAGCTCGGCCATGTCGTCCTGGGGACTACTAACCTCGAAGCGACGCAACGCTTCTTCCTCGACGGCCTCGGGTTCAAGGTCAGCGATCGCATCAAGGATGTGGGGGCATTCCTGCGCTGCTCGACCGACCACCACAACGTGCTTATCCTGCGCGCACCGGTGAGCTTCCTGCACCACACCTCCTGGCAGGTTGACGACATCGACGAGGTGGGGCGAGGCGCGTCGGCGATGCTGCAGGCCGATCCCGCACGCCACGTCTGGGGACTCGGGCGCCATCACGCGGGCTCGAATTTCTTCTGGTACCTCAAAGATCCGGCCGGCAACTTCAGCGAGTACTACGCGGACATGGACTCCATCGTCGACGACCAGCTATGGACGCCGGAGACACTCGAGGGCGCACGGGGTTTGTTCAATTGGGGGCCGCCGCCACCGCCGTCGTTCTTGTCTCCCGAAGACCTGGGCGCGCTGATGATCGGGGCCCACGCGTCGTGAGCATCGCTGAGCAGGACCTCTCGGCATGCCAGTGATCCATGTGGTCACGTTCACCTTCGCTCCCGACGTAGCGGACGAAGTGATGGCGGATCTCGGCGCGGCGCTCGACGATTTCGCGCCGCGCACCGGGGCCATCCGCTATTACCACGGACCCGACATCGGAGTGCGAGATGGCAACGCTCACTACGCAGTGACGGCGGTTTTCGAAGGCCGGAATGCGTTCCTGGACTACATCTCCGACCCAGAACATCTGCGCCTCATTCGCGACAAGGTCGCTCCGCACCTACAATCTCGATCAGCCGTGCAGTTCGACGTTGCGCCCGACGGATTTAACTCGCCACGCGATGCGGCGGTCTTCGGATCAGCGCGCTAGAGCACGAAGTCGACTGTTATCAGCGCTATTCGGCCAGCAACCGGTCAGCGAGCCGGAGCGCGGCCACTGGGCAGACCATGGCGGCATCGCGGACGTGCGCCTCGTCGCGGTCCGAAACATTCTCCGCGAGAATGGTCAGATTTCCGTCATCATCGAGTGAGAAGTACTCCGGCGCGACGACTTCACACATCCCGTGGCCTTCACATCGATTTCGGTCGATTTCGATTCTCACCGCGTGCGCTCCTCGGTCAGGCGGACTGGGACAGATCGGACTCGTCTGGTCAGCGCCCCTGGACATTTCACCCATTTCGCGTCTGGGTCCAGCGTCATGTGGGGATAGCGATCTAGTAGGGCGCTGATGGCGACTTGGGCCTCGATGCGGGCCAGCGGTGCGCCGATGCAGGTATGGATTCCGCGTCCGAACGCCAAGTGGGCCGCCGGATTCGGCCGATCGAGGCGGTATCTCCGGGAGTCATGGCCCCACCTGTTTTCGTCGTGGTTCGCCGACTGGATGTTGAGGTAGACCTTCTTGCCGGCAGGGACGGCATACGAATCGATCGTCACGTCCCGCATCACCGAGCGCACCATGAACTGAGCCGGTGAGTCCATGCGCAATGACTCTTCGATGGCGTTCGGCAATTGCGAGCGGTCGGCCTGCACGGCCTCGAAATTATTCCTGTTCTCCAGCAATCTGTATAGGCAGTTCGCGATGAGTGCCCGGGTCGTATCGGTCGAGGCCACCACCAGTTGGAGGATGTGCGTCATCACCTCCGGTGTGGACATATCGGCCTCGCCCGGCCCGGAGAAGCATAAATTGTCCAGAACGTCTTCTCGATGGTCATCGGGACGCGTGCGCCGCTCTTCTGTCAACTCGGCTAAATACGTTGTGAGGGAGACGAATTCGGGCAGCTGGTGGGTGGGCGCCGGAACCGTTGCGACGATCACGTCAGACCACCGTTGGACCTCGCTCCAGGCGTCCTGGGGGATGCCGATGAGCGCGTACAGAACCTTGGCGGGGATGAAGTGCGCGTAATCCGCGTAGACATCAACGCGCCCGGATTTGGGAAGAGCGTTCAGGCAATCCGTGACGATCGACTCCACTTGCGGTGTCAGCTTCCGTAACCGCACGGGCGCAAAGTCCTTCAGCAGCCGCGCGCGCAACGCGGTGTGCGCAGGAGGGTCCGCTTGGGTGGCGACGGTGAAGGGCCACTGGACGTCCTCGGCTCCGACGGAGAAATTGCCCTTGTTTGAGAAGTTCTCGGTGTCATCGAAGACCTGCCGGACACCGACATCGCTGTTAACGCAGTAGAGGATGTCGCTGACCTGCCCGACGCGGCAGCCCAAGCGGGAGGCGTGCATCAATTCGTCGGGCTCAGCAATATGCTCCGCGTTGAGCGGATCGAAGAATTGACCTGGTTCTGCGGGCGTTGTCACGCCAGTCCCCCCTCGACCGCGGTTATCGCACGCCAGGGCCGAGGCGACCAGTGCGAGTCGTCGTGCGGTGGCCAACATGCTCGTCGCAAATCACAGACCATTGCGCGTTCACAGTGGTGCATCGGCATGTGTCAAGTCTTGAGTCGTGTCGATGACATTGTCAAGGAAATCCGCAGTATTCATTATGGTGAATTGCTCGCTCGTCGGGGCGGCGCGGCTCGGCTAAGACAGGCCGGCGACCCTACTGATTGACGGCGACCGAACGGCTGGTGTCGGCTTCGCCGATCCAGGGTCCGGTCGCGTTGTGCTCGCGGATCAAATCCAGCGCGCGTGGATCGTGTGCGCCGATGGCATCGACCAGCGCGACGTGCAGGTCGTAGCGGTTGTGGATGTATTCCGACAGTGATTCGTCCTCGACCGGTTCCGCCGTCAGCAGGTGGGAATCGGTGATTTCCAGCAGGTGCAGATAGAAGGAACGCAGCAGGGCGCTCGGACTGATTTCGGCGAGCCTGATGTGTAGCTGCCAATTGGCGCGAATGAAGGCGGTGCGATCGGCCGCGGCCGCGGCAAGCTTCATCTGATCCAGCTCGGCCCGCAGTCCGGCGATGTCGTGAGCGGATGCGTGTTCCAACGCATCTTGCACCAGCAGCGGGTCGAGCGCGTGGCGCAGCCGGAAGGCGTCGGCCAGCGACGCCGCCTCGTCGCCGAGGGAGAGCATGGCGTTACCGAAGCGCACCATGGGTGATTGCTGGCTGGCGAACAGGCCACCGCCGGGACCCGAGCGGACGGTGACGAGTTCGCGCGCTTGGACCATTCGCAAAGCCTCGTTGAACGTGCCGACAGACACGCCGCAGGCGGCGCGCAGTTCGTCTTTGGTGCCGAGCCGTTCGCCCGGTTTGGCCGACAACGCCATGGCCGCCAACTGCTCGGCCGCCTGTTCGGGCCTCGTCAGACCGCGGGCTGGCCGACGTTCCCAATCGGCCCTGCGTAAGGCGGGAGGATCGACTGTCATCACCGCTCATCTTCCCACTAGCAACCGGCTTGACGCGTTAGGACGCCCCGCCAGGATTCATCATATTGGATTACGCTCAATCTATTGACAAGTGACTGATATCACCCCAAACTCTCACCCAGATCAATTGAGCATGGTGAATTCCTGAGGCGGTGTGAGGGGGTGGTTCAGCTGACCAGGCCGGGCCTGACCACCAGCGACAAGAGCTGCGCTGACCCCGCGGCGCGTCGCCTCTGCGGGCCCATGTTGGCAGCGGCGGGCACCGCCGGGTCGTCCCAAGGCCACCGGGAATGATCGCGTGGGCCCGCGCAGCCAGGCCCGCCTCGGCGGTCGGGGGCTTCTTTGCGATGGCGCTGGATACCCTGATGCTCATCCCGCGAAAGCCATGGGCGTGGCGGGAGTTCCTACTTCAGTCCTGGTTCGTGGCAAGGGTGTCGTTGCTCCCGACGCTGATGCTGGCGATTCCCTACACCGTTTTGGTGGTCTTCACGTTCAACATCTTGCTCTTGGAATTCGGCGCCGCAGACTTCTGCGGGACTACCGCCGCTTTTGCCACCGTCACGCAGGTGGGCCCGATCGTCACGGTGCTGGTCGTGGCCGGCGCCGGCGCCACCGCGATGTGCGCCGACCTGGGCGCGCGCACCATCCGTGAGGAGCTGGACGCGCTGCGGGTGATGGGGATCAACCCGATACAGAAGCTGGTGGTGCCGCGAGTATTGGCGGCAACTCTGGTGGCCGTGCTGCTGTCGTCGGTCGTGATCACCGTCGGTCTGGTGGGTGGGTTCTTCTTTTCGGTGTTCATCCAGCACGTGACCCCGGGCGCGTACGCGGCCGGGATGACGGTGCTCACCAGGTTTCCCGACGTCGTGCTGGCCGTGATCAAGGCCGGGCTCTTCGGCCTGGCGGCCGGACTCATCGCCTGCTACAAGGGGATTTCGGTCGGCGGCGGGCCTGCCGGCGTGGGCAACGCGGTCAACGAAACCGTCGTGTATGCCTTCATGGCGTTGTTCGCGATCAACATACTCACCACGGCCATCGGCGTGAAGGTCACGCTATGACCGTCTCGCAGATGCCGTTTCCTTACCTGCAGCGGGGCCTGCGCCGCTGGGCGGGCGGATGGACCAGAATCGGCATCCAGACCCAGTTCTACGGAAGGACCGTCAGCTCCGTCGGCGATGTGTTCCTGCGCTATAAGCCCGAACTGCTGCGGTTGATCGCGCAGATGGGCCTGGGAACCGGGGCATTGGCGGTGGTCGGTGGAACGACGGTGATCGTTGCGTTTCTGACGATCACCACCGGGGCCCTGGCGGCGGTGATCGGCTACAACCAGTTTTCCGACATCGGGGTGGAGGCGCTGACCGGATTCGCGTCGGCCTATTTCAACGTGCGGTTGGCCGCGCCCTTGACATCGGGCATCGCCCTGGCCGCCACCATCGGCGCCGGCGCGACGGCGCAACTCGGCGCGATGCGGATCAACGAAGAGATCGACGCGCTGGAGGTCATGGGCATCCGTTCGATCGCTTATCTGGCATCGACGCGACTGGTGGCCGGAGTGATCGTCGTGATCCCGTTGTATTGCGTCGCGGTGTTGGCGGCGTTCGCGTCGGCAAAGATCAGCACCACGGTCATCTATGGGCAATCCACGGGCGTATACGACCACTATTTCAACACCTTCCTATATCCGATGAGTTTGGTGTGGTCGTTCCTGCTGGCCGTGTCGATGGCAGTCGTCATCATGCTGGTCCACACCTACTACGGCTACACCGCCTCGGGGGGACCCGCCGGAGTCGGTGAAGCAGTGGGCCGTGCGGTACGAACGTCGCTCGTGGCGTCGGGAGTTTTGACGGTCTTCATCTCACTGGCCATTTACGGGCAGTCCGGCGGATTCAACCTGTCGGGTTAGCCATGCCAGCCAATGCGAAACACCGTCACGTCCACCCGGCCTTGTGGGCGGCGGTTCTCATCGTGGTCGTACTGGCCTTCGTCTGGCTCTGCTCGGCCATGTTCGCCGGCGCGCTGAACACTTACGTACCAGTGACTGTCGCATCGGACCGCGCCGGTCTGGTCATGGAGACGGGCGCCAAAGTCAAGCTGCGCGGCGTGCAAGTGGGTCGCGTCGCCGGCATCGAAGCCGGAAACCCCATTCGCCTCAAGCTCGACCTCTTCCCCGATCAGATCAAACACATCCCCGCCAACGTCGAAGCCCAGATCCGCGCAACCACCCTGTTCGGCGCGAAATATGTCGACCTGGTCTATCCCGATAATCCGAGCCGGCAACATCTTTCAGCCGGGGCCGTGCTGTGGTCGCGCAACGTCACAACCGAGGTCAATACCGTTTTCGAGAACTTGGTCAAGGTTCTTCATCAGATCGACCCGCCCAAGCTGAACGCGGTCTTGACCGCCCTGGCCGAGGGGGTGCGCGGCCGCGGCGAGCGCATCGGAGAGGCCATCACGGCCAGCAATCACGTGCTCGGGGAGGTCAATCCGCGGATGCCAACGCTGGAGCGCGACTGGCGATCGCTCGGGGAGGCCGCCGGCGCGTACGGCGGCGCAGCCCAGAACCTCCTCGAGATCGTCAGGTCGTTCACCACCACCAGTGCCACCCTCACGGCTCGGGCGTCCGACCTGGATGACCTGCTCCTCAATGTCATTGGCGTTTCCCAAGCCGGAATTGACCTGCTCGCGCCCAACCGGGACCACCTGATTCGGGCGGTCAACGTGCTGCAACCCACGACCGATTTGCTGCTCAAATACAACCCCGAGTACACCTGCCTGCTGGTGGGTGCGAAGTCGTGGCTTGACAACGGCGGCTACAACGTCGCCGGAGCGCAGAACGGTCGCAGCATCCTGCTCGACGACGCGTTTCTTTTGGGTAGTGACCCGTACCGGTACCCCGACAACCTGCCGATCGTGGCGGCCAAGGGTGGTCCCGGCGGCAAACCGGGCTGCGGGTCGCTGCCCGACGTTGCAGCGAATTACCCCGTGCGGCAGCTTGTTACCAACACCGGTTGGGGTACCGGCCTCGACATCCGGCCTAATCCCGGTATCGGCTTTCCGGGTTGGGCAAACTTCTTCCCCGTCACACGCGGCACGCCCGAGCCCCCAAGCATCCGGTATTTCGGGCCTCCCGCGCCTGGGCCGGTGCCCTACCCTGGCGCACCCCCCTATGGCGCGCCGCAGTACGCACCCGACGGCACACCCCTCTACCCGCCGCCGCCCGGACCACCACCTGCGCCGTCACCGTGACGATGCGCGCGACGAAGGAACCGATCCGTGAGAGATAACCTGGCTGCGGCGACATGGCGTTTCGCCATTTTCGTCATGGTGTGCGGGCTCGCCACGTTCGGCTTGTTCATGATTTTTGCGCAGTTGCGGTTTCAAGCAGAGGTCACGTACAACGCCGAATTCACCAATGTGAGTGGTCTGAAGCAGGGCGACTTCGTGCGCATCGCCGGCGTGGAGGTCGGCAAGGTCAAACACATTGCGATTCGCCCGGATACCGTCGTCGCGGTGGAGTTTTCCGCCGACAACACCGTGACCCTCACCGAGGGAACCAGGGCGGTCATCCGCTACGACAACGTCATCGGCAATCGGTACCTGGAACTCTTGGAAGGAGTTGGCGGGGTCAAACGGTTGAGTCGCGGTCAGACCATCCCGATCGATCGCACCGAGCCGGCACTGGATCTCGATGCCCTGATCGGCGGGTTCCGCCCATTGTTTCGGGCACTGGATCCGCTCCAAGTCAATGCATTGTCTGGGCAGCTGATTCAGGCGTTCCAGGGCCAAAGTGACGCCATCAGCTCCTTTCTCGCCCAGACCGCCGAGGTGACCAGCACTTTGGCCAACCGGGACGAACTAATCGAACAGGTCATACTCAACCTGAACACGATCCTGGGATCGCTGGGCGACCAGAGCCAGCAGTTCGACAAAGCCGTCAGGTCGCTCGATGAGCTCGTCAAGCGACTGGCCGCGGGCAAGACGGACATCGCCAATTCGCTGGCGTACAGCAATGCGGCCGCCGGCTCGATCGCCGATCTGCTGTCACAGGCGCGCCCTCCCTTCAAAGACGTTGTCGCACAATCGCAACGGGCCAACGACATCGTGCTTGCCGATCACGACTACTTCGACAATCTGCTCAACACGCTGCCGGACGCCTACCAAGCGTTGGCGCGACAAGGCATGTACGGCGACTTCTTCACCTTCTACCTGTGTGAAGCCGTTCTCAAAGTCAATGGCAAAGGCGGTCAACCGGTCTACGTCAGACTCGCAAACCAGCCATCGGGGCGGTGCACGCCAAAATGAAGTCGTTTTCCGAGCGGAACCAAACCGTCATCGGCGTGGTGGGTATCACCGCGACGGCCGCGATCGTCCTAGCCGCCCTGGAGTATGACAAGTTGCCCATCTTTACCGCGCAAAAGGCCGACTACTCGGCCTATTTCGCCGAATCGAGCGGCATCGGCCCGGGCGCGCACGTACAGGTTTCGGGCTTCCAGGTCGGCGCCATCACCAGCGTCGAACTAGACGGTCCACGTGTCCTGATCAAGTTCAATGTGGAGAAGAACGTTCGCCTCGGTGATCGCACCGAGGCGGCCATCAAAGCCAAGAGCCTGTTGGGCGCGAAAGTGCTCGAAGTTACGCCACGCGGCGACGGTCAGTTATCCGGCCCTATCCCGTTGAACCGCACGACCCCCGCTTACCAGCTGCCGGACGCGCTCGGCGATCTGACCCAGACCATTCGGGGGCTGGACACCGATCGGCTGGACCAGTCGCTGAGCACCCTGGCCCAGACATTCAAAGACACACCCCCCAACCTCAAGGCGGCGCTCGACGGTGTCGCCCGGTTTGCCCAGACCCTCGACGAACGAGACAACCAACTTCGGAAGCTGCTCGCAAACGCCAACAAGGTGACGGGGGTGTTGGCCAAGCGTAGTGACCAAGTCGTGGAATTGATCGCCAACACCAACGCGTTGCTGATTGAGCTGCGGACGCAAAGTGCTGCGCTGGACCAAATCTCGGGCAGCATCTCTGCCCTCGCCAGGCAGCTGTCGGGATTCGTCAGCGACAACCGCTCGCAACTGCGATCAGCCCTTGACAAGCTCAACGGAGTGCTAGCGATCGTCGACAACCGCAAAGATCGACTACAGAAGTCGCTGAAACTACTCAACGCATACTCGCTGTCGCTTGGCGAGACGGTTTCTTCCGGTCCATTCTTCAAGGCCTACGTCGTCAACTTGCTGCCCGGTCAGTTCCTGCAGCCGTTTGTCGACGTGGCGTTCAAGGACCTGGGCTTGGACCCGAACACGTTGTTGCCTTCGCAGCGCACCGACCCGCAGATCGGGCAGCCGGGCACACCGCCGTTGCCGGTGCCGTTTCCGCGCACCGGCCAGGGCGGAGAGCCCAATCTCAGGTTGCCCGACGCGATCACGGGTAATCCCGGGGATCACCCGTGCCCGTTGCCCGGGCCGGGCTGTTATCCCTATCGTGAGCCGCCGCCGGCGCCGCCGCCTGGGGGTCCGCCACCCGGCCCCCCGGCGATCGCGCCACCGGATCTGGCCTCCGTTCCCGAACCCACTCCGTCACCGGTCTACGCGCCGGCGCCCGGTGAGGTGCCGCCGCCCGGTCAGACGCCGCCGAGGGGACAACGGTGAGATCACGTGCCGCCCGAATCGCGCTGGCCGTCGTCCTGTCGGCGACTCTGGCGGCGGGACTCGGCCTCGTCTGGTCGCTGCCGGGGTTCAACCGAACCCACGTGGTCGCCTACTTCGACAACAGCAATGGCATATTCGTCGGCGACGACGTCGTGATCCTCGGCGTCAAGGTCGGCCAAATCGCGAACATCGAACCGCAGCCCGAACGCGCCAAGATCAGTTTTTGGCTGGACAGCAAATACCCGGTTCCCGCCGACGTCAACGCGGTCATCCTCTCGCCGAAACTGATCACCTCCCGGGCGGTCCAACTGACACCGGCCTATACCGGCGGTCCCCGACTCGCCGATGGCGCCGTCATATCCCAAAGCCATACGGCGGTGCCGGTGGAGTTCGACGACTTGCGCCAACAGTTGGAGAAGCTGACGGAAAGCCTGCAGCCGACACAACCCGGCGGCGTCAGCCCACTCGGGGCCTTCATCGACACAACCGCCGACAACCTTCGGGGACAGGGCTCCCGGATTCGCGACACCATCGTCAAACTGTCACAATCGGTTTCGGCGTTCGGCGACCACAGCAACGACACATTTTCGACCGTCAAGAACCTCTCGACGCTGGTGGCCGCACTCCACGACAGCGCTGACCTGATGCGTCAGCTCAACACCAATCTGGCCGCGGTAACGGCGCTTTTCGCCAATGATCCCGATGAGGTGGGCAGGGCGGTCACCGACTTCAACACTGCGGTCGATGACGTCAAGGGATTCCTGGCCGACAACCGCGATGCACTGGGAGCCACATCCGACAAGTTGGCGAGCATCTCACAGGCCCTCACCGACAGTCTCGACGACGTCAAGCAGACGCTGCATGCTCTTCCGAACGTGGTGGGCAACTTCGTCAACATCTATGACCCGGCGCAGGGATCCATCACCGGTATCCTGGCCATCAACAACTTCGCCAATCCGATCTCGTTCCTGTGCGGGGCAATTCAAGCCGCGTCGCGGCTCAACAACGAGCAGTCGGCGAAGCTCTGCGTGCAGTACCTGGCACCGATCATCAAGAATCGGCAATACAACTTCCTCCCGTTGGGGTTGAACCCGTTCGTCACCGCGCAGGCCCGACCCAACGAGATCACCTACAGCGAGGACTGGCTGCGGCCGGACCACCGGCCTGACCCGCCGCCCGCCTCGCCCGAGCCGGCGCCGACGGCTCAGGTGCCGGCGGCTGAAGCACCGACACCCACCAATCCTGCTGACGGCCTGCCCGGCCTCATGGTTCCACCAGGGGGCAATCAATGACGAAGCGCTTCGTGCGCGCAAGCGCATTGCTGCTGTTGATTACCGTGATCGCCGCGATGCCGGGGTGCGGGTGGCGCGGGGTGAACTCGCTACCCCTCCCGGGCACTCAAGGGCAGGGACCGGGGTCCTACCAGGTGCAGGCCCAGATGCCGAATGTGGCCAACATCCAGCCTAATTCACGGGTCCGGGTCGGCGATGTCACCGTCGGCACCGTCACCAAAATCGAGCGACAGGGCTGGCACGCCTTGATCACGATGAGGATCAACGGCGACGTCGACCTGCCCGCCAATGCCACCGTGAAATTGGGGCAGACCAGCGTTCTCGGCACCGTTCACGTCGAGCTGGCCGCGCCCACCGACGCTCCGCCGCAAGGAAAATTGCGGAACGGCTCGCTGATCCCGCTGGCGCGTGCCGGCGCTTATCCGACCACCGAGCAAACGCTGTCGGTGGCCGCGATGTTCCTCAATGGGGGAGGGCTGGGCCAAGTCCAAGACATCACCAAGGCGTTCAGCACCGCATTCGGCGGCCGAGAAGAAGACCTGCGGGTCCTGATTCTGCGCGTCGACCAGTTCGTCGGCCAGTTGAATCAACAAAAGGACGACATCCTCACGGCGACCGACCGGATCAACAACGTGGCGAGCCAGTTCGCCGCGCAGCAGCCGGTCATCGACAATGGATTACGGACGATCCCAGATGCGCTGGCTGTGCTCAAGGATCAAAGGGAGAATCTTGTCGAGGCGTTCGACCGGCTCGGCAAGTTCAGCGCACTGGCCGCCGATTCCGCGAACAAGACCAAAGCCGCCTTCGTGCAGGAACTGCGCGATCTCGGTCCCGTGTTGGAGTCGTTGGCCAACGCCGGGCCCGCATTGACCAGATCGCTAAGCCTGCTGCCCACCTTCCCGTGGCCAAAGGAGGACATCGACAAGGTCTTCCGGGGAGACGCGGCCAACATCACCATGATCATCGACTTGACCTTGAGTCGGCTCGACACGGCGCTTTTCACCGGTACCCGCTGGGAAGGGAACCTCACCCAACTCGAAATGCAATGGGGCCGCACGATCGGTCAACTACCCAGTCCGGTCACCGCCGGCAACCCGTTGGTGGTTCCGTACCACCGGGACCAGGGACCGTGAGATGAATCTGAATCGGCGCATCAAGCTTCAACTCGCCCTGTTCGCGGTCATCGCCGTTGCTGCGGGTGCGGTGATGACCTTTCGCTATATCAGTGCTCCGGCAATGCTTTTCGGCGTCGGACGCTACACCGTCACCCTGGAACTTCCCCGCGCCGCCGGCCTGTATCCCAGCGCGAACGTGTCCTATCGCGGGACGGAAGTCGGACATGTCGAAAAGGTGGAGCTGACCGACGGCGGCGTACGGGCGGTGCTTTCGCTCAGATCGGACATCAAGGTCCCCGCAAACCTGCGCGCGGAGGTGCACAGCCAGAGCGCTCTGGGCGAACAGTATGTCAGTTTGCTGCCGCACGGCGGTGGCCCGTCGCTGAGAGACGGCGATGTGATACCGGCGACGGCGGCTTCCGTCCCACCTGATATCGATTCGCTGTTGGATGCCACCAACCGGGGATTGGCGGCCATACCGCGAGACAACCTCAAGACCGCCATCGACGAAAGTTACACCGCCGTAGGAGGCTTGGGTCCTGAACTCGCACGACTGGTCGGCGGCTCCACCCAGCTGGCGATCGACGCCGACAAGAACCTTGACCCGTTGACGACCCTGATCGATCGGTCGGCGCCGGTCCTCGATTCGCAGGCCGACACCGGCGACGCGATCCGTGCGTGGGCCGCACACCTGGCCACGATTACGGGCCAACTCCGTTCCAGCGACGCCTCGCTGGCCGGAGTCCTCCATAACGGCGGGGCGGCCGCCGATCAAGCGCGCCAACTGTTTCAACGGCTGCAGCCCACCCTGCCGGTACTGCTCGCCAATCTGGTCAGCGTCGGTGACGTTGCCGTCACCTACCAGCCGGCGCTCGAGCAATTGCTGGTGCTGTTTCCCCAAGCTGTTGCCAACGTCCAGGGCATGATGGTCGCCAACCGCAACACCAAACAGGATTACAAGGGCTTGTTTTTGGACTTCAAGCTCAACCTCAACCTTCCGCCGGTGTGCAACACCGGTTTCCTGCCACCTCAGCAGCAACGGATCCCCTCGTTCGAGGACCACCCGAACCGGGCCCCCGGTGACCTGTACTGCCGGGTCCCGCAGGATTCACCGTTCAATGTCCGTGGGGCGCGCAACTATCCATGCCTGACGGTTCCGGGCAAGCGGGCTCCCACCGTCAAGATGTGTGAGAGCAACGAGCAGTACGTGCCGCTCAACGATGGCTACAACTGGAAGGGCGACCCCAACGCCACCCTGTCCGGTCAAGACGTTCCCCAGTTGCCGCCCGGATCGCCACCTCCTGCTCAGAACGCCCCGCCTGCCGCGGCACTGCCGCCGCCAATCGCGGCGGCCGAATATGACCCGGCGACCGGCACGTACGTGGGGCCGGACGGGCATCTCTATACGCAGTCGGACCTTTCCCAAACTGCCCCGAAGGAGCGAACATGGCAGTCAATGTTGATACCGCCGACAAAAAACTAGAAGGACCGGCCGACGCCGATGGCCCTGAGGCACAGGACATTGGCGGTGACGTCGGCGTCGGCAGGGCGCATCGGGTCGCCAGGACAGCGCTGTGCGCCTCGCTGGCGATGGTCGTCGCGTTCGCCGGGTTGATCGGCTGGCTGAGCTACCGCGCTTATCAAGCACACCAGGACCAGTCACAGCGCAATCTCTTTCTGCAGATTGCTCGACAAGGTGCATTGAACCTGACGACGATCAACTACACGCAGGCCGAGGCCGATGTCCAGCGCATCGTCGATTCGGCGACCGGAACGTTCCGTGACGACTTCACCAGAAGATCGCAGCCGTTCATCGACGTCGTCAAACAAGCGCAGTCCAAGTCACAGGGCGTAATCACCGAAGCTGCGGTGGAATCGGCCGACAGCAATTCTGCGCAGGTTCTCGTGGCGGTGAACGTGAACACCTCGATCGCCGGGGTCGCCGAGCCGCAGCCGCGTGCTTGGCGGATGAGAATCGCCGTTCAAAAGGTCGGCGACGGCGCCAAGGTGTCCAACGTGGAGTTCGTGGCATGACACCGACCGACGTGACCGACCTGGTCGAGAAGATCGCCGAGCCAGACCCCGCCGACGACATGGAAGGCCCACCTGATCCAGAAGAAGACGCCAATGCGCCTGGGCGCCAAGGTGTCCGGCGCGCGGGCATCCAATGGCGCCGCGTGCTCGCGCTCGGGATCATGCCCAGCTTGGCGCTGATCTTGGCCATGGCCGCGGCTTACCTGAAATGGTATGACTCGTCGGCTCGCGACTCGCGTCTTGCCGCCGTCGAATCGGTGCGGGCCGCCAGCGAAGGCGCCGTCGCGATGCTGTCCTATCGACCGGACACCGTTGAGAAAGACCTGGGCTCGGCGCGAGACCGGCTGACCGGAGCGCTCAAGGACTCCTACAGCTCGCTGACCCACGACGTGGTCATTCCTGGCAGCAAGCAAAAGAAGATCTCGGCAACGGCCAGTGTGCCGGCGGCCGCGTCCGTCTCGGCTTCACCCAGTCACGCCGTAGTGCTGATGTTTGTCGATCAGACCATCGTGATGGGAAGCGATCCGCCCTCCAACACGGCTTCCCGGGTACGAGCGGCACTTGACAGGGTGAATGGCCGGTGGTTGATCTCCTCGTTCGATCCGATCTGAGCCGAGCATGTTGAACCTTCTGTGTATCCGAATCCCGAAGCCGCTCGCGGCGATTGGTGTGGCCGCCGCCCTGGTCGGTGTCCCCACCGCGCACGCTGACGGCGACAACAACACGCTGATATTGAACAATAAGCGGCTCAACGACGGTGTTGTCGCCAACGTGTACACCGTCCAGCACCAGGCGGGTTGCACGAACGACGTCACGATCAACCCGCAACTTCAGCTTGCCGCCCAATGGCACACCCACGATCTGATGACAAACCGCGGCCTCGACGGCGACATCGGCTCCGACGGATCCACACCTGAAAAGCGCGCCGAGGCAGCAGGATTCCGCGGACGCGTGGCGGAGACGGTGGCCACCAACCCGGCGTTGGCAATCAGCGGCATGGAGGTGATCAACCAGTGGTACTACAACCCTGCCTATAAGGCCATTATGGCCAATTGCGCCAACAGCCAAATCGGCGTGTGGTCCGAGAACAGCCCCGACCGCACCGTACTCGTGGCCGTGTACGGCCAGCCGCAGCAAACGCCGAAAGCGCCAGGGATCCCGGCAAATACAACGGTGCTGGCCGGCCCGCCTACCGGCTCACCCGATATCCCGCTCGACCCCAGTCCCGACTACGACGCCAGTGACGAACTGGAATTCGGTACCAACTGGTTTGCCTGGATCCTGCGGGGTGTCTACCCCCCGCCCGGTTATCCGCCCAACTAGTCAGAACCTGGCCGACTTATCATGAGAGACCTACCGATCACGAGACACTGCTCGGCTGCCGTCTCGCTGCTCGCCTCGGTGGCCGCCGCCGGCGCTGCGGTGATGCCGGCGCCGCGGGCGTATGCCGCCCCGGCACCCGAGGTGGAGTATCTGTACAACGTGACGGCACGCCGGCACTACAGTTTCCCCGACAACGACGCGCTCGGTTATGGCCATGGAATCTGCGCCAACGTGGCTCGGGGCGAGAGCTACGGTGAAGTAATGGCCGAAGTGAAGCGCGACGTGACGCCTAACGACGAGTTCGCGGCCAACTATTTGGTGTCGTATGCAGTGAATTTGCTTTGCCCTGGCGAGATCTGGCAGTTGCGTAACTCGGCGGCCCACTATCAGCCGCCCGCGGGGTAGTCGCGGATCACCGTCCACAACTTGACATCATGTCGCGCGACCCGAACGGCGCACGAGGTATTGCCACCCGGCGTCGAATTGCGTGTGATTCCATGCCTGATCGCGTTTGAAGTGGGTTTCCTTCTCGTCTGACCACTGCTGGGGCCCGCCGGCTGCCGCGGCCAGCAGCTCCGTGCGACATGCGCTTTCCAGCAGGACGGACAGCATCACCGCTGTCGCTGCGTCGGGGCCTACGGTGACGGAACCATGATTCGGAATCAATATCGCACAGGCGTCGCCCAACGTTTTGGCCAGGGATCGTCCTAACTCGGGAGTAGCGATGAGGGCACCGGTTTCGGTGAACCGTGGGATCTGGGGATGGGCGAACGGGACCCCGTCATGCGAAATCGGATGCAGGTCGCGCCCCAATGACGAGAAGGCGTTCACCGCGGGGGAATGGGTGTGCACGACGCAGCCCACGTCGCCTCGCGCATCCATGATCTGGGTATGGATATGGAATTCGAGATGTCGCCGGCCCTCGCCGGACAACACGCTGCCGATGGGATCCACGAGAACGACTTTCGCGGAGTCAATCTCCTCAAAGGCCCAGCCGGAGGCCTTCATCCAGACGCCACGGCCCTCGGGGTCACGAATCGATGCGTGCCCCCATACCATGTCACTCAGCCCGGCGACTGCCAAGGCGGCACTGGCAGCCACGACGGTTTCGATTGGATCGTCCATCTCAGATATCGGCGACGGATAGTTGTTCCGTAATGGTTGCGGCAGTGGCTTTTACCGCCAGTTTCACAGATTTGATCGCGGTGCGCGGTATCCGTGAGGCCAGCGCTGCGACGCTGACCGCCGCGATGACGTCGCCCCGGGCGCTGTATATGGGAGCTGCCACGCCGAGGATTTCCTCGTCGAGCTCGCCTTGGGAAATCGCCGCTCCGTCCTTGCGGATCTGCGCCAAGCGCGCTTGTAACTGCCCCGGGTCGGTAAGGGTCTTGGCGGTAAATCGTTCCAGGGGCGCGGCGGTAAGCACGCTGGCCACCTCGTCCGGGGGTGCCCACGCGAGCAGTACCTCTGCGGCGGCACCAGCGTTGATCGGTAGGACGTGACCACGTTCGTAGGACAACCGCACGGGACGCGGGGCTTCGACAAGTTCTAGACAGACGACGTAGCGACCCGAACGCCGGGTAAGCAGCGCCGTTTCGCCGACGGCGGACACCAATGACCGCATCGCCGGCACCGCGATGTCACCCAGGCTGGTCCCGGCGCGCGCCAACCGGGCAAGCTCGAAAATGCGTGGGCCCAACCGAAAGCCACCCGCGGCCTCCTCCACGAAACCGGCGTTGACAAGACTTTGCATGTACCGGTAACCCGTCGAGCGTGCCACACCGATCCGGTCGGCAATTTCTGCCCCGGTCCACACCAGCTTCTTTTCGTTGAACAAAAGCAAGATGTCCAGCGCCCGATCGGCCGTGGAATTTCGGTCTCGGTAGCGAGACGTCGTAGGCGCCGGTAGTCCTGGCATACAGGACACAGTACCTGAAAAAGAGGAGTCGCGAAACGTCCCGCCCGAGCGCCGGGCCCGAGCCCATATGTCCTGATATACAGGATTAATATTTCGATTTACGCGCGACCTGCTATTAGGCTGCGTGCGTGCCCGATGGAAAAGGGATCGTCGCGCCGAGATCGGATCCCGGAGCCCTCGATGTTGTGGTGTGCGGTGCCGGTCCGGTGGGGCTGACCGCCGCGGCACTGCTGGCACGGCGCGGACTGAAGGTGGCGGTGCTTGAGAGGAACGAGGCGACCAGCGACGAACCAAAGGCCATTAGCATCGATGACGAAGCCTTGCGGGTATTCCAGCAGGCCGGGATCGTTGACGCCGTGCTGGACATCGTTGTTCCCGGCACCGGAACCAGGTATTACGACAGCGCGGGCTCGCCTTTGTTCCACGCCCGCGCCGCCTGGCCCCTCCGATTTGGCTATCCGTTCAAAAACCCCTTCGCCCAACCAGATCTGGAGAAGGTCCTTGTCAGCACTCTGGCTGCCTTACCGAACGTGACCCTGCACTTTGGCACGGAAGTGACCGCCGTCGAGCAGACCGCGAACGGAGCGCGGGTGTGCGCTTCGCATGGGGCGCAACGGCACTATTTCGATGCCACCTACGTATTCGGTTGTGACGGTGGCAGATCGGCGATACGCCAGATGCACGGCGTGACGATGAGCGGACGCTCTCACAGCGAAGTGTGGTTGGTTGTCGACACCGTCGCCGACACGCATACGGAGCGTTACGCGATGCACCATGGTGATCCTCACCGGCCACACGTCATTGTCCCGGGCCTGAATGGACGATGCCGCTACGAATTCCGGCTTTTCGACGGTGAGGGGGACACGGGGGTCGACCCGCCGTTCGAACTCATCCGCCACCTCGTCTCGCGCTATCGCGCACTTCAGCCAGAGCATATCGAGCGCGCAGTCAACTACCGGTTCAACGCCCTCGTCGCAAACCAGTGGATGATCGGTCGCTCTTTTCTGCTCGGAGACGCCGCGCACATGATGCCGCCGTTCGCAGGCCAGGGCCTCAACTCCGGCATCCGCGACGCCGCCAACCTCGCCTGGAAGGTCGCCGATGTGATCGACGGCCGGTTGGACGAGGGTGTGCTGGACAGCTACGAACGTGAACGGCGTCCACATGCGGCTGCGACGGTCCGGCTATCCGAGCAACTGGGTCGGATTGTCATGACGACGTCGAAGCGCATGGCGCAACGCCGCGATTCACTCGTCAGAATGGCCGTGGGCACCTCCGAGGGTCGTAATTACCTCGAGCACATGCGCTACCGGCCACTGCAGCACTACACCGAAGGCCTGGTTATCGGCGCCGATCGCGCTGACCTTGTCGGTGTCCCCATTGGCCAGCCGTTGGTATTCGACTCGGCCGCCCACCGCTTGGGGCGCCTCGACGACATTCTCGGCGATGGGTGGGCCATCCTGGCAGTCGACTTACTCGACGACAAGTGGTGTGGACTAGACGATGTCATCCGCGCCTTCGACGTCACTACGGCGGCCGTAACCACTCGAGATACATTGCCGCACAGCACCCGTCGGGTGCTTATTGACGTCGACCGCGGCCTGCAACGTGAACTGAGTGATTACACGGGACGCTTCGTGCTCTTGCGACCCGACAGATTCGTCGCGGCCGCTTGGCTTCCACCTGCCTCACCGGAGATCTGCGCTCAGCTTCTGCGGTGGAGCGCTCACAACGTTGCGGTGCCTGCCGCGATCTAGGACAAGAAGGGCTCTCTCGATGGACAAGCCAGATCGGGTCGTTCTACAGGAACGCGACGCCGCAGGACTGCTGCGCCACACTGCGGTGTCGCACATAGGTTTCAGCGTTCCCGACGTTGCCGCCGCCGCTGACTTCTATGGCCGGGTCCTCGGGCTGGTCGTGCACGAGGATCTGCCGGATGGCGGGTTAAGACTGGGCTGGGGCTGTGGACACCACGTGATCGAATTGATCGCGGGTGAATCCGCCCTCAGGCACTACGGGTTCGAGGTCCGAGACGACCATGGGGTAGAGGGAATCGCCAAGAGGCTTAACGCGGCAGGTCACCAGGTCAAGGATCTGTCTGAGTCCTACATCGACAGCTCGGTCGGATCGCCAATCGGCATCGTGGTGCCCGATCCGGACGGCACACCGGTCCACTTCCACAGCGCCGTTGAACGTCAGGGTGAGAACGCCGCCGACACCGGGCGACGGCCGATCAAGTATCAGCACGCGACGCTGGGTACCGCCGATATCGGCGCAATGGTGGCCTTCTTCGTCGGCTGCGTCGGATTTCGGATATCGGACCAGCTTGAGGACGGCAGATTCGTCTGGCTGCGAAGCAACCGGGACCACCACACTCTGGCTGCGGTCAACGTCGGTCGCAGCGGAGTGCTCGATCACTACTCTTATGACCTTGCCGAATGGGAGGACTTCAAGGCGTGGTGTGACCGCTTGACCGATGCTGGCGTCGACGTCACCTGGGGACCCGGCCGACACGGACCCGGAAACAACCTCTTCATTTTCTTTGATGACCCCGCCGGCACTCACGTCGAACTGTCGGCGGATATGGAGAAATTCCATGATGACCGCGTCACTTACGTTCCGCGGCAATGGAAACCGATACCGCACTCGGTCAACCTGTGGGGCGGCCAACTGCCCACGTGGCGCAAAACCAGTCAGGAGAAGTGAGTCATGGCATACGCGACATACCTACACGATGGCCAGAGCCGGGTCGGGGAGGTTCGTGGCACGCACCTGGTCCCGCTGACGGGCGTAGCAGAACTGGGAGCAACGACCACCGCCGACGTTCTAGCGGATGCGGCGCGGGACGAGTCTTCGATCGTGGCGATCAGTGACGCCGTGTTTCGACCCGTCGTTCCCAATCCGACCAAAGTCTTCTGCGTCGGCCTGAACTACCGCGACCACGTCTTGGAAACCAAACGCGAACTGCCCAGCTATCCAGTGCTATTCCCGAAATACGCGTCGAGCCTGATCGGCGCTCACGACGACATCGCCCTACCGGCGGAATCCACCCAGGTTGACTACGAAGGCGAGATGGCGATCGTGATAGGCCGAGCTGGGAGACGTATCCAGCGATCGGACGCATTGGCCCATGTTCTCGGCTACACCATCGCCAACGACGTCACGATGCGCGACTTTCAGTACAAGACACACCAGTGGATGCAGGGCAAGGTGTGGGACGCCTCGACGCCGATCGGGCCCTACCTCGTTACTCCCGATGAGATTGACATCGAGCAAGCGGGTATCCGCACCGTTCTCAACGGCGAGAAAATGCAGGAATCCGAACTGTCGCAACTGATTTTCGACGTGCCCGAACTCATCGCCACGATCTCCACCTTCTGTGCCCTGCGGCCGGGCGACGTGATTCTCACCGGAACCCCCGGCGGTGTGGGTTACCGGCGCGACCCCCAAGTGTTCCTCAAAGAGGGTGACCGGATCTCGGTTGAGATCGACGGAATCGGTGCAGTCTCGAACCTGGTGCGGCGATGACCCGTCCTGCTATACAGGACGACGCTCTTGACTTGCAGATCAGCCGTCTTAACGTTGACCGCAGGTGTCAGCCAGATCACACAGTCGCGACGCCGGCTTGGACCACAGAAGGAGACGCATGGGTGTCCACGGACCATTTCGGTTGAGCGTCGACAGGTCCAAGTGCGAGGGCCACGGGATGTGTGAGCAGGTGGCGCCCAACTTAATTCGCCTGAACGAGGACGCCGAGCCGGTGTTCGACAAAGGCGACCTTTCGTCGGCGGACAGGCCGATGGCCGACGCGGCGGTGCATTGCTGTCCAGTTGCCGCACTGAGTATTTACGAGGTTGAGAAAGGTGAGACGGCGCGGGACGACGCGCCGCTTGCCCACCGATGACGTCAGTTGCGGCGACCCCATCAGCCGCTCGCGCCTCCTCGCACGAAGCCCCCCAATAACCGGATTCGACCAAGCCCAGCCGCGCAAGTTGCGATAGACCGAAGGACGCTCTGATGACCCAAATCAACACAATCCCGCGATCCGACGTGGACTTGTTCTGCGACGAGGTGATGGATGACCCGTATCCCGTGTTTCGCGAGCTGCGTGACGCAGGACCGGTTGTTTATCTGGACCGGCTCGATGTGTGGGCGATAACGCGGTATGCGGAGGCGCGCCGGGTTCTCGGTGACTGGCAGTTCTTTTCGTCGGCCGACCTCGCTCTCAATGAGCAGTTCAACGCTTACATCGGCGACGGGATCATTCGCTCCGCCCCACCCCTGCATGATCAACAGCGTGACGTCCTGGCGTCGCGGCTGTCCCCACGCGCTGTTCGTGAGCTTCAGCCGAAAATCGAAAAGCGCGCAAAGGAAATTGTTTCCGCGTTGGCCGAGGCCGGTTCCTTCGACGCGGTTGCGGACCTCGCGAGGACATTTCCTCTCGAGATCGTCGCCGACCTCATCGGGCTGCCACGCCAGGGCCGTGAGCGTCTACTCGAGCTGGTGGATGCGAATTTCAACTGCTTTGGTCCCGACAACGACCGCACCCGCGAATCCGGTCCGAAGCTGGCCGAATTGGCACAGTACGTGATGGCCAACGCGACCAAGGAGACACTGGCCAAAGACAGCATGGGCGCGGCGGTCTACGACGCCGTCGAGGCGGGGTGGGTGCCGGCCGACGCCGCACCTTGGCTGGTGATGGCCTACGTGACCGCGGGAATCGACACGACGGTGCACGCCATCGGCCACACCTTGTGGCTGTTCGCGAAGCATCGCGACCAGTGGCAGGAGTTGCGGGCCGACCCCGCACTCGTTCCGGGGGCCTTCCGGGAGGTTTTGCGCTACGAGTCGCCGGTCCAGGTATTCGGTCGCACAGCAACCGATGAGTGGATCGTCAACGGCACCACTGTGCCGGCCGGATCGCGGCTTGCGGTCTTGTTTGGTTGCGCCAACCGTGATGAGCGCAAGTGGAAAGACGCCGACCAGTTCGACATCCGTCGGGACAACATCGACCAACTGGCCTTCGGCTACGGGCTGCACGCGTGCGCCGGTCAAGCACTCGCAAGGATCGAGGGAGAAGCGATCCTTGGAGCGCTCTTAGAGAGCGTCAGCGACATCGAAGGCGACGTGCCGGTGCGTCACTACAACAACGTTCTGCGCGGCCTCGAGTCGCTACCCGTCAGAGTCACCAGGGCCTGATCGCTCTGTTGGATCAATAAGTCCGCAGTATGGTGTCCTAGGGGAGCATGGGCCCCTTCGCGACTACACGTATCTGCATGCTGCAGGCAGGGTGACTCGAAAACCTCTACGAGACACCACAGTACAAAATCGCAAGGATCGTCGGCAATCAATCGTGTCACGAAATCATTTGGCGCACAGCTTGACACGAATACGGCGAGGTCCACCTGACATGAGATAACATATCTCTCGAGAAGGGGTGTCGGCAGTTGCACTTTCGCGGCTAGGTCTTGATCGCCCGCACGAAATTGATCGTGGCGGCCGGGCCGTGCTCGGCCTCGAGAAGGTCCGGCAGGCCCGCCGCGGCGAAGAGGTCGGTGAGCCCGTACCTGCTCGTGTCCCACCCGTCCGCCTGCAGGTGCGCGGCGACGTCGGTGTGCTTGCCGGGGTAGGTCAACGCGGCGATGTCCATGTCGAGCCCGTGGCGGCGCCAGCCCTCGGTGGTGCGCTGCGCCTGTTCCTTGGACCGCTGCGAAGCGTCGTTGAGCGACCCGTAGTCGGCCGCGAAGCGGCTGCCCTCGGCCGACAGCGGGGTGATCGAGTCCAGCAGGCGGACCTCGGCGTCCGGCGGCAGCCACCCGATGAGCACGCCCTCGGCCAGCCAGGCCGTGGGCCGGGCGGGGTCGAAGCCGGCGTCTTGGAGCGCCGTCGGCCAATCCTCGCGGAGGTCGATGCCGATGGCGCGCAGTTCGGCCGTTGGGGCCGCGCCGATCTCCGACAGCGTCGCGGTCTTGAAAGCGATCACCTCGGGCTGATCGATCTCGTACACCGTCGTCCCGGCCGGCCACGCAAGCCGATACGGGCGGGCGTCCAAGCCCGAGGCGACGATCACCACCTGGCGCACACCCGCCTTGCCGGCCGCGGCGAAGTAGTCGTCGTAAAACCGGGCGCGGGCGGCGAACGTGTCGACCATGCGGGGGAATGGGACGTCCCTCTCGAGGTCGTCGGAATCGAGCTCGCCGCTGGCCAGCTTGGTGAACACATCCAGGCCGACGGCGCGGACCAGCGGCTCGGCGTACTCGTCGGTGATGACCGGCTGCGGACGTCGGGTGGCGGCCGCGCGCGCCGCGGCGACCATGGTGGCGGTGGCGCCCACGCTGTTGGCCAGGTCCCAGGAATCACCCTCGCTTCGTGTCATGGTTGCATGCTAGGCCGGGCCCCTGAACATCCGCTGTGTCGCTTACGGTTCACGTATGCCCGCAGTGGAATTCGAAACTCTCGAGGACAACATCGCCTGCATCACCCTGAACCGCCCGGAGCGCCTGAACGCGATCGACGGGGCCCTGATCGGCGGGGTCGACCAGGCCCTCGACGCGCTCGGCGAGGGCGAGCACCGGGTCGCGATCATCACCGGGGCGGGGCGGGGCTTCTGCGCCGGCGCCGATCTCAGCGGCACCGGCGAGGCCTGGACCAAGTCCAGGCCGACGAGCCCGCCGTTCAAGGTCAACTACGACTCGCAGGTGCGTCTGGCCGAGCTGTTTACCCGGATCTACGAGCTGCCCATCCCGGTGATCGCCGCGGTCAACGGCGTCGCCGTCGGCGGCGGGCTTGCCTTCACCCTCGTCAGTGACATCCGCGTCGCGTCCGAGAACGCCCGGTTCGGATCGGTATTCATCAAGGCCGGCTTCTCGTCGATGGACATGGGCACCAGCTACCTGCTGCCCAAGATCGTCGGCGCCGGCGTCGCGCGCGAGCTGATGCTGACCGGCCGCATCATCGACGCGGCGGAGGCCTATCGCATCAAGCTGGTGCACGAGGTGGTGCCCGCCGACGACCTGATGGCCGCGGCGCTGCGCAAAGCCCGCGAGATCGCCGGGAACAACGCATATGGCGTGTGGCAGACCAAGATTGGGCTCAATGCGGCGCTGGACGCGCCGAGCCTGCGCCACGCCATCGAGCTGGAGAACCGCACCCAGATCCTCAGCGGCTTCACCAACAATCCGACCGAAGCGGCCATGGCCCACATGGAAAAGCGCGCCCCCAAATGGGATCCGCTGTGAAGGCTAGACTTTGGTCTTCGGACGTTGAGTGTGAAGCCTGGGCTTTGGGTGTGACTCCTGGGCGGCGACACGCGAGGCAGCGCGCCATGGGTTCACACTGAAAGCCGTCAGCTCACACTGAAGGCCCTCGATTCACACCGAAGGCGCTGTGACGGCTAGAGCTTCGCGATGACGTTCTCGGCGAACATTTCCAGGTTGCGGATCTTGCTGTCCAACGGCTCGGTGTCGGGCCCCTTGATGTAGGGGATGCGGAAGCCGACGATGACGTCGGTGACGCCCTTGTCCTCGAGCCGCTTGATGCCGTCCGGGGTGTAGGCGTCCACCGAGATGACGTGGATCTCGAACGGGCCGGTCTTGCCGGCTTCCTCGCGGTACTGCTTGAGCTTGGCGAGCAGCGCGTCGAGTTCCTCCGGATCGCCGCCGCCATGCATCCAGCCGTCCAGGCGTGCAGCGCGCCGCAGCGCGGCGTCGGCGTGCCCGCCGATCAGGATCGGGATCGGCTTGGTCGGGGCCGGGGTCATCTTGGTCTTGGGGATGTCGTAGAACTCGCCGTGGAATTCGAAATAGTCGCCGGTGGTGAGGCCCTGGATGATCTCGATGCATTCGTCCATGCGCTTGCCGCGCTTGGCAAATGGGACGCCCAGCAGTTCGTAGTCCTCGGGCCACGGGCTGGTGCCAACTCCGAACCCCACCCGGTTGTCGGTCATCGCGGCCAGTGAACCGATTTGCTTGGCCACCAACGCGGGTGGCCGGATGGGCAGCTTGAGGACGAAGAAGTTGAACCGCAGCGTCGACGTCACCGCACCCAACGCCGACGTCAGGACGAAGGTCTCGATGAACTCCTTGCCGTCCAGGAATTCGCGGTTGCCGTCGGGGGTGTACGGATACTTCGAGTCGGACTCGAAGGGGTAGGCGATGCTGTCGGCGATCGTCATGGCGTGGTAACCGGCCGCCTCGGCCGCCTTGGCCAGCGGGATGTAGTAGCGAAAGTCCGTCATCGCCTCTGCGTAGGTGAACCGCACGTCATCCGCCTTCCTGGAGGGACCGTCACACGAGATTAGAACGTGTTCTACTTTTACCCGTGCGCGGGTCCCCGAACAAGGTGCCGTCTGGTCAGAGCTGAATTGCCAGACTCCTCCTCACCCCGCTGACGCGGGGCGCATCGTCGTCTGGCTAGAGCTGAATTGCCAGACTCCTCCTCACCCCGCTGACGCGGGGCGCATCGTCGTCTGGCTAGAGCTGATTCTCGGGCCCGATGACGGCCCAGACCGTCTTGCCCGACGCCGTCGGGGTGCTGCCCCAGGCGCGTGACAACGCGTCGACGATCGCGAGGCCGGACACGTCGATGCCCTTGTCCGGCGACGGCAGCCGCAGGGCGGGTGTGCTGCTGGTGTCGGACACCGCGATGGTCGCCGTCGCGCCGTCGGTCTCAACCCGCATCATCGGCACGCTTCCGGTGTGCTCGAGCACGTTCTCCACGAACACGTTGACGACCACCAGCGCGACCGGGATGAGCGCGGACTGCGACCAGGTGGTCAGCCACTCCCGGACCAGTCGGCGTGACTCGCGCAGACTGGTGAGGTTGGCGGGCAGTTCGGCGTCGGCGTGCCGCACGGTGCGGCTGGTGAGCCGGTCGAGCGCCTTCATCGCGGACTTCTCGGTCGCGTACACCGACATGAAGCGGGCCACCTCGCTGCGGGTGATCGCCTCGCGGGCGGCGCGGTCCGCGCACACCAGCACGATTGGAACGCCGGGCCGGATGTGCGCCTGCCAGCGCACGCCGATGAAGCTCGACCAGACCGATTCCGCGGGCACCTGCAGACGGGAGACGTTGACGAGGACGGCGGACGGCTCGTCCAGCGTCGCCTTCGTGATGATGTCGCGCAGCGCCGCCGAGCTGTTGCTGTCGAGCACGCCCTCGACCGTGAGCACGACGACCGACTGCTCCGTGCGCGTCGCAACGGCCAGCGAGCTCGGTGACTCAGCTACCGCGCTCACCGCAGCCACCCCTTTCCCGTCAGGGCTTTATCCTCGCCGACCGCACCCCGGCAAGCCGTGTCATTCGGGTGCGCGTGTCTCAATAGCAATTTAGGCGCCGCATTCCCAACGTGAAAGAAGGGCGGATGCGATTTCCTGATCCGGTCCGCTGCCATATCCCCCGCTCCTCGAATTCCCGCCCGCGAATTGTTTGAGAACCCGCCCCCCGGCGGCGAAAACCGCCCGTCTCCTGCAGCACACCCCGTGAGATGAAAATGAGACTAACGCGGTTACCCGAACGTCACGATCGGCAAACCTTCGAAATACGACGCCGTGGCCCTCAGCTCAGCGCATACGGCGGAGCGCCGACCCCCGCCACCGTGTGCGTGCCCCACGGGGTCTGCTCGATGATGCGGGCCGGCGCGCTGCACTCGCCGACCGTCAGGGTCGCGGTGCGTGCCTGCCTGAGCCAATCGTCGGGCAGCGCCGCGGAACCGAAGACCGTGCCTTGCCAGTGGTAATGGCCGTCGATCGGGTCCAGGTGCCCGGCGAGACGCACGCGCACCGGATGGTCGGATCCGGCGATCGTCAGCGTCGCGGTGCCCTCGTAGGTGGCACCGTTGCCGGACGCGCCGGACGTCAGCTCGAACGCCGACACCACCGGCTGGGGCTCGGCCGGCCGCACGTAGACGCGCTCGTTGAACACCCGTTGGCTGCTGCGGCGCACCTCGATGCGGGTGCTGTCGGTGCGCTCCATCAGCGTGATGCATTCGGCGACATAGCGTGCCTGCGCGCCGGTGTCGGGCCCGGTGATGAAGAAGTGGTTCGGCAAGCCGCGAACGGCGACCCCGAAGTAGGGCTCCATGCCATCGGCCAGCGTCGCGCCCGACATCGGGTCGGGCGCCGCGAACCCGGTCCCGTAGATGATGGCGTCGGCGTCGTGTTCGGCCGCGTCGGCGGTTCGGATGCGCGATGCGGTGACGGCGACGACGGGCGATCTCACCAGCGCGGGCCGCGGCGTCGCGTCGGCGGTCGGTCGGATGCGGCGACGCAGCCAGCGTTTTGCGCGGGTGGCGGGCAGCGGCAGCTCGTCGACAACCCGGCGCGGCGGGTGCGCGAAGACCGTGACCGAGGCCGCCGATTTCAGCAGCCGCGGGATGTGATGACCGGCGGTGGAATCGGCGCCGACGACGGCGACGCGCTTGCCGGTCGGGTCGAAACCCGACGGCCACTGTGCCGCGTGAAACGACTCGCCCAGGAAGTCGTCGCGCCCGGCGATGTCCGGTATCCACGGGACGGGTCGATCTGCGGCGACGACAACGCGGGCCCGCACGCCTTCGTCATCGGCCGTCGTGATCAGCCAGCTGTCGGTGGCGTCGTCGAACCGTGACCCGAGCACCTCGCGGTCGAGCGTCGCGACGTCGGTGATGCCGGCCGCCCGCAGGGCCGCCCGTGCGCTGTCTCCCGCCCCAACGACGAGCACCCGATGGCAGCGCACGGGCGACTGGGTCATAGGAATCTGCTGCGCTTCCAGCCGCGCCGCGCGATCGGGCCCAGCAGGCCCACCTCGGTCAGAAACGCCGCCAGCGGAGCGAAGCCGGCAACCTGCATCTCGCGGCGGTGTGCGCTGGTGCGCGCGGTCTTTCGCGCCCGCTTCGCGTCCAGGCCCACCCGCGCGTACGGGATCGGGTTGCTGAACAAGTAGTTGAAGAAGTACCCGCCCAGCCCGTTGATGTTGGCCATGAACCAGCGGTTGAGCCGCGGCATCTCCGCGGCGCGCTTGCGGGCGCCGTCGCGGGCGAACTGAATGTGGCGGGCCTCTTCGGTGACGTGAATCCGCATGAGCCGCTGGATGATTGGCTGCAGTTCGGGATCCTCCATCATCTGCCGTTGCAGCGAGTCGAAGATCTCCTCGCCGATCAGCGCGGCCATCCACAGCATCGAGCCGCGCTGGAACGCCAGCGGCAGCGCGTTGATGATCCACCGGTGAAACAGCCTCGGCCGCACCGGTTTTGCGCCGATGCGCTCGATGGCCTTGCCGAACATGACCATGTGCCGGGTCTCGTCGCCCAGCTCGGTCAACTTGTAATGCGTTGAGGAGCTGGTGGGATCCTCGTGCAAGATGGTGCGCAATAGCGACTGGTTGAGCATGTTCTCGAACCAGATACCGGCCGACAGCGTGTTGACCAGTTCCTGGCGCGACAGGTCGATCTGCTGCTCGCGGGTCATCTCGTCCCACATCGGGGTGTTGTACAACGACACCAGCCGCGGCGGCAGGTAGAACTTGTCCGGGTCCAGCGGCGCGTCCCAGTCGATGTCGACCACCGGCTCGTAGGACTTCTTGACCGAGCCCTTCAGCAATCGGTCCGAGAACTCCTCACGACTCGGCCCGCCCGGCTTCACCGCTGAGGTCATAGCGCCGCTCCTCCTCATCGCTTCGCTCTGCATCGTCTCGGCGCGAGTCATTGGCTGGCGTCCCTTCATTGGGGTTGCTTCAGTCGGTACCCATGGTATCGGGTACCTAGGGTCCCGGCTAGCCCCTCGAGGTCTCGATTCGGCACTCTGATTTAAGCAGTGAGGAGGCTTCTTGGCTCGGCATATTCACGTGATCGGCATCGGCGCCGGCGACCCGGGCTACGTGACCGTTCAGGCCATCGAGGCGCTCAACGACACCCAGGTGTTCTTCGCGATGGACAAGGGCGAGGCGAAAAGCGACCTGGTCGCGCTGCGACGCGAGATCTGCGCCCGGTTCATCCGGCAGCCCGGGTACCGCTTCGTCGAGCTGCCCGATCCCAAGCGGTCCACCGAGGCGGCCTATCGGGAGGCGGTCTCGGATTGGCACGCCGCGCGGGCGCGGGTGTGGGCCGACGCCATGGCCGCCGAGCTCAGTCCCGACGGCGTGGGCGCCTTCCTGGCCTGGGGCGACCCGTCGCTCTACGACAGCACGCTGCGCATCCTCGACGCCGTCCGTGCCGAG
>NZ_LZKR01000217.1 GCF_001672915.1 Mycobacterium sp. 1245805.9 | reverse complement strand
GTCAGCGTGCTCATGTCGGACTTCTTCAGCTTCACGGTGACGGTGCGCGCGCCGCGGCCGTCGCGCAGCAGGCGCTGGTGGGCGTGCTCGGCGATGGGGTCGATCGCTTCCCGCAGCTGCTCGAGGCTGGTGAGGTCGGCGGCGAAGGTGGACTCGGCGCTGATCTGCTTGGCCACCGCACGCTCGGCGACCGGGCGGTCGTCGACGCCGCGGGCCAGGCGGTGCAGCGCCGGCCCGACCGTCGCGCCCAGGATGTTGGCCACCTCGGCGGCGGTCAGCGCGGCCAGCTGCCCGATGGTCTCGATGCCGAGTCGATTCAGCTTCTCCTCGGCGACCGGGCCGATCCCCCACAGCCGCCGTACCGGCAACCCGCCCAGCAGCGCCTGCTGCGCGACGGCCGCGGCGCGCGCACCGTCACCGTGAAGCTGAAGAAGTCCGACATGAGCACGCTGACCCGCTCGGCGACGTTGCCCTACGCGACCACCGAGGCCGGCGCGCTCACCGCGGTGGCCCGCCGGCTGCTGCTCGACCCGCGCGAAATCGGGCCGATTCGCCTTCTCGGCGTGGGGTTTTCGGGACTGAGCGACGTCCGCCAGGAGTCGCTGTTCCCCGACCTCGAGTTGTCGGCGGAGACTTCGGATCAGCAGCACATCGAGACCGCGACCGAGGCCATGTTCGCGCCGCCGACCGAGGAGGCCTCGCCATGGCGGAGAGGCGATGCCGCGGGGTGGCGGGTGGGAGATGACATAGCGCACCGCGAATTCGGGCACGGCTGGGTGCAGGGCGCCGGCCACGGGGTAGTGACGGTGCGCTTCGAGACCCGCGGGTGCGGCCCGGGCCAGGCGCGGACGTTTCCCGCCGACACCGCCGATCTCACCGGCGCCAACCCGGTCGACTCCCTGGACTGGCCTGACTATCTGGGTGGCCTGCAGGCCGACGCGCTGCTAACCCCAGCGGTCGATGACGTCGGCGACGGGTAGCCCAGCGGCCAGCGCCGCCATCATCAGCACCCGCGCCTGCGGCGGCCGCAGCCGCGGCACCATCACCGCACCGGCGGCGGCCATCTCGTGGCCGGGACCGTAACTCGCGCCGACCCGCCCGCCCGGGACGCGGGTGGACACCGCGATGCTCACCCCGTCGCGGCAGTGCCGGCGCACCCCGTCGACGACCGCGGGTCCGGCGTTGCCCGAACCCAGCGCCTCCAGCACCACGCCCCGCGCGCCGGCGGCCACGCAGGCGTCCAGCGCCACCGAGTCGCTGCCGAGGTAGGCCGCCACGATGTCGACGCGGGGAGCGCCGGCGGCGCCGAGATCGCCGAGATACGGGCGCGTCTTGGGGCCGGTCAGGCTCACGCCGCCGCGGTCCACCCTGCCGACCAGTTCGCCGGCGAAGCCGCTGAGGTCCTCGGTGGCGACCTTGTGCATGCCCAGCGGTTGCAGCACCCGGCCGGCGAAGCACACCAGGACCCCCAGGTCACCGGCGGCCGGGCTGGCCGCGACCGCCAGCGCGTCGCGCAGATTGGCCGGGCCGTCGGCGTCGGGGGCGTCGGCGCTGCGCATGGCGCCGGTGAGCACGACCGGGACGGTCCCCGCGTGGGTGAGGTCGAGCCAGAGGGCGCTCTCTTCCATGGTGTCGGTGCCGTGGGTGACGACCACGCCGTCGGCGCCGCCGTCGATCGCCGCGCGCGCGGCGGCACGGATGCGGTCCCAGTCGGCCGGCGTCAGCTCGGAGCTGTCGAGGGCCAGCAGGTCCACGACGTCCACGTCGAGTCCTGACGTGAGGTCCGCCCCGCTGTACGCCGGTCGCCGCACCCCGTCGGCCCCTTTTCCGGTCGATATCGTGCCGCCGGTGGCGATGACGGTGAGTCGGGCCTTCGAGGAAGTCACGGTGGCATCATCGCGCACGTTTCGGTTAGGGGATGATGGTGACGTGTCCGACGAACCAGCAGGACCGGCGCCGGAGGTGGCCGAACCCGAACCCGCACCCACCAGGCCGCCGAGGAGGCTGCGCCTGCTGCTGTCGGTCGCGGCGGTGGTGCTCACCCTGGACATCGTGACCAAGGTGCTGGCGGTCAAACTGCTGCCGCCCGGCCAGCCGGTGTCGATCATCGGCGACACAGTGACGTGGACGCTGGTGCGCAATTCGGGCGCGGCGTTCTCGATGGCCACCGGATACACCTGGGTGCTGACGCTGATCGCGACGGGTGTGGTGGTCGGCATCTTCTGGATGGGGCGTCGGCTGGTGTCGCCGTGGTGGGCGGTCGGGCTCGGCATGATCCTCGGCGGCGCGATGGGCAACCTGGTCGACCGGTTCTTCCGGTCGCCCGGGCCGCTGCGCGGCCACGTCGTCGATTTCCTGTCGGTCGGCTGGTGGCCGGTGTTCAACGTCGCCGACCCGTCCGTGGTCGGCGGGGCCATCCTGCTGGTGGTGCTCTCGGTCTTCGGATACGACTTCGATGCCGTGGGCCGCCGAAAGCCCAACGGGGACACTGTCGCCCGCCGCAAGGCCGATCAGCACTGATGACCGAGCGTTCGATGCCCGTCCCGGAGGGACTGGCGGGCATGCGTGTTGACGCCGGGCTGTCGCGGCTGTTGGGGCTGTCGCGGACCGCGGCGGCGGCACTGGCCGAGGACGGCGGCGTGGAACTGGACGGTGTGCAGGCCGGCAAGTCCGACCGCCTGACGAGCGGCGCGTGGCTGCACGTGCGGCTGCCCGACGCGCCGGCGCCGCCGGAAAACACGCCCGTCGACATCGAGGGCATGACCATCCTGTATTCCGACGACGACATCGTCGCGGTCGACAAGCCGGCGGCGGTGGCCGCACACGCCTCGGTCGGCTGGACCGGACCCACGGTGCTCGGCGGCCTGGCCGCCGCCGGCTATCGGATCACCACCTCCGGCGTGCCGGAGCGCCAGGGCATCGTGCACCGCCTCGACGTCGGCACCTCCGGGGTGATGGTGGTGGCGCTCTCCGAGCGCGCCTACACGGTGCTCAAGCGGGCGTTCAAGCAGCGCACCGTCGACAAGCGCTACCACGCGCTGGTGCAGGGCCACCCGGATCCGTCCAGCGGGACGATCGACGCGCCGATCGGGCGGCACCGCGGCGGCGAATGGAAGTTCGCGGTCACCAAAGACGGCCGGCACAGCCTCACCCACTACGACACCCTGGAAGCCCACGTCGCCGCCAGCCTGCTCGACGTGCACCTGGAAACCGGTCGCACCCATCAGATCCGGGTGCACTTCTCCGCGCTGCACCACCCCTGCTGCGGTGACCTCGTCTACGGCGCGGACCCCAAACTGGCGAAAAGGCTTGGGCTGGAACGGCAATGGCTGCACGCGCGCTCGCTGGCGTTCGCCCACCCAGCCGACGGCCGGCGGATCGAGATCGTCAGCCCCTACCCGGCGGATCTGCAGCACGCGCTGGATGTGCTGCGCGACGAGGGCTGATCACTTCGTCGACCCTGTAATTTTGCAGGCCGTCTCTCGCACTTCTTCTGCAGAATTACAGGCTCGGGGATGTCGACGGGTCAGCCGGGCTTGCGCGCCTCGACCAGCACCCGCGTCGGGTGCGCGACGAATCGGCCCTCGGCCTCGATCCGCTCGTGCAGTTCCCGCAGCCGGTCCCGGTAGCGCTCGACGGTGAAGTCCGGCACCGTCCACACCACCTTGCGCAGGAAGTACACGACGGCGCCGATGTCGAAGAACTCGGCGCGCAGCCGCTCCATGCGCACGTCGACGACCTCCAGGCCCGCGGCCTGCACCTGCGCGCGCACCGCGTCGGGGTGAAACTCGGCCCACTTCTCGGGCTGCGGTCCGATGAAGTACTCGACCAGCTCGCCCATCGTGGCGGGACCGATGTGCTGCGCGAAGTACGTGCCGCCCGGCCGGAGCACCCGAAGGATCTCCTTCCACCACACCGAGATCGGGTGGCGGGTGGTCACCAGGTCGAACGCCTCGTCCGCGAACGGCAACGGCGGCTCGTCCCGCATCGCCACCAGCACCACGCCGAGCGGATGCAGGCGCTTGGTCGCCAGGGCCGCATTGGGCGGCCAGGTCTCGATGGCCGCCATGGTGGGCGGGAACGGTCCCGCCCCGGCCAACACCTCGCCCCCTCCGGTGTGGATGTCCAGCGCGGCCGACACCGTCGCCAAGCGGCCGCTGAGCAGCCGCTGGAAGCCCCAGGACGGTCGCTCCTCCGTCGCGCGGCCGTCGAGCCAGGAGAAGTCCCAGCCGTCAACGTTCACCGACTCGGCCTCGGCCACCAGATCTTCGAATGTGCGGGGCATGCATTGCATTGTGATGTCGATCGGACGTGGCCTCAATCGTCATTGCGGTGAAACCATTGAGAAGAAAGGGGCATCATCATGCAGTACTGCCTGCTCATGCACTACCAGGAGGGCGGCGAACTCGGGCTGACCACCGAAGACATGGCACCCGCGCGGGCGGCGTTCGCCAAGTACGCCGACGACCTCGACGCGGCCGGCGTGCTGATCGGCACCCAGGTGCTGCAATCCGCCGTCGCGTCGACCACCTTCACCGCCCGTGACGGCGAACCCACGATCCAGGACGGGCCGTTTGCCGACACCAAGGAACGCCTCGGCGGGGTGTTCGTCATCGACGTGCCGGACCTGGACGCCGCCCTGTCGTGGGCGAAGCGATGCCCGGCCGCCGCGTGGGGGTCAATCGAAATCCGGCCCGTCGCAGTCACTTACGCGAGCGCGAAGGGATGGTACAGCCCTGAATGAGGTGCAGGGCCGGGTGGCCGGGCTGGTCCGCGCGTCGTACGGCCGGCTGCTGGCGGTGCTGGCCGCGCCGAACGCCGACATCCCGGCGGCCGAGGACGCCCTCGGTGACGCGCTGGAGCGCGCGCTCGCCCGTTGGCCTGAGGACGGGATACCCGCCAACCCGGAAGCATGGGTCCTCGCCGTGGCCCGCAACCGGCTGCGCGACCGCTGGAAGTCGCACGCCTACCGAATGACCGGCCCACTGCCCGAAACATGGGATACGGCATGGGATTTCGATGGCGATTTCCCGGCCCCGGCGGCGATCCCCGAACGTCGCCTGGAGCTGATGCTGGTCTGCGCGCATCCCGCGATCGCCGCCAATTGCCGCACCGCGTTGATGCTGCAGACGGTGCTGGGCATCGACTCGGCGGCGATCGCGCGGGCGTTCTCGTTGCCGCCGGCGACGCTGGCCCAGCGGCTGGTCCGCGCCAAGCGCCGGATTCGCGACGCGCGCATCCCGTTCGCGGTCCCGGCGGACTTCGACGAGCGGCTGCCGGCCGTGCTGGAGGCCGTCTACGGGGCCTGGGCCATCGATTGGCAGCTGGAGCCGGCCGGGTCGCCAATCGAGTCGTTATCCGCCGAGGCGCTGCATCTGGCGCTGGTGCTGGCCGAACTGCTGCCCGAGGAGCCCGAGGCGCTCGGGCTGGCGGCGCTGATCTGCCTGTCCGAGTCGCGTCGGCCGGCGCGGCGCACGGGTCGCGGTGAGTTCGTGCCGCTCGACGAGCAGGACACCGGGCTGTGGGACCCGGCGATGATCGCTCGTGGCGAGGCGCTGCTGCGTCGAGCCCACAGCTTCGGTCGCCCCGGTCGCTATCAGTACGAGGCAGCCATCCAATCGACGCACTGCGCGCGGGTGCAGGGTGGTGACGTCGACTGGGCGGCGCTGCGCAAACTGCATCGGGCGCTGCTGCGCGTCGCCCCGTCGCTGGGTGCGGCGGTTTCCCTGGCGGTCGTCGACGGCCGGCTCGACGGACCGGAGGCGGGGCTGGTCGCGCTCGACGGGATAACCGACCCGGCGATGGCGCGCTTCCAGCCGGCCTGGACGGCGCGTGCGCATTTGCTGGCCGAGGCGGGGCGGCCGGCGGCGGCGGCAGAGGCCTACCGCACGGCCATCGATCTCACCGCCGACGCCGGCGTGACGCGGTATCTGCGCCGACGGCTCGCCGACGTCGCGGGGGAGCGCCGCGCCTAGACCTTGGTGGTTTCCGGCGACGTGATCTCGGGCGCCAGCGGCGCGATGGCGCTGAGGATTTCGGTGACCGTCGCGGCGGAGACCCCCGCGGCGGCGAGCGCGTCCGCCAAGTGCCCGGCCACCAGGCTGAAGTGGTGCATCGTGATGCCGCGGCCCTGGTGCACCTGTTTCATCGGCGCTCCGGTGTACGGCTCGGGGCCGCCGAGGGCGGCCGCGAAGAACTCGGCCTGTTTGCCCTTGAGGCGGTTCATGTTGGTCCCGGTGAAAAAGCCCGCCAGTTGGCTGTCGGCGAGCACGCGAACGTAGAAGTCCTCGACGACGAGTTCGATGGCCTCGTGTCCGCCGATCCGGTCGTAGATTGTGTGCGGCTCCGGTTTGCGGAAGTGCGCCAGCATCTTCATAACGCCGATTGGAACATTTGGGCGTTGCCCGTCAGTTAGTCCGCGATCACACCCGGATTACCCTGTGTAACAAGCCGATTGCCCTCGGATGGCCGCGGTGTGGCCGGTCCGGTGATCCGCCGGACCGGAGTTCGCATCCCGGCAATCTGCTTGTGCCCGGCGGCCGATGCCCTAGGTTGGTTCTATGACCCACGTCACATTGCCCCTCAGGAGCGAGAGCCGATGAATCTGCTTGGTGACTTGACCCACCTGGTGGAAAAGCCGTTCGCGGCGGTGTCCAACATCATCAACACCCCCAACTCGACCGGGCGATATCGACCGTTCTATTTACGGAACCTGCTGGACGCGGTGCAGGGTCGCACGCTGCGCGACGCCGTGGAGGGCTGCACCGTCCTGATCACCGGGGGGTCGTCGGGCATCGGCGCGGCTGCCGCCAAGAAGATCGCGGAAGCGGGCGGCGTGGTGGTGCTGGTGGCCCGAACCCGGGAGAACCTCGAGAAGGTCGCCTCGGAGATCGAAGGCGAGGGCGGCACCGCCCACATCTACCCGTGCGACCTGACCGACATGGACGCCATCGCGGCGATGGCCGATCAGGTGCTCGGTGACCTCGGCGGCGTCGACATCCTCATCAACAACGCGGGGCGCTCGATTCGGCGCTCGCTGGAGCTGTCCTACGACCGCATCCACGACTATCAGCGGACCATGCAACTGAACTACCTCGGCGCGGTCCAGCTCATCCTCAAGTTCATCCCCGGCATGCGGGAGCGCGGCTTCGGCCAGATCATCAACGTCTCCTCGGTCGGCGTGCAGACCCGCGCGCCGCGCTTCGGCGCCTACATCGCCAGCAAGGCCGCCCTCGACAGCCTGTGCGACGCGCTGCAGGCCGAAGTGGTCAACGACGACATCAAGTTCACCACCGTGCACATGGCGCTGGTGCGCACGCCGATGATCAGCCCGACCACCATGTACGACAAGTTCCCGGCGCTGACGCCCGAGCAGGCGGCCGGCGTGATCACCGACGCGATCGTGCACCGGCCCCGGCGGGCGAGCTCCCCCTTCGGGCAATTCGCCGCCGTCGCCGACGCCGTCAACCCGGCGGTGATGGACCGCGTGCGCAATCGCGCGTTCGCGATGTTCAAAGACTCCGACGCGGCCAAGGGCGGCGAATCATCCAGTGATGCAGAACCTTTCGATAAACGCAGCGAGACGTTTGTCCGGGCGACCCGAGGGATACATTGGTGACGCAGGGAAGATTGGTGACACGATGAGCCTTCCGAAACCCGACACCGACACCACCGTCGTCATCACCGGTGCGTCCTCCGGCATCGGCGCCGAACTGGCCCGCGGCTTGGCTCGACGCGGCTTCCCGTTATTGCTGGTCGCGCGGCGCCGCGACCGCCTCGACGACCTCGCCAACGACGTGGGCCAGGAGTACTCGGTGGCCGTGGAGGTCCTGCCGCTGGACCTCAGCGACGCCAAGGCCCGGGCGAAGCTGGCGGACCGGCTCCGCACCGAGCCGATCGCCGGCCTGTGCAACAGCGCCGGTTTCGGCACCAGCGGGGTGTTCCACGAGTTGCCGCTCGAGCGCGAAAGCGAAGAGGTCACCCTCAACGCGCTCGCCCTGATGGAGCTCACCCACGCCGCGCTGCCCCGCATGGTCGAGCGCGGCGCCGGCGCCGTGATGAACATCGCCTCGATCGCCGGGTTCCAGCCGCTGCCGTACATGGCGGTGTACTCGGCCACCAAGGCGTTCGTGCAGACGTTCTCCGAAGCCATCCACGAGGAGCTGCACGGGACGGGGGTGTCGGTCACCGTCCTGTGTCCGGGCCCGGTGCCCACCGAATGGGCCGAGATCGCCAACGCCGAGCGGTTCAGCATCCCCGTGGCCCAGGTCTCGCCGCACGACGTCGCCGAGGCGGCCATCGGCGGGATGCTGGCCGGCAAACGCAGCGTGGTGCCGGGCATCGTGCCCAAGGTCGTCAGCACCGGCGGCAGGTTCGTGCCGCGCACGTTGCTACTGCCCGGGCTGCGGATCGGCAACCGATTCCGCGGCGGGCCCAGCCACTAGCGCGCCGACCGCCTGATGAATCTGCGGCGCAGATACAAAAACAGGACCACGCCTGCCGCGATCACCGCCAAACCCCCGGCGATGAACGAGGCGTCGAGGGCCCGGTTCGCCGGTTCATAGGCTCTGTCGCCGCGCACCCGCACGTCCAGCTGTGACCCCACTGCCGGGGGATCTTTGTGAATGCCTGTCCACCCCCCGCTCCACTTCGCCAGCGGGTACAACGGGCCCGTGTGCGTTGTTCCGCCGACGCTCCACGTGACGTCGCAGCGGTACCCGCTGGTCCCGCGGTACTGGCTCGGGGCGCACTTAACGACCGTCGCCCTCGCCGGCGTTCCGGAATCCAGGACTTCGGGCAACGCGCCCTGCTCGGCCAGGCGTAGCCCGGCCAGCACGGCCAGAAAGGCAAGGACGACGCCGATCCAGGCCAGGACCACGGCGGCCTTGCGGCGCGATGGGGGCTGCTCCGCAATCGGGGCGTCGGGCCGGTTTTCCGAACCGGCGACCAGTCGCTCTTGGCCTGCCCGGGCGCTCACCAGATCGTGCTGCCTCCTGCCGAGGATGAGCAGGGCCAACCCGGCCAGGTAAAACGCCAGACACCACCAGTAGCGCGACCAATCAAGCATCGCGGGGAAGCCGGCGCAAAAGAGCACAAAACCCCCGATCATCATCGCCCATGCCTTTGTCATGTGGTTCCCCGTTCGTGCCAAAAGGTCAGGTGTCTGGACGGATCTTGGTGGAATGTAAGGACGACAGCATGCGAAATTCTTGCAGCGCCAGTCGCCGTTGAGGAGGGAATTATGGCCGCCGTCGAGATGACGGCCGACATGCCGATGGCCCCGCAGGAGATGTGGGACCACGTGTCGGACCTGTCGGAGCTGGGGGAATGGCTGGTGCTTCACGAGGGGTGGCGCAGCGAGTTGCCCGACGAGATCACCGAGGGCACTCAGATCGTCGGCGTCGCGCGGTCCAAGGGCCTGCGCAACCGGGTGACGTGGACGGTGACCACGTGGGATCCGCCGCACGAGGTGGCGATGTCGGGATCGGGCAAGGGCGGCGCGAAATACGCCGTCACGCTGTCCGTGCGCCCCGCCGGGGACGGGTCGACGCTGGGCCTGCGTCTCGAGCTGGGCGGGCGCGCGCTGTTCGGCCCGGTGGGCTCGGCCGCGGCCCGCGCGGTCAAGGGAGACGTGCAGAAGTCGCTGAAGCAGTTTCTCGAGCGTTACGGCTAGGCAGCACCGCGGTGTCGCCGTCCTCCCACAAAAGCAGCTGACGCACCGACGCCCGCGACCCGTAGGGCTGCAGCATCGTGCTGGCCGGCCGCGGGCGCACCCGTTGGGGCCACCAGAACCAGCGCCCGAGAAGCGTTGCCACGGAAGGCGTCATGAAGGAACGCACGATCAGCGTGTCGAACAACAGCCCCAAACCGATCGTCGTCCCGATCTGGCCCAACACTTGGAAACCGCTGAACACGAACGCGCACATGGTGACCGCGAAGACCAGGCCCGCGGAGGTGACCACCGAGCCGGACCCCGCCATCGAGCGGATGATGCCCGTCTTGAGGCCCGCGTGGATCTCCTCCTTGAATCGCGAAATCAGCAGCAGGTTGTAGTCGGATCCCACCGCCAACAGCAGGATCACGGCCAGCGCCAGCACGACCCAATACAGTTTGATGCCCAACAGGTATTGCCACACCAGCACCGACAGCCCGAACGAGGCGCCCAGCGAAAGGGCCACCGTCCCAACGATGACGAGCGCCGCGACCAGGCTGCGCGTGATGATCAGCATGATCAGCAGGATGAGAGCCAACGCGGCGAACCCCACGATGAACAGGTCGTACTTGGCGCCGTCCTGGATGTCCTTGTACGTCGCGGCGGTGCCGCCGACATAGATCTTGGCGTCGGCCATCGGCGTGCCCTTGAGGGCCTCGTGCGCGGCGTTGACGATCGGGTCGATGTGTGAGATGCCTTGCGGCGTAGCGGGATCACCGTCATGGGTGACGATCATCCGGGCCGCCTTGCCGTCGGGGGACAGGAACAGTTTCAGCCCCCGCTTGAAGTCGGGGTTGTTGAACACCTCGGGCGGCAGGTAGAAGCTGTCGTCGTTCTTCGCGGTGTCGAACGCCTGCCCCAGCGCCGTCGCGTTGTCGATCGCGGCCTGCGTCTGGGCGTTGATGCCGGCCTGGGTGGCGTGGCTCGCCAGCGCCAGTTCGCGGTTGGTCTCCTGGCTGTCGATCTGGGGCGGTATCAGCGCCACCAGTTTGGGCTGCAGCGCGTCAAGCTTGTCCAGGGTGGCCGTGAGGTTCTCGAACTTCTCCGTGAGCTGGTCGACGCCGTCGAGCGCGTCCAGGACCGAACGGATGGCCCAGCAGGCCGGGATGTCGAAACAATGCCTCTCCCAATAGAAGTAGCTGCGAATCGGCCGGAAGAAGTCGTCGAAGGTCGCGATCTTGTCCCGCAGGTCCCGGATCGTGTCGACCGTGTCGTGAAAGCTCTGCGTCTCGCTGTGGGTGGCGTCGGCCAGCTGCTGCTGCAGGGCGTACTGCTGCTTGAGGATGTTGATCGTCTTCGCCAACTCGCCGGCCTGCTTGAGCAGGTCGTCCGCCCGATCCCGTTGGTACGTCAGGTTTTCCTGCTGCGCTGCGCTCTGATTGCTGATCACGAACGCGAGCGAGCTGTGCACGAGCGGGGTTCCCAACGGCCGGGTAATGGTCTGCACCTGGGCGACGCCGGGCACGTGGAACACCGCCTTGGCCACCCGGTCCAGGATCAGCATGTCGGCCGGGTCGCGCATGTCGTGATCCGTTTCGACCATGAGCAATTCGGGCTCGAGCCGGGCGCGGGAGAAGTGCCGCTCGGCCGCGGTGTAACCGATGTTGGACGGGGCGCTGGTGGGCATATAGGGCCGGGTGTCGTAGCTCGTCTTGTACCCGGGCAGCGCGAGCAGGCCCACCAGGGCGAGGGCGCACGCCGCGGTGAGCACGGGGGCGGGCCAGCGGACGATGGCGGTGCCGATCCGCCGCCATCCGCGGGTCCGCATCGCGCGCTTCGGGTCGAAGACACCCAGCGCGGAGCCCACTGTGAGCACCGCCGGGCCCAGGGTGAGCGAGGCGAAAAGAGCGACGAGGATGCCGAGAGCGGCTGGGATGCCCAGGCTTTGGAAGTAGGGCAGCCGGGTGAAGCTCAGACAGAAGACCGCGCCGGCGACCGTCAGCCCCGAGCCCAAGACGATGTGGGCCGTCCCGCGGTACATGGTGTGGTAGGCGGTTTCCTTGTCCTCGCCGGCCCCGCGCGCCTCCTGATAGCGGCCGACGAAAAATATCGCGTAGTCGGTCCCGGCGGCGATCACCAGCAATGTGAGGAGGTTCGTCGCGTACGTCGACAACCCGATGATGCCGGCGTTCCCCAGGAAGGAGACGATCCCTCGGGCGGCGGACATTTCGATCAGCACGGTGAAGAGCACGAGCAGCATCGTGAAGACGGATCGGTAGACGAACAGCAACATCACCGCGATCACCCCGACCGTGATCGCGGTGACCTTAGCCGTTCCCTTGCTGCCGATGTCGAACTGATCAGAGATGAGTGGCGCCGCGCCGGTCACATAGACATGGACACCGGGCGGCGGCTGCATGTGCTCGACGATGTCGCGGACGGCGCCGACGCCCTCGTTGGCCAGGGCCGAGCCCTGATTGCCCGCGAGAAACAGCTGGACGTAGGCCGCCTTGCCGTCGTTGCTCTGCGACCCCGCCGCGGTCAGGGTGTCGCCCCAGAAGTCCTGAATGTGCTCGACGTGCTTCTTGTCCTGCTCGAGCTTGCGGAGCATCGCGTCGTAGAACTTGTGCGCGTCGGCGCCCAGCGGCTTGTCGCCTTCCAGGACGATCATCGCCTGGCTGTCGGTATCGAATTCCTGAAACTTCTGGCCGATGCGCTTGATCGCCTTCAGCGCCGGCGCATCGGGGGAGTTCAGCGCCACGTTGTGGGTCTTGCCCACGTCTTCCAGCTGCGGCACCGCGATGTTGGTGATCGCGGCGAGCGCGATCCAGAACAGCAGGATCGGCAGCGCGAGCCGCCGGATGATGTGCGGCACACGGGGCCGCGTCTCTTGGTGGTTGCTCATCCCGACTTGTCCAGGCAGAAGGTGTAGGCGTCGACTTGGTTCACTGTGCGTTCGTCCTTGACCTCACCGTTGACGGTGATCCGGCAGCCGAGGGTGTTCCCGGTGCCCTGCGCGACCACGTTGCCGATCACCGCGGGCTCGGTCGAGGTGATGGTGTACGACCAGGGGAGTGGCGCGTTCTTGACTTGCTGGGGTTGCGCGTTGACGTCCAGGTAGTTGATGGTCGCCACGGCGCCCGGCGCGCCGAAGACCTCGAGGACCACCTTCTTGGGGTTGAACGGGACGATCTCGTTGGCCAGGCCGCTGTTGGCCGAGACGTTGGAGTGGGAGCCGAAGATTCCGTGCAGGCGGTAGATGGCGAACCCCGTGAGCGCGACGACGAGCACCGCGACCAGCGGAATCCATCCCCGTCTGACGAGGGCCATGATCGAAATCCCCTTCACCCGTTGGACTTTCGATGCGCGGGCGCAACGGTCACGCGGCTCCTGCGGGCGTGGCCGTCGGATATGACCCTACGGTACTGATCAGTACTGCACAAGAGACGTGACCGTACACTTTGTATCAATTTTCCTGATATTCCCCGGATCGGGTGAGTCCGGGAAGGATGAAGCCGTCGACCAGGGCTTGCACCGTGCGGCGGTCGGGCGCCCGCCCGGGCAGGATCGAGCGGTATATCAGGTATCCGGGCAGCAGGTCCCACAGCTCGTCGTTGATCGCGCTCTCGGGGATCTCGCCGCGATCCACCGCCTGCCGCAGCACGTGCTGGAGCATGGCCTTGCGCTGATCGAGGAACTGGTGCTGCAACGCGTCGCCGAGGGCGGGGTGGCGCGACGCCTCGACGAGCACCGCGCGGATGGTGCTGGCGAGCTGGTGGCCCTGCTGACAGATCTTCTCCCCGATCTGCAGCAGATCGCCGCGCAACGTGCCGGTTTCCGGTGGCACCGCGATCTGGCAGATGCCCTCGATGAAGGCGGCCAGCACCAATTCGGCTTTCGAGGGCCAGCGCCGGTACACCGTGGCCTTGCTGGCCCGGGCCTCGCTGGCCACGGCGTCCACCGTCAACCCGTCGTAGCCGTGCTCGGCCAGCAGCCGCAACGTCACCGCCAGCAGTTCGGCCTCTCGCGGCGACCACGGCGACGACACCACGTACGGGTCTGCAATCTGGGTCATAGCGCCACCTTAAATCCGCCGCGGCCAAACGGCGGAGTTGAGAGACACACGACGCGACACGCCGGGGATGCGTCGGTGGTCGGTCATACACTGGCGTCCCTATGAACGGTTCATCTTCGCGGTCCTTCGTGCACCTGCATAACCACACCGAGTACTCGATGCTGGACGGTGCCGCGAAGATCGCGCCGATGCTCGCCGAGGTCGAGCGGCTGCAGATGCCCGCGGTCGGGATGACCGACCACGGCAACATGTTTGGGGCCAGCGAGTTCTACAACGAGGCGACCAAGGCCGGGGTCAAGCCCATCATCGGCGTCGAGGCGTACATCGCGCCGGGCTCGCGCTTCGACACCCGCCGCGTCACCTGGGGCGACCCCAGCCAGAAGGCCGACGACGTCTCCGGCAGCGGCTCCTACACGCACCTGACGATGCTGGCCGAGAACGCCGCCGGCCTGCGCAACCTGTTCAAGCTGTCCTCGCTGGCCTCCTTCGAGGGTCAGTTGAGCAAATGGTCGCGGATGGACGCCGAGCTCATCGCCGAACACGCCGAGGGCATCATCATCACCACCGGCTGCCCGTCCGGGGAGGTGCAGACCCGGCTGCGCCTGGGACACGACCGCGAGGCGCTGGAGTCGGCGGCCCGCTGGCGCGAGATCGTCGGGCCGGACAACTACTTCCTCGAGCTGATGGACCACGGGCTGACCATCGAGCGGCGGGTCCGCGAGGGCCTGCTCGAGATCGGCCGCGCGCTCAACATCCGCCCGCTGGCCACCAACGACTGCCACTACGTCACCCGCGACGCCGCGCACAACCACGAGGCGCTGCTGTGCGTGCAGACCGGCAAGACGCTTTCGGATCCCAACCGGTTCAAGTTCGACGGCGACGGCTACTACCTCAAGTCGGCCGCCGAGATGCGCCAGATCTGGGACGACGAGGTGCCCGGCGCCTGCGACTCGACGCTGTTGATCGCCGAGCGGGTGCAGTCCTACGCGGAGGTGTGGACGCCGCGCGACCGGATGCCGGTCTTCCCGGTGCCCGACGGGCACGACCAGGCGTCCTGGCTGCGCCACGAGGTGGACGCCGGGCTGGCCCGGCGGTTTCCCGCGGGCCCGCCGGAGGGCTATCAGCAGCGGGCGGCCTACGAGATCGGGGTCATCTGCGACAAGGGCTTCCCGTCGTACTTCCTGATCGTCGCCGACCTGATCAACTACGCGCGCTCGGTGGGCATCCGGGTCGGGCCCGGCCGCGGCTCGGCCGCCGGATCCCTGGTGGCCTACGCGCTGGGCATCACCGACATCGACCCGATCCCGCACGGGCTGCTGTTCGAGCGGTTCCTCAACCCCGAGCGCACGTCGATGCCCGACATCGACATCGACTTCGACGACCGCCGGCGCGGCGAGATGGTGCGCTACGCCGCCGACAAGTGGGGCTCCGACCGGGTGGCCCAGGTCATCACGTTCGGCACCATCAAAACCAAAGCGGCGCTGAAGGATTCGGCGCGGATCCATTACGGCCAGCCCGGCTTCGCCATCGCCGACCGGATCACCAAGGCGCTGCCGCCGGCGATCATGGCCAAGGACATCCCGCTGTCGGGCATCACCGACCCGAACCACGAGCGGTACAAGGAGGCCGCGGAGGTCCGCGGGCTGATCGAAACCGACCCCGACGTCCGCACCATCTACCAGACCGCGCGCGGCCTGGAGGGCCTGATCCGCAACGCGGGCGTGCACGCCTGCGCGGTGATCATGAGCAGCGAGCCGCTGACGGAGGCGATCCCGCTGTGGAAGCGGCCGCAGGACGGCGCCATCATCACCGGCTGGGACTACCCGTCCTGCGAGGCCATCGGCCTGTTGAAGATGGACTTCCTGGGGCTGCGCAACCTGACGATCATCGGCGACGCGATCGAGAACATCAAGGCCAACAGGGGAATTGACCTCGACCTGGAGTCGGTGCCGCTGGACGACAAGGCCACCTACGAGCTGCTGGGCCGCGGCGACACGCTCGGGGTGTTCCAGCTCGACGGCGGGCCCATGCGCGACCTGCTGCGCCGCATGCAGCCGACCGGGTTCGAGGACATCGTCGCGGTGCTCGCGCTGTACCGGCCCGGCCCGATGGGCATGAACGCCCACAACGACTACGCCGACCGCAAGAACGGGCGCCAGGCGATCAAACCCATTCACCCCGAGCTCGAGGAACCGCTGCGCGAGATCCTCGCCGAGACCTACGGCCTGATCGTGTATCAGGAGCAGATCATGCGCATCGCGCAGAAGGTGGCCAGCTACTCGCTGGCCCGAGCGGACATTTTGCGCAAGGCGATGGGCAAGAAGAAGCGCGAGGTGCTGGAGAAGGAGTTCGAGGGTTTCTCCGACGGCATGAAGGCCAACGGCTTCTCCGCGGGTGCCATCAAGGCGTTGTGGGACACCATCCTTCCGTTCGCGGACTACGCGTTCAACAAGTCGCACGCCGCCGGCTACGGCCTGGTCTCCTATTGGACCGCCTACCTCAAGGCCAACTACGCCAGCGAGTACATGGCCGGCCTGCTGACCTCGGTCGGCGACGACAAGGACAAGGCGGCCGTCTACCTCGCCGACTGCCGCAAGCTGGGCATCACGGTGCTGCCGCCGGACGTCAACGAGTCCGGGCTGAACTTCGCGTCGGTGGGCGCCGACATCCGCTACGGGCTGGGTGCGGTGCGCAACGTCGGCGCCAACGTGGTGAGCTCGCTGATCAGTACCCGCGGCGAGAAGGGCAAGTTCACCGACTTCTCGGACTACCTCAACAAGATCGACGTCTCGGCCTGCAACAAGAAGGTCACCGAGTCGCTGATCAAGGCCGGCGCGTTCGATTCGCTGGGCCACGCCCGCAAGGGCCTGTTCCTGGTCCACACCGACGCCGTCGACTCCGTGCTGGGCACCAAGAAGGCCGAGGCGATGGGGCAGTTCGACCTATTCGGCGGCTCTGATGGGGAAGCGGCCGGCGACTCGGTCTTCACCATCAAGGTGCCCGACGACGAGTGGGAGGACAAGCACAAGCTGGCCCTCGAGCGAGAGATGCTGGGGCTGTACGTGTCCGGCCATCCGCTCAACCGGGTCGCGCACCTGCTGGCCGCGCAGGTCGACACCGCGATCCCGGCGATCCTCGACGGCGACGTCCCCAACGACACCCAGGTGCGCGTCGGCGGCATCCTGGCCTCGGTGAACCGGCGGGTCAACAAGAACGGAATGCCTTGGGCCTCGGCGCAATTGGAGGACCTCACCGGTGGCATCGAGGTGATGTTCTTCCCGCACGCGTACTCGACCTTCGGCGCCGAGATCGTCGACGACGCCGTGGTGCTGATCAACGCCAAGGTCGCGATCCGCGACGACCGGATCGCGCTGATCGCCAACGAGCTTGTGGTGCCGGACTTTTCCAACGCCCAGCCGGACCGTCCGCTGGCGGTCAGCATGCCGACGCGCCAGTGCACCCTCGACAAGGTCAGCGCGCTCAAGCAGGTGCTGGCGCGTCACCCCGGCACGTCGCAGGTGCACCTGCGGCTGATCAGCGGGGACCGGATCACCACGCTGGAGCTGGACGCCTCGCTACGGGTGACGCCGTCGCCGGCGCTGATGGGCGACCTCAAGGAGCTGCTGGGTCCGGGCTGCCTGGGTCTTTAGCGGACTTAATCGTCCGGCAACGAAAACGCGGTGCGCAGCGACGCGATGGCGGCGGGTGCACCGTCGAATTTGATGCGCCGCAGTGCTGCCCTGCGTTTGGCTTCGGTGGAGCCGAGGCGCGCGGTGGCGAGATCGGCGGCGCTCGCGGTAACCGTCACGTCGGGTTCGCCTCGAGCGGCCGTCAGATGGCCACGATCGACCGCGAATTCGAACCGCCGCCCGTCGATCTCGACGCGATAAGCCGCAGTCAGCCCCGCGGCCTTGAGCGGGTCGAAGGGGACCACGATCAACGCGAGGAATCCGGTCAGCGGCGGGACGGGGCCGCCTTCCATGGAGTCGAGCTGATCAAGGCCGAACCAGGCGAGGCTCTGCAGGATCGGTAGCACCCGCTGCCAGCCGGTGTCGCTGAGCGTGTAAACGGTGCGAGCAATCGGCGGCGGCAGCTCGGCGCGATCCACCAGCCCGGCTTTTTCCAGTTCCTTGAGTCGCTCGGCAAGCAGGTTGGTCGCGATGCCGGGCAGTTCGGCGCGCAGATCGCTGTAGCGGCGCGGTCCGGCAAGCAGCTCGCGCAGGATCAGCAACGTCCACCGCTCGCCGAGCACGTCGAGTCCCTTGGCGATGGGGCAGTTCTGGTTGTAGCTCTTGCGGGCGGACATAAAGGCCAGTCTACCTGCGGAAAACTGGTTTCTCAACATGATGGTTGAAAAAGTTATCTATACGATTTAAAGTCATGTCTTATCGACCTTGTTGAGGAAACGAAATCCAAATCTGGGAGGGAACCCGTGACGCCATCCGTTGCCAGCCCCGTCGGCGCCCACACCGTCACTCACCAAGTCAATCGCCTGGTGATCGACGCCGATGGCGGCTTCGACGATCTGTGCCGACGCTACGAGACACTCGTCCCCGATATCGGGTCAGAGGAGCTGCGGGCCCTACTGGAAAAGGGCGACCTGGACGAAGTGGTGCGCTACACCGCGGAGCACACACCGCACACGTTTGCCCGGTTTTGGTCCCTGGATCCGACACCGATGATGCGTCTGCTGGGGCACCAGACCCGCGTGATGACCTACATGATGGGCAACAACGTGGTCGTAGAGACGATGTATCGCCACAATCCCGCGGTCATGCTCTATGCCCCGCTGCGCACGGCGATCTACGAGGATTCAGCCGGCACAACCCATTTCAGCATCGACCAACCCTCGACACGGTTCGCCAGCTTTGGCGACCCCCGCATCACCGAGGTGGGCCGCCTGCTCGACGCCAAGCTCGCCGAGCTGCTGTCGCTGCTCGAGCTGCCGGTGCCCGCCGAACTCGAGCAAGGCCAGCACCATGGATGAAGCAACCGAGCGACTCGTCGATTACGACGGCGGTCAACTGTATGTGCGCGACCATCCGGGCCGCACTCCGGCGATCGTGGCAATGCACGGATTTCCCGACGACTCCCGCATCTACGACCGGCTCATCGGCCCACTCGAGCCGCAGCGGGTGGTGACATTCGACTGGATCGGCTACGGGCGATCAAGCCGGCGCGATCCGGGAGGATCGAGCGCCGTCAGCCGTCAGCACGAGCTCCTGGCCGTCTGCGACGCCCTGGAACTCGAGCAGGTGGTACTGGTCGGACATGACGCATCGGGACCGGAAGCCATCGAGTTCGCCGTGGCCCACCCGGAACGCGTCGCCCGGCTGGTGTTGCTCAACACCTACTACGGGCGACAGCAGAACCTTCGGTTACCCGAAATGATCGCTCTGCTGGCCGATCCCGCGTTGACACCCTTGACCAACGCTCTCTTCGACGATCCCAACCAACGGTTGTGGCTGCTCGCCTATACGGGCCGCCGCTTCGGCCTCGATGGGAGCCTTCCCCCCGACGGCATCGGCGTCAGGTCCATCGTGCCGCAATTTTTCGGCGACGACGGCCAACCAGATGCGCTCGCCGAGATCCGGTCATGGACCGGCGGTCTTCCCGCGGCACTGGACCGGCAGGACGCCGTGATCGCATCCGCGCGGCTGCGGGCCGTTCAAGTGCCGGTGTCGGTAATATTCGGCCGCGACGATCCGAATCTGACTCCTGATGTGGCGCAACACATTTGCGCTCAGTTCACGAACTGCGAATTGCAGCTGATCGATCGCGCATCCCACTGGCCGCAATGGGACCGGCCCGACGCGGTCGCCGATCTCATCAAGCGATCCATTGCCACCCCCGTAACACCGTCCCCCAATCGTTAAGGAGATGCAGATGAGCAGCGAACTTCTCGACGGCGTGCTGGACGCCCACGGCGGGCTGGCGAACTGGGGCCACGTCAACGCCGTCACCGCCGAGATCGCGGTCGGCGGGCCGTTTTGGGCCCTGCGAGGCTGGCCGGACTTCGCGCCCGCGCTGACGATCTCGATGGACGCCCACCGCGAACACATCACGACGACACCTTTTCCCGGGCCTGATCACTGTGCGGTGTTCGACGTGGATCCCGAACGGTTGGCCATTCGAACTACCAGCGGCAAAGTCGTTGAAGTGCGCACCGATCCGCGGTCGAGCTTCCCCCCGTTTGACCTGCAGACCACCAAGTGGGATGCGATCCAGACCGCGTACTTCACCAGCGCCGCAAACTGGAACTACTTCACGCAGCCGTTCAGCTTCACTTATCCCGGCGTGCAGGTCAGCGAAATCCAGCCGTGGCGGGAAGGCGACGAAACCTGGTGGCGCCTCGCAGTGCACTTTCCGCCGAACAACGCCAACCACAACTCCGATCAGGTCTTTTACTACGACCAGCACTTCATGCTGCGCCGGATGGACTACGCCGCCGATGCGACCGGTAATGCTCCCGTCGCGCACTACACCGACGACCACAAGACGTTCGACGGGTTCGTCTTCCCGACCCGCCGCCGCATCTACCGGCGCGGCGACGACGGCACCGCCGAGCAAAGCCTCGCGATCATCACCGTGGATGTTTCCCTCGTCCGCGTCCAGTAATTGACTGTGGCGGTTGGACTGTCGGGTCTTGGTGTGCAACTGACAACGGTTGCGGTCGATCATTTCAACTAGGGCAATTCGTGCCGCGAAGCCCTATTGTTAGCGAATCGGGTGGGTGTACTCGAGAATTAGGGGCCCGAATGGCGGCGGCAGCGTCCACGTGTGCCACCTGCGAAATCGAACTTCGCGAGGGGGCCCGTTTCTGCGACAGCTGCGGTTCGCCGATAACGCCGCAGCAATCCGCGGAGTACAAGCAGGTGACGGTGTTATTCGCCGATGTGGTGGGTTCGATGGACATCGCGGAGGCCGTCGGTGCCGAGCGCTTGCGCGAGATCATGGCGGACCTGTTCGACCGCTGCGCCGCGATAGTTGACCGTTACGCCGGGACCGTGGACAAATTCACCGGCGACGGCATCATGGCCGTTTTCGGGGCACCGATCGCGCTCGAGGATCACGCATTGTGCGCATGCCTGGCAGCCCTGGACATTCAGGAAGCGATGCAAGAGCTGGCCGTGCAGGTGGAGAGCCGGGACGGTATCCACCTTCAACTGCGAGCGGGGCTGAACTCGGGCGAGGTTATTGCCGGCGATGTCGGCTCGAGCCCATGGAATTACACCGCCGTCGGTCGTCAGGTCGGCATGGCGGAGCGGATGGAATCGGTGGCGCCGCCCGGCGGAGTCATGCTCAGCGAGTCGACCGCGCGCCTCGTCGACGACGTCGCCGTGCTTGGCACCCCCGAAAATGTTCTCCTTAAGGGTGTCGAGAACCCCGTGCTCGCGTGGCCGTTGCTGTCCATGCGCACGGGGCGCTTTCATTACAGCCGGCGGGTGTCGAAGCTGGTTGGGCGCACATGGGAGCTCGCCACCTTGACGGCGTTGCTTGATCGGGCGGCGGCGGGTCGTGGCTGTGTGGTAGGAGTGGTCGGTCCCGTCGGGATCGGCAAGAGCCGCGTTGTCGACGAGATTGTGGCCGTAGCGATACCGCGTTTGATGCGGGTTTTCTCGACGTACTGCGAATCCCACACCGGCGAAGTCCCCTTCTTGGTGGTGGAGCGGCTGCTGCGGGCGGCATTCGGGGTGGAAGACATGAGTGACCACCAGGCCAGGGCGCTTCTGCGCGAAAGAGTGCCCGCCGCCGATCACGTCGATCAGGTGCTGCTCGAGGACACACTGGGAATCCGCGACCCCGACGACGAACTGCCCGATATCGCCCCCGACGCCCGGCGGCGGCGTCTGACGGCGCTGGTCTGCGATGCGGCCCTCGCCAGCACCGCTCCCACCGTCTATGTCATCGAAGACGCTCACTGGATCGATCCGACCAGCGAATCACTGTTGGCCGACTTCATCAGCGTCGTCCCCCGGACCCATTCGTTGGTGCTGATCACCTATCGTCCCGAGTACACCGGCGCGCTGAGTCAGCTGGCCGGGGCACAGAAAATCTCCCTTGCGCCGCTTAGCTTTTCGGATACCAAAGCGTTGGTCGTCCAGCTGCTGGGTACCGACCCGTCGGTTGCCGTGCTGGCCGAGCGGATCACCGAGCGCGCGGCGGGCAACCCGTTTTTCGTCGAGGAAATCGTGCGCGACCTGACCGATCGCAATGTGCTCCAAGGCGGTCCCGGCGCGTACCTGAACGCAAGCGGATCAACCGATGTCGCTGTCCCGGCCACGCTTCAGGCGGCCATCGCCGCGCGCATCGACCGGCTGGACGGCGCGACCAAAGCGACATTGAACGCGGCGGCGGTGATCGGTGTCCGCTTCCGCGCCGACCTGCTGGCTGCGCTGGCGGATTGCTCGACGCTGGATCACCTGGTGCACGCCCAGCTGGTCGAACAGGTGACTTTTACGCCGGTCGCGGAGTACGCATTCCGCCAGCCCCTGATCCAGACGGTGGCCTATCGATCACAGCTCAAGGCTGGTCGCGCAGCGCTGCATACGCGGCTGGCGGCCGCGCTTGCGGAGCGCGATCCCGGATCGGCGGACGAGAACGCGGCGCTGATCGCTGAACATCTGGAGGCGGCCGGTGACCTGACGGCAGCGTTCGGGTGGCACATGCGGGCCGGGACGTGGTTGACGGGCCGCGACATTCGCGCCGCGCGGACGAGCTGGCAACGCGCGTGCCATGTTGCGGACCGGCTGCCGGGCGACGAGCCGGGGCGCGCCGCAATGCAAATCGCCCCGCGCGCCCTGCTTTGCCTGAGCGCCTGGCGGTTCGGCGGCCGTGTGGACGACACCATCTTCGACGAACTGCACGTGCTGGCGACCGCCGCCGATGACAAAGCCTCGCTCGCCATGGGCATGGCCGGGCAGATTATGGCACTCAACACCTACGGCCGCTACCGCCAAGCTGCGGCAATGGTGGCGGAATTTGTGAATCTTCTTGATTCGCTGGGTGATCCGGTTCTCTCCGTCACCCTGCGGCCGGGCGCCCTCACCGCGAAGTTCGGGGCCGGCGAGCTCGCCGAGGTGGTTCGTTTGGCCGACAGGATCATCGACGAAGCGCGCGCGGATCCGCGGAACGCCGAAACTATTTTCGGGTCGTCCTCGAGAATCGCCACAGTGATGCGCGCTGCTGCCCGGATGTGCTGGGGCGCACCGCATTGGCGGCAGGATGTCGACCACGCGGTCGCTATGGGTGATGAGCTGGAACCCGGTACGCGTTCGATAATGCTCCTGCACATCTACGGCATCGGGGTAGCAAACGGGCTCCTGGTTCCCGACGCGGCGATTTTGAGCGAATCGGAACAAGCCCTTCGCGCTGCCGAGGAGCGGGGAGACCAATTCGCGTTGGCGTGGGCCAGGTTTCTGCGCGGCCTCATCCTGGTGCAACTCGAGGGCGCGCACCGCACCCAAGGTTTCGATCTGCTTGCCCAATCCCAGGTGGCCGGCTCACACGATCGGCTCAACCAGGCGGCTCTGCAGCAGCTCAATGTCGAGCGCGCCAGGGAGCTAGCACGTGCCGGTGAACTCGACAATGCGATAGCGCAGCTGCGGGAGGTTGTGGAGGCGCACTCCGTAACCGACCCGACGACGTTCCGCGCGGCCGCCACTACGGCTTTCGTGGAAACGCTGCTGCAACGTGGCCGGCCAGAGGATCTGGATGAGGCTGCCGGAGCGGTCGAGCGGCTGGCCGCCGTGCCGACCGAACCCGGTTTTGTGTTGTTCGACGTTGCGCTGCTGCGGTTGCGGGCGTTGCTGGCGCGGGCTCGCGGTGAACACGCCGCGTATCACGACTTCGCCGAGCGCTATCGGGCGATGTCAACATCGTTTGGCTTCGAAGGACACATGGCGGCGGCTCGGGTTCTGCTGGAGCGCGCCGGGAGTTAGGCGGGCAACGCCAGCGCCGCCTGGTGGTCGTGGGTCGGGATGATCGTCACCGCGTGCCGCGCCAGGTGCAGTCGGTGCAGCGTGCGGAACGTCTGGTCGCGGTCGACGTCCACCAAAGCCCCTGGGTAGCTGGCCTTTTGGCGGACCTTCTCGATCTGCAGCCGGTGCCAGGCGGCGTCGCCGGCGAGCAGGATCCAGCCGCGGGCGGTGTGGGCGAGCACTCCCACGCTGCCGGGGGTGTGCCCGGCCAGGTCCACCAGGAGGACGGAGTTGTCGCCGAAGAGGTCGTGCCTTGCGGTGAAGGTCAGCACCGGCGGACCGTCCAGGTCGTATTGCGTGAGGGGCCGGTCGCGCAGGGAATCGCGCACACCGCCCACGGGTGCCACCATCCCGGCACCGATCCACTCGTTTTCCTTGCGGTGCAGGAGCACTGGGAGCTCGGGCAGGTCCAGCAGCCCCGACACGTGATCCCAGTGCGCGTGGGTGGGTAACGCGAAATCCAACCGCGGCGTTTCCGGCAGCCGCGCCAATGCCGCGACGGTGGGGATGGTGTCCGCGGGTGGTCGGACCACGCCACGCAGCACCGCGGGCAGTTGGGCGATCGCCCGTCGTTCGACGTCGGTGCAGACGGCGGGGTCGACGATGAACGTGGCTTCCGGGTGCGTGACGATGAACGACGTCAGCGAGTTCTCCACGCGCGCAGGGCGAAACGTGCCCTCGGCGATGGCGGCGGTCGGCACCGCGCGGGCAGCTGCGGCAGCCGGGTAACCGAGACGGTGACGCGGGGATCGGGCAGTCCGCCGTCGGTGATGCTGCGGATGAGCTGCCGGTCGAGCCGTCTGGGCCACACCAGGCCTCGAACGAGTCCGGCTGCGGCGCCGCAGCATTCGAGGACGGTGGGGGAGCGGACGGGGTCGGGCCGTCCGGTCTGCGTGGCGGTCATGGCAGGTCCACCCGCACGATGGCGCTGTCGGTCCAGACGCGACGGTCGCGGGCACGCCGCAGCTTTTCGCGCACGCATAGGTCCTGGTGGACGTTGGTCACGCCCGGAACTTTGATCAGCGGGACGATGTTCCACTGCCAGCCGTAGCGCCGGTGCAGCAGGCGGTTGGCCCGCTCGGCCTCGGCGCCGGACAGGATCGTCGCGCGGCCGGCCAGCCAGGACGTCGCCTGCCCGCCCGGGCGCACCCGCCCCCGATAGTCGCAGGCGGCGAGTTCGACGTCGCGGCGCGCCGCCAGCCGCCTGGTCTTGGGCCCCACCTTGGTTCGGAACACCAGCGCGTCCCCGTCCAGCCCGAACCAGATCGGGGTGTCCACGGGGGCGCCGTCGCGGCGGAAGGACCGGAGCAGGGCGTAGCGGGCGCTTCTCAGCTCGTCAAGCCTGGGATTGTGCATGCTCCCAGTCAACGACTTAGAGTTAGCTCTAAGTCAAGCATCGATTTTCCCGGGAGGCGACATGGCCCCAAGCCTGACGATCGGGGAGGTGGCACGCCGGGCGGGGGTGGCCGCCACCACGCTGCGCTACTACGAGCAGATCGGGCTGGTGTCGGCGCCGGCGCGGCTGGGCGGACAGCGCCGCTACGACGATTCGGTGCTCGCCCGGCTCGAGGTGATCCGCCTGTGCAAGTCCGCCGGGTTCGCGCTGGAGGAGATCCAGCTGCTGTTCGCCGACGACGCGCCGGGACGCCCCGCCAGCCGGGCCCTGGCCGAGGCAAAGCTGGCCGAGATCGACGCGCAGCTCGAGTCGCTGGCCCGGGCGCGGGCCGTCATCGAGTGGGGGATGCGCTGCACGTGTCCGTCGATCGACGCCTGCACCTGTGGGATTCACAGCGCGCCGGCGGTGCCGCATGCGATCTAGGGCCTGAGGAGCAGCCATGACCCAACCGCAGCCGATCGCCGTGCAGAACTTCTCCCACATCTGCATCGGCGTCTCCGACATCAAGGCCTCCGTGGCGTTCTACACCGCGGTGCTGGGCATGGACGTCGTGTTCGACGTCGAGTTGGCCGGGGCCGGACTGGACTCGGTGACCGGCGGGGCCGCGCAACAGGGTCGCATGGTCGGCGGGCTGATCGCCGCCACCATGGTCGAGCTGCTGTCGTTGGGCGCTGTGCCGGCGTCCCCGAGCGGCCCGCACCTGGGCTACACCAACATGTCGTTCCGGGTCGACGACCTCGACGCCACCTACGAAACCGTCCGGCGCCACCACCCCGACGTGCGGGCCGAGGCGCCCGTCGACATCGGCGGTGTGCGGATGTTCTTCATCTACGATCCCGACGGCACCCCCATCGAACTGCTCGAATTGCCCGGCGGCGCGACGACCACGGTGCAGCTCTGGCGCCCCGATGCCGGGTGATGTGTTCCGCGCCACAACCCGCGGACGTACGCTCACGAGGGCTGTGCTGATCCGGCGCGAAGGAGAACCGAATGACGACAACCGAACGTCCGGCCACGTTGTGCGAGGCGTTCCAGCGCACCGCGTCGATCGAACCGGACGCCGTCGCGCTGCGGACCCCCGGCGGCACCCAGACGCTGACCTGGCGCGAGCTCGCGGAGCAGGTGCGCAATGTCGCCGCCGGCCTGGCGGGTCTCCGGGTGGGACGGGGCGACACGGTGTCGCTGATGATGGCCAACCGGATCGAGTTCTACCCGTTGGAGATCGGCGCCCAACACGTTGGCGCCGTGTCGTTTTCGGTCTACAACACGCTGCCCGCCGAGCAGCTGACCTACCTGTTCGACAACGCCGGCACCAAGGTCGCGATCTGCGAGGAGCAGTACGTCGACCGCATTCGCGCCAGCGGCGCGACCGTCGAGCACATCGTCTGCATCGACGGCTCGCCGCCGGGCACCATCTCCGTCGACGAGCTGTATGCCGCCGCGCCCGACGACTTCGACTTCGAATCCACCTGGCGGGCGGTGCGACCCGACGACGTCGTCACGCTCATCTACACGTCCGGGACCACCGGAAACCCCAAGGGCGTGGAGATGACCCACGCCAACCTGCTGTTCGAGGCGTTCGCCCTCGACTCGGTTCTGCCGGCCCAGTTCGGTGACCGGGTCACGTCGTTCCTCCCGACCGCACACATCGCCGACCGGGTGCAGGGGCTGTACAGCCTGGAGGTGTTCGGCTCCCAGGTCACGGCGATCCCCGACGCGCGCGCCATCGCCGCCGCACTGCCCGACGTGCGGCCCACGGTGTGGGGCGCGGTGCCCCGGGTGTGGGAAAAGCTCAAGGCCGCAATCGAATTCGCCGTGACCCACGAGACGGACGAAGTCAAGCGGCAGGCGTTGCAGTGGGGGATGTCGGTGGCCGCCCGACGTGCTGCGGCCCTGGTGGCCGGCGAGGAGATGTCGGACGAACTGGCCGCCGAATGGGCCAAGGCCGACGAACTGGTGTTGTCCAAGCTGCGGGAGCGGCTCGGCTTCGGCGAACTGCGCTGGGCGGTATCCGGGGCGGCGCCGATTCCCATCGAGACGCTGGCCTTCTTCCTCAGCATCGGCATCCCGATCGCCGAGGTCTGGGGCATGTCGGAGCTGAGTTGCGTGGCGACCGTGAGCAATCCGAGCGACGCCCGACTCGGCACCGTTGGCAAGTTGCTGCCCGGTCTGGAGGGCAAGATCGCCGACGACGGCGAGTTGCTGATCCGCGGTCCGCTGGTGATGAAGGGCTACCGCAAGGAACCCGCCAAGACCGCCGAGGCGATCGACGAGGACGGCTGGCTGCACACCGGTGACATCTTCGAGGCCGACGCCGAGGGGTATCTGCGGGTGGTGGACCGCAAGAAGGAGCTGATCATCAACGCGGCCGGAAAGAACATGTCGCCGGCCAACATTGAGAACACCGTCCTGGCCGCCTGCCCGATGGTCGGCGTGATGATCACCATCGGTGACGGACGGCCGTACAACGCCGCCCTGATGGTGTTCGACGCCGACTCGGTCGGACCCTACGCGGCCCAGTGCGGCCTTTCGGACGCCTCGCCGGCCGCGCTGGCGAACCATCCGGACGTCATCGCCCAGATCGCAGCGGGTGTGGCCGAGGGCAACGCCAAACTGTCTCGGGTGGAACAGATCAAGCGCTTCCGGGTATTGCCTACCCTGTGGGAGCCGGGCGGGGACGAGATCACGCTCACGATGAAGCTCAAGCGCAAGCCGATCATGGCGAAGTACGCGGCGGAGATCGAGGAACTGTATTCTTCCGACCTTCATCCCGACGTCCACGAGCCCTCCGAACCCGTGACGGCGCAGCCGGCGTGAGCGGGGAGCCGGTCGTGTCGGCGCGCGAAATGGGGCGCATGGGGGTGCGAAAGCTGCTGCAGCGCACCGGAATTGTCGACGGGTCGACGTCGACGACGCCGTTACCGAGCGACCCCGACGAGGTGGTGGAGCTGTTGGCGGCGCCCTGGTTCGACGAGCGGCTGGCCAAGCTGGCGGAGGAGCTCGGGCGCGACCGCGACGACGTGCGCGCCGAGGCCGCCGGCTACCTGCGCGAGATGGCGCCGTCGCTGGACGAGCGGGCGGTCAGGGCCTGGCGCAGCTTCAGTTGCTGGCTGATGCGGGCCTACGACATCCTCGTCGACGAGGATCAGATCGCCCAGCTGCGCAAGCTGGACCGCAAAGCGACGCTGGCGTTTGCCTTTTCGCATCGCTCCTACCTGGACGGCCTGTTGCTGCCCGAGTCGATCCAGGCCAACCGCCTCTCGCCCGCGCTCACCTTCGGCGGGGCGAACCTGAACTTCTTTCCGATGGGCGCCTGGGCAAAGCGCACGGGCACGATCTTCATCCGGCGGCAGACCAAGGACATTCCGGTGTACCGGTTCGCGTTACGCGCCTACGCCGCCCAGCTGGTGCAAAACCACGTCAACCTCACCTGGTCGATCGAAGGGGGCCGGACCCGGACCGGCAAGCTGCGCCCGCCCGTGTACGGCATCCTGCGCTATATCAGCGACGCCGTCGACGAAATCGACGGCCCCGAAGTCTATTTGGTGCCGACCTCCATCGTCTACGACCAGCTGCACGAGGTGGAGGCGATGACCACCGAGGCCTACGGCGCGGCGAAACGGCCGGAGGACTTCCGCTTTCTGGTCCGGCTGGCGCGACAGCAGGGCGAGCGGCTCGGGCGCGCCTACCTTGACTTCGGCGAACCGCTGCCGTTGCGCAAGCGGCTGGAAGAGTTGCGCGCCTTGGATACCTCGGCGTCGGGCGCCGGGACCGAAATCGAGCGCATCGCACTGGATGTCGAGCACCGGATCAACCGCGCGACGCCGGTCACCCCCACCGCGGTGGTCAGCCTCGCGCTGCTGGGGGCGGACCGGTCGTTGTCCATCAGCGAGGTGCTGGCCACCGTGCGTCCACTGGCCAGCTACATCGGGGCGCGGAACTGGACGGTGGCCGGCGCCGCCGACCTGACGAACCGCTCGACGATCCGCTGGACGCTGCACCAACTCGTCGCCTCCGGCGTGGTCAGCGTCTACGACGCCGGCACCGAACCCGTCTGGGGCATCGGGGCCGACCAGCACCTGGTCGCGGCGTTCTACCGCAACACCGCCATCCACATCCTGGTCGACCGCGCGATCGCCGAGACGGCGCTGCTCGCGGCCGTCGAAGACGCCGAGAATTCGGTGGACCGCCTGGTGTTGCCGACGACCGTGCGCGACGAGGCGCTGAGCCTGCGCGAGTTGCTCAAGTTCGAGTTCTTGTTCTCGGCCCGCGCACAGTTCGAAAAGGAACTCGCCGACGAGGTGCGCCTGATCGGGCGGGTCGAAAACACCAGCAAGGCCGCGCGCGCCGCGGACGTGCGCGGGTTGCTGGAGAAGGCCGACCTGCTGCTGGCGCACCTGGTGCTGCGCCCGTTCCTGGACGCTTACCACATCGTCGCCGACCGGCTGGCCGCCTACGACGACGAATCATTCGACGAGGACACGTTTCTCACCGAATGCCTCGAGGTGGGCAAGCAGTGGGAGCTGCAGCGCAGGATGGCCAGCGCCGAATCGAGGTCGATGGAGCTGTTCAAGACCGCGCTGCGATTGGCGCGGCATCGCGAGCTGGTGGACGGGTTCGAGGACCCCCGGATCGCCCAGCGGCGACGCGAGTTCGCCGACGAGATCGCCACCGCTGTGCGGCGCGTCAACGCGATCGCTGAGCTGGCCGGGTCGCGGTAGCCGGGATCGGGGCTTCGGCGGACGCTCCCGCCCAGGCGATGTACCCGTCGGGGCGCACCAGCACCGCCGGGCCGTCGTCTGCTCGCTCGGCCTGGATCGTTCCCGGCGCCTCGACCGGCGCCGCGCCGCGTTCGCGCACCAGCACGAATCCGCCGGTGCGCTGCAGCTCGGCCAACCGTCCCTCGACCAGCGGTATCTGGGTGGCGCGGGTGCCGACCGGCCCGCGCCGGCCGTAACGCAGCGTGGTGCCTGCGAAGCTGCCGGCCACCAGGTCGCGTACCGCGGGAATACGAAGCAGTTTGGGGGCCAACAGGTTACGCAGCCAGCGGGCGGGTCGCGGGTGCAGCGTCACCGCGCGGGCTATCAACCCGGACTGGATCAGCACGCGTCTGCCGATCGGGTGGCGCTCGTCATGGTAGGAGTCCAGCAGGCCATCGTCGGCGCCGCCCAGCACTGCGTCGAGCTTCCACGCCAAGTTCGCGGCGTCCTGGATCCCGGTGTTCATGCCCTGACCACCCATGGGGGAGTGAACGTGCGCGGCGTCGCCGGCCAAGAACACCCGGCCGTGCCGGTATTGCTCGACTTGCCTTTCGTCGCAATGGAATCGGGACTTCCAGCCGATGTCGATCACACCGAAATCGGTGTGCATGGCCCGGGTGAGGACGTCGACGATCTCGCCGTCGTCGACGGGCTCGGTGTCGGGCACCTGGTGGTCGCGGTCCCACACCATGGCGCGATACCACGAGCCGCCCGCGTCGAGGCGGTCGTAGGGCGCCAGGAACCCCAGGACGTTCCCGGTGGCTCCCACCGTCAAGCCGCCGCCGGAGGGTCCGCCGGCCAGCTTGACGTCGGCCAGCACGATCGACGTCAGCACCGTCTTGCCCGGAAAGTCTGCGCCCACCAACCTTCGAACGGTGCTGTGCGCGCCGTCGGCGCCGATCACGTACCGCGACCGCCAGGTCTGCCGATGCGCGGGATCGTCGTCGCCCTTGGGACGGGCGGTCACGGTGACGCCATCGGCGTCCTGGTCCAGCGCGATCACCTCGACGCCGCGGCGCAGGTCGGCCCCCTCGGCCAGCGCGTATCGGCGCAATGCCGCATCGACGTTGCCCTGCGGGGTGACCAACACGAACGGGTACGGCGAGTCGAGATGCGTCAGGTCGATGCGGGCGCCGGCGAACAGCCGCACGCCCGGCGCGCGGTGTCCGCGCGCCAGCACCTCGTCGGCCAGCCCGCGGTTGTCGAGCACTTCCAGCGTCCGGGCCATGGTGGCGAACGCGCGGCTGGAGGGGTTTTCGCTTGGCCAGCGCTCCAGCAGGGCGACCGACCGCCCGGCGCGGGCCAGGTCACCGGCGGCGGTCAGGCCCGTTGGGCCCGCGCCAACCACCAGGACGTCGACGTGGTGCGCGGTGTTCATCGCACCGCTGCTTCCGGCTCGGGGTACCAGCGGCGGATGTCGCCGGGCGTCGACACCGCCGCGCGGTTGAAGACGAAGCGGCAGCCGGGCTGCGTCGCGTGCGCGGTGTTGACGATCGACTCGAACAGCAGGGTGTTGCTCGCGACCAGGCGGATCCCGGCCCCGATCAGCACCGCGTCGTAGCGCTTGGCTTCCAGCCATCGGCGGGCTTTTTCGGCGCCCGCCGTGCCGAAGTCGATCAGGCAGTTGTCGACCTGGTAGCCGGCCGCGCGCAACGCCGCGACGTTGTCGTTGTTGGCGGCCCGCAGTGTGTCCCTGGACAGCCCCGGGAATTGGGCGAAATCCGGCGCCGAGCAATCGATCACGTCGGGATCGAGCCCGATCTGGATGACGGTCACGGTCATGGCGGGCTCCCAAGAATCGATTTCAACAGTTGTTGAACTCAACGTAGGCCCGCGTGCTGGCGGTGTCAACAGTTGTTGAATACAATTTCGCCATGCCGGCGAAGACCCGAGACGGGCAGGCCACCCGGGCGACGATCCTGAGCGCGGCGCGGGCGCAGTTCGCCGCCCGCGGCTTCGAGCGGACCACGATCCGCTCGATCGCGTCGGAGGCCAGCGTCGATCCCGCGCTCGTCATGCACTACTTCGGCAGCAAGGCGGAGCTGTTCGCCGAGGTCTCGCGGCTCGAGGTCACCTTTCCCGACCTCTCCGGTGTCGAACCCGAGCGGCTGGCGGACGTGCTGGTGCCGCTGCTGGTCAAGGTGTGGGACCCGGCCGGGTCCTTCCTGCCGCTGCTGCGCGCGGCCGCGACCAATCGGGCCGCCGCCGACGCGCTGCTGGAAGTGTTCGCCGAGCAGGTGGCCCCGGCGCTGGCCACCGTCACGCCCGACCGCGCCGCCGAACGGGCCGCGATGGTGGGCTCGCAGGTGTTGGGCATCGCGATGGCCCGCTACGTCGTCGGGGTCCCGGCGCTGGCCGGGATGGACGACGCGACGCTGACCGCATGGCTGCGACCGGTGCTCGCGCGCTATCTGACGGGTGCCGCGCCGTAGAGTCGGTGGCATGCCACTATCAGGTGAATACGCGCCCAGCCCCTTCGATTGGTCCCGCGAACAAGCCGACAAATACGCCGAATCCGGCGGGACCGAAGGCACCGAGCTCAAGGGCAAGCCCGTCATCCTGCTGACCACGGTCGGGGCCAAGACCGGCAAGATCCGCAAGACCCCGCTGATGCGCGTCGAGCACGACGGCGAGTACGCCGTCGTCGCCTCGCTCGGCGGCGCCCCGAAGCACCCCGTCTGGTACTACAACGTCAAGAAGAACCCGCGCGTCGAGCTGCAGGACGGGCCCGTCACCCGCGATTACGACGCGCGCGAGGTGTTCGGCGACGAGAAGGCCGTCTGGTGGGAGCGCGCCGTGCAGGCGTGGCCCGACTACGCCGAGTACCAGAAGAAGACCGACCGCCAGATCCCGGTCTTCGTGCTGAGCCCGGTGAGCTAATTCCCAGTTGGATGGCATGGGACCATTGATCGGTGTCCGCTGAACTGAGCCAGACCCCGCGTGAGTCGCCGCTGTGCGCGGCCGACATCGATGCCGCGGCCCAGCGGATCGCCCCCGTGGTCACGCCCACCCCGTTGCAGCTGAGCGATCGGCTGTCGGCGGTCACCGGCGCGCAGGTCTTCCTCAAGCGCGAAGACCTGCAGGTGGTGCGCTCCTACAAGCTGCGCGGCGCGTACAACCTGCTGGTGCAGCTCTCCGAGGAGGAGCTGGCCGCCGGTGTCGTGTGCTCGTCGGCGGGCAACCACGCGCAGGGCTTCGCATACGCGTGCCGCGCCCTCGGCGTGCACGGCCGCGTCTACGTGCCGGCCAAGACGCCCAAACAGAAACGTGACCGGATCCGCTACCACGGCGGGGACTTCATCGAACTGATCGTGGGCGGGTCGACCTACGACCTGGCCGCCGAGGCGGCGCTCGACGACGTCCAACGCACCGGCGCCACGCTGGTGCCGCCCTACGACGACCCGCGGACCATGGCCGGGCAGGGCACCATCGCCCTGGAGCTCCTCGACCAACTCGAGGCGGAGCCCGACCTGGTCGTCGTGCCGGTGGGCGGCGGCGGCTGCATCTCCGGCATCACCACCTACCTGGCCGAACGGACGACGAACACCGCGGTGCTCGGCGTCGAGCCCGCCGGCGCCGCGGCCATCGTGGCCGCGCTGGCCGCCGGCGAGCCGGTGACGCTGGACCACGTCGACCAGTTCGTCGACGGTGCCGCGGTGAAGCGGGCCGGGACGCTGACCTACGCCGCGCTGGCCGCTGCCGGCGACATGGTGTCGATCACCACGGTCGACGAGGGGGCGGTGTGCACCGCGATGCTGGACCTGTATCAGAACGAGGGCATCATCGCCGAACCGGCGGGCGCGCTGGCGGTCGCGGGCCTGCTGGAGGCGAACGTCGAGCCGGGATCCACCGTTGTGTGCCTCATCTCGGGCGGCAACAACGACGTGTCGCGCTACGGCGAGGTGCTGGAGCGCTCGCTGGTGCACCTCGGCCTCAAGCACTACTTCCTGGTGGACTTCCCGCAGGAGCCGGGCGCGCTGCGCCGGTTCCTCGACGAGGTGCTCGGGCCCAATGACGACATCACCCTGTTCGAGTACGTCAAGCGCAACAACCGGGAAACCGGTGAGGCGCTGGTCGGGATCGAGCTGGGATCGGCCGCGGGCCTGGACGGGCTGATGGCGCGGATGCGGGCGACGGAAATCCACGTCGAGGCCCTCGAGCCCGGTTCGCCGGCCTACCGCTACCTCCTGTAGCCGGGGAACATGGGTCAACCCGGATTCGGTGTCGTCAGCGCCGGCACCGTGGTGTTCCTGGTCCTGCTGGCCGCGGCGGCGATCTGGGTCGGTCGGTCTGGGCTTGCGTTGCGTCGGCTCTGGTCGCGGGTGTCCGGCGCCGCGGTGTTCGCCCGCACGCTGACCTGGACACGCGACGGGATCCGCGCGCGGGGATGGCCGTTGGCGCGCCGGTTGCCCGCCGACGAGGTCGCCGGCGTCGCGCTGCTCCTGGGCTTCGTCGTGGTGGCGGCCGTGGCGGTGGGGTTCACCGAGGTGCTCGACGATGTGCTCGAGGGCGACGGCATCGTCGGGATCGACCGACCGGCGGCAGGGTGGCTCGCGACCCACCGCGATCTGTGGCTCACCACGGCGCTGCGCGTGGTCACCGCCGGAGGCGATCCGCCTTTCCTTGCCGCACTTGCCCTACCGGTTTCCGTTGTCGCCGGGTGGCGCTGCAGGTCGTGGCGGCCCGTGGTGCTCGCTTTGGTGGGAGGCGGTGGGATGGCGCTGATGCTCTTCACCGCCAAGGCGTCGGTGGGCCGGCAACGACCATCCCAGCCGTTCGCCGCGGTCGCCGCGGACGGCTATTCCTTCCCCTCCGGCCACGCCACCGGCACCGCCGCGATCATGGTCATCTCCGCCTGGATGATCACCCGCTGGCTGATCACCGGGTGGACGGGGCGGGTGATCGTCTGGGCGGTGGCGATCGGCTCGGCGCTGGTGATCGGGTACTCGCGCGTGTACCTGGGCGTGCATTACGTCAGCGACGTGCTGGCCGGCTGGCTGCTGGGCCTCGCCTGGGCCGGCATCGTCATGCTGGTCGGGTCGTGGTGGACCGACCCCCGGCGCGCCGCGTCGTCAGGTTAGGTAGGCCGGCACGGCGGTGCCGGGCGCCAGGTCGTCGGCCGGTACCGGGGTTCCGGCCGTCATGCTCAGCGGCACCACGCCGGCCCAGTGCGGCAACGCGCTGTCCTCGGGGTCGTCGACCGGGCCGCCGGCGCGCACCTTGGCCGAGACCTCGGCCAGATCCAGCGCGAGCACCCCGGTCGCGGCGAGCTCGCGCGGGTTGGGATTGCGGCAGTCGTCCGCGCGGCCGGGCCGGATGTGGTCGAGCAGGGCGCGCAGGGCGCGCAGCTTCTCGGCCGGGTCGTCGACCACCCGTGCGGAGCCCAGCACCACCACCGAGCGGAAGTTCACCGAATGGTGCATGGCGGAGCGGGCCAGCACCAGGCCGTCGACGAGCGTGGCGGTGACGCAGACGGGCAGGCCCGCGGATGCTTCGGCCGCCCTGGCGGCCAGCAGCGGGCCGCCGCCGGTGGAACCGTGCAGGTAGAGGGTCTCGCCGAGGCGGGTATGCGTCGTCGGCAACACCACCGGCCCGCCGGCGCCCTCGTAGCCCAGGTGACAGATCAGGGCCTCGTCGAGGATCGCGTGGACGGTGGGCCGGTCGTAGCGCGCGCGCTCGCGGTAGCGGGTGGGCGTGGTTCTTGCGGTTTGGCGATATGCGGTGTCCAACGGATTGCCTTCAATATTGTTCTAGTACATAATTACTATCGTGCCAGTACAATATACGGGGACGGGGGCGGAATCCATAGCCGCCAACGTCGAGGAGGCCATCTCCCACGGCGCGCTGACGCCCGGGGACGCGCTGCCGCCCATCCGCGACCTGGCGGGCCGGCTCGGCGTGAACGCCAACACCGTGGCCGCGGCCTACCGCCTGCTGCGCGATCGCGGGGCCATCGAGACCGCGGGGCGGCGCGGCACCCGGGTACGGCACCGCCCCGCGACGACGCCCCGCTCCCTGCTCGGGCTCGACGTCCCCGCCGGCGTGCGCGACCTGTCGACCGGGAACCCCGACCCAGCACTGCTGCCGATCGCCTCGGCGCGACTGCCGCACCCCAGGCCCCTGGTCTACGGCGAGCCGGCGATGTCGCCCGAGTTGGTCGAGTTCAGCCGTTCCGTGCTGTCGGACGACGGCGTCCCGGCCGAGCACCTGGCGGTGACCAGCGGCGCGCTGGACGGCATCGAGCGGGCACTCGCCGCGCACCTGCGACCGGGCGACCGGGTGGCCGTCGAGGATCCGGGCTGGGCCAACCTGCTGGATCTGCTTGCCGCCCTGGGCTTTTCGGCCGAGCCGGTCCGGGTCGACGACGACGGGCCGCTGGTCGCCGACCTCGCCCGGGCGCTCGGTCGCGGCGTGCGGGCCGCGGTCGTCACCACCCGCGCGCACAACCCGACCGGCGCGGCGCTCTCGGCGGATCGCGCCGACGCGCTGCGCGGACTGCTGGCCGCCCACGCCGACGAGGTGCTGCTCGTCGAGGACGATCACTGCGCCGGCATCGCCGGGGCGCCGCTGCACCCGCTGGCTGGCTCGACCGGCCACTGGGCCTTCGTGCGGTCGGCGTCCAAGGCCTACGGCCCCGACCTGCGGGTCGCCGTGCTCGCCGGGGACCGCCGCACCGTCGAGCGCGTGCACGGCCGGCTGCGCCTCGGCCCGGGGTGGGTGAGCCACCTGTTGCAGGATCTCGCCGTCGGCCTGTGGTCCGACGACACGGCGGCGCGCCTGGTCGGCCGGGCCGAGAAGCAATACAGCGCCAACCGGACGCAATTGCTGAGCGAGCTCGCAGCGCGCGGGGTCGCCGCCCGCGGGCGCTCCGGGCTCAACGTGTGGGTGCCGGTGCCCGACGAGACCGTCGCGATCACCCGGCTGCTCGGCGCGGGCTGGGCCGCGGCGCCGGGCGCGCGGTTCCGGATTCGCACCTCACCCGGAATGCGGGTTACCGTCGCGGATTTGGGCGCGCGCGAGGTCGAGCCGCTGGCCGACGCGATCGCCGAGGCGGTGCTGGCTACCGGCCGTCCCAGCGTGTAGGGATGCCCGCGGCCCGGGCGACCTCGCCGTAGGCGGCCGCGAGGGCGGGTAGCGACGCGTGGGCGTTGCGCCCGCTCGGATTGGGGAGCACCCACAGCTGGGTGCCGGGGTAGGGCGACGCCTGAATGCCCGGCCTCGCCAGGCGGTCGCCGAAGGCGTCGCGGTAGGCGGTAACCCCCAGGACCGCGACAACGCGGGGGGAGTACTGGCGGACGGTGTTGTCCAGCCTGCTCCGGCCGTCGATGAGTTCGGCGACGGTGAGCTCGTCCGCGCCCGCGGTTGCCCGCTCGACAAAGCTCGTGATGCCGATTCCGAGGTCCAACAAATACTCCCGGTCGGCGGGGGTAAACCCGGCCGAGGCGTCGATCAGATGATCGGTGACGCCGGCGCGGAACAGCGCCGGCCAGAACCGATTGCCCCGGGGAGCGAAATGGGCTTGCACGGCAACGCTTCTCAGGCCCGGGTTGATCCCGACGAACAGCAGCCGGACCCGGTCGGATATCAAGTCCGGCAGCGTTTCGCCGGCGAACCGCTTCAGCTGGTCGCGGGTGAACCGAGCCGTGTCGTGCGGGGCGTCATCCACAACGCAGTATTGCAGGCCCCCGCGCCGACGGGTCACAGTGCCGTGCGCACCGACGGCTCAGACCGCGAGCAACCGCTCGAAGAATTCGCGGTAGTGCATCAGCGCCACCCGCAAGTCTTCGGTGGAAGCTTCCTCGCCGCGAGCCCACTGTTCTTCGAGCCGCGAGCGGGCATGCGCGAAGCCACTGGTGAGCTGGTCGACCAGATCCGAGACCAGCACGTCGGCCTTCTGCACGCAGTCCCTGGGATCGTCGACGAACGCCGCCTGCACGCCCGCCCACCGCGCCCGCAGGTCCGCGAGTTCGTCATCGGCGAAGAGGTTTTCCTCCGTCGGGGACTCACGCTGCGCCTCGGATGTGTGGGCAACCCCCGCGTCGGTTTCGCGGTTGTGTCCCGCTTCGGCGTCGGTATTCGGGGACTCGCCCGATGTCCCCGACGGCGTGCCGGTCAGCGGTGGTGGTGGTTGCGTCGATGCCGTCGACGGGTCGCTAGACACCGGCGACGTCGTGGGCTCGTCCGCCGATGGTGTTGAGTCGGTCGGGGGCTCGTCGAACGTCGGAGTGGTCTCGGTTGGGTGCTCGTGCGTGGTCATGCGCTTCTCTCCCTTGATGTGTGGTTGTCTGCTGTCTCCTCGAGCAACTTCTCAAACAGCGCCCGGTAGTGGACGAAGGCCTCCCGCTGCTGCTCGGTGCTCACATCACCGCGCTGCTGCGCCAGGTGAATGCCATGCGCGGCGCGGTAATCGTCGACGATTTGCGGGTGATCAACCGAGATGTCGGCCGCTCGCTGATCGAAATCATCGACCGGGTAACCCCGTTCGCACATGACCTCCGTTACCAGACGATCGGCGACGCCGACCGCCGTCGCCGGATCGTCGACGAACGTGGTCTGGACCTGCTGCCAGCGGATGTTGAAATCCGATCGGGCCGCCGGCTTCAGGGAACGATGTTGAGTTTCTCTCGCTTGCGTTCCCGGGCGACCAGTTCCTTCTCGGCGGCCGCCTTGCCCCCGGCCTGCGACACCAGGCGCTCGTATTCTGAGCCATAGTGCTCCCTGAGTCGCCGCGATTTCCGGCGTCTGGCCCCCGCGGTTGCCGCGACAATGACCACGGCGACCACGACGACGACGGAGGCACCGATCAAAATCCATTGCCAGATGGGCATTTCGCGCTCCTCTCGTACTCATGTCGAATAACCCGGGCGCCGCCGGGGCAAACGCGATTCCGCGGCGACCCTGCCGGTCGGTGTCGCTAGAACCCTCGGTGTCGCTAGAAGTAATGCCGGCGGCCGGCGATGGCGTGTCCGGTATGACCGACGATCGCCAGGATGGCGCCGATGACCAGCAGGATGATTCCGATGGTCCACAGGATGGAAATCTTGAGCAGGAATCCCGCGACGAGCAGGACGATGCCGAGAATGATCATGACGAAACCTCTCTCCATGAAGGCTGTTTCCCCCGACGCTGCGTCCAGTCGACCACCCCTAAGGGCGGTAGCAATACACCCCTAGGTAGGTAATGTTCGGGGCGTGCCCATCACGGTTGCGCTCGTCGACGACTACGACGTCGTCGTCAAGGGCGTGGCCAACATGCTCGACCCCTACCGCGACCGCGTCGTGATCGCGGAGCTGGACTCCACCATGCCCGTCGAGGACACCGTCGACATCGTCTTGTACGACTCGTTTGCCCAGCCGGAATCCGACCACGAGGAGATCGCCGCCCTGGTGGCCAACCCCCGGGCGCACCGAGTTGTGGTCTACACCTGGAACTTTCATCCGGATCTCGTCGAGAGCGCGCGGCGACAGGGCGCGCACGGGTACCTGTCCAAGACGCTCCCCGCGCGCGAGCTGGTCGCCGCGCTCGAGGCCGTGCATTCCGGCGAGGAGGTCATCAGCGACGTGGCCTCGCGCGCCCGCAGCGCGCCCGGCCTGGACTGGCCCGGCCGCGGCGAGGGGCTCAGCGACCGGGAAGCCGAGATCCTGGCGCTGATCACCCAGGGAAAGAGCAATGCCGACGTCGCCCGGTTGACCTACCTGAGCCCCAACACCGTGAAGTCCTACATCCGGACGATCTACCGCAAGCTAGGCGTTGCCAGCCGCACCCAGGCGGTGCTGTGGGGCGTCGAGCACGGGTTCACGCCGGACCATCACCGCATCGAGCATTGGCGCGGCGGGCCCTAGCCGAGGGTCGCCGTCAGGTAGCCGGAATCGCTGCCGAATGCGGCCAGTTCGTCGTTGGGCAACTCGAAGCCGTTGGCGGCGTAGCACTGCTCGGTGGTGCGGACGTCCACCCGCCAACCGTGCCCGGCGAGGTATTCCGCTGCGGTGTTGCGCTCGCCGGTGTAGAACAACTCGGCCAGGTTGATGTTGGAGCCGATGCGGCGCGACCGCTCCGTCAGCCGTTGCGCCCAATCCGCGGGGACGTTGCGCAGGTCCAGGTGCTCGGTCGCGATCCGGCTGCCCGGCGCCGAGAGCGCGGCGATGTTGTCGAACAGGCGGTCCTGGGCGTCGGGCGGCAGGTAGGGCAGCAGGCCCTCGGCGCTCCAGGCGGTCGGGCGGCCCGGGTCGAACCCGGCGGCGGTCAACGCCGACGGCCAGTCGTCGCGCAGGTCGATGGCAACGGTGCGGCGCTGCGCGGCCGGTTCGGCGCCCAGGCCGGCCAGGGTGCGGGTCTTGAACTCGATGACCTCGGGTTGGTCGATCTCGTACACCACCGTGCCGTTCGGCCAGTTCAGCCGGTAGGCCCGGGTGTCCAGGCCGGAGGCCAGGATGACGGCCTGCCTGATGCCCGAGCGGGTCGCCTGGGTGAAGAAGTCGTCGAAGAAGCGGGTGCGCACGGCGATCTGCTCGTTCATCGCCCGGCGGTTCATCAGGGGATCGTCGTCGGCGGGCCCGAGCTCGCCGTCGATCAGCTTGACGAAGGTGTCGATGCCCACCGCCCGCACCAGCGGGTCGGCCCACGGGTCGTCGAGCAGGGCGTCCGGGCCCTGGGAGGCCATCGCGCGCGATGCGGCGACGGCCGTCGCGGTCGCGCCGACGCTGGACGCCAGATCCCAGGTGTCGTTTTCGGTGCGGGTCATCCGCCAACCTCTTTCCACGCGGTCGTTACTTAGGTCGTTTAAGTGATGCTTCCACTGTACCCGCGTTGCGGAGTCGGCCACGTTTCCGAGGCCAAAGCCTGGGTACCGATACAGCGGTGAACACCTCGAACGACGACATCAGGATCAGGTTCGCGACCGACGACGAATTGCCCTCGGTCTACGCCAATCAGGCTCAGGCGTACGGAGTTTCGGTCGACCCGGCGGACGTCGAGGCGTGGCGGCGCCGGGTCCGGCCCGACGACATCCTGGTGGCCGAGGACGTTTCCGATCCCCAGCGGCCACTGCTGGTCGGGACGTCGCTGTACTACCGGTTGCGGCTCACCGTGCCCGGCGGCGCCAGCCTCGACGCTGCGTGGTTGGCCATGATCGCGGTGCCGGCCACGCATCAGGGCAGGGGAATCTGGCAGCAGATCAGCATCCAGGGCTTCGGCATACTGCAGGAGCGCGGCTATCCCATCCTGTGCGGGGTGCCCACCCAGCCAACGGTTTACGAGATACTGGGCGCCGGAGTGGCCAGCCACGCCCGGACGTACAACATCGAGCCGCGCTTCACCGAGTTGCGCACCAAACCGAACCAGAATCGGGCGCGGGTGGTCGACGCCTCCGGGGTGTGGGAGCACCTGGCCGCCGTCTACGACCGGTGGTGTGCCATCACGCCCGGGGCGCTGAGCCGCGACACCGGCTGGTGGGCCGACTTTTTGGAGGACCGGCCCACGCAGCGCGACGACGGATCGACCCTGCATTTCGTGATTCATCCCGACGGCTTCCTGACGTACCGGGTGATCGGAGCCTCGCCGCACGCGTATCGCCGGCCGTTCGGCACCCTCGTCGTGCAGGACTTCTGCGCCGTCACCGACGAAGCGCACGACGAGCTGCTCGGGACGCTGGTGAGCTTGAAGATGTTCGACAACATCGTCATCGAGGTCCCCGTCGACGACCCGCTTCCGCTCAAGCTCAAGGACCAGCTTGCCGCTCAAACGACGCGCGTGAGCGACTTCCTGTGGATGCGGATCATGAACGTGCCCGACGCGCTCGGCGCCCGCACCTACTGGGCCGACGCCGACGTGGTCCTGGAAGTCACGGATCCGCTGGGGGTGGCGGGCGGGCGCTTCCGGCTGCAGACCCGCGACGGCGTCGGGGCGTGCACGCCGCACGACGGGCCCGCCGACGTCAAACTCGCCCTGGGCGACCTGGCGTCCATTTACATGGGCGCCCATCGCCCCTGGGAACTGCACCGGGCGAGCCGGATCACCGAGCTGCGCAGCGGTGCGCTGGGCGACCTGGATGCCGCCTTCAACACCCGGAGGGTGCCCTATTGCGGCACGCTGTTCTGAGCCGGCGAGCGCACTGACTTCTCGCGCACTGCCAGGATGGCGAACGAATGCCCGGGCAGCTTGGCGCTGTCGGCGTCGAGCTTCGGTTCGCCCCAGGCGAGGACGAGCTCGCCGGTCACCGGCACGGTCACCGGCTCGGCGCCCAGGTTGCAGGCGATGCGCAATCCGCCGCGGTGCAACGTGATCCAGCGCTCGGCTTCGTCGTATTCGACGACGAGGTGCTCCAGCCAGGGGTCGGCCAGGTCGGCGTCGTCGCGCCGCAGCGTGATCAGATCCCGATAGGTGTCCAGCAGGCGGGCGTGCTCCCCGCCGCCGGCCTCGTCCCAGTCCAGCTTGGAGCGCCGGAACGTCTCCGGGTCCTGCGGGTCGGGGATGGCCCCGTTCTTTGCGGCATCCCAGCCGTGTTCGGCGAACTCGGCCTTGCGGCCCTCGGCCGTGGCCCGCGCCAGCTCCGGTTCGGGATGCGAGCTGAAGAATTGGAACGGTGTGGACGCGCCCCATTCCTCGCCCATGAAAAGCATTGCGGTGTAGGGCGATCCGAGGACGAGGGCGGCCTTGACCGCCAGCTGGCCGGGGCTCAGGTTCTGCGAGGGGCGATCGCCGAGCGCCCGGTTGCCGACCTGATCATGCGTGCAGGTGTAGGTGACCAGCCGGGTGGCCGGGATGGTCGCGGTGTCCAGCGGTCGCCCGTGGCGGCGGTGCCGGAACGACGAGTAGGTGCCGGCGTGGAAGTAGCCGCGTCGCAACGTCTCCGCCAGCGTGGCCAGCGACCCGAAATCGGCGTAGTAGCCCTGCCGCTCGCCGGACACGGCGGTGTGGATGGCGTGGTGGATGTCGTCGGCCCACTGCGCGGTCAGCCCGTAGCCGTTGCGTTCGCGCGGGGTGATCAACCGCGGGTCGTTGAGGTCGCTTTCGGCGACCAGCGACAGCGGGCGGCCCAGTTGGCTTGACAGCGCGTCGGTTTCGGTGGCGAGTTCCTCGAGGATGTGGATGGCCGTGGTGTCCACCAGCGCGTGGACCGCGTCGAGTCGCAGGCCGTCGGCGTGGAAGTCGCGCATCCAGCGCAGCGCGCAGCCGATGATGTAGCGGCGCACCTCGTCGGAGTCGGCGTCGGCGATGTTGATGCCCTCGCCCCACGGGTTGCTCGCCGACGACAGGTAGGGACCGAAGCGCGGCAGGTAGTTTCCCGACGGGCCGAGATGGTTGAACACCGCGTCGATCAGCACCCCCAGGCCGCGCGCGTGGCAGGCGTCGACGAACCGGACCAGGCCGTCGGGTCCGCCGTAGGGTTCGTGCACGCTGTACCACAGCACGCCGTCGTATCCCCAGCCGTGGGTGCCGGCGAAGGAGTTGACCGGCATCAGCTCGACGAAGTCGACGCCGAGATCGACCAGGTGGCCCAGCTTTTCGACGGCCGAATCGAGCGTGCCGCCGGCGGTGAACGTGCCGACGTGCATTTCGTAGATCACCGCCCCTTCGACCGACCGGCCCGGCCAGTCGCCGTCGGTCCAGGCGTCGGGAGGGTCCCACAGCTGCGAGCGGGCGTGCACCCCGTCGGGCTGGCGGGGCGAGCGGGGGTCGGGCAGCACGGTGGGGTCGTCGTCGAGCAGGTATCCGTACCGCGCCCCCGGCGGCGCGTCGACGTCCGCGTGCCACCAGCCGTCGTGGGATCGCGTCATGGGGTGCACGGCGCCGTCCAGGTCGAGTCGCACTTGCGCGGGTTTGGGCGCCCAGACCCGGAATTCAGTCATGCCGGCGCTCCAGCAGGACGACGGGCAGGTCGGAGAACAGTTGGGCCGCGGAGGTCGCCCCGCTGGCCACGGCGCCGGACAGGGCGTCGGTCCAGGTGCCCTCGGGCAACGGCACCACGGTGTTGCCCCAGCCCTTTTCGGCCAGCCGCACGGTCCAGCGGGTCACCGTGACCAGCACGTCGTCCCCGCGGCGGAACGCCACCACGTGCTCGGCGGCCTCGCCGGCGGCGAGCACCGGATGGTAGCCGCCGCGCAGGAACGTCTCCGGGCGGGCGCGGCGCACCCGAAGCGCCGCGGTGACCACGCGAATCTTGGGATGCTGCAGGTCTTTCAGCGCGGCCCGGCGGGCGGCGTAGTCGACGGGGCGACGGTTGTCGGGGTCGACCAGGCTGTCGTCCCACAACTCGGTGCCCTGGTAGACGTCCGGCGTCCCGGGCACGGTGAGCGCGAGCAGCTTCTGGCCGAGCGCGTCGCTGGCGGCGTGCGGATTGAGTTGGACCACAAGCTCGGTCAGCTGGCCGGCCACCGGGCCGTCGAGGATGGTGTCCAGCCACCGGTGCACCGCGCCCTCGAAGGCGGCGTCCGGGTCGCTCCACGAGGTGTGCCAGGCCGCCTCCCGGATGGCCTTCTCGGCATAGGCGTGCAACCGGGCGCGCAGCTCCGCGGTCACCTGCCCGTTCACCGGCCACACCCCGAAGATGTTCTGCCACAGGAACTGTCCGGTCGCGGGATCGGGCGAGGGGGCCCGGACCTCCCAGCGGGCCACGAACTCGGTCCACAGCGACGGCACCTGGGACAGCACGCCGATGCGGGCCCGCACGTCCTCGCCGCGCTTGGTGTCATGGGTGGTCAGCGTCGTCATCGTGTGCGGCCACAGCCGAGCGCGGTCGGCGGCGCTGTGGTGAAACTCCGCGAGGCCGACGCCGAAGCGGTGCGGTTCGCCGCCCACCTCGTTGAGCGAGACGAGCCGGGCGTCGCGGTAGAACAGGCAGTCCTCGACGGCCTTGGCGGTCACCGCGCCGCAGAGCTGCTGCAGCCGGGTCGCGGGCTCGCCGCCCTCGGCCAGCGCCGCCGCCAGCACCTGCAGCGCGGGCCCCAATTGTGGTGACTGCGCCTGTGTTTCGGCCAACGCGGTGGGCAGCAGCGCGACCAGGCCGGGGTAGTCGCTGCGGTAGACGCCGATGTGGGTGAGCAGGGCGGCGATCGCCTCGGGCAGCAGCGGGTGATCGGTGCCCGCCGTGGCCGCGACCGCCCGGCGCAGCCGGGCCAGCTCGCTGGCCAGGGTCTCGGTGGCGGCGCGGACCTTGAGCTCGGCGAGCAGCCCGGGCATGGCGCCGTAATCCAGGCCCGCGGAGTCGACGAGCGCGGTGAGCGCCTCCTCGCCGGCGGGGTCGACGAAGACGCCGCCCACCTGCCGGAGCACGTCGTAGCCGGTGGTGCCGGCCACCGGCAGCGTCGGCTCGAGTGCCTCGTCGACGGCGAGGATCTTCTCGATGACGATCCACGCGTCGGACCCGAGCAGCTCGCGCAGCCGGGCCAAATACCCGCAGGGGTCGGACAATCCGTCGGGATGGTCGATGCGCACGCCGTCGACGAGCCCCTCGTCGAACCAGCGGGCGATTTCGGCGTGGCTGGCGTCGAACACCGCGCGGTCTTCCTGCCGCAGCCCGGCCAGCGAGGTGATCGAGAAGAAGCGCCGGTAGCCGCAGGCCCCGTTTCGCCAGCCCACCAACCGGTAGTGCTGGCGGTCATGGACCTGCGGGCCGCTGCCCTCCCCGGTGCCCGGGGCGATGGGCAGGGCGAGGTCGCCGAGGCGCAGCCGGTCGCCGTCGACCTTCACCTCGGCCGCGTCGTCGTCGGAACCCAGTATTGGCAGCACAATTCGGCCGTCCTCGTCGAGGTCCCAGTCGACGTCGAAGAACGCGGCGTACCGCGAGTCCCGGCCGTGCCGCAACACGTCCCACCACCACGCGTTCTGCTCGGGGTCGTCGATGCCGAGGTGATTGGGGACGATGTCGACGATCAGGCCCATGCCGCGCGAACGGGCCGCCGCCGACAGCCGCGCCAGGCCGTCGGCGCCGCCCAGCTCCGGGGCGACCGTGGTGGGATCGGTGACGTCGTAGCCGTGGTTCGACCCCCGGGCGGCGGTCAGCACGGGGGACAGGTACAGATGGCTCACCCCGAGGTCGTCGAGGTAATCCAGCAGGGCCTCGGCGTCGGCGAAGGTGAACCCGAACCCGCTGGACTCACCCCGCAGCTGCAGCCGGTAGGTGGACAGGACGGGAAAGGGCATGCGTCACAAGGTCTTACGAAGGATCAGCAGCGAACGTGAGGGCAGCGGGACCTTCTCCTCGGCGCTGACCACCTGGTCCGCCTCACCGGCGGGATGATTGGTGTCCAGCTCCACGGTCCACTCCTGGGCGTAGTCGTCGGGCGGCATCACGAACTCGACCTCGTCCTCACCGGCGTTGAAGCACAACAGGAACGAGTCGTCGACCACCCGCTCGCCTCGCGCGTTCGGCGCGGTGATGGCGTCGCCGTTGAGGAACACCGCGACACACTTGTGGATGCTCTCGCCCCAGTCCTCGTGCGTCATCTCGCGGCTGCTCGGATTCAGCCAGGCGATGTCGCGGACCTCGTCGCCGCTTCGGATCGGCTCGCCCTCGAAGAACCGGCGCCGGCGAAACACCGGATGGTTCTTGCGCAGGGTGGTCACCTTGCGCGCGAACGCCAGCAGGTCGGCGTTCTTTTCGACCAATGACCAGTCCATCCAGGACAATTCGGAGTCCTGGCAGTAGACGTTGTTGTTGCCGTTCTGGGTGCGGCCGAACTCGTCGCCGTGCGCGATCATCGGCGTGCCCTGGCTGACCAGCAGCGTCGCCCAGAAGTTGCGCATCTGGCGGGCGCGCAGTGCCAGGATGTCGGGGTCGTCGGTGGGGCCCTCGACGCCGCAGTTCCACGACCGGTTGTGGCTTTCGCCGTCGCGGTTGTCCTCGCCGTTGGCCATGTTGTGCTTCTCGTTGTAGGAAACCAGGTCGTGCAGCGTGAACCCGTCGTGGGCGGTGACGAAGTTGATGCTGGCGCTGGGGCGCCGGCCGGTCACCTCATAGAGGTCCGACGACCCGGTCAGCCGGGAGGCGAACTCGCCCAGGGTCGCGGGCTCCCCCCGCCAGTAGTCGCGCACAGTATCGCGATACTTCCCGTTCCACTCCGTCCACAAACCCGGGAAGTTTCCCACCTGGTAGCCGCCCTCGCCGACGTCCCACGGCTCGGCGATCAATTTGACCTGGCTGACGATCGGATCCTGCTGCACCAGGTCGAAAAACGCGCTCAGCCGGTCGACGTCGTGCAGCTCGCGGGCCAGCGTGGCGGCCAGGTCGAAGCGGAACCCGTCGACGTGCATCTCGAGCACCCAGTAACGCAGCGAGTCCATGATCAGCTGCAGCACGTGCGGGTGGCGGGGGTTGAGGCTGTTGCCGGTGCCGGTGTAGTCCTTGTACAACCGCAGGTCCGTGTCGACGAGCCGGTAATAGGCCGCGTTGTCGATGCCGCGGAAGTTGATCGTCGGACCGAGGTGATTGCCCTCGGCGGTGTGGTTGTACACCACGTCGAGGATGACCTCGATGCCCGCCTCGTGGAAACTGCGCACCATCGATTTGAACTCGGCGACGCTGGCCGTGCGGTTGGCCGCGTACTGGTTGTGCGGGGCGAAAAAGCCAAAGGTGTTGTAGCCCCAGTAGTTTCGCAGCCCGAGGTCCAGCAGTCGCGAGTCATGCATGAACTGGTGAACGGGCATCAGCTCGATGGCGGTGACGTTGAGCGACTTCAGGTGGTCGATGACCACCGGGTGGGCAAGCCCGGCGTAGGTGCCGCGAAGCTGCTCGGGGATGCCCGGATGGGTCTGCGTCATGCCCTTGACGTGGGCCTCGTAGATGACGGTCTCGTGGTACGGGGTGAGCGGGGCCCGGTCGGAGCCCCAGTCGAAGAACGGGTTGCTCACCACGCTGGTCATGGTGTGGCCGAGCGAGTCCACCATGGGCGGAGTCCCGGGGTCGAGCCCGTCGGCGTTCGGGCCGTCCGGGTCGACCGCCTTGAGGTCGTAGGAGAACAGCGCCTGGCCGAAGTCGAAATCGCCGTGGAAGGCCTTGCCGTACGGGTCCAACAGCAGCTTGCTGGGGTCACACCGGTGCCCGGCCGCCGGGTCGAAGGGGCCGTGGACCCGAAAGCCGTAACGCTGACCCGGGACGATGTTGGGCAGGTAGGCGTGCCAGACGAATCCGTCGACCTCATCCAGCGGGATGCGCGATTCGCTCCCGGCGTCGTCGATCAGACACAACTCGACCTTGTCGGCGATCTCGGAGAACAGCGAAAAGTTGGTGCCCGCGCCGTCATAGGAGGCGCCGAGCGGATAGGGGTTTCCCGGCCAAACCGTGGCCAGTCTGGGCTGGGTGCTGCCGGCATCCTGCGCGGCGGCGCCTTTCGCAACGCCCTTCCCCGAGGCTGGGTTGTTCGTTGGCATCATCCGACCTTATCCGCGCCCGCGTGCGGCGGCCTGTCACCACCAACCGGTGCTGGCCCCGATCTGGCGGCCCAGCTCGTTGCTCATGCTCCGCACGTAGGTGGGCGACAGGTGGTGCGCACCGTGGTAGATCAGCACGTTTCCCTCGACGGGGCGGCAGACGTCGGCGCGGCAGATCGCGTCCGACATGTCGAGGACCTTCAGCAACGGAAATTGTGTGACGAAGTCGAGCGTCTGGTTGCGATCGGCCAGCACGTCGGAGCGCTTGACCGCGCACGACTCGGGGCTGCCGCCCTTCTTCGCCAGGCAGTCCGCGGGGTCGAACGGCTTGCCGTTCTTGACCAGCCACGGGGTGTCTCGCATGCCGAGGATGGGAATGTTGTTGTCCGACAACGTTTGCCAGATGCCGATATAGGTCGCCGGCATCACGTCGCCGCTCTTGATGTTCCACGGACGGGTCGTCGTGGTGAACACGTAGTCGGGCCGGTCGGTGACCAGCTTGGCCATTGTCCGCTGGACCCACTCGCGGCACTGCATGTACGGGGCGTTGTTGCCCATGATCAGCGGGACTTCCTCGGTGGACAACGGGCAGCCCATCTTCAGGTAGGTGACCACCTTGAAGTGGTGCTGCTGGCCGAGCAGGTCGAGCGCGGGCAGCCAGTGCTCCGCGTGCGACCCGCCGGCCAGCGCGATGCTGCGGGTGGCCGCGACGTCGCCGTAGGTGCAGTTGACCAGCGCGGGGTTGACGAAGTCACTGATGCAGCCGTCCCGGGTCGAGATCGGCAGGTCGTCCTTGACCTCCAGCACGCTGGGCCGCATCGGCAGCGCCGGGACCCGCACGTGCTCGGTGAGGGCCCGCGCGCCCGGGTAGTCCTGCGGGTTGAGGACGCTGAGCTCCTTGCCCGCGGCGCGCAACACCGTGACGTGCTGACGCCAGGTGAACGACGTCGCGGTGAGCGTGACGGCGAGCAGCACCACCATCGACCCCAGCGCCATCGTCGGTCTGCGCAGGCGCGGCGACCAGGGGAGCGCGGGGGTCTTCGACCAGCCGGGTGGTCAGGTAGGCCAGCACCCCGGAGACCAGCAGCACCGCCGCGCCGTCGACGAAGCCGGCGTGGCGGTGGCCGCTGTAGGACAGCCAGAAGATGAGCAGCGGCCAGTGCCACAGGTACAGCGAGTAGGCCATCGCGCCCAGCGCCACCAGCGGCCCCGCCGCCAGCATCCGGTTCGGCAGCGGCAGCCGATCGCCGGCGCCGGCCGGCAGGTTGGCCCCGGCCAGGATCATCAGCATGGTGGCCCCGACGGGGACCAGCGCCCACGGGCCGGGAAATTCCTTGACGCCGTCGATCAGGGCCCCGCACGACACGATCGCCGCCAGCGCGGCGGCGGCGAGGGCGGTGCGCAGCCACATCGGCCAGCGCACGTGGGGCACGACGGCGCCGACGAGCGCGCCCAGCAGCAACTCCCAGGCCCGCGCGAAGCTGTTGTAGTAGGCGAGCGCCTGGTTGTCCTGATGGGCGATGGCGGCGTAGATGAACGAGGCCACCGTCAGCGCGCCGAGCAGCACCAGGAACACCGTGCGCAGGTGCGCCGCGAGCGGACGGCGCAGCAGGACGGCGCACCCGGCGACCAGCAGCAGGAAGGCGACGTAGAACTGGCCCTGTACCGACATGGACCAGATGTGCTGCAGCGGGGTGACGGCCTCGCCCGCCCGCAGGTAGTCCGCCGCGGAGTTGGCCAGCTCCCAGTTCTGGTAGTAGCCGAGGCTGGCCAGGCTCTGGTCGGCGAACGTCTCCCAGCGGGTTTCGGGCTGCACCAGGACCGTCAGCAGCCCGCAGCCAGCCAGGACCACCACCAGGGCGGGAAGCAGCCGGCGGACCAGCCGGACCACCTCGGCCGCCGGCGACAGCGCGAGGTCCGGGTTGAGGGCGGTGCGCAGGATCTTCCCGCCGAAGAAGAACCCGGACAGCGCGAGAAAGACGTCGACGCCGCCCGACACCCGCCCGAACCAGACGTGGAACGCGGCGACGAGCGCGATCGCGATGCCGCGCAGGCCGTCGAGGTCGTAGCGGTAGAACCCGGTCGCGCGCGCCGGCACCGGTGCGGCGGCAACCGGTGGACGGGGCGGCGACAGGGTCTGCATGGTCAACCGCCAACTTATCCGAAAACCGCCACCCGCTCCTGACGGCCGGCCTGGCGGCGAGCCTGCTCAAGGGAGCAAGTGGCGGGTGTTCGGCGGGGCGAAACGGCCCCGGCTGACGGCTACCGCGTGATGCCGTAGGGCGACTGCTGCACCGGCGCCTGCTGCGGCTGCTGCAGCAGGGGCAGCTGCTGCACCGGAGCCTGCTGCACCGGCGCCTGCTGCAGCGGTGCCTGCTGGGTCGGGACCTGCTGCACCGGCGCCTGTTGCAGTGGCGGCTGCTGGGTCGGGACCTGCTGGACCGGCGCTTGCTGCAGTGGCGCCTGTTGGGTGGGCACCTGCTGCAGCGGAGCCTGCTGGAACGGGGTCTGCTGGACGCCGAGAACCCGGACCAGGTACGGAGTCATCCCGTTGGCACGCACCGGCGACACCTGGACCACGTCGCCCACCTCGAGCATCTGGTTGTTGCCGAGGTACATCGCGACGCTCTGGGTGCCCTCGGGACCGTAGAAGATCAGGTCACCGCGTTGTGCCTGCTGCGGCAGCACCTTCTGGCCCAGCCGGTACATCTCACCGGAGGAACGCGGCAGCTTGATGCCCGCGCCGGCGTAGGCGTACTGCATCAGGCCCGAGGCGTCGAAACCGACGGTCATGGCCCCGGTGCCCTTGCCGCGAGTGGGGCCGGTGACGCCGCCGCCCGCCCAGGAAAACGGCACGCCGCGCTGCGAAAGACCGCGCATGACGACGATGTCGGTGGCCTGCTGGTAGTCCATCGGCCGGGTGCCGGGGTCGGCGGTCGCGATGCTGGCGGTGGCCAACGGGGCCACCAGCATCGCGAGACCGACCGCGAAAGCGAACATGCGTTTCATGGTGTTCCCACCTTCTTGGGTCATGGGCCTCGTCGCGGTGACTTCGCGCGTCGGCCGCTAGTGCAGGCGGAGAAGGCCCCCCCGTCGGGGCCCGACGCCGCTGCATGACGCTTGGCGATGAACCCGGCCGGCTCGCCGCCCAGTTTCACACCAGTCACTAGAGACACTTTTACAACAGAAGTGGTCGGCGGAAAATGCCTGGTCGGCCGTACGAGGGATTTTTTGTCGTAACGTGACCGGACGGTGACTGGCCGTCCCAATTGTGGGTGCCCAGTTGTGATTTGGGTCTCAGCCGGGCGCCCGCGCCGTCAGAGCCAGTAGCGCTCGCTGAAGGTGGTCAGGATGAAGCCGGCCGCGGAGGCGACCATGAGCAGGACGAGAGCCAGGACCGGCCAGAAGGACATGTACCAGCCCTTCAGGAGCGAAACGAACGGGCCGATTCCGGCCGCGGCGATCGCCGCGCCGATGCCGCCCCACACCACCGGGTGAATGTAGTAGTCGATCCCGAACGGGACCGGACCGCAGTCCTCGCCCTGGCAGACCTTCCCGAGGTAGCCGAAGAGCCGCGCCGGCCAGTCGGTCGCCGTGGCCAGGACCAACAGCAGCACCAGCAGCGTGACCGTACAGATGACGTCCCAGGCCGCGATCCGCAGGCGAAGCACCCGCGGCGCCTGGTGGTCGGGGCGCTCGGGCGCCGGCGCGGCGGCGATCTGGTCCCCCGGGTTGGGGTCGTCGGTCTGGTGCGGCGAAGCCATGGCCATAGATGGTCCCCGATGGCCGCGAATTGTGCGAACCGGCTGCCTCTACGCTCGATCTCTATGCCTGCGGCGAGGACCGGGCTCACGCCCGAGGAGATCAGCGCGATCGACGCGGCGCACCTGTGGCACCCCTACAGCACCATCGGCCGGGAAGCGGTGGCGCCCGTCGTGGCTGTCGGCGCGCGAGGCGCCTGGCTGACGCTGATCCGCGACGGCGAGCCCATCGAGGCGCTCGACGCGATGAGCTCGTGGTGGACCGCGATCCACGGGCACGGCCACCCCGACCTGGACGCCGCGCTGGCCGCGCAGCTGGCCACCATGAACCACGTCATGTTCGGCGGGCTGACCCACGAGCCCGCGGCCCGGCTGGCGCGGCTGCTGGTGGAGATCACGCCGGCGGGCTTGGAGACGGTCTTCTTCAGCGACTCCGGGTCGGTGTCGGTGGAGGTCGCGGTCAAGATGGCGCTGCAGTACTGGCGCAGCCGCGGCCGGCCCACCAAGCACCGGCTGATGACATGGCGGGGCGGCTACCACGGCGACACCTTCACCCCGATGAGCATCTGTGACCCCGACGGCGGCATGCACTCGCTGTGGACCGACATCCTGGCCCGGCAGGTGTTCGCCCCGCAGGTGCCGCGCGACTACGACCCCGCCTACAGCGCGGCGTTCGAGGCCCAACTGGCCCAACACGCCCCCGAACTGGCGGCCGTCGTCGTGGAACCCGTCGTGCAGGGGGCGGGCGGGATGCGCTTCCACGACCCGGCCTACCTGCGGGACCTGCGCGAGGCCTGCAGCAAGCACGAGGTGCTGCTGATCTTCGACGAGATCGCGACCGGCTTCGGGCGCACCGGTGAGCTGTTCGCCGCCGACCACGCCGGGGTGAGCCCGGACATCATGTGCGTGGGCAAGGCGCTGACCGGCGGGTACCTCAGCCTGGCCGCCACCCTGTGCAGCACCGACATCGCGCACACCATCAGCGCGGGGGAGGCCGGCGCGCTGATGCACGGGCCCACGTTCATGGCTAACCCGCTGGCCTGCGCGGTGTCGGTGGCCAGCGTCGAGCTGCTGCTCGCCCAGGACTGGCGGTCCAGGGTGGGCGAGATATCCGCGGGGCTGGTGGACGGGCTGCGACCGGCCCGGGCGCTGCCCGGCGTGGCCGACGTGCGGGTGTGCGGCGCCATCGGAGTCATCGAATGCGACCGGCCGGTCGACCTGGCCGTCGCCACCCCGGCGGCGCTGGACCACGGCGTGTGGCTGCGCCCGTTCCGGAACCTGATCTACGCGATGCCGCCGTACGTCTGCTCCGGCCGGGAGATCGCGCAGATCACGTCGGCGATGGTCGAGGTTGCGCGCCTGGTCGGCCGAAACGGCCAAGGTCGCTCAGCAAATTCTCAGTAGATTCTTCGATGCCGGTTAGCTCGGCTCAAAGGGTCCTCAAAGTCGCTGGCCGCAGGATCTACCTCATGATGAGTCAGTCGCTCTGCGCCAAGTTGATCGAACGCTACGTACGCACCTGCGGGCTGCAGTTCCTCAAGGGCGAGCACGACGGCGAATACTTCTGTGTCGCCAACGCCGACGCCAGGCGGCTGCACATCCACCTCGAGATCGCACCGTCGTTCGGCGACATGCTGGTCATCGGGGTCGCTCCCGCGGGCTCCTTCCGCGCCGCCGACCGCCCCTGGCTCACCCGGTTAGCCGACACGTGGAACAAGCAGAACCGCAAAGTCACCGCGATCGTGCACGGTTGCGCCGATCCGCAACGTGTCGGCCTGGTCGCCCGCAGGTCCCGGTGGATCCAGGAGAGCATCTCCTTCGAGGATTTCGCTTCGTTCGTCGACCGCACCATCGCCGACGCCGTCGATCTGTTTGCTGAGGCGACGGTGGTCGTCGAGTTGTCCGCGACGGCGCAGCCGATGTTGCGCGACGCCAGCTGAGATCCTGACGCTCCCGAGTCCATGCCGCCGCAATTCCGCCGGCGGCGGGGCCGACCGTCGGCGATGAAGTAGCGGCTTATCGAAGCCGCCCGGGACGGTTTCCGGAGTGACTCCAACCGCGCGGGCTGGCGGGGTGTAGGTATGCGGCGGCCCCGAGGAGGGCCCCAAAACATGCGGAAAGTTTTATTTCTTGGCGATCACTGGAACCTGCCCCGCGCCGTTGTACTTGTGTGTAATCTCCGTGACGGGCGTCACCCAGCCATGCTTCTTGCTTCACCGCTGGGTCGCCGGTGACCGGCTGGAGGATAGATATGTCGTATGTGATGGCGACACCGGAGTTGATGGCGGCGGCGGCAAACGATGTGGCTGCTATCGGTTCGACGCTCCGTGCGGCACACCTGACGGCGGCGGCGCCGACCGTCGGGGTGATACCCGCCGCCGCCGACGAGGTGTCGGCGGCCGTCGCCCAGGTGTTCTCCCAGGCCGCCCAGAGCTTCCAGGGGCTGGTCGGGAAGGCGTCGGCGTTCGGCCAGCAATTCGCGCAGCAGTTGACGGCGGGCGGGGGCGCCTATGCGGCCGCCGAGGCCGTCAACGCCGCGTCCGTGGCCGCCGATTCGAACTCGATTATTCAAGAGCTCATCGACGCGCCGGCCGGGTTCCTCGCAGCGTTCAACAGCCTCTACAACAGCACGACGGGTGTGCTGAAATTCTTCTTGAGCTTCTTTGAGCTACCCGTGTATATCGCATACGAAGCACTGGTTTTGACGTATTTGACGCTGGCGGGATTGATCGCGTTGGAGCAAACCCTGGCGAAATTCCTTACCGGCGCACCGATTCCGATTCCGTAAACTGCGGGCACTATTGCCCGCGACCTAGACGGTCACCCGCGGGAGTTCGACCGTGGCCGCGTCGTCGTCGCGATGCTCGTCGTGCAGCAGCAGGGACCGCACCAGCCCGCGCGGCCCCTCGGAGCGAAGCATGTAGCTGGCGGGGCGCGGGCGGACCGTCTGGGGCCACCAGAACCACCGCCCGAGCAGCGCGGCGATCGACGGCGTCATGAACGAGCGCACGACCAACGTGTCGAACAACAGGCCCAGGCCGATAGTGGTACCCAGCTGGCCGATGACCAGCAAATCGCTGAAGATCATCGAGGCCATGGTGAAGGCGAACACCAGCCCGGCGTTCGTCACGACCTTCCCGGTGCCACCCATGGCGCGGATGATGCCGGTGTTTATGCCGGCGGCTATTTCCTCTTTCATCCGGGCCACCAGGAGCAAGTTGTAGTCGGATCCCACCGCCAGCAGGACGATCACCGACATCGGCAGCACCATCCAGTGCAGCTTGATGCCCAGAACGTACTGCCACACCAAAACCGACAGCCCGAACGATGCGCCCAAGGAAAGCACCACCGTCCCCACGATCACCAGGGCGGCCACAAAACTTCGCGTAAGCGCGAGCATGATGACGAAAATCAGGCACAGCGCACCGACGAGCGCGATCCACAGATCGTATTTCGAGCCGTCGTCGAAGTCCTTGTAGGTCGCCGCGGCGCCGGCAATGGAAATCTTGGCGCTCTCCAGCGGAGTCGTCTTGAGCGCCTCTTCGGCCGCCGTCCTGATCGGATCGATCCGCGCTATGCCCTCGGGCGTCGCGGGATCGCCTCGGTGCGAAATGATGAACCGGGCCGCTTTCCCGTCCGGGGACACGAAGGAACTCATCGCACGCTGGAAGTCGGCGTTTTGGAAGACATCCGGGGGCAGGAAGAAGGAGTCGTCGTTCTTGGCGGCGTCGAACGCCTGCCCCATGGTGGTTGCGTTCCGACTCGCCTCGTCCAGCTGACCGAAAAGCCCGGACGTGGTGCTGTGGTTCGTCAACAGCGTCACGCGCGTGGCCTCCGCGATCGCGATCAGTGGCGGCGTCAGCAGGAGCAGCTGCGCCGCCAGCTCGTCCGCCTTCTCCGCATCTTTGACGACCATGTGCAATCTGTCGCTGAGCGCGTCGACGCTGTCGAACAGCTGAAATATCGACCGCAACGCAAAGCAGATGGGGATGTCGTAGCAGTGCTTTTCCCAGTAGAAATAACTTCGAATCGGGCGGAAGAAGTCGTCGAAGTCCGCCACGTGGCCTTCCAGCTCGTCCACGATGGATTCCATCTCTTTCGCCACCCCGACCGTTTCGTGGGCGACGGCGGTGAGCTGCTTCTGCAATTCGTACAGGTGCTTCAATATCGCGATCTGTTTGGCGAGCGAGTCGGCCTCCGTGAGCATGTCGTTCATCCGGGCCTTCATGAATTGCATGTTCTGCATCAGGGACGAGTTTTGAAGGCTGATCAGGAACGGTATCGAGGTGTGCTCGATCGGCGTTCCCTCGGGGCGGGTTATGCCCTGCACGCGGGAAATCCCCGGAACCCGGAAAATCGCCTTGGCTATCTTGTGCAGCACCAGAAAGTCCGCCGGATTGCGCATATCGTGGTCGGCTTGGATCGTCAGAATGTCGGGCAACATTCGCGATTGCGAGAAATGGCGATCGGCGGCCGCAAACCCCAGATTGGCGGGAAGGTCTTTGGGTAGATAGGGCCGGTCGTCGTAGCTTGTTTGGTAGCCCGGAAGCGTCACCAGGCCGACCAGTGCGACCGCCAATGTCGTGACGAGAATGGGCGCGGGCCAGCGGACAATCGCGGTGCCGAACCCCCGCCATCGTTTTTGCGCCAGCTTGCGCTTGGGGTCACACAGCCCGAACCGGCTTCCCATGGTCAGAACCGCCGGGACCAGCGTGACCGCGACGGCGACCGCGACGAGCATGCCCACCGCACAGGGCACGCCGATCGTCTGGAAAATCGGCATCCGCGTGAAGCTCAGGCACAGCATTGCCCCGGCGATCGTCAAACCGGAACCCAGGACGACGGGAGCGACGCCGCGGTAGGTGGTGTAGTACGCGGTTTCGGGATCCTCGCCGGCCTGACGCGCCTCCTGATAACGACCGAAGAAGAAAATGCCGTAGTCGGTTCCGGCCGCCATCGACAGCGTCACCAGCAGATTGATGGCGAACGTCGAGAGCACGACCATGTTGTGATCGCCGAGAAACGCGATGATCCCTCGGGCCGAGCCGACTTCGACGCCCACCCCGATCACCACCAGGATCACGGTGGTGACCGACCGGTAGACCAGCAGCAGCACCACGAAGATGATCGCGCCGGCTATCAGCGTCATCTTCAGCAGCGAGTCGTTGCCGCTGCGCACCATGTCCGGGATGAGCGCCGCCGGGCCGGTGAGATGGGCCTCGACACCGGGCGGGGGCGGCGTCTGCTTGATGATCTGGCGGACCGCAGTCACGGATTCCTGCGCCAAGGTGGTGCCCTGATTGCCGGCCAGATTCAGCTGCACGTACGCGGCCTTGCCGTCGGCACTTTCCACGCCCGTCGCGGTGAGGCGATCTCCCCACAGGTCCTGCACGTGTTCGACGTGCCGGGGGTCGTTCCTCAACTGGCGGACCAGTTCCCGGTAGTAGGTGCGCGCGTCGTTGCCGAGCGGCTGCTGCCCCTCCAGCACGATCATCGCGAAGCTGTCCGAATCGGACTCCTTGAAGGCCTGGCCCATGCTCGTCATGGCCCGCACCGAGGGCGCGTCCTGCGGTGCCAGGGGTACCGAGTGCTCTTCGCCGACCCGCTCCAGGGGAGGCACCCCGAACGTCACCAGCGCCGTCAAGGCCACCCACGCCAGGATGACGACGAGGGAAATCCGGCGGATCGTCCGCGCAAAGAACGGTGGCCGTTGGCCTTCGGTGCTCATGTGGCCTTCACCGCGCCGCCGGTGAACGCGCCCGGACCGGGCACGTCGACGCGGCAGCAGCTGCTTCCGCTATCGCCTTGTGCCACGGTGCTCCCCACGGTTGCCGGTCTTGTCCTGAACTGAAAATGCGCCACGTGATCGCCGCTATCTCAGCAGTAGGGCACGCACCAACGGACGGGGTCCAGCGGGCCGCAGCATGGTGCTCGCGGGCCGGGGGCGAACCTTTTGCGGCCACCAGAACCAGCGACCCAGCAGCGCGGCGATGGACGGCGTCATGAACGCGCGCACCACCAGCGTGTCGAACAGCAACCCCAGGCCGATCGTCGTGCCCACCTGACCGATGGTGCGCAGGTCGCTGACGAGCATGGAGCCCATGGTGAACGCGAACACCAGGCCCGCGTTCGTCACGACCTTGCCGGTGCCGCCCATGGCGCGAATGATGCCGGTGTTTATGCCCGCGCCGATTTCCTCTTTCATCCGGGCCACCAGCAGCAAGTTATAGTCGGAGCCCACCGCCAAAAGGACGATCACCGACATCACCAGCACTGACCAATGTATTTGTATGCCCAGCAAATTCTGCCAGGCGAATACGGAGAGCCCGAAGGAAGCGCCGAGCGACAGCAATACCGTGCCGACGATGACCAGGGCGGCGATGAAACTCCGCGTCATGATCAGCATGACGATGAAAATCAGGCAGAGCGCGGCGATTCCCGCGATCATGAGGTCGATTGTCGATGCCCGCACCTGGTCGCGCACCGACGCCGCCGTGCCGGAGAGGTAAATCTTCGAGTCTTCCAGCGGGGTTCCCTTGAGCGCCTCCTCGGCGGCGCTCTTGATCGCGTCCACCCGCGACAGGCCGTCGGACGACGACGGGTCGCCCTTCTGCAGGATCAGCATGCGGACGTCCTTGCCGTCCGGCGACACGAAGATGTTCATGATTCGCTGGAAGTCTTTGTTCTTCAACGTTTCCGGCGGCAAGTAGAAGGAATCGTCGTTCTGCGCGGTGTCGAACGCCCTGCCCATGGCGGTCGAGTTGTTGCTGTTGTCGCCCATGTTGCCGAGGACGCCGGACATGGTGCTGTGCATGGTGAGCAGCATGGTCCGCGACTCCTGCATGATCGCGATCGTCTGCGGTAGCTGGGCCAGGATCTGCGGCAGCAGCGCGTCGACCTGATCGAGGTCTGCCACCAGCAGGATCAGCTTGTCGCTCACCGCGTCGACGCCGTCGAGCGAATCAAAGATGCTTCTGATCGCGAAGCAAATCGGAATGTCGTAACAGTGCTTTTCCCAATAGAAGTAACTGCGGAGCGGCCTGAAGAAATCTTCGAAATCGGCGATGTGATCCCGCAACTCGCTGGTGAGGGCCTGCATTTCGTGCGTGTTGGCGACCACGTCATGCGTGGTGGCGACCAATTGCTTCATCACCTCATACATGCGCTGCGTAACGTTGATCGCCTCGGTTATCAGGTCGGCCTGCTTGAGCAGGTCGTTCATGCGCGCCCTCTGGAATGTGAGGAATTGCTGCTGGCCGGCCGCCTGCATGCTGAGCAAATACGGGATCGTCGTGTGCTTGATCGGGGTTCCCTCGGGCCGGGTCACGGCCTGCACCGACGAAATGCCGGGCACGGCGAGGACGGCCTTGGCCAGTTTGTCCAGCACCAGAAAATCGGCCGAATCGCGCAGGTCGTGATTGGCCTCGACCAACAGAATTTCGGGTGCCATCATTGCCGACGGGGGGAAATGCCGGGCCGCGGCCTCGTAGCCCAAATTGCCGGGAATGTCCTTGGGGATGAATTTCTGGTCGTTGTAGCTGGGGTTGTAGCCCGGCAGCGTCAGCAGCCCGATCAGCGTGACCGCCAACGCCGCCGCGAGAATGGGCGCGGGCCATCGGACGATCGCCGTGCCCACCCGTCGCCACACGCGGAAGCTGATTTTCCGTTTGGGTTCGAACAAACCGAAACGGCTGCCGACCGTGAGGACCGCCGGGATCAGCGTGACCGCGACCGCGACGGCGACCAGCACGGCCACCGCGCACGGGACGGCGAGTACATAGAAGGAGGGCAGCCGGGTGAAGACCAGGCAGTAAAGCGCCCCGGCGATCGTCAAACCCGAGGCCACGACGACCTTGGCGACCCCGTGGTAGGTGGTGTAAAAAGCCGTTTCTCGGTCGTCGCCGGCCTGACGGGCCTCCTGATACCGGCCGATAAAAAATATCCCGTAGTCGGTTCCGGCCGCGATCACGAGGGATACCAGCAGGTTGACCGCGAGGGTGCTCAGCCCGATGATTCCGTGATAGCCAATAAAAGCGACAATTCCGCGGGCAACCATTAATTCGATGCCCACCACCACCAACAAAAGAACCACGGTGATGACCGAACGATAGACGATAAGCAGCGTAAAGAAGATCACCGCAATGCTTACCAGAGTAATTGTGGCGACCGTTCTGTCACCACTGTGGCTCATATCCGAAACGATCGCCGCCGGTCCGGTGACGAACGCTTTGACTCCCTGCGGCGCCGGCGTCCGTGCGACGATATGCTGAACGGCTTCGATCGACTCGTTGCCGGCAGAGATAATCACCAGAACATACGCGGCCTTACCATCGGCGCTTTGCGCCGCCTGCCTGGTTAATTCATCACCCCAGAAATCGTTGACATGTATCACATGCTTCGGGTCGTCTTTTAGCTGGGAAATCAACCGATCGTAATATCGGTGGGCGTCGTCGCCGAGGGGTTGCTGACCCTCCAACACGATGGTCGCGACACTCGTCGAACCCGATTGGCCGGATTGGTCGGCTGCCTTGAAGTCCTCATTCAGCCGCTGGGAGGCGGTGGCGGACGGCGCATCGGTGAGAGTCGGGGAAACCGAATGTTGGTTCTCGACCTGCTCCAGCGGGGGAACGAAAACATTCAACGCCGCGATGATCGCCAGCCACCCCAGGATGATCAGGACCGAAAAACGCCGGATCGTCCGCGCTATCGATGGCCGACGGTGCTGCAGCTGATGGTTGGTCATGAGCCCTTGAGCATGCAGGACGTAAAGGCGCTGACCTCGTTGGTGACCTTCTCGGATTTCACCACTCCGTCGAGGAGGATGCGGCAGCCGATGCTGTCGGTATCACCCTGCGCCGCAACGCTTCCGATGCCCGTCGCCGCGGTGACCGCGAACTCCAGCGACCACGGCAGGGTGGCGGCGTCGACGTGCTGGGGCGAACCGGTGTCGTCGTAATAGCTGATCAGTGCCACGGTCCCCGGGGGGCCGAAGACCTCGTACCTCAGGTGCTGGGGATTGTAGGGTTTGTTGTCGACTCTGGTGTCGGCATACGAGAGGCGCTTCTCGGAGCCGAAGAGGCCGTGCAGGCGCGACACGGTGAATCCTCCGACGGCGATCACCATCAGGATGACCAGCGGGATCCAAAGCCGCCGCAGGCCCCGGAAGATCGCGGGCCCCGTGTTGCGGCGACTCTTTTTGGGTGCGCCTAAAACCGGGGGTGTCGACGGAGGCGGGCCGGCATCCTGACCGCTCTCGACGGCGATATCGGACCGCACCGGCTCAACATCGCGCACACTGCCCCAGACCACCGCACCACCCTAACCGACACGCGTCCAATTACGGATGCAAACCTAATGGAGTCCAACAGCGCCTGACCAGGATTTAAGGAACTTCTCAGCATGGCGTCCCGGGGCGGGCGCGGGGAGCGATTCCTTACTCGATCTCGCCGGTCAGGCCGAAGTCGGCCAGCGTGCGCGCGGCCAGTTCGCGCAGGGCGGGCTTGGTGTTCTCGGCGCCCGGGTGATAGGCCACCACGGTCAGGTAAACCTTGCCGATCCCCGGCGTGCGGCACGACACCACCTGCATGTGGCCGCCCGTCCGCTCCAGCTGCTGGCGCGTTGCGTTTTGCCTGGTCCCGCGCGCCCAGGCGTGCTCGCATTGGGTGCCGTCGGCGCAGCTCACCACCGAACCGGCGTCGCCCAGATTGGAGTAGATCACCGGCATGTCGGGATCGTTGAGCTGCGCCTCGACACCCCGTTTCCACGTCCGCTTCGGGGTGAAGGGGGACAGGGCCGCCAATTGTGAAGATTCGTCCGGCGCGCTCTGCAGGGTCCTCAGCGCCTGCTTGATGGCGGCCCGGGTGTCGCGCAGATCGGTCGTCAGCCCGGCCGGGTCCAGGCTGACCCGGGCAAACGACACCGCGAGCGCGCGGGTGTCGCCCTCGGCGCGGTCGGTCATGACGATTTGTAGCGTCACGGCGCCGTCGGAGGCCCGCCGGCGCCCCAGGTGCTCCGCCAGTTTCGCGGCCACCACGGCGGCCAGCGTCGTGCTCGTTCCGCCGAGCGACTCTGCACGGGCATCCCATTGATCCAGGTCGACGAGGATCGCGATGCCCGGCACGATGACGGGGTCCGCGCCGTCGTCGACACGGCGGGCGAGGGGTTTCGGTTGGTCGGGTTCGCGGCGCTGACGGCGGATCAGTTGCGCCAACGCAACGAACGCCCGGGCAACGTCGGGTGCGTCTCGAGCCGTCTGGCGCAGGTCCTGAGCTGCCGCGCGCAGTCGGGTCCGCGAGCGCGGCGGCGGGTAGCCGAGATCGCGGTTGGCGCCCAGGATCGCATCGGCGACTGCGACGAGACCCCCGACGCCGTCAATTATGTAGTGGGAGATCACCCAGGTGACCGCGGTCGAGCCGTCGGTCAGGGGCAGGACGCTGATGTGCCAGCCGGGCCCCGCTTCGGGGTCGACCGGAACCTGTGAGCGTTCGTCGGCCCAGTCGCTGAGGTCGGAGCGGGGCCGGGCTTGGTCAGCGAAATGGATCTCCGACGGCCCCCGATCGACGACCCACCGATGCCGGCCGAACGGCAGCGGCGATCGCTCGATGAGCCGTCCGGACAAGCCGTAGCCGAGATTGTGGTGAAAGCGTTTCAGCCCGTCGAAGTCGATCGGATGCTCGTAGACCCACACGACCTGCATGACTTCGGTCTGGCCGATGGCGCGCTGTCCGGCGACGAATCCTTGGTCCACCAATGCCAGCAGATTGTCCGGCGGCGCCTCGCCGTCGGACGCGCGGTTGTTCGAGGATGCGCGCGCGCGGCGGATCCGGGTCGGCACTGATTAGCCTCCTATAACGGAAGATTCGCCCGTCACGCCTGGCGGGCGTTCGTGCGGTCGAACCGATTCATCACAGCAGATTAGCCTCGCGCGCATCCGAGCGGCCGAGCATTTGGCGAACACATATTTGTGTCCGGCGCAGCAAAGCCGGTGAAATGCAGTCTGCGGGAGGCCAAATCGCCGTCGTGGGCCGCCGCATCGGCGGGCTTTTCAAAACTTTCGGATTGGCGGTCGATAGCGCCGGCATCGGGGTTATGCTGCTGGGCGGCTGAGCTGGGCACCGGGTCTGCCGCTTTCATTTCGCTTCAATGCGCACGGGAAGTGAAGGACCAGGATCACGCATGAAATATGTGCTGGCGTTCTACGGAACCCGCGGCGATGTCGAGCCCGGCGTCGCCGTCGGGCGGGAGCTGCGCCGGCGCGGGCATGACGTGTGCATGGCGGTCCCGCCCGACCTGGTGGGTTTCGCCGAGGCGGCTGGGCTCACGGCGGTCGACTACGGGCCGGACATCCAGACGTGGCTGGAATCGACGCGCAACTTCTGGGCGTATTTCTTCCGGAACTTCTGGCGGATTCGGGAGGTGCGCGCCCATCTGCGTGAATCTCGGGAACCCGGCACGCGGCATTGGGCCGAGATGAGCAAGATGCTGACCTCGCTGACCGACGGCGCCGACCTGCTGTTGACCGGCATGAGTTACCAGGAGCTCGCCGCCAACGTCGCCGAGTATCGCGACATCCCGCTGGCCACGCTGCTTTGGTTCCCGATACGGGTCAACGGCCGCCTCGTTCCGACGCTGCCGCCCGCGGTCATCCGCGCGGCGATGAGGGTTTACGAGTGGCTGGTTTGGCGCGGGGTGAAAAAGGTCGAGGACACGCAGCGCCGCGAATTGGGCCTGCCCAAGGTCACCGGCCCCGCGCCGGGGCGGATCGCCGAGCGGGGATCGCTGGAGATCCAGGCGTATGACGAAGTGTGCTTCCCCGGGTTGGCGGCCGAATGGGCGAAATTCGACCGTCGGCGGCCGTTTGTCGGCACGCTGACGCTGGAATCGCCGACGGATGCCGACGATGAGGTCGCGTCGTGGATTGCCGAGGGGGCGCCGCCGATTTTCTTCGGGTTCGGCAGCATTCCGGTCGAGGCCGCCGCCGACACGATCGCCATGATCGGCAGGGCATGCGCGCGGTTGGGCGAACGGGCGCTGGTATGCGCCGCCGCCACCGATTTCGGCAACGTCCCCCATTTCGAACACGTCAAAGTGGTGGGCGCGATGAATTACGCGGCAATCTTTCCGGCCTGTCGCGCGGTCGTTCACCACGGCGGTGCGGGCACCACGGCCGCGGGCCTGCGCGCCGGAGTCCCGACGCTGATCCTGTGGATGGCGGACGTCCAGCTGATCTGGGGAGCCGCGGTGAAACGGCTCAAGGTCGGCACGGCCCGGCGCTTTTCGACCGCGACCGAGAAATCGTTGGTCGAGGACCTGCGGACCATCCTCGCCCCGCAATACGTCGCCCGCGCCCGCGAGGTCGCCACGCAGATGACCAAACCAGCCGAAAGCGTCGCGGCCGCGGCGAATTTCGTGGAAGACTTCGCCCGCCTCAACCGAGTTGGCTGAATCAGGCTCGCGCAGCGGCGGTTTCAGCGGCCGGTCCGGTGGCGAAATGCGCCTGGTTCACGTGTTCGGCCACCCGCAAGGCGTTGGCCGCCACCGTCAGGCTGGGGTTCAAGCCGGCGCTGGACGGGAAGAACGAGGCGTCGACGACGTAGAGGTTGTCCACTTCGTGCGCCCGGTTCTGGGGGTCGAGAACGCTGGTTGTGGGATCGGTGCCGAAGCGGCACGTGCCGCAGACGTGGCCCAGGGTCGAGTTGTTTGCGCCGGTTCGCAGTGTGAGGGTGCGAAACGGCCCTAACACCTCTTTTATCCGCCGAATGAACACCTTGCGGCGTTCGACCTCGCTCGGGTGCAACCGATATCGAAGTCGCAGCCGCTGGCGCCCATCCTCGCCGGGTCGATCACTCGGCAGGACGCGGTTATCCAGATACGGCAGGTCCTCCATGATCGGGGCCAGCACCAGACCCCCGTTGAAGAAGCGATCGTAGATCGGCCGCAGCGCCGGGCTGATCAGGCGCAGTGCCTTCGGCTGCCAGCCGGGCTGGTTGGTGAACATGTCCATGGACGCCAAATTCGCCATCGCGCCCGCCGACTGCACCGTGCCGTATTTCTGGCCGTCGGAGAAATAGAAGTCGTTGAACCCGATTTCCTTGTTCTCCGCCGTGATCTTGCAGCCGGGTTGCGGCCAGACCTCGATCCAATCCATCAGATGACGCATCAGGTTGCGCCCCACCACATCTGAGCCGTTGGCCAGGCCGCGCGGCCAGTCGCCGGAGCGGGAGTTGAGCAACAACAGCGGGGTGGCCAGCGCGCCGGCGCCCAGCACCACCACCTTGCCTCGCAGCGCCAGCATGTCGGAGCGGCGCTGGGCGATCACGTGCTGCACCCGGGTGCGGTCGGCCTCCAGGCGCACCACCCGGCACTCGTCGAGGAGGTGCGCCCCGTGCTCGGACACGGCGGGCAGCACGCCGTTGCGGCCCGCGTCGTTCTTGCAGGACCGCTCGCAGAGATGGGCCTGACAGGTCGGACAGCCCTGCGTGTAGTCGCAGGCCATCGGCAGGTGGTAGGGGTGCAGTCCGCGGCCGCTCAGATAGTCGACCAGCGGCTGGTTGTCGGCCGAAAATGGCGGGGCCGCAGGCAATCCGACGCCGGCGGCCTCGGGGCGCAGGGGGTCGGCGTCGCCGCGCACATTGAGGAGTCTTTCTGCCTCGGCGTACCACGGGCTGAGCTGGTCGTAGGTGATCGGCCACGCCTCGGGCACGGTGGAATCCCCGGGGTCGCGGAAGTTTTGCCGCGGGGTGAAGTCCTGGGCGAAGAACCGCTCGCAGACCATGCCGTACAGCGCCGAGGAGCCGCCGGTGCCGCTGCCGATGAACGGCACGAACCGCTTCGGGCGCCGCCCGCTGATGTCTTCGATCTCGTCGGTGGAGCGCCCGGCCCGGGCCAGGGCGTCGTAATAGGTTTCTGCCGAACGGGAGGCGCGCGGCTCGGCCAGTTCGGGCATGGCCGCGCGGATCGTTCCCGGCGTTCCCGGCAACGTCGAGCGGCCCTTTTCGACGAACAGCACCCGCCGGCCCGCGCGCGCCAGTGAATAGCCGAACATCCCGCCGCCCATGCCGGTGCCGACGACGATCACGTCCCACACCACGCGTTCGGCCTCGCGCGCACTCAATTCGCCGACAGCCAAATTCAACTCCTCAGCCGGTCATGGCTCAACGCTTGGCCCGGTCCCGGCGAAGCGAGATCGTAGCATCGCACATTACGGACGGGAGGGGTGAGAATCGCCCACTCGTCGGGCCGAGTTGCGCGCGGAGGCTTTCACGACAGGCCTAGGATGGTGGTGAATTCATCGTCGTGGCGGTCGCGTTGAAAGCGTGTTGTTTCCACGGCGCGAAGGGCGAGCTTACGGCGCAGGTGTTCGTCGGATTCCAGCGTCATCAGGTTGGCGGCGAGTGCGTTCGCGTCGCCGGCCGGGCTCAGCAGTCCGTTGACTCCCGGATCGACGATCTCTGGTGTGCCGCCCGCGTTCGTCCCGCACACCGGCAGTCCCGCTCGCATCGCCTCCACGGTCACTCGCCCGAACGCCTCGCATTGGCTGCACATCAGGCCGACGTGGGCGCCGGACCAGTAGGGTCCGACATCGCCGGTGCGCCCGTGGATGTCGACCAGGTCCTCGACGCCCAGGCGTCGGGCGAGCTCGCGAAGCGGCTTCTGGTTGCCGGCGCCGACCAGGGTCAACTCGATGTCGACGCCGGCCCCCCGGGCGATGGCCACCGCCTCGACCGCAATGCGTTGTCCCTTCGCTTCGGAGAAGTAACCGATCAACACCGCCCGCATGCGTTCGCCCGCCTGCCGCTCCGGCGGTGTGCCGAGCGGGGTGTCGACGACCGGGTAGACCACGTGCGTCGTCATCGTTGGATCCACCGCGAGCAGAGCGTTCTCGACCGCGTGCGAATTGCAGATCACCGCCTCCGACAGCCGGCCGATGAGGCGGATCGTTCTTCGGTAGCCCAACAGGAACCACAGCCGATGGTCGTCTTTTCCGAACTCGCGGACCAGCCAGTAATGCGGGATGCCGAGCAGTTTGGCGGCGATCGCGTGCGCGGGAATGACCATCGTGTTGGTGAGCACCATCGCCGGGCGCTGCCGGACAAGTAGGAACAGCGCCTGCAATATGCCGACGAGCAGAATCGCGAGGTACGGAATCGTGCCGATGAGCGCCTCGACGCGTGGCGCGCGCGACCGGACGAGAAAGGCCCAGCCGGGTATCCAGGTGATCTTGGTCCGGATATCGTTCCGCGCGCATTCCGCCACCAGGCTGCCCTTCCACGGGCAGACGGCGACGACGTCGACGTCGGGCCGCTTTTCGTGGATGGCCAGGACCATATCGCGAAAGTCGAGCGCACCCCCTCCGCCGAAACTGCCCACGTTGGAGATCACCATCACGCGGGGAACAGGGCCGGGCTTGCGTGACGCCGTGATCGCGCGAAGCCGAGTTCCCACGCGGCGCAAGGCATCGGCGGCGACCATTGCGAGAGTGTATGTCGGCGCGTTTTGGCGCTATCGACATCGGCCGAACTGACCCCCGGGTCGACTGCTAGCATCCCGTCCGTGTCAGGACGCGGCGCACCGGTGCGGATCGGCGTCCTGGGGGCGGCGCGCATCACGCCGACGGCGCTCATCAAACCCGCTCGGGACAGTGCCGAGGTCGTGGTGGCCGCGGTGGCCGCGCGCGACGTGTCCCGGGCGCGGGCCTTTGCCGCCAAGTACGGCATCGCCCGGGTGCACGACAGCTACGAAGCGCTGCTCGCCGATCCCGACGTCGACGCCGTCTACAACCCGCTGCCAATCGGCTTGCACGGCAGGTGGACTCGGGCGGCGCTTGACGCCGGTAAGCACGTGTTGTGCGAAAAGCCGTTCACCGCCAACGCCGCCGAGGCCCGCGAGGTCGCCGAGCTTGCCGCCAAGTCGGATCGGGTGGTGATGGAGGCATTTCACTACCGCTATCACCCGTGCGCGGCGCGCGTGGAGGAGATCATTGCCTCGGGGGAGCTGGGCAAGCTGGAGCGCGTCGAGGCCGACTGGTGCTTCTGGATGCCGAAGCTCTCCCACAACCGCTATAACTACGCCCTGGCCGGTGGCGCGCTGATGGACCTCGGCTGCTACGCCGTGGACATGGTGCGCAGGTACGGCGGCTCGACTCCGGAAGTCGTTGCGGCACAGGCGAAACTGCGCGGTTCCAACGTGGACCGAGCGATGACGGCCGAGCTGAGGTTTGCCGGCGGTCAGACCGGCCGGATCCACTGCTCGATGTGGTCGGCCGCCCCACCGCGGTTGACCGTGAAGGTGGTCGGCGACCGCGGCGAGCTGAGGCTCCACCCGCTGATCCCGTTCCAGCGGTTCTCGGTCCGGTCGGCCGCCGGAAAGCGGGTGGAGAACTTCACCGCCGGGCGCTCTACCTACGGGCATCAGCTTGACGCGTTCGGCGCGGCCGCGCTGCGCGGTGAACCGGTGAAGACGACCCCGGAAGAAGCGATCGAGAACATGACCGTCATCGACGCGATGTACCGCGCCGCCGGCCTTCCGCTCCGTCAACCCGCCGCTTGAGCCAACGGACCCCGCCAGGGAAGCAAACCTGACCCCTAGTCGCTCCTGTCGCATCAGTCACACAACGAGAGCACTGCCCTGCTGCGGGGGTCCGGGGTATGCAAATCACACCCGATTCAAACTTTCGGAATCGGATTCCAAACCGTATTAGACACGCGTAACCTACGCCTAAAATCACCCGCGTCCCGTAGCCGTCCCGTCCCCACCGAGGGGGAACCGAACCCGTGTCTTCCTATGTGATCGCAACATCGGGAGCTTTGGCATCCGCGTCGGCGGATTTGGCCGGGATCGGGCGGACGATCGGCGCGGCCTACGCCGCGGCAGCGCCCTCGACGACGTCGGTGGTGGCCGCGGCCCAGGACGAGGTGTCCGCGGTAATCGCGAAATTGTTCGGCGCCTATGCGCAGGAACAGCAGGCGCTGAGTGCGCAGGCGGAGGCGTTTCACGCCGGCTTCGTGCAGGCGCTGAACGGCGCGGCGGGCGCCTACGCGGCCGCGGAGGCCGCCAATGCTTCACCGCTGGATTCCGCGCTGGCCGCGATCAATGGGCCGGTCCAGGCCCTGACGGGCCGTCCGCTGATCGGCGACGGCGCCGACGCCACCACGCCGGGCGCCAACGGCGGCGACGGCGGGATCTTGTGGGGCAACGGCGGCAACGGCGCCGCCGGGGCGGCGGGCACCGGGCAAAGCGGCGGTAACGGCGGATCGGCGGGCTTCTTCGGCCACGGCGGGAACGGCGGGGCCGGGGCGTCGGCTACCGCGGCCGGTGTGAACGGGGGCAACGGCGGGGCCGGCGGTAGGAACGGACTGTTCGGCGGCGGGCCCGCCGGGAACGGCGGCAACGGCGGGGCCGGCGGCTCGGCCACGATGGCGGGCCAGCAGGGTGGTGCCGGCGGCGCCGGCGGGGCCGGCGGCGCGAGCGAGTCCCTGTTCGGCGGATCCGGCGGCAACGGCGGTGCCGGAGGTCAGGGCGGGTACAGCACCGCCGGCGCCACCGGCGCCCCCGGCCAGCCGGGCTCGAGTTACGCCGGCGGTTCCGGCGGTGCGGGTGGCGCCGGCGGCAGCGCCGTCGGCTTCTTGAGCACCGGCGGGCACGGCGGTCAGGGCGGATCCGGCGGCAACGGCGGTTCCGGCGGTGCGGGCGGGATGGGCGACTTCAGCGTCGGGGAGGGCGGCGGCACCGGCGGCGCGGGCGGCGCGGGCGGGCTCGGCGGTGCGGCCGGAGCGGGTGGCGCCGGCGGCCCCGCCGGCCTCTTCGGCCCCCCGGGTGCCGGCGGACCCGCCGGGCCCCCCGGTGCGTCCGGCGCCGGGGCCGGCGGTCCCGCCGTGCCCGGTG
>NZ_LZKR01000216.1 GCF_001672915.1 Mycobacterium sp. 1245805.9 | reverse complement strand
ACAGCCCGGCGGCGAATCGCGCGCGGAGCTGCCACGGCGCCACCGTGCCCTGCCGGGCGCTCACGGCGCACCCGCGATTGCGGCTTTGCTGCGATAGTCTCCGCCAATGGGTGACGCGCTCGACGACATTGACCGGACCCTGGTGCGCGAGCTGGTCGCCAACGGGCGCGCGACCCTGGCGGAGCTTGCGGCGAAGGCGGGCCTGTCGGTCTCGGCGGTGCAGTCGCGGGTGCGCCGGCTGGAGTCGCGCGGCGTGGTGGCGGGGTATGCCGCGCGGATCAACCCGGAGGCGGTCGGGCACCTGCTCTCGGCGTTCGTCGCCATCACTCCCTTGGATCCCTCTCAACCCGATGATGCGCCCGCCCGCCTGGAACACATCGCGGAGATCGAGTCGTGTCACTCGGTGGCCGGCGAGGAGAGCTACGTCCTGCTGGTCCGCGTCGAGTCCGCCCGGGCGCTCGAGGACCTGCTGCAGCGGATCCGCACGGCGGCCGACGTCCAGACACGAAGCACTATCATCCTCAATACTTTCTACAGTGATCGGCAATACATACCATAATATTTCCTGCCTATATGCCGTGAGCCCGTAATAATTACGCTAGGATGGGCGGCATGACCACCGCCGTTACCGACCGGGTCCGGGAGACGTTGTCGCGCAGCATGCTGGTCGACGGTTTCGACCTGGTGCTGGACCTGACGCGATCGGCCGGCTCCTACCTGGTCGACGCCCGGGACGGCCGCCGTTACCTCGACATGTTCACCTTCGTCGCGTCGTCCGCGCTGGGCATGAACCACCCGGCGCTGGCCGACGACGACGACTTCCGCGCGGCGCTCCTGCAGGCCGCGCTGAACAAGCCGAGCAACCCCGACGTGGCCTCGGCGGCGATGGCCCGCTTCGTCGAGACCTTCGTCCGGGTGCTGGGCGACCCCGCGCTGCCGCACCTGTTCTTCGTCGAAGGCGGCGCGCTGGCGGTGGAGAACGCGCTCAAGGTCGCGTTCGACTGGAAGAGCCGGCACAACGAGGCGCGCGGTATCGACTCGGCGCTGGGCACGCGGGTGCTGCACCTGCGCGGCGCGTTCCACGGTCGCAGCGGCTACACGCTGTCGCTGACCAACACCAAGCCGGTGACCGTGGCCCGTTTCCCGAAGTTCGACTGGCCGCGCATCGACGCGCCCTACATCCGGCCCGGCGCGGACATGGACGCGCTCGAGGCCGAGTCACTGCGGCAGGCCCGGGCGGCGTTCGACGCGCACCCGCACGACATCGCGTGCTTCGTGACCGAGCCCATCCAGGGGGAGGGCGGCGACCGCCACTTCCGTCCCGCGTTCTTCGCGGCGATGCGCCGGCTGTGCGACGAACGCGACGCCCTGCTGATCTTCGACGAGGTCCAGACCGGCTGCGGGCTGACCGGAACCCCTTGGGCCTACCAGCAATTGGGCGTGCAACCCGACGTGGTGGCGTTCGGCAAGAAGACGCAGGTGTGCGGGGTGATGGCCGGCCGCCGGGTCGACGAGGTCGCCGACAACGTGTTCGCCGTCGCCTCCCGGCTCAGCTCGACCTGGGGCGGCAACCTGACCGACATGGTGCGGGCCCGCCGCATCCTGGAGGTGATCGAGGCCGACGGGTTGTTCGACCGTGCCGCCGAACAGGGGCGCTACCTGCTGGGCCGGCTGGTCGAGCTGGCCGGCGACTTCCCCGGGGTGGTCCTCGACCCCCGCGGCCGCGGCCTGATGTGCGCGTTCAGCCTGCCGGGCACCGCCGCCCGCGAGGAGGTGATCGATCAGCTGTGGCAACGACGCGTGATCGCGCTGCGCTGCGGGGAGGACGGCGTCCGGTTCCGGCCGGCGCTGACGGTCTGCCGCGGGGAGATCGACGCCCTGGTTTGCGCCCTGAGCGGCGCTTTGACGGCCGTGACGCGGGGCTGAGGGCGGTTTACCGTGGTCGGGCGCAGGGTATCCGGATCTGCATCATCGTGGCGCGTAACTAATCCGACGCAGCGAACGATTGACTAAGAAATCTGTCCAGAACAACGGGGGACGACGATGCAAACGGCGGATCAGCGGTCGCCGGGCGACCGCCTGGGGCAGGAGGACCGCGAGGTGCACGCGGCCATCCGGTTTGCCGCCCTGGCCGCGGCCGCGGGCATGGGCTTCCTGGTTCTTGCCGCGTTGTGGGTCAGCACCTGCCCCGGGACGGGCGTCGACACGGCGGCCTGTGGCACGCCCCAGCGCACGATGCTGGCGCTGGGCGGTCCACTGATCCTGCTGGCCGGGGCGCTCTGGGCGTTCCTGCGCACCTACCGGGTGTGGAAGGGCCACGGCACCTGGTGGGGGTGGCACGGCGCGGGCTGGTTTCTGCTGACGCTGATGGTGGTGGCCCTGGGGCTGGGCGTATCCCCGATCGCCGGCCCCGTGCTGGCGCTCTGACCCCCGCCGGCTAGACCCGGGAATCGGGGAGCGCGGGGCGCTCGCTTCGCCGGACGCTCTCGCTTCGCGGCACGAAGTGCCATTGCTCGTCGATGTGGCTCACCCGGCGATGCTCCACGACGAACCACAACGCCCCGGCGATCGTTCCCAGCACGGCCACCAGGCCGGTGGTGGCGACCCATTCGTAGTGGCCGTAGGCGGCGGCGGCCGTGGTGCTGATCATCCCGCCGATCGCGACGAGGAACAGGATGAACCCGGGCCAATAGAGGTTGTCCTTCATCGAGAAACCGGCGTGCGGTTGCGTCGTCCGGAAGTGGTCCGTCGGATCGCGATGCCTGTCGCTCATCACCCCTCCTTCGGTCGATTCAGGTTGTCGAGCCGGCCGTGTCGCGAACCCGCGCCTCGGGCAGCGAAATCGCGCCGATCGTGGTCACCAGCCACGCGATGATCGTCGCCGCGAACCAGGAGGCGGCGCCGCGGATGGTGAGCCCGTGCGTGAACGCCGCGGCGAGGTTCAACGCGACCAGGGTCAGCACCAGCCCGGCGCCCCCGAGCAGCAGCGACGCGTAGGCCCGCGGCAGCTTCACGATCAGCAGCGACAGGCTCGCCTGCGCCGCCGAGAACAACAGCACGGCGACGATGAAGCCCGACGCCGACACCGAAACGCCGGGCACGACCCAAGCCGCCGCCAGCAGGCCGACGGCCCACGACGCCAGAAAAACAACGGCACGAAGCAGAGCCTGCTTCATGTCCACAAGTGTAGGTCGCGGGTTAGGGCGGTGTTAAGGGTCCGCCGACGGGGTTACTCGCCGCTGCAAGTGGGTATCAGCTGTAAACCATGATGAGTGCCGGAAGGGTCGCGTCAGCGACGCCGACATCGATGCCCACTGCCATAGAGACGACCAGCGGCGGTGATTGTGACTAATCGGTTGGAACCCACGGTCGATGGCGGGTCGCGCGGCAATAGTCGCGGCAATAGTAATGTCAAGCAGACATTGCCGGGAGACCACATGACCGATCCGGGAGTTCGTCCGAACATGCGTCAACGCGGCCACCGCGCCGTCGAACTGCACGTTGCGGCACGCCTCGAGAACTTGGCGATGCTGCGCACGCTGGTCGGCGCCATCGGCACCTTCGAGGACCTGGACTTCGACGCGGTCGCCGACCTGCGGCTCGCGGTCGACGAGGTGTGCACCCGCCTGATTCGCTCGGCCACGCCCGACGCGACGCTGGTGGTCGTGGTCGACCCGCACGACGACGAGTTGGTGGTTGAGGCCTCCGCGGCATGCGACACCCACGACGTGGTGGCGCCCGGCAGCTTCAGCTGGCACGTTCTGACCTCCCTGGCCGACGAAGTCCAGACCTTCCATGACGGTCGCGAACCCGATGAAACCGGGAGTGTTTTCGGTATCACGCTGACCGCGCGACGGGCGGCCTCTAGCAGGTGACAGCGCGAGCTGCCGGCGGTTCGGTTTCGCGACCGAACGAGTATGCGGACGTCCCGGACATGTTCCGGGAGTTGGCCGGCGTCGCGCCCGAGTCGATGGAATTCCAGCGCCAGCGGGACAAGATCGTGGAGCGCTGCCTGCCGCTGGCCGACCACATCGCCCGCCGCTTCGAGGGCCGCGGCGAACCGCGCGACGACCTGGTTCAGGTGGCGCGGGTCGGCCTGGTCAACGCGGTCGTCCGGTTCGACGTCGAGACCGGGTCGGACTTCGTCTCGTTCGCGGTGCCCACGATCATGGGCGAGGTCCGCCGCCACTTCCGCGACAACAGCTGGTCGGTCAAGGTCCCGCGGCGCCTGAAGGAGCTGCACCTGCGGCTGGGCACCGCCACCGCCGACCTGTCCCAGCGGCTCGGCCGGGCGCCGACGGCGACCGAGCTCGCCGCCGAACTCGGCATGGAGCGCGACGAGGTGGTCGAGGGCCTGGTGGCGGGCAGCTCCTACAACACGCTGTCCATCGACACCGGCGGCGTCGGCAGCGACGACGACGACGCCCGCGCCATCGCCGACACGTTGGGCGACGTCGACGCCGGCCTCGACCGCATCGAGGACCGCGAGGCGTTGCGCCCGCTGCTCGAGGCGTTGCCCGAGCGGGAACGAATGGTGCTGGTGCTCAGGTTTTTCGAGTCGATGACGCAGACGCAGATCGCCGAGCGGGTCGGCATCTCACAGATGCACGTGTCGCGGCTGCTGGCCAAGTCGCTAACGCGGCTGCGGGACCAGCTGAAGTAGCGGCCGCGACGCGGCGCGGCCGGCCCGGGTGGCGCGCAGCAGCGGCTCGGCTTGCGGGGTCGTCACCGGTAGGGTGCCGTCGGGATCGCAGATCCGCAACAACCGCGCGACCGCCGGGCTCAGCACCATGGCCCAGTGCACCTGGGCGGCCGAGCACGTGACGTTGATCCGGTGTAGCGCCGAAAAACCAGCGGTACCAATGAATTCCAGGCCGCGCAGGTCGACGATGAGCCGGCGGGCGCGCCGGACGCTGCGTTCCGCGTAGATGGATAGCTGATCGGCGTTGGCGGCGTCGAGCTCACCGTCGACGGTGAGCACCGCCCCCAGCGCGCTCCGGCGGGAGGTGAATTGGGCGGTCCGGCTTTGTTGCCAAGATTGGGCCACAGACATGCGTGTCTCCGTCATTTGGAGGGTGTTGCTGCGGACGACGCGAGGTGGCTGTGAAGCTCGAGGTCCGGGAAGTTCGCCTTCCCGCTTGCCTGACGTGATCCGGGCGGCTGTGAACTCAACCTGAGTCCGACCCTACCCGCGCCGGGACGGGTCGGACAACGACCTTGAGGTTTCTTCTGAGTTTCTTTGTGTTATTTGATGTGTTATTTGATCTCGGCGAGGACCGTGCCCTGGGTGATGGCCGCGCCGGCCTCGACGGCAAGCCCGGTGATGGTGCCGTCCTTGTGCGCGGTGACCGGGTTTTCCATCTTCATCGCCTCGAGGACCACGACCAGGTCGCCGGCGGCGACCTCCTGGCCCTCCTCGACCGCGACCTTGACCACGGTGCCCTGCATGGGCGCGGTCACGGCGTCGCCGGAGGCGGCCACGCCCGCGTGCGATCCGCGCTTGCGCGGCTTGGGCTTCTTGCGGATGACCCCGGCCGGGTCGGCCGAACCGTTGGCCAGGGCCAGGTCGCCGGGCAGCGACACCTCGAGCCGGCGCCCGCCGACCTCGACGACCACCGTCTGCCGCGGCCGGGCATCCTCTTCGTCGATCGGCTCGCCGCCGGTGAACGGCTCGATCGTGTTGTTCCACTCGGTCTCGATCCAGCGGGTGTGCACCGAGAAGCCGTTCTCGTCACCGATGAACGCCGGGTCACTCACCACCGCGCGGTGGAACGGGATGACCGTGGCCAGGCCCTCGACCTTGAATTCGTCCAGCGCCCGGCGGGAGCGCGCCAGCGCCTCCTCGCGGGTGGCGCCGTACACGATCAGCTTGGCCAGCATCGAGTCGAACTGCCCACCGATCACCGATCCGGCCTCAACGCCGGAGTCCAGCCGGACGCCCGGTCCGCTGGGCGTCTCGTACTTGGTGACCGGCCCCGGGGCGGGCAGGAAGCCGCGCCCGGCGTCCTCGCCGTTGATCCGGAACTCGATGGCGTGCCCGCGCGGGGTGGGGTCCTCGGTGATGTCGAGCTTCTCGCCGTTGGCGATCTTGAACTGCTGCAACACCAGGTCGATGCCCGCGGTCTCCTCGGTGACGGGGTGCTCGACCTGCAGGCGGGTGTTGACCTCCAGGAAGGAGATCAGCCCGTCCTGGCCGACCAGGTACTCGACGGTGCCGGCGCCGTAGTAGTGCGCCTCCTTGCAGATCCGCTTGGCGGACTCGTGGATCTCCTTGCGCTGCGCGTCGGTGAGGAACGGCGCCGGCGCCTCCTCGACCAGCTTCTGGAATCGGCGCTGCAGCGAGCAGTCGCGGGTGCCGGCGACGACGACGTTGCCGTGCTGGTCGGCGATCACCTGGGCCTCGACGTGGCGCGGCTTGTCCAGGTAGCGCTCGACGAAGCACTCGCCGCGGCCGAAAGCGGCGACGGCCTCGCGGGTGGCCGACTCGAACAGCTCGGGGATCTCCTCGAGGGTGCGCGCCACCTTCATGCCGCGCCCGCCGCCGCCGAAGGCGGCCTTGATGGCGATCGGCACGCCGTACTCCTTGGCGAAGGCCACCACCTCGTCGGCGTCCTTGACCGGGTCGGGGGTGCCGGGCACCAGCGGGGCCTGGGCGCGGGCGGCGATGTGGCGGGCGGTGACCTTGTCGCCGAGATCGCGGATGGACTGCGGGCTGGGGCCGATCCAGATCAGGCCGGCGTCGATCACCGCCTGCGCGAAGTCGGCGTTCTCGGAGAGGAAGCCGTAGCCGGGGTGGATGGCGTTGGCGCCGGACTTCTCCGCCGCGTCGAGGAGCTTGCCGAAGTCCAGGTAGGACTCCGCGGACGTCTGACCACCCAGGGCGAACGCCTCGGCGTCCAGCCGCACGTGCGGCGCGTCGGCGTCGGGCTCGGCATACACCGCCACGCTGGGCAGGCCCGCGTCGCGGGCCGCGCGGATCACCCGGACGGCGATCTCACCGCGATTGGCGACGAGCACCTTGGCGATCCTCGAGCTGGCGTGACTAGCCACTTCGCCTCCTGTTCGGCTGGACGTCTCTACGTCTCTTCGTCTCTAAGAGAATTTCTTACAAGTCTTGTCCGGGGAAGTTTATGCGCCGCGCCGCGCGGACTGACACCCGGTGTCCAAATCCGTTCCTGATCAGGCCGTCTCGCGCAATCGCCGCTTGATGCGGGCCAGCATCGCCGACATGCCGCGCAGCCGCAGCGGGCTGATCAGAGCGGCCAGGCCCAGCTCGGTGTAGAAGTCCTCGGGCACCGCGAGGATGTCGGCCGCGGGTTGCTCGTCCAGGCCGGCGGCCAGGATCGACGCGAACCCCCGGGTGGTGGGCGCCTCGGCGGGCGCGCTGAAGTGCAGCCGCACCCGGTCGCGGTCGCTGGCGTCGACGTGCAGGAACAGCGGCGACTGGCACTCGGGCACCGGCTCCATCGCCGCCTCTTCGAGGTCGGCCGGCAGCGCGGGAAGGTCGTTGGCGAACTCCAGCAGCAGCGTCAGCTTGTCCTGGCCCTGGACTTCGGCGAAGTCGGACACCACCTCGGCCAGGGGGGCGGGCATGCTCATCAGACCGGAACGGCTCCCGGCTGCTCGCCCGCGACGATCGGCACCCGCACGGTGTTGCCCCACTCGGTCCAGGAGCCGTCGTAGTTGCGGACCCCGGGCTTGCCCAGCAGGTGGGTGAGCACGAACCAGGTGTGGCTGGACCGCTCGCCGATGCGGCAGTAGACGACGGTCTTGTCGTCGGGCGAAAGGAACCCGTAGAGCTCCTCGAGCTCCGCGCGGGGGCGGAAGCGGCCGCTCTCGTCGACCGCCTTGCCCCACGGGATCGACACGGCGGTGGGGATGTGCCCGGCCCGCAGCGCCCCCTCCTCGGGGTAGTCGGGCATGTGGGTGCGCTTGCCGGTGTACTCGTCCGGCGAGCGCACGTCGATCAGCGGCTGGGATCCGAGGATGGCCAGCACGTCGTCCTTGTACGCCCGGATGGGGGCGTCGTTGCGCTGCACGACGGGATAGCCGCTCGACGTCGCGGTCGGGACGTCCAGGGTGGTGTCGCGGCGCTCGGCCAGCCACAGGTCGCGCCCGCCGTTGAGCAGGCGCACGTCGGGGTGGCCGAACAGTGTGAAGACCCACAGCGCGTAGGCCGCCCACCAGTTGCTCTTGTCGCCGTAGATCACGACCGTGTCGTCGCGGGCGATGCCCTTGCGATCCATCAGCTCGGCGAACTGCTCGCCGTTGATGTAGTCGCGGACCCGCGGGTCGTTGAGGTCGGTGTGCCAGTCGATCTTGACCGCGCCGGGGATGTGGCCGACGTCGTAGAGCAACACGTCCTCGTCAGACTCGACGATCGCCAGGCCGGGGGCGCCCATGTTGGCGGACAGCCAGTCGGCGGTGACCAGTCGTTCGGGGTGGGCGTATTCGGTCAGGGACGGGTGAGGATCGGGGGGTAATGACACAACTTCGAGCCTACCGCCGGGCCCGCGACCGCCGCCGCGACGCTCGCCTCCCGCGACACTTACACGACGCACACGACTCGCCGAGGCGGGTCGCGCAGGATTAAGTCTCGCGGGTCTTGTCGGACCACAGCGCGGCCACGGACAGCCCGGCCCGCTGTAGCAGGGCGCGCAGCAGCGGCAGGCTCACGCCGATCACGTTGGACGGATCGCCCTCGATCCCGTCGACGAACCAGCCGCCCAGCCCGTCCAGGGTGAAGCCCCCCGCCACCCGCAGCGGTTCGCCGCTGGCGACGTACGCCCGCAGATCCGCCTCGGTCGGCTCGGCGAAATGCACTGTGGTGCAAGCGGATTGGACCTCGCGATGGGTGGGGGCGCCGTCGCGCAGCCGCAGCAGGCAGTGCCCGGTGTGCAGGCGGCCCGACCGGCCGCCCATCAGCCGCCACTGGTCCACGGCGGCATCGGCCGATCCGGGCTTGCCGCACAGCCGGCCGTCGATGGCCAGCATCGAATCACAGCCCAGCACAACGCAATCCGCCGCGGTGTCGGCGTCGAGCGGGCCCGCGACGTCGTCGGCCTTGGCCGCGGCCAGCGCGCAGACCACCTCGTCGGGAGAGGCGTCGGGCGCCAGGCCCGAGGCGATGCGGTCCTCGTCGACGCCGGACACCACGACCAGCGGTTCGAGGCCGGCCTGGCGCAGCACGTTGAGGCGGCCGGGCGAGGCCGACCCCAGCACCAGCCGGGTCAATGGCGCATGTGCGTCATCTGCTGCAGGGTCAGCCGCTGGTAGTTCGACATCGCGTAGCGTAGCCGGTCGACCGGGAGCCCCCAGCGGGTGCTCTCCGGCTGGGTGGGTTCGGGGGAGGCGGCGCCGACGCCGCCGAGCACGGCCACCAGCGCCGCCAGCTCCGCGTCGGTGGGGTTGCCCTTGAGCACCTGGATGTGCGGCTCGTGCCCCGTCACTGTGCCCAATTGTTCGCCTCACTCCCGTCGCTCACTGCGTTCGCTCCGCTCGCTCGACTCACAGCGGAATGTTCCCGTGCTTCTTCGGCGGCAGGTGGCTGATCTTGCGTTCCAGCAGGCGCAGCGCCGTGGCGATGTAGCCACGGGTGTATGACGGCGGGATCACCGCGTCGACGTATCCGCGCTCGGCCGCGACGTACGGGTTGACCAGCGTGTCCTCGTACTCCTGCTGCAGCTGCAGCCGCAGCGTGTCGACGTCCTCGCCCTTCTTGGCGGCCTCGGCCAGCTGCTGGCGGTACACGAAGCCGACCGCGCCGGAGGCACCCATCACCGCGATCTGCGCCGTCGGCCAGGCCAGGTTGACGTCGCAGCCCATGTCCTTGGAGCCCATGACGCAGTAGGCGCCGCCGTAGGCCTTGCGGGTGATGACCGTGATCTTGGGCACCGTCGCCTCGCCGTAGGCGAACAGCAGCTTGGCCCCGCGCCGGATGATGCCGTTGTACTCCTGGCCGGTGCCCGGCAGGAAGCCCGGGACGTCGACCAGCATGACGATCGGGATGTTGAAGCAGTCGCAGGTCCGCACGAAGCGGGCCGCCTTCTCCGAGGCGTTGATGTCCAGGCAGCCGGCGAACTGGGTGGGCTGGTTGGCCACGATCCCGACCGGGCGCCCGTCGATGCGGCCGAACCCGACGACGATGTTCTGCGCGTAACCGCCCTGGATCTCCAGGAACTCGTCGTCGTCGAGGATCCGGGTGATCACCTCGTGCATGTCGTAGGGCTGGTTGGGCGAGTCCGGGATCAGGGTGTCCAGCTCGAGGTCCTCCTCGGTGAGGTTCTCCTCGATGGGGCCCGCCGGGGCGGGCTCGGCGTAGCGGGGCGGGTCGGTGGCGTTGTTCGGCGGCAGGTAGCTCAGCAGGTCGCGGACCCAGTCGAAGGCGTCCTGCTCGCCGGAGGCGACGTAGTGCAGCGTGCCCGACTTGGCCATGTGGGTGTGGGCGCCGCCCAGCTCCTCCATGGTGACGTCCTCGCCGGTGACGGTCTTGATGACGTCGGGGCCGGTGATGAACATCTGGCTGGTCTGGTCGACCATGACCACGAAGTCGGTCAGGGCGGGGGAGTAGACGTGGCCGCCGGCGGCCGCGCCCATGATCAGCGAGATCTGCGGGATGACCCCGGACGCGATGATGTTGTTGCGGAAGATCCGGCTGTACAGGCCCAGCGAGACGACGCCCTCCTGGATGCGCGCGCCGGCGCCGTCGTTGATGCCGATGAGCGGGCGGCCGGTCTTGATCGCCAGCTCCTGTACCTTGACGATCTTCTCGCCGTACACCTCGCCGAGGCTGCCGCCGAACACGGTGGCGTCCTGGCTGAAGATGCACACGTCGCGGCCGTCGATCGTGCCGTAGCCGGTGATCACGCCGTCGCCGAGCGGGCGGTTCTTGTCCAGGCCGAAGTTGGTGCTGCGGTGCTTGGCCAGGGCGTCGAGTTCGACGAACGAGTCCTCGTCGAGCAGGGCCAGGATGCGCTCGCGGGCGGTCAGCTTGCCCTTGGCGTGCACCTTCTCGACGGCCTCTTCGCCGACCGGGTGCAGCGACTCCTCCCGCCGCTTGTGCAGCTCGGCCAGCTTTCCCGCGGTGGTGTGGATGTCGATGGTGTGCTCGGAGGCGGGCTCGGCGGTGTGGTCGGTAACGCTTGTCATGGGACTCGATGGTATCGGCAGGCCCCGCGCCGGTGCTTAGGCTGGGTGGAGTGACGGACCGCGATTCGCTTCGGCAACCGCTGGATCAGGCCGCGCTGCGCGCCGAGCTGATCGGCACCGGTCTGGGCTGGCGCCGGCTCGACGTGGTGGAACAGACCGGCTCCACCAACGCCGACCTGCTGGCGCGGGCCGCGGCCGGCGACGACGTCGCCGGGGCGGTGCTGATCGCCGAGCACCAGACGGCGGGGCGCGGGCGGCACGGGCGCGGCTGGACGGCCAGCCCGCGGGCCCAGATCACGATGTCGGTGGGCGTCAGCGTCGTCGACGTGCCGACCGAGGGCTGGGGCTGGCTGTCGCTTGCCACCGGGGTGGCGATCGTCGACGCGGTGCAGGCCGTCACGGGGGTGCGGGCGGGCCTCAAGTGGCCCAACGATGTGCTGGCCGGGCCGCCGGACTCGCCGGGCAAGCTGGCCGGCATCCTCGCTGAGGTGTCCCGCCCGGTCGTGGTGATCGGCTTGGGGCTCAACGTGACTCAGGCCCCCGAGGAGGTCGACGGGCCCGGCGCCACATCGCTGTTCGACCTCGGCGTCGCCGAGCCCGACCGCGGCCGGCTTGTCGGCGCGGTGCTGACCGAACTGGGCAGGCGGATCGTGGCCTGGCGGGCCGCGCGGGGCGCCGACTGGGCGCTGGCCGCCGACTACCGGGCGCGCAGCCTGACCATCGGGCGCCGGGTGCGCGCCGTGCTGCCGGGCGACAAGGAGGTCGTGGGCACCGCGACCGCCGTCGACGACCAGGGCCGGCTGTGTCTGGAGGCCGGCGGCGAAACCGTCGTTGTTTCGGCCGGTGACGTGGTGCATCTGCGCGAGCAGCGGTAGCTTCGCTCACGTGAGCTATCCGGACAACGCCCTGGCCGCCGGCGAACAGGTCGTCCTGCACCGCCACCCGCACTGGAAGCGGTTGATCTGGCCCGTCGTGGTGCTCGTGCTGGCGACCGCGCTGGCCGCGTTCGGTTCCGGCTACCTCAACTCGACGCACTGGGAGCAGCTCGCCAAGAACATCATCTACGGCGTCATCTGGGGCGTCTGGCTGGTGATCGTCGGCTGGCTTACACTGTGGCCGTTCCTGGGCTGGCTGACCACACATTTCGTCGTCACCAACCGCCGGGTGATGTTCCGGCACGGGGTCCTCACCCGCAGCGGGATCGACATCCCGCTGGCCCGCATCAACAGCGTGGAGTTCCGGGACCGCTTGACCGAGCGCATGTTTCGCACCGGAACGCTGATCATCGAGTCGGCGTCACAAGATCCGTTGGAGTTCTACAACATTCCGCGGCTGCGCGAAGTGCACGCGCTGCTGTATCACGAAGTCTTCGACACCCTGGGTTCGGAGGAGTCGCCGAGCTGACCGAACCGGCTCGCCTTTTTCCGCCACGACCGCAGCAGGGTGACGTTGCTCTTCTCCAAGCCGCCCTCGTACGCGTCCTCCAGGACCTCGGCGAAACCGCCTGCGGTAAGGGCGGATTCGATCGCCTTGTCCGGGTTGCGGGCGAACTCGTCGGGGAACACCCAGCGGCGGAACGCCCAGAAGCGGAACGCCATCTGCAGCAGGTTGCCGATGATGTAGGCCGAGATGAAGTCGGTGATGTTCTCCAGCGTCAGCGACACCTCGGGCACTCGGAGCTGCAGCACGTAGTGCGAGAACCACAGCGGCGCCATGGAAAGCAGCACCCCCACGCCGCTGAAGGCGAAGAACAAGAACGCCTCGTGGTGGCGCTCGCGGCCGCCGCGGTCGCGGAAGCTCCACTCCCGGTTCAGGACGTAGGAGGCGATGACCGCGACGATGCCCGCGATCACCTTGGCCGTCACCGGCTTGGGTTCGAGGATCGTCAGCTTGAGGGTGTAGAAGATCGCCGAGTCGATGATGAACGTGGTGCCGCCGACGATCGCGAATTTGATCAGCTCGTGATGGCGCAGCAAATGAGGCTGAACGGCCTCGGGCAGGCGCGAAATTACGGCATCGGCGAAGGACACAACACGTCAGTGTACGGACGGACGCAAAAACGACGCAAAATCTGTTTCGCCGCGGACCGTGACACGATGATGGCCGTGCCGAACAAGCGCTCACCCAAGGCCGCCCCCGTCGTGGCGATGGTCGGCGGCGGTCAACTCGCCCGCATGACCCACCAGTCCGCGATCGCGCTGGGGCAGACGCTGCGGGTGCTGGCCACCGCCCCCGGCGAATCCGCCGCGCAGGTCAGCCCCGACGTGGTGATCGGCTCGCACACCGAGCTTGAGGACCTGCGCCGGGTCGCGGCCGGGGCCGACGTGCTGACGTTCGACCACGAGCACGTCCCGACCGAGCTGCTGGAGAAGCTGGTCGCCGAGGGCGTCAACGTGGCGCCGCCGCCGCACGCCTTGGTGCACGCCCAGGACAAGCTGGTGATGCGGCGGCGGTTGGAGGCCCTCGGCGCGCCGGTGCCGCGCTATGCCGGCATCGGCAACCTGGACGAGCTCGAGGAGTTCGCCGCGCGGGTGGGCGGCCCCGTCGTCGTCAAGGCGGTCCGCGGCGGCTACGACGGGCGCGGGGTCCGGATGGCCCGCGACCCCCTGCACGCCCGCGAAATCGCCGCCAGCTTCCTGGCCGACGGCGTGCCCGTGATGGCAGAGGAGCAGGTGAACCTGCGCCGCGAACTGTCGGCGCTGGTGGCTCGCTCCCCGTTCGGCCAGGGCGCGGCGTGGCCGGTGGTCGAGACGGTGCAGCGCGACGGGATCTGCGTGCAGGTGATCGCGCCCGCGCCGGACCTGGACGAGGGCGTGGCCGCCGGGGCCCAGCGGCTGGCGTTGCGGTTGGCCGCCGAGCTCGGTGTCGTCGGCGTGCTGGCGGTCGAGCTGTTCGAGACGACCGATGGCGCGCTGCTGGTCAACGAGCTCGCGATGCGGCCGCACAACTCCGGGCACTGGACCATGGACGGGGCGCGCACCAGCCAGTTCGAGCAGCACCTGCGCGCGGTGCTGGACTATCCCCTCGGCGACACCGACGCCATCGCACCGGTGATCGTGATGGCCAACGTGCTGGGTGCCCCGCAGCTCCCGGCGATCAGCATGGACGAGCGGCTGCACCACCTGTTCGCGCGGATGCCCGGCGCCCGGGTTCACCTGTACGGCAAGGAGGAACGGCCCGGCCGCAAGATCGGGCACGTCAATTTCCTGGGCGCGGACCCGGCGGGCCTGGTCCAACTGCGTGAACGCGCCGAGCTGGCGGCACACTGGTTGTCACACGGGCAGTGGACGGACGGATGGGATCCACATGGGTGACGCACCTCGGGTAGGGGTCATCATGGGCAGCGACAGCGACTGGTCGGTGATGGCCGACGCCGCCGAGGCGCTGGCCGAGTTCGACGTCCCGGCCGAGGTCCGGGTGGTCTCGGCGCACCGCACGCCGCAGGCGATGTTCGACTACGCCCGCACCGCGGCCGACCGCGGCCTAGAGGTGATCATCGCCGGCGCCGGCGGAGCCGCGCACCTGCCCGGGATGGTCGCCTCCGCCACGCCGCTGCCGGTGATCGGGGTGCCGGTGCCGCTGGCCCGCCTCGACGGCCTGGACTCGCTGCTGTCGATCGTGCAGATGCCGGCCGGCGTTCCGGTCGCCACGGTCTCCATCGGCGGCGCCCGCAACGCGGGCCTGCTCGCCGTGCGCATCCTGGCCGCGTCCGACGCGGCGCTGCGGGCGCGGATCGTCGCGTTTCAGAACCAGCTGGCCGAGAGCGTGCGTGCCAAGGATTCGGCGCTGCAACAGCGCCACGGTAAAGTTACCGGCGAGTAGCTTAGCGAGTGCAAGGAGGCCGACCATGGCTGGATGGGCCGGAAACCCGTCGTTCGACCTGTTCCAACTGCCCGAGGAACACCGGGAGCTGCGGGCCGCGATCCGCGCGCTGGCGGAAAAGGAGATCGCGCCCCACGCGGCCGACGTCGACGAGAACGCGCGGTTCCCGCAGGAGGCGCTGGACGCGCTGAACGGGTCGGGCTTCAACGCCGTGCACGTGCCGGAGGAGTACGGCGGGCAGGGCGCGGACTCGGTCGCGGCGTGCATCGTGATCGAAGAGGTGGCGCGGGTGGACGCGTCCGCGTCGTTGATCCCGGCGGTGAACAAGCTGGGCACCATGGGCCTGATCCTGCGCGGCTCGGAGGAGCTGAAGAAGCAGGTGCTGCCCACGCTCGCGGAGGGCGGCGCGCTGGCCTCCTACGCGCTGTCCGAGCGCGAGGCCGGCAGCGACGCGGCGTCGATGCGCACCCGCGCCAAGGCCGACGGCGACGACTGGATCCTCAACGGCGCCAAGGCCTGGATCACCAACGGCGGCAAGTCGACCTGGTACACGGTGATGGCGGTGACCGACCCGGACAAGGGCGCCAACGGCATCTCGTCGTTCATCGTGCACATCGACGACGAGGGCTTCACCGTCGGTCCCAAGGAGAAGAAGCTGGGCATCAAGGGCTCGCCGACCACCGAGCTGTACTTCGAGAACTGCCGCATCCCGGGCGACCGGATCATCGGTGAGCCGGGCACCGGCTTCAAGACCGCGCTGGCCACGCTGGACCACACCCGTCCCACCATCGGCGCCCAGGCGGTCGGCATCGCCCAGGGCGCACTGGACGCCGCGATCGCCTACACCAAGGACCGCAAGCAGTTCGGCGAGTCGATCAGCAGCTTCCAGGCCGTCCAGTTCATGCTGGCCGACATGGCGATGAAGGTCGAGGCCGCGCGGATGCTGGTGTACCAGGCGGCGGCCCGCGCCGAGCGCGGCGAATCGGATCTCGGCTTCATCTCCGCGGCGTCCAAGTGCTTCGCCTCCGACGTCGCGATGGAGGTCACCACCGACGCGGTGCAGTTGTTCGGCGGCGCCGGCTACACCACCGACTTCCCGGTCGAGCGGATGATGCGCGACGCCAAGATCACCCAGATCTACGAGGGCACCAACCAGATTCAGCGCGTGGTGATGTCGCGGGCGCTGCTGCGCTGAATGCGGGACTCCGTTGGGGAACGCGTCGGCGCACCGAATAGGATCTCCGACGGCAACGAGATGGGCCGGTAAGTCCGGCCCGAGCGTCGGTAAACAGGCACCGGCCATCCACTCCGACCGTCATCCAGCGCAGTGTCTTTCCGCGTCTTTTCCGCGTCTTTTCCGCGTCTTGTCGCGGCCAGGGGAGCGTCCGATGCATAACATGGCGTCCCGTGGGCTTCCATGGGTGACCGGGGCTTGATGGCCGTGCGCTCTGCTTCCACGCCGCCCGCGCAGTGGCAGTCACTGTCGCTGCTGTTGGTCGAGGACGACCGCGCGGACGCGCTGCTCGTGGAAGAGCTGATCGCCGACGCCGTCGCCGACATCCGGTTGACCTGGGCGCGGTCGATCGCGCAGGCCGAAGAGGAGATCGCGTCGGCGCGGCCCGACTGCGTGCTGCTGGACCTGAACCTGCCCGACGCCAGCGGGATCGACGCGCTGGGCCGCATCGCCCGGCGCGACGCCACGGTTCCGATCGTCGTGCTGACCGGGTTGAACGACGAATACTTCGGGGCCTCCGCGGTCGCGGCGGGCGCGCAGGACTACCTCGTCAAGGGGCGGGTCGAACCCGAGATGCTGCGGCGCGCGCTGCTCTATGCGATCGAACGCAAACGGGCCGAGCTCATCGCCGCCGACCTGCACGCGACCCGGCTTCGGGCCCGGGAGAACGCGCTGCTGGAGCGCGGCCTGCTGCCGTCGCCGCTGCTGCTCGACGAGCCCGGCGTCGACATCGTCGCGCGGTACCGGCCGAGCCGCGAGGACGCGCTGTTGTGCGGGGACTTCTACGACGTCGTCCAGACACAAGACCGCGTCCTGCACGTCCTGATCGGCGACGTCGCCGGGCACGGGCCGGACGAGGCGGCGCTGGGGGCGGCCCTGCGCATCGCGTTCCGCGCGCTCACCTTCGCCGGCGTGCACGGCGTCGAGCTGATGCCGAAGCTCGAGCGGGTGCTGCAGTCCGAGCGCACCGGGCGGGGAATCTTCGCGACGGTGCTCAGCCTGGAGATCCACCCCGACGGCACCGGCGTCACCGCCGTGCGGGCCGGCCACCCGGGGATGCTGCTGCACGACGGCGAGGACGTCGAATGGGTGGAGCCGCCGGGCGGTCTGGCGCTGGGCCTGGGCGGCGACCATTGGCCGCGGCACGAGCTGCGCCTGCATTTGGGACAGGGACTGCTGCTGCTGACCGACGGGCTCTTCGAGGGGTATTCCGGGGACGGCAACCGGCGCCTGGGCGAGGACGGCCTGCTCACGCTGGCCCGCAAGCATGCGCGGCTGCCCGGCCCGGCGTTCGTCGACGCCCTCATCGACGGCGCCGAGGAACTCGCCCGCCCGCGCGGCGGGCTCAGCGACGACATCGCGGTGGTGCGCGTCGAGCGGACGACGACGTGAGCCCCACCCTGCGAGTGCCGCGCCTGACGCAGCTGACCGTGCGCGGCTGGCAGTTCCTGGTCCTGTCCACCATGGGCGTTATGGTGCTCGCCGACGCGGTGGTCGGGGCCGTGCTGCTGCAGCGCTCCGATCACATGCTGCGCGGGTTGGTCGACGGAATCCAGCCGTCGCGGGTGGCGGCCTATCAGCTGCAGTCGGCGCTGCGCGACCAGGAAACCGGCGTGCGCGGCTACCTGATCGCGGCCGATCGCCAGTTCCTCACGCCCTACTACGACGGGCAGCACACCGAACGCGAAGCGGCCGAGGACATCCGGCGACGGTTGCCCGAGCGCCCGGACCTGCTCGCCGACCTCGACGCGATCGAGCGGGCGGCCGCCAACTGGCGCACCAACTACGCCGAGCCCGCGATCGCGAGCGTGGCCCCCGACGCCCGCAACGTCACGAGCCGGCCCGCGGCCGAACGCGGCAAGGCCCAATTCGACCACCTGCGTGCCCTTTTCGACAGGCAGAACGCGAACCTGACCGCGGCGCGCAACCAGGCGGCCGACGATCTCAAACGCACCGACACCTGGCGGGACCGGGTGCTCGTCGCAATGGTCCTCTTGTTCTTCGGCACGGCGGCCGCGCTGGGGATCCTGGTGCGGGACGCGGTCACCCGCCCGATCGCGGTGCTGGCCGCGGCCTGCCGGCGGATCACGCGGGGAGACTTCGGCGAGACCATCTCGGCGCCGCGGCGCCCTAAGGACATTCGCAACATGGCGATCGACGTGGAGAACATGCGGGAGCGCCTCGTCGAGGAGCTCGAGGTATCCCATTCGGCCCGTACGCTTTTGGACGAGCAGGCCCTCGAATTGCGGCGTTCGAACGCCGAACTCGAGCAGTTCGCCTACGTCGCGTCCCATGATCTGCAGGAACCGCTGCGCAAGGTCGCCTCGTTCTGTCAGCTGCTCGAAAAGCGTTACGGCGACCAGCTCGACGAGCGTGGACTCGAATACATCGGGTTCGCCGTCGACGGGGCCAAGCGCATGCAGGTGCTGATCAACGACCTGCTCACGTTCTCCCGCGTGGGTCGCCTGGCCACCATGGAAACCGAGGTCGACCTCGGCACGGTGCTGGACGCCGGCGTGGCCAACCTCGCCGCCGCCATCGAGGAGACGGACGCCGAAATCGTGCGGCCCCCGCAGCCGCTGCCGCGGATCATCGGCGATCCCACGCTGCTGACCATGCTGTGGCAGAACCTGATCGGCAACGCGGTGAAGTTCCGGCACAAGGACCGCCGCCCCCGCGTCGTCGTCGACTGCGAACGGCGCGCCGGCGAGTGGCTGTTGTCAGTGTCGGACAACGGGATTGGCATCGCCGAGGAATTTTCCGAGAAGGTCTTCGTCATTTTTCAGCGGCTGCACGGCCGGGAGGTGTACTCCGGCACCGGCGTCGGCCTGGCGCTGTGCAAGAAGATCGTCGAGCAGCACGGCGGCACCATCTGGGTCGACACGACCTACACCGACGGAACCCGGCTTCAGTTCACCCTGCCCATCGCCACCGAAGGAGACCACCGTGACGTCAGCGACATCGGCCGGTAGAGCGATCGAGATTCTGCTCGTCGAGGACGATCCGGGCGACGAGCTGATCACGCGAGAAGCGTTCGAGCACAACAAGCTCAAGAACAACCTGCACGTCGCCCACGACGGGGAGGAGGGACTGGACTTCCTCTACCGGCGCGGCCCATACGCGGACGCGCCGCGACCGGACCTCATCCTGCTCGACCTGAACCTGCCGAAATACGACGGCCGACAGCTGCTGGAGAAGGTCAAGTCCGACCCGGACCTGGCCCGCATCCCCGTCGTCGTGCTCACCACCTCCTCGGCGGAGGAGGACATCCTGCGCAGCTACCAACTGCACGCCAACGCCTACGTCACCAAGCCGGTCGACCTCGACCAGTTCATGAGCGCCGTGCGGCAGATCGACGAGTTCTTCGTCCAGGTGGTGCGCCTCCCCGGCGTCTAACCGGTGAGGAACTCCTCGTTGTGCTGCCCGGGCGCGGGCGGCGGATCGGTGGCCGCCGCCTCGAAGCTCGAATAGCGCGCCGGCATGCGGACGACCGTGATCGCGTCCTCGCCGCTGCCGACCCGCAGGGCGAGCTCGTTCTCGGCGAACAGCGGGGTGCCGACCACCTGCTTCCAGGTGTAGGCGTGGCAGGCCATCAAGCCGCCCTCCTGCAGTAGCTGAACCCATTCGGCCGCGGTCTTGGCCGCCAGCGCCGACTCCAATTCCTCGGTCAGCTCCGGGTAGTTCAGCGCCCGCGCACGCTGGTCGATGAACCGCTCGTCGGTCAGCAGCTCGGGGCGGCCGATGATCTCGCACAGCTTCGCCCAGTGCTTGGGCACGTACGCGCTGATCACCAGGTAGCCGTCGGCGGCCTTGAATGCGTCCGACGGCTGCGTGGCGAAGCCAACTCCCTTGCGCTTCTTGGGTTTCGGCTCCGCGTCCGGTTTCGGCTCGCTCGGCTTGTTGAGGTGGATGGTGAGCTGGCTGGCCTGCAGGTTGACCGCGACGTCGTACATCGCGACGCGCACGACGTCGGCGACCCCGTGCCGCTCGCGGTTGAGCAGCGCGGCCAGCACCGCCTGGGCCAGCACGTGACCGCTGGCGGCGTCGACGAGCTGGAAGGGGATGATCTGCGGCTTGCCGGTGGGGGTGGGCATCCCGGTGGTCATGCCCGATTCGGCGGCGACCATCAGGTCGACGCCCGGCCGGTTGCCCTGCGGCCCGTTGCCGCCGTAGGCGGACAGCCGCGCGTAGATCAGCTTCGGGTTGCGGGCCCGCAGCTCGTCGGGCCCCAGGCCCATCCGCTCCATGACGCCGGGCCGAAAGCCTTCCAGCACAACGTCGGCGGTGTCGACGAGCCGCAGGATCCGCTGCTTGCTCTCGTCGTCGGTGAGGTCCACCGCCACCGATTTCTTGCCCCGGTTGTGCGGCAGGAACAGCGTGGGCAGCGGCGGGCGCCCGGGCAGGACCGCGGTGATCTGCCGGGCCGCCTCGCCGCCGGGGGCCTCCACCTTGATCACCTCGGCGCCCAGGTCGGCCAGCACCTGTCCGGCCAGCGGCCCGGCGATGTTCTGCGTGAAGTCGAGCACCCGATACCCGTCAAGTGGCTTGGCGGGCTTGCTGTTTGGCATGTGCGGCCTTCCTCTAAGCTGCCCGGTCCAGCACCGCGGTGCAGTAGTAGTTGCCGGAAAACGGCGCACCCGGTTCGCTGCGCTGCAAAGGTAACCCGGTGTCGGCCAACAGCCGATTGAGGGGGGTGCGGACCGTGCGCCAGCCGTGCCGCTCAAGGTAGGTCGCCGCGTCGGTGCGCTCGCCGGGGAAGCCCAGGTCGCCGAGCGCAATGTCCAGGCCGTTGGCCCGCCACTTCTCGCTCGCCGCGTTCAGGGCGTCACCGCTGGCGCCGGTGTTGCTGAAGACCTCGGCCATCAGCCGGCTGCCGTCGGCGGACAGCGCGGTGACGTCGTCGAGCAGCCGGTCCTGCGCCTCGGGCGGCAGGAAGGCGAGCAGTCCTTCGGCGGCCCAGGCGGTGGGCCGCGCGGCGTCGAACCCCGCCCGGCGCAGCGCCGAGGGCCAGTCATGGCGCAGGTCGATCGGGACGGCCCGCAGTTCCGCCGTGGGCTCGGCGCCCTGCCGGGCGAGGGTGGCGGTCTTGAATTCGATCACCTCGGGCTGGTCGATCTCGAACACTGTCGTGCCCGGCGCCCAGGGCAGCCGGTAGGCGCGCGCGTCCAGCCCGGAGGCCAGGATCACCACCTGGCGGATCCCCGCGGCGCCCGCCTCGGCGAAGAACGCGTCGATGTGGCGCGTGCGGGCGGCTAGCAGGTCGGTCATCCGCTGCATGCCCCACGGGGCGCCCGGCTCGTCGACGTCGGCGGAGCTCAAGTCACCGGCGGACCACCGCGTCATGAAGTCGATCCCGACGGCGCGCACCAGCGGCTCGGCGAACGGGTCGTCGATCAGCCCGTCCCGGGTCGCCCGGGCGCGCCCCGCGGCCACCATGGTCGCGGTGGCTCCCACGCTGGTCGCCAGGTCCCAGGTGTCGTTCTCGGTGCGCGCCATGTCGTCCCTTCTCCCCGCTACTCGTTAGCCACAATAACTACGAGGCCACGGTGCCGACCGCCCGCCGGTGTGTAAGAGACCGGACACGGTTGTGTTACGTCGGTGTGTGCGGGTTCGCGGCACCGCCCTGCCGTCGCTAGCCTCGCGTCAATGACCACTTCGCCCGCCGTCGTCGCCGACTGCCACGTCGCCGCGAGCGGGGATTCCGGCTGGCGGAGCGCCGCCGCGTGGGCGCGCCGGTTGGCCTGGGTCAGCCTGGTCGTGGTGCTCGTCGAGGGCGCGGTCGGCTTGTGGCAGGGACTGGCGGTCGGGTCCATCGCGCTGACCGGATGGGCGCTGGGCGGGGCGTCGGAAGCCCTGGCCAGCGCGATGGTGGTGTGGCGGTTCAGCGGCGCGCGCACCTTTTCGCCGGTCGCCGAGCGGCGCGCGCAACGCGGTGTCGCGATGTCGTTTTGGCTCACCGCGCCGTACATCGCCGCCGAATCCCTGCGTGAACTGACCGAGGAGCAGCACGCCGAGATGTCCGTGATCGGCATCGGGTTGACGGCCTTGGGGTTGGTGCTCATGCCACTCCTGGGCCGGGCCAACCGCCGACTCGGCGCGCGGTTGGACTCGGGCGCCACCGAGGCCGAAGGGATGCAGAACTACCTGTGCGCCGCGCAGGCCGCCGGGGTGCTGTTGACCCTCGCGCTGACCGGGCTGTGGTCGGGCGGTTGGTGGCTCGACCCGGCGGTGGGCCTCGGCATCGCCGGGGTCGCGGCCTGGCAGGGCGTCCGGGCCTGGCGCGGCCGGGACTGCGGCTGCTGAGCGGTTAGGGCAGCAGCCGGCTGAGGCTGAAGATCCCGGACACGACGGTGCCGAAGTTCAGCAGGCCGGAGAGTTGGCCGCTGGTGCCGGGGCCGGCCAGGCTGCCCGGGATGCCGACGTTGAAGAAGCCCGAGGTGTCGCCGTTGACGATGGTCCCGCCGGTGGCCGAGTTGAAGAAGCGCGAGGTCTCGCCGTTGATGAAGGACGGTCCGCTGGCCGAGTTGAAGAAGCCCGAGCCGAAGCCGTCGAAACCGAAATTGGGGGTCCAGACTTGTCATCGTGCGGGTTTCCGATGCTCGGATATGGCGCGTTGAGCAGAAGATACGTGGTTTGCCGTATTCCCGCGTGCTGTTCAGTCCAGGCGGTACCGGATCAGCCGGGAGCTGTTGGCCACCACCGCGACCGACGACGCGTTGTGCAGGATCGCGGCCAGCACGGGGGAGAGCGCGCCGCCGGCGCCGATGATCAGCCCGGCGGCGTTGACCGCGATGGACATGCCGTAGTTCTCCCGGATCACGTCGACGGCGCGGGCGCCCAGGTCGCGCACGTCGAGCAGGCGATGCAGGTCGTCGTTGGCCAGGGCCACGTCGGCGGTCTCGACGGCCACGTCGGTTCCCGCCAGCCCCATCGCGATCCCGATGTCGGCGGCGGCCAGCGCCGGGGCGTCGTTGATGCCGTCGCCGACCATGCCCACCACGAAGCCGTCGCCCTGCAGCTCGCGCACTACCTCGAGCTTGTCCTCGGGCATCACCTCGGCTCGCCACTCGTCGATCCCGAGCTCGGCGGCCACCACCTCGGCGATCTCGGGGTGATCGCCGGTGAGCATGACGATCCGGCGAATCCCGTTGGCGCGCAACTTCGTCAGCACCTCGGCCGCCTCGGGCCGCACCTCGTCGCGCAGGCTGATCAGACCGACCAGGGTGCCGTCCACCGCGAGCAGCAACGGCGTCTCCGCCTGGCGGCGCAGCCTGGTGACCCACTCCTTGGCCTTCTTGGACACCTTGACCTTTTCGGACTGCAGCAGCGACGGGCTGCCCAGCAGCAGGGTCCGGCCGTCGGCCCAGGTCCGCATGCCCATGCCCACCAGCACCTCGCACTCCTCGTGCGGCGGGATGCTGATGTGGCGTTCCTCGGTCGAGCGGATCACCGCCTCGGCCAGCGGATGGCGGGAGTGGATCTCCGAGCTGGCCGCGTAGGCCAGCACCTGCTCCGGCTCCCAATCCTTGTGCATCGCAACGATGTTGGTGACCACCGGGCGGCCCACGGTCAAGGTTCCGGTCTTGTCGAACACGATCGCGTCGACCTGGCCCGCCTGTTCCAGGTGGGAACCGCCCTTGATCAGGATGCCGCGGCGCGCGCCGTTGCCGATCGCCGCGCTGATCGCGGTCGGGGTGGCCAGGCCCACCGCGCACGGGCACGCGATCAGCAGCATCGTCATCGCGCGGCGCACGTCGCCGGTGACGGCCAGGGTGACGGCCGAGACGATGAACGAGGTGGGAACGAAACGGCGGGAGAAGTTTTCGCCGACCGTCTGGATCGGCGCCCGGTCGTGCTGCGCCTCTTCGACCCGGGCGATGATGCGCCCGATGGTGGTCTGGTTGCCGACCGCGTGGGCGCGCACCACCAGCCGCCCGCGCACCACGACCGAGCCGGCGTGCACGCGGGCGCCGACGATGACGGAAACGGGCAGGTTCTCGCCGGTGATCGCCGACTGGTCGACGATCGCCTCGCCGTCGACCACCTCGCCGTCCACCGGGATCGCGACGTGGTCGTGCACCACCACCTCGTCGCCGATCTCGACGCTGTCGATGGGCACCTGAATCTCGCCGTCCGGCAACCGGATCCACGCGGTGTCCTGGTTGCCGCGCAGCAACTCCGAGATCGCGCGCCGGGTCCGCCGCAGCGTGAGGTCCTGCAGGTACTCGCCGATGTTGAGCAGCCACAGCACGGTGAGGGCCACGACGTTCTCGCGCAGCACCAGGCTCGCCACGGTGGCCGCCGAGACCAGCGCGTCGGTGCCGGCCCGGCCGGAGCGCAGCGAGCGGAGCGCGCCGCGCAGGAAGGGGTAGCCGGTGAAGACGGTGACGCCGGTGGCGAACAGCCGCCCGCTCGGGCCGAGCAGCGGCGGCCGAGCGAAGACGTATCGGCGCACGCCGAGCAGCGCCAGGGCCGCGCCGCCGATCACCATGCGGAGCACGTCGGTGTTGCGAATCTCCGACGAATGCGGCGCCCGCGCCGGGATCAGCTCCGCGGCGACCTGGGCGGCGCCGTCGATCTCCCGCAGCACCGCGGTGGTGTCGCAGCGCCGGGGCGAATACCAGACGACCACCGAGCCGGTGCGCGGGTAGGCGTGCACGGCGCGCACCCCCGCCACCTTGGCGACGGCCTCCTCGACCGCCACGGCGCGCCGCGAGTTGGCGCGCACCCAGGAGACCGAAACCCGAATGCGTCCGGCCGCATCCGAAATCACTTGCAGGGCAGGGTCTTCGGGTTGCGCCTCGTTGACAACCAGTGCGAGGCCCATGTCAGGCGATCAGTGGTCGTGGGCGTCGGTGACGGACGGCGTGGGCGCCTCCTCGCCGATGCGTTCGCGCGCCTCGGCCATGACGTCGGCCAGCTTGAGGCGCGCCGACTCGGCGGCCTCCTCGGCCCTGCGGGTGCCGCGCAACCCCACCTCGGCCGCCGACACCGCCGTCTCGTGCAGCGGCGCCTTGGCCACGGCCTTGCGCACCACCTCGTAGGCCGTCACGCCGACCAGGCCGGTGACCACCGTCCCCGCCGCCTTCGCCAGGAGCCCGTAGACCGCCATCGCCCGCACCTTCCTGTCGTCACCGCGTCGGTTAATGCTCGCACGACGTTAACATCCAAATATTGCGATATCAATATGAATCGGGATCCCACGTGTTGGGCAGCATGGGCGTGGCCGGACCTCCGCCGAACTCGTCACCGGAAAGGGCGGTCAGCCCAGTCGGGCGAGCAGCGCCCTTCGACACCGTCCCGGCGAACCCCAGGGCTCCCGCCCCCCGATCCGAAGCCTCCGAGGCGCCCCAGTCCGGATCGACGTCGACGTCCATGTCCATGAACTCGTCGTCGTGCCCGCCTTGCTTCGCGCGCCGGCGCCGCCGCGCCTGTTCCCGGACGGCCGACGCGCTTACCGCCGCGGCGCTATCCGATTGCGGCGCCGCCCTTTTGGCGCCGGCGCTCGCGCGGGAGCCGAACCCCGAACCGACTTCGAACCCGGGCGGCGCCACCGCGTAGGGGGGCGCGAAACTTGCGACCCCCGCCGCCGGGGGCGCCGGCGGCGGCGCCGGATTGGCGACGGTGCTTGCCGTGGGCGCGGGGGCCGTGCCGGGGGCGGCGGCCGACCCGACCCCGGTCGCGGCCACCCCGACGACCGGCGACGAGGCGGGCGCGTGCGCCATGGGCGCCGAAACCGGCGCGACGGCGGGTTCGGGAAGGTCGGCCGGCCCGGTCGCCTGCGCCAGCCCCGCGAAGCCGCCGACGGCGCCGGCGGGCGCGGCCGCGAAGGGAATGAACGGGGAAAGCGCGCTGTAGCCGATGGAGGCGAAATCGTCGGGGCTGAGGACCAGGAGAAACGGATTGCTCAGCGCCGTCGCCGGATCCGCCAGGAACTTGTTGACGATGTTCTCCACGAATCCCACCGGGTTCTCGGCGAATTCGAAGACGTGGTCGCCGCCGAACCCGAGGTAAAGGTCCGACAGCAGCGGGAACTGCCCGACGAAGGATTCGACGGTCTGCTGGGAGTACCCGGCCGGATCCGCGATGAAGGCCGCGATGCTGAAGTTCTGGATCAGGTTCAAGAGCGCCGACTGCAGATCGGTCAGGTTCAGCGTCGATGCGTCCCGGGCGAGTTGCCCGGCGGTCTGGACGGCGCTGGTCACCGAGTCGAGCCACGTCGACACGGGGTTCACCACCGCCGGCGCCGGGGCGGTGGGTGGCGTCGAGGCCACTGCCGCGCTGGAGGTCGCGTCATAGACGCTCATCGTGGTGGCGGCCTGAATCCACATGCGCACGTAGTCCGCCTCGTTGAGCGCGATCGGGATGGTGTTGAGCCCGAAGAAGTTCGTTGCCACCAACACGCCGTGGACGATGTGGTTGGTGGCGAGCTCGGCCAGCGTCGGCATGGCCGCCAGCGCGGCGGTGTAGGCCGCGGCCGCGGTCTCGTGCAAAGCTGCCGACGCCGCGCTGTTGGTGCCGGCCTGCGTCAGCCACGCCAAGTACGGCACGTGTGCCGCCACGAACGACTCCGCGCTCGGACCCTGCCACACCGACGCCTGCACGTCAGCCAGAATGGCAGCGAGTTCCGTTGCGACGGAGTCGTATTCGGCGCTCAACGCGTTCCACGCGCCGGCGGCCGCCAGCAACGACGCCGGACCGGGGCCGCTGCTCAGTGCCGCCGAATGGACCTCCGGTGGTGCGGCGATCCACATCGGCGCCGTCATGGGCCGCGCACCTCGCCGGCCCCGATACGAGCCGTACGCATGCCGATGCCCCCGTCGGCCAAGCCTCTGCCCCCACCTGAGCTGAGTTAACCCCGTAAAGTTAGCTCAGGGTAAGCTAACTTGTCGATAGGACGCGGGTGACCTTTTCCGTCTCGATCCGGCGTGGCAGCGCCGCGGGATCCGGGTTGGCGACCTGCACCAGCGACGCGCCGACCGCCAGGATCGACAGCAGCCCATCCACCAGTTCGTCGGGGCCGGACCAGGCGGCGGTGGACAGGACCCGGTCGCTGGACGTCAATCCCCTTGCGGCGGAGGATCTTTCGCAATCGACCAGGACTGCTTCGGCCGATCGGCCGGCCAGCGCCGGGCCGGGCTGGCGTTCGGGGACGATCTGGTCGCCGTGCACCCGGACGGCGGTGGCGTAGTCGGTGACGCCGATCGGCAGGTCGGGGGCGGGGCGGCCGAACGGATCCAGTGACAGGACGGCGACCTCACCGCCGGCAACGGACGCGTCCGCCTCGTCCAGCCGCTCGGCGGTGCACAGCGCCAGGTCGGCGGCGGCGCCCGGTTCGAGCACCGCCTCGGCGCCAATCCACCACACCCCGAACAGCACGGCCGCCGTCTGCCAGTGCGCGGGCAGCAGGATCGCGACCCGGCTGGCCGGCCCGGCGCCCAGCTCGTCGCGCAACAGGTTGGCGGTCTTGGCCGCCCAGTTGGCCAGCGTCACCCCGGACAATTCGATGCGCTCGCCGGTCGCGTCGTCGTAGTAGGTGATGCGGGGGCCGACCGGGTCGGCCCGCAGCATCGGGTCCAGGATCGCGCCGGCGAGCGTGCTCAGTTGATGCACTCGGGCTTGTCGGAGCCGGCGGTCAGGATCGGCGACGGCGGCGGCGTGTTGGGCCCGCCGGCGGCGCCCGCGTTGGACGCCCGGGCGGGCAGCACCTGGGTGCTGGGGCCACCGGAGAGGCCGGAGCCCGGGCCGGTGTAGTCGTTGGCGAGCACCACCTTGACGGATCCGGCCGTCAGCGCCGGGTCGGCGACGATGGGCAACCCGCCCAGCTCCTTGCCGACCTGTTGTGCGCCCAGGTCGTCGGTCTTTGCGGCGCGCACCTGGCTGCCCTTCACGTGGGCGCCGTCGTTGTTGCCGACGGTTCCGGCGCCGAATCCCTTGGTGCTCAACACATCCGACACGGCCGCGGCCAGCCCGTTGATGTCGGTGTCGTTGACCACGTCGACGGTGGTCTTGGCCGGCGTGTAGGCCAGCTCCTCGGTCTTGCCCTGCGCCTGGCCTTGCAGCAGGCTGCCCACCCAGTCGGCGACCTGGTGCGGGTCCACCCGGACCACGCTCTGCATGCCGTCGTCGCTCCAGCCGGCCCCGTCGAGCACCGGGATGGTGGCGAAGGCGACCTTGCCGCCGGCCAGCTTTTGCAGCTGCTGGACGAAATCCATGACGTCCCAACCCGAGGAGATCACCACCGAGCGCTGGACGGCCGCCTCCAGCCGCTTCAGCGTCGCGGGGCTGGACAGCGTGTGACCGGAGATGATCCGGTGCGCGAGCGAGGCCATCACCACCTGCTGGCGCACCACCCGGTCCAGGTCGCCGCGCGGCAGGTCGTGGCGCTGGCGGACGAAGCTCAGCGCCTGCGGGCCGTCCAACTTCTGCCGGCCGGCCGGGAAGTCGGCGCCCGAAAGCGGTTCGTACACGGGCTCTTTGAGGCAGACCTCGACGCCGCCGAGCGCGTCGGTGATCAGCGCGAAGCCCAGCAGCCCGATCTCGGCGTAGTGGTCGACGGTCACCCCGGTCAGGTCGGCGACGGTCTTGATGAGGGCCTCACGGCCGGCCTCGGTGCCCTGCGCCTCGGCCTCGGCGGCCGACGCGCCGGCCTTGACCAGGCTGGCCCGCTTCGCCTCCCGGGTCTGGCCGTAGACGCCGTTGATCTTCGTCTTGCCCAGCCCGGGTGCCGCGACGTAGGAGTCCCGCGGGATCGAGATCGCGGTCGCCGACGTCCCGTTGTTCGGGATCCGGACCAGGATGATCGTGTCGGTGTTGGTGGCCTCCTCGTCGCCGGCCCGCAGCGTCGCCAGCTCCTCGGCCGACAGCGCGTTGCCGTGCGCGTCGGTGCGGCTGTCCAGGCCGACCAGCAGGATGTCGATCGCGCCGTCGTCGCCGCCCTTGCCCAGCGACGGTGCGGACATGTGGAAGATGCCGTCCTCGAAGGACCGGACATTGCTCCAGGCGATTCCGGTGCCGAAAACGACCGCGACGGTCAGCACAGTGGCAACCACACGAACCACACGTTGCACAGGCATCACAACAGATTACTTGTGACACAGCCGCTTCGCGGGTAGCCGAAAGCGGCGTGCCTGGGCCATGCCAGACTCAACGCATGTCGGAAAGGCTTGTGATCAGCGGCGGGGGCGGGCAATTGGGCACTTCTCTGACGGCGCTGGCCGCCGATCAGGGCCGCGACGTGCTGGCGCTGACGTCGTCGCAGTGGGACATCACCGACCCCGCCGCGGCGGAACGGATCATCCGGGCCGGCGACGTCGTCGTCAACTGCGCCGCGTACACCAACGTCGACGGCGCGGAGAGCGACGAGGCCGCGGCCTACGCCGTCAACGCGACCGGCCCGGGGCACCTGGCGCGGGCCTGCGCGAAGGTCGGCGCCCGGCTCATCCACGTCTCCACCGACTACATGTTCACCGGCCCGGCCCCCGAGGGCGCGCAGCCGTACGAGCCCAGCGACAAGACCGACGCGCGCGGCGTGTACGCCCTGTCCAAGCTGGCCGGCGAGGAGGAGGTGCTGGCGGCGCTGCCGGAGGCGTCGGAAGGCGTAGTGGTCAGGACCGCCTGGCTCTACACCGGCGGAACCGGCAAGGACTTCGTCGCCGTCATGCGCCGCCTGGCCGCCGGGGACGGCCCGGTGGACGTCGTCGACGACCAGGTCGGATCGCCGACCTACGTCGCCGACCTCGTCGTCGCGCTGCTGCTGTTCGCCGACGAGCGGGTGCCCGGGCCCATCCTGCACGCCGCCAACGAGGGTGCGGTGTCGCGCTTCGAGCAGGCCCGCGCGGTGTTCGCCGAGACCGGCGCCGACCCGGACCGGGTGCGGCCCGTCAAGACCGACGACTTCCCGCGTCCGGCGCCGCGCCCTACCTATTCCGCGCTGGGCAGCCGCGAGTCCGCGGCGGCGGGCCTGACCCCGTTAAGGCCCTGGCGCCCTGCGCTTGTCGCGGCGCTGGCCGCGTCCGCCGGCGATCGACCGTTACCCTCGACGCGTGACTGACGTCCTGCCGGTCGTGACGGTGACCTACTCACCGGGCCCGCACCTCGAGAGGTTTTTGGCCTCCCTGTCGATCGCCACCGAGCGCCCGGTCAGCGTGCTGCTGGCCGACAACGGCTCGACCGACGGCGCCCCGCAGGAGGCCGTCGAGCGCTACCCGAACGTCCGGCTCATCGAAACCGGCGCCAACCTCGGCTACGGGACCGCGGTGAACCGCGCCGTCGCGCGGCTGGACGACGACGAGAACGGGGACTGGCTGATCGTGGCCAACCCCGACGTGCAGTGGGGCCCGGGCAGCATCGACGCGCTGCTGGACGCCGCCACCCGCTGGCCGCACGCCGGCGCGCTGGGGCCGCTCATCCGCGACCCCGACGGCTCGGTGTATCCGTCGGCGCGGCACTTGCCCAGCCTGATCCGCGGGAGCATGCACGCGGTGGTCGGCCCGTTCTGGAAGCGCAACCCGTGGACGGCGGCCTACCGCCAGGAGCGGCTGGAGCCCAGCGAGCGGGCGGTGGGCTGGCTGTCGGGGTCCTGCCTGCTGGTGCGGCGGTCGGCCTTCGGCCAGGTCGGTGGGTTCGACGAGCGCTACTTCATGTACATGGAGGACGTCGACCTCGGGGACCGGCTGGGCAAGGCGGGCTGGCTGAACGTCTACGTGCCGACGGCCGAGGTGCTGCACGACAAGGGCCACTCCACCGGCCACGACCCGGGACGCCACCTGGCCGCGCATCACAAAAGCACCTACATGTTCCTGGCCGACCGGCATCCTGGATGGTGGCGAGCGCCGCTGCGCTGGACGCTGCGGGCCTCGCTGCTGGTGCGTTCGCGGCTGATGGTGCGCAGCGCGCGGCGCCTGAGTAGACGGAACGCGGTGGGAGGGCGGCGCTGAAATGGGAACATCTCAGGTCGATGCGGTGGTCCTGGTCGGCGGCAAGGGCACCCGGCTGCGGCCGCTGACGCTGTCGGCGCCCAAGCCGATGCTGCCCACCGCGGGGCTGCCGTTCTTGACCCACCTGCTGTCGCGGATCGCCGCGGCCGGCATCGAGCACGTCATCCTGAGCACGTCGTATCAGGCCCAGGTCTTCGAGGCCGAGTTCGGCGACGGCTCCAAGCTGGGCCTGCAGCTCGAATACGTCACCGAGGAGCAGCCGCTGGGCACGGGTGGCGGCATCGCCAACGTCGCCGGCCACCTGCGGCACGACACCGTGATGGTGTTCAACGGCGACGTGCTCTCCGGCGCCGACCTGGGCCAGCTGCTCGAATTCCATGAGAACGAGCACGCCGACGTCACCCTGCACCTGGTGCGGGTGGGCGACCCGCGGGCGTTCGGCTGCGTGCCCACCGAAAACGGCCGGGTGACAGCGTTTTTGGAGAAGACCCAGGATCCGCCGACCGACCAGATCAACGCCGGCTGCTACGTCTTCCAGCGCGGCATCATCGACCGGATTCCGCGCGGGCGCGAGGTCTCGGTCGAGCGCGAGGTGTTCCCGGCCCTGCTCTCCGATTCCGAGGTCAAGGTCTGCGGCTACGTCGACGCCACCTACTGGCGCGACATGGGCACCCCGGAGGACTTCGTGCGCGGGTCGGCGGACCTGGTGCGCGGCATCGCCCCGTCGCCGGCGCTGCACGGCCACCGCGGCGAGCAGCTGGTGCACGACGGCGCGGCGGTGTCGCCGGGCGCGGTGCTGATCGGCGGGACGGTCGTCGGGCGCGGCGCCGAGATCGGCCCGGGCGTGCGGCTGGACGGGGCGGTGGTCTTCGACGGGGTGAAGGTGGAGGCCGGCAGCGTGATCGAGCGCTCGATCATCGGCTTCGGGGTGCGCATCGGCCCGCGGGCGCTGATCCGCGACGGGGTGATCGGCGACGGCGCCGACATCGGCGCCCGCTGCGAGTTGCTGCGCGGCGCGCGGGTGTGGCCCGGCGTCGCCATTCCCGACGGCGGGATCCGCTACTCGTCCGACGTGTAGGGCCTTGCACCGAGCGTGCGGCTGGCCGCACGCTCGCAGTCGATTCAGCCGGTGGTCGGTTCGGCTAGCCGCCGTTGCCGCCGGTTCCGCCCTTCGAGGAGCCGGGTGGTGCGAAAAGCTGAAGGTACGCGGCACCGCCGCCACCGCCGCCACCGAAGCCGCTGCCGCCCCCCGTGCCGCCGCCGCCAGGTGTGCCGTTGAAAAGGGCGTTGCCGGTGGCACCGTCGCCGCCGTCGGTACCCCCGAGACCGCCGAGGGCGGAGGACCCTCCGGGATTCGTGACTACGTCGCCACCGGCGCCGCCTGCGCCGCCGGTGCCGATGCCGCCACCACCGCCACCGCCGCCGCCCGCTATCGCCACAAAGCTATTAGTACTTACGGAGCCACCGGCGCCGCCGGCTCCGCCGCCGACGCCGGCACCCGCGGCTCCGGCGCCACCCGTTGCACCAAACGCGTTAAGGGATACACCGCCGCCACCTCCAGCACCACCGTAATTGCCGGTGGTGCTGGGGCTGCCGATGCCGCCGCCGCCGCCACCGCCGCCGAAGCCGACGGCGACGGTGAGGTTACCGAAGGAATCGACGCTGAGGGTGGCCGCGCCTCCGGCGCCGCCGTTACCCCCATTACCGCCGAAACCGCCGCCGCTGCTGTCGCCGCCCTGCCCGCCGCCGCCACCGCCGCCGCCAGCAGCGGCGCCGAAGGCATTGGGGTTTGTGGCGTTGACGGTGGCCGAACCGCCGTTGCCGCCGTTGCCGCCGGCGCCGCCGGTCGGGCCGACGCCGCCAGTACCGCCGTTGCCGCCGTTGCCGGCTAACAAATTGGCGCCGTTGTCGGGGCGGCTCGTGAAAACTGTTCCGCCGTCGCCGCCGTCTCCGCCGGCGCCGCCGGTGCCGGCGATGCTGACGCCGCCGTTGCCGCCGTTGCCGCCGCTGCCGGAGCCGTGGGTGTCGCTGCCGCCGCCGCCATCACCACCGGTACCGCCGGCCCCGCCGGTGATCCCGCTGCCACCGGTGCCGCCGTTGCCGCCGTGGCCGCCGACGCTCGTGGTGCCGGCGGCCCCGCCGTTGCCGCCGGCCCCGCCGGCGCCGGCGGTGATGCCGACGCCGCCATGACCGCCGTTGCCACCGTTGCCGGCGGCAGTGACGCCGTTGTTGTCGGCACCTGCGCCGCCCACGCCGCCCTGGCCTCCGTTGCCGGCGGCGCCGAAGGCGCCGTGGGCGCCTCCGAACACGCCGTTGCCTTGGCCGCCGGCCCCGCCTTGGCCGCCGTCGCCGCCCTGGCCACCGTCGGTGCCGTTGAGAGCGAGGGCGTTGCCGGCGACACCGGCCCCGCCCGTCCCGCCGACTCCGCCGGTCCCACCGATGCCGCCTGCACCGCCGTTGCCGAGGAAGAAACCTCCGTTGCCGCCCGCGCCGCCCGTTCCGCCGCTGCCGCCGATGCCCCCGTTGGTGAGCCCGGTCGCGGAGCCCGTGGTGCCGGTGGTGCCCGTGCCGCCGGCGCCACCGTGGCCGCCGTTGCCGAATAACCAGGCGTTGCCGCCGCGCCCGCCGGGCCCCCCGGGCATCCCCGACCCGCCGTTACCGCCGTTGCCCCACAACAATCCGCCCGGTCCGCCGTTTTGTCCGGTCCCCGGTGCACCATCGGTGCCGTTGCCGATCAACGGGGTCCCCAACAACAGGTTGGTGGGCGTATTGATCACGGCCTTGACGTCGCCCCACGCCGTCTGCAACGGCGAGGCGTTCGCCGCCTCGGCGGCCGTATACGCGCTCCCGGCGGCATTCAACGCCTGCACGAACTGTTGGTGGAACGCGGCCGCCCGCGCGCTGGCCGCCTGAAAGACCTGCGCGTGGCTGGAAAACAGCGACGCGATTGCCGCTGACACCTCGTCCTCGGCGGCGGCCAGCACCTGGGTGGTCGGGGCCGCCGCCGCGGTGGCCGCATTCAGTGTCGAGCCGATGCCCGCCACGTCCGACGCCGCCGACGTCAAAGATTCTGTAGCCGCCATTAGGTACGACATTGCTGTCCCTTCGAGCGATGGCGTGGGGTGTCGCCAACGCCTGAAGGCTTATTGTCAGCCCGCCGAGCGCTCCTTGGAGCCGGAACGGACTACTGCAATTTCCATCTGGATCAATGCGTGACTACTGCAAGTACTGCAAATTGCGGTCTGGCTTTCACGCGCGGCGGGCGCAGGCCCGGGCGACCAAGTACTTCAGCGCGTGATCGGTGCCGTCCGGCAGCGCGTCGGCGGGCCACCACCGCAAGTCGTCGGACTCGTCGCTGATCGCGATCCGGGCGCCGGCCGGCGCGTGGGCGACGAACTGCATATCCAGGTGGCGGGTCGGCACGCCCAGCGAGCACGTGACCGGGTGCACGTGCACGGCGGCCAGCTCCGGCTCGATGCGCAGGCCGTCGACACCGGATTCCTCGGTCGCCTCGCGCAGCGCCGCGGCGACGACGTCGGGGTCGTCCTCGTCGCAGTGGCCGCCGAGTTGCACCCAGCGGCCCAACCGCGGGTGCAGGGTCAGCAGCACCCGGGAGCCGGTGTGATCGAGGACGAGTGCCGAGGCGGTGACGTGGCCCGCCGCGCATGCGCGGCGGCAGGCGTCGGGGCGGGCGTGCACGAAGGCCAGCACCGCGTGCCGCAGCGAGTCCTGCGCCGCGTCGGGGGCGCGCCAGTCGCCGAGGATCGCGATCGCGGACTCCCGAGGGCTCACCGGGATCCCCGCCTCGTTCGGCGGTCCCGCAGCGAGGCCCAGGCCGTGCGGCACTGCGCCACGACGTCGCCGGACAACCCGAGCCCGTCGATCAGGACGTGGCGGTCGACCACGTCGAGAGCTTTCTCAGTTTCGCCCGCCTTCAGCAACAGGTCGACGTCGCGGGCGAGGTCGGCGCAGGCGTGCGCGGGTGGCGGAATGGGCAGCTGCTCGGCTTCCCTCGGTTCCAGCTCCAAGATGCCCCCACCGTAGCTGCGGCCCACTATCTCGGCGAACGCGAACGTCACGCTGTTGTGGAACACCGCGGCCAGCGAGCTGGCGTCGACGCCGGGCGCGAGCCGGACCCGGTGCACGGTGTCGGTGCTCGTCGCCGCGGCGGCGTTGACGGTCAGGCGCGGCGCCCGGTGGATCTGGCGCAGCAGGAACAGGTCGGGCATCCACAGCGACGGGGTGATCCACCACGGCGCGCGGATCGAGCACTTGTACCCGCGGTGCACGCCGGCGGATTCACCGGCCCCGACGTGCGCGAGCAGGGCGGCGTCGGTGGGTGCCGGCGGCGCGTTGAGCAGCCAGGTCCGCTGCCCCGCCGCGACATCGCTTGCGCGGCAATCGGTGTCGTAGATCAGCCCCGTCAGCTGTGCGCTGCGCGACACGAGCGGGACGCAGTGCGGCCGCAACCCGAGCCCGTCGGCCTGCGCGTCGGTGAAGGTGAAGAAGCTGTTGCGGCCCGTCACGATCCCGACGTCCACGTCGGCGAGCGACCCGAGCCGTGTCATCGCCGGCGACGCCTTGAGCGCGCGCAGCAGCCGGATGGCGTCGGGCTCCAGGAAGTATTTGGTCCACTTCTCCTTTTCGTGCAGCAGCGCAGGCGCCCAGTCGGTGTCGAGATCGGCGCCCGCCAGTGCGTCGGCGTCGGCGAGGTGGACGGTGCGCATCCGCGCGGGGCCGGGCCCGGCCACGCCGCAGAACAGCACGACCTCCTGCAGGACGCCGTCGAACACCAGCCGCTCGAAGGTCACCAGCGTGATCTCGCGGAACCGGCCGAGCAGGAACTCGCGCAGTTGCGCGGCATAGCCGACCTGCAGCAACTCGGCCGGCAGCACTAGGCCCACCCGGCCGCCGTCGCGCACCAGGACCGTGCCGGCGACGACGAACGGGACCCACGCGTTGGTCAGGCGGCTGGGCCGCAGCCCCGCGCGGCGCATCAGCTCCAGCGCCGGGTCGCGCTCGTCGGGCGGCCAGTTGCCGAAGCGGATGTAGGGCGGGTTGCCGGCGACGCCGTCCCACGAGCCTGCTTCGGCCCCGGCCAGCCAGGTGAACAGGCTCTCGGCGTCGACGGGTGCGAAGCGCCTTGCCTTGGCCGCCTCGTCGGCGATCAGCTCCACCCCGCGCGCCCGGGCGCCCAGCGCGGCCAGCTCGCGCAGGATCGCGCCGTCGCCGCAGGACGGTTCGACGATCCGCGGGCCGGCCTCGCGGACCCAGCGGGCCAGGAACCGCGCCACCGGGGCGGGCGTGTAGTAGCCGCCGCGGACCTTGTCGGCCGACGCCGCCGCCTTGCCCGCGAACTGCATGCGCCCAGTATTACTTGCGTAGCAGCAAATCCCCGGGGTCCGGCGCGGCGCGCGGCCCGGGCGGCTTCCCGGCGGCCTCGGAGGCGTAGCCGATCGCGATGGCGCCCAACGGCTCCCAGTCGCCGGGCAGCTCGAGCTCGGCGCGGACCAGGTCGGCGGCGAAGATCGTCGAGCCGATCCAGCAGCTGCCCACCCCCCGCACCGCCAGCGCGACCAGCAGCGCCTGCACGGCCGCCCCGACCGCGACGGTGAACATGGTGTGCTCGGCGGCGGTGCGGGCGGCGTCGGGATAGTCGTGGGCGCCCTCGGGGACCAGGAACGGGATGACGACCTCGGGCGCGTCGTAGAGGATCTGGCCGCGCGCCACCCGCCGCTCGACCGAGTCGGCGGGCCGGCCGTCGCCGGCGAGGTCCGCGCGCCACTTGTCCCTCATCCGGTCCAGCAGCCGGGCCCGCCTCCCCGGGGTGCGCAGCCACACGAACCGGACCGGCCGAGTGTGGTGGGGCGCCGGCGCGGTGAGCGCCTCGGCGACGGCGGCCTCGATCAGCTCGGGCGGCACCGGCTCGGCGCTGAACTGGCGCACCGAGCGGCGCAGCAGCTGGGCCTCGCGGCGGCCCTGGTCGAGGGCTTCGGCGGTGCCGAGCCAGAACAGGTCCTCCTCGCCGGGCCGCAGCAGCTGCCGCGCGGTGGTGCCGTCGTCGGTCACGACGCTGCCCGGCAGCCCGCGCACCACGGCCACCGGCATCGCGGTCAGCTTGCCCTTGACCAGATCGGCGGCGGCGGCGACCTCGTCGGCGATCGCGATCTCGGTGACGAGCAGCTCGTTGCCGTGGGCGTCGACGGCCCCCGAATAGCTGTGCAGCACACGAAGACCCGCGGCGCCGACGGCCGCGTCGGTCTGGCCGTTGCGCCAGGCGCGGCCCATCGTGTCGGTGACGACGACGGCGGCGCCGACGCCGAGGCGCTCGCGCAGGCCGGCGCGCAGCGCCGCGGCGCTGGCGTCGGGATCGACCGGCAGCAGCGCCAGCTCGTCGCGGTCGACGTTGGATCCGTCCACCCCGGCGGCGGCCTGGACCAGGCCGAGCCGGTTCTCGGTGATCAGCGTCTGGCCCTTGCGCGCCAGCACGCGCACCGCCTCGTCGTCGACCAGCTTGCGGCGCAGCCGGTCGCGCTCCTCGGCGTCCCGCGGCGCCGGCACCAGCCGGCCTTCGCATTTGGACACCACCTTGCTGGTCACCACCACGACGTCGCCGTCGCGCAGCCAAGGCGCGGCGGCGGCGACGGCCGCGGCGAGGTCGTCGCCGGGCCGGAACTCGGGGAGCCCGCTGACGGGCAGGATCTCGATCGCCGAGCCGGTGCCGTGCTCCATCATTGGCGCCGCTCCTCAGCATCGCTCCGCTCTGCATCGTCGCCGGCGCGGGTCACGCCGTCACGCCCGCGAGCTCCAGCCCCGCGGCGACCATCTCGGCCGTCGCCTTGGGGTCGCGCATGATGAGCGGCGCCGCGCGCACCGCCACCCCCTCGATGTCGGCCTCGTCGCCCTCGTGGATCAGCCAGCAATCCAGGATCCCGGTGGCCCGCCGCGCCCCGAAATGCCGGCCCACCGCCTCGGCGGTGGATTCGACCCCGATCACCGACAGGCACGCATCGGCCATGCCGCGCAACGGCTTTCCGCCGATGATCGGCGAGTAGCCGACCACCGGGGCCTTGGCAGAGCGCAGCGCCCCGCGGATGCCGGGCACCGCCAGGATGGCGCCGACGCTGACCACCGGGTTGGACGGCGCCAGCAGGATCACGTCGGCTTCGCCGATGGCCGCCACGGCTTCGGCTGTGGCGCTGGCCTTTTCGGCGCCGACGAACGCGAAGCTGTGCGTGGGCACCTGGGCCCGGTAGCGCACCCACCACTCCTGGAAGTGGATGGCGCGGCGGCTGTCGTCGGCGGGATCGGTGATCACCACGTGCGTCTCGCAGCGATCGTCGGTGGCCGGCAGCAACCGCGCGCCCGGTTGCCAGCGATCGCACAGCGCGGTGGTGATCTGCGACAGCGGGTAGCCCGCGTTGAGCATCTGGGTGCGCACCAGATGGGTGCCCAGGTCGCGGTCTCCGAGCCCGAACCAGTCCGGCTGCACGCCGTAGCGCGCCAATTCCTCTTTGGCGTGCCAGGTTTCGTCGCGATGACCCCACCCGCGCTCCGGGTCGACACCTCCACCTAAGGTGTACATGCAGGTGTCCAAATCCGGACAGACGCGCACCCCGTGGATCCACGCATCGTCGCCGACGTTGACGACCGCGGCCAGTTCGTGTCCGTCGGAATCTTGGCCCTGATGCGAGAACTGACCCAGCCCCAGCAGCTGTTGAACACCCAGCAGGAACCGGGCGCCGCCAACCCCACCGACCAGAACGGTGACCTTCACTTGACCTTCACAGGGCTCGACAGTACTGCCCGGGTGGGGACTGTGATCGACACGCCGAAGGTCGCAAAACAACGGAAACGCCGGAATTTGGTCACGAGATGATATGGAAATTCGCCGTTGCGCTTGACCAGGCAGGTTAACAAGTGTCTAATCACATCAGTGTCATTTCCCGGTTGGCCGGCCGATTCCGGTGTCGCAGACCGAGATTCGATCACATGTTCGAATTGTCTGTACATCAGAACAGTGGGAACTCACTCACTCTCTCAAATCAAACCTGAGGAGGCGGACGAAGCATGTCTTATGAGCACCTTCGGGGCGTCATGGCAAGCACACCGCACAGCACCATCGGCTCGCTGCCGGCGGCACCCGTCCGCCCGCATCTGACTGTGGTTCCCGATGCCCCAGTCGCTTTCGAGCCCGAACCCGAGCCGCTGCCGACCCCGGATCAGTGGCAGGATCGCGCGCTCTGCGCGCAGACCGACCCCGAGGCCTTCTTCCCCGAGAAGGGCGGCTCGACCCGCGAGGCCAAGAAGATCTGCCTCGGCTGCGAGGTGCGCCACGAGTGCCTCGAGTACGCCCTGGCGCATGACGAGCGCTTCGGCATCTGGGGCGGCCTCTCCGAGCGCGAGCGCCGCCGCCTCAAGCGCGGCATCATCTGACGCCCGCGCAACGTCATTCGTCGTCGATCGTGGGGTCGATGACGGAGGGCTCGACGTCCAAGTAGATTGCCACCTGGGCCACCAGGATTTCGTGCAGCAGCTCGCCAAGTTCGTCGGTGTCCTTGGCCCGCCTCTCAATCGGCTTGCGGAACAAGACGATTCGTGCCCGCGTGGAATTGCCGCGGACGTCGACGCCGGCCGGAATCAGGCGGGCGAGCGCGATCGGCCCGTCGGCGATCACCTCGGGCGGCCACTGCACGCTGTCGGGGTCCTTGGCGGCGATGCGGGGGATTTCGTCGACCGCCACGTCGAGTTCCGACACCCGCTCCTGCCAGCGCCGCTCGATCGGTTCGTAGGCCTCCAGCACCGCCATGTCGAACCGCTCGGCCCGGCTGCGCCAGCCCGGCACCGTCGGCGGCAGCAACGGGCCGCGCATCTCGCGGCCCCGGCGCGCCGCGCGGTAGGCAGCCGACCGGCGCCGCGACCGATCGCTGTGCGGGGAGCCCCGGGAATCCGTCATCGGGCCGATGGTAACGGTTGGGAATCGCGCGTCGGGCGGATGCGCGTGTCCGGCGCTTCCGTGGCGTTTGCGCACGATAGCCTTTCGGCGTGAACGTTCCCCGTCGCTGTTGCCGGCCCGGGTGTCCGCACTATGCCGTGGCGACCTTGACGTTCGTCTACTCGGACTCGACGGCGGTGGTGGGCCCGTTGGCCACCGCGCGGGAACCGCACTCGTGGGACCTGTGCGTCGGCCACGCCGGCCGGATCACCGCGCCGCGCGGATGGGAGCTGGTGCGCCACGCCGGACCGCTCCTTGCCGAACCCGTCCATCCCGACGAGGACGACCTGGTCGCCCTGGCCGACGCGGTGCGCGAGGGGCGCCCGGGCGACGCGGCCGTGCCCTACGGGGCGGCGCCGGTCAACGGGTTTGCCGATCCCCACATCCACGCCGGGGCCCATGCCACCGCGCCGAGCAGCGGGCTGCTCGCGCCTCCGGAGCACCGTTCGGGTCGGCGGCGCGGGCATCTGCGGGTGTTGCCCGACCCCGCTGACTAGGCCGGGACTAGGCCCGTCTAGCCGGGTCTAAAGCGCCGCACGTTTTTCTCGGGCCGATAGGCTGGCGCCAAGACCCCATAGTCAGGAGCGTCAGGAGTTTCGCATGTCCCGGTCCGCCGCGACCGTTCACCGTGTCGTCAAAGCGTACGACGTGCGCGGGCTGGTCGGCGAGGAGCTCGACGAGTCACTGGTCACCGAACTGGGGGCGGCGTTCGCCCGGCTGATGCGCGGCGAGGGCGCCACCCGGGTGGCGATCGGCCACGACATGCGCGACAGTTCGCCGGCGCTGGCCGCCGCGTTCGCGCGCCGCGTGCTGGGCCAGGGCCTGGACGTGGTGCGGATCGGGCTGGCGTCCACCGACCAGCTCTATTTCGCCTCGGGGCTGCTCGACTGCCCCGGCGCGATGTTCACCGCCAGCCACAACCCGGCCGCCTATAACGGCATCAAGCTGTGCCGGGCCGGCGCCAAACCGGTGGGCGCCGACACCGGGCTGGGCGCCGTCAGCGACGACGTGATCGCCGGCGTCCCGGCGTACGACGGGCCGGCCGGCACCGCCACCGACCAGGACGTCCTCGCCGACTACGGGACGTTCCTGCGTTCGCTGGTGAACACCTCCGGGCTGCGCCCGCTGCGGGTGGCCGTGGATGCCGGCAACGGCATGGCCGGGCACACCGCCCCGGCGGTGCTCGGCGCGATCGACTCGATCACCTTGTTGCCGTTGTACTTCGAGCTCGACGGCTCGTTCCCCAACCACGAGGCCAACCCGCTTGACCCGGCCAACCTGGTGGACCTGCAGCAGTTCGTGCGCGACAGCGGCGCGGACATAGGGCTGGCCTTCGACGGCGACGCCGACCGGTGCTTCGTGGTCGACGAACGCGGCCAGCTGGTTTCGCCGTCGACGGTGACCAGCCTGGTGGCCGCGCGCGAGCTGGGCCGCGAGATCGGCGCCACGATCATCCACAACGTGATCACCTCCCGCGCGGTGCCCGAACTGGTCACCGAACGCGGCGGCACACCGCTGCGCTCACGCGTCGGCCACTCCTATATCAAGGCGCTAATGGCCGACACCGGCGCGATCTTCGGCGGAGAACACTCCGCGCACTACTACTTCCGCGACTTCTGGGGCGCCGACTCCGGGATGCTTGCGGCGCTGTACGTGCTGGCCGCGCTCGGCGAACAGGACCGGCCGCTCTCGGAATTGACCGCCGACTACCAGCGCTACGAATCTTCTGGCGAGATCAACTTCAAGGTCGCCGACGCGTCGTATTGTGTGGACGCGGTGCTGAAGTCGTTCGGCACCCGGATTCAGTCCATCGATCATCTGGACGGGGTGACGGTCGATTTGGGCGAGGGCAGCTGGTTCAACCTACGCAGCTCCAACACCGAGCCGCTGCTGCGGCTCAACGTCGAGGGCCGCACCACCGAGGACGTCGACGCGCTGGTCGCCGCGATCAGCACCCAGATCACGGGCCAGGAGGCCGCGCCGTGAGCACCACCCAGGCGATCGACCTGGAGGACACCGACGGCCTGCTGGAAGCCGACCGGCAGGGCCTGCTGCGGGCGGCGTCGTCGTCGGGCGCGCAGGTGCGCGCGATCGGCGCCGCCGCCGACGAAGGCGCGCTGGACACGCTGCGCACCGACGACCGCGCGCGCAGCGTGATCTGGGTGGCCGGGCGCGGGACCGCCGAGACCGCCGGGGCGCTGCTGGTCGCGACGCTGGGCGGGGCGGCCTCCCAACCGATCACGGTCGTCGGCGAGGCGCCGCCCTGGGTCGGCCCTCTGGACGTGCTGATCGTCGCCGGCGACGACCCCGGCGACCCCGCGCTGGTGAGCGCCGCCGCGACCGGGGTGCGCCGCGGCGCGCGGGTCGTCGTCGCCGCGCCCTACGAGGGTCCGCTGCGCGACTCGACGGCCGGACGGGCCGCGGTGCTCGAGCCGCGGGTCCGGGTTCCCGCCGAATTCGGCCTGTGCCGGTACCTGGCCGTGGGCCTGGCCGTGCTGCAAGCCGTCGACCCGCGACCCGGTGTCGAGCTGGGCGCGCTCGCCGACGCGTTGGACGCCGAGGCGCTGCGCAACAGCGCCGGCCGCGAGCTGTTCACCAACCCGGCCAAGCACATCGCCGAGCGGCTGGCCGGTCGCCGGGCGGCGCTGGCCGGCGACTGCGCCGCGACGCTGGCGCTGGCCCGGCACGGCAGCTCGGTGCTGCTGCGGCTCGCCCACGAGGTCGTCGCCGCGACCGGGCTGGCCGATGTGGTGGCGGCGCTGCGCGCGGCGGCGGATGGCCCCGACGGCTCCGGCGGCGCCGCGTCGTCGGTCGAGGACCTGTTCCACGACGAGGAGATCGATGGGCCGCGGCCGGACCGGCTTCGGGTGCTGGCCCTGACGCTGCGCGACGAGCAGACGGTGGTGGCCGCCCGGACCGCCGGGCTGGAAAACGTCTACCTGCTCGCCGCGGAAGACGTGCCGGACGGGCCCGGCGGCTCGGCCGGCTCCACGGTTGCGCCGGCGTTGGGGGGCGCCATCAGTGCCGAGCAGCAACTGGCAGTATTGGCCGTTCGGCTGGAGATGGCCGCGGTTTACATGCGACTGGTGCGGGGATAAATAGAGAAGTGGAACTGCTTCGCGGGGCCTTACGGACGTACGCCTGGGGATCGCGCACCGCCCTGGCGGAATTCACCGGGCGGGCGGTTCCGGCGGCTCATCCGGAGGCCGAGCTGTGGTTCGGGGCGCACCCGGGCGACCCGGCCTGGCTGGAGACCGATAAGGGCGAGGTGTCGTTGCTCGAGGCCGTCGTCGCCGACCCGGAGGGACAGCTCGGCCCGGGGCCGCGCGCGCGCTTCGGGGACGTGCTGCCGTTCCTGGTCAAGGTGCTGGCCGCCGACGAGCCGCTGTCGCTGCAGGCCCACCCGAGCGCCGAGCAGGCGGTCGAGGGTTACCTGCGTGAGGAGCGCCTGGGCATCCCGGTCAACTCGCCGGTGCGCAACTACCGCGACACCTCCCACAAGCCGGAGTTGTTGGTGGCGCTGCAGTCGTTCGAGGCGCTGGCCGGGTTCCGCCAGGCGTCGCGCACCGTGGAGCTGCTCCGCGCGCTGAACGTCTCCGACCTCGATCCCTACATCGACCTGCTGAACGACCAGTCCGACGCCGACGGCCTGCGCGCGCTGTTCACCACCTGGATCACCGCTCCCCAGCCGGACATCGACGTGCTGGTGCCCGCCGTGCTGGACGGCGCGATCCAGTACGTCAGTTCCGGGGCAACGGAATTCGTGGCCGAGGCCAAGACGGTGTTGGAACTGGGCGAACGCTATCCCGGTGACGCCGGCGTGCTGGCGGCGCTGTTGCTCAACCGCATTACCCTGGCCCCGGGCGAGGCCATCTTCGTGTCGGCCGGCAACCTGCACACCTACCTGCGCGGCTTCGCCGTCGAGGTGATGGCCAACTCCGACAACGTGTTACGCGGCGGGCTCACCCCCAAGCACGTCGACGTGCCCGAGCTGCTGCGGGTGCTGGACTTCACGCCCACCACCGAGGCGCAGCTGCGCCCGCCCATCCGCCGCGAGGGGTTCGGCCAGATCTACCAGACGCCGACCGACGAGTTCGCGGTCGCGCTGCTGGAGCTCGACGGCGAGTACCTCGGCCACGAGGTCGACGCGGGCTGCGCCCACGAGGGCCCGCAGATCCTGTTGGGCACCCAGGGCTGCACGACGGTGCACGCCAAGTCCGGATCGCTCACGCTGGAACGGGGAATGGCGGCCTGGGTGGCGGCCGACGACGGACCGATCCGCCTCGTCGCGCGCGAGCCCTCCAAACTGTTCAGGGCGACCGTAGGGCTGTAAGCGGGCGCCGCCGGTCTCGGGCGGCTTCCCGGCGCTCGCGCAGCCACAGCCGCATGTTGTGCGCCATCGCGCGGCCGACGATCCGCGGCGGCGGGACCATGTACAGGCTGTCGAGCAGCGAGAACCGGCGCAAAAACCATTCGGCCAGAACGGGTTCCGTCTCGGCGGCCCCGAGGAACTGGTCGAACAGCGCGCCGGACGGCCGCCACCACCACGGCACCCGCCCCTTGGCCCGGGCGTGGTGGAAGGTGATGTCGCCGATCGCGTTCATCATCCACACCGGGTAGGTCGTCTTGGCGGTGGCCCGATTCAGTTCGCGGGCAAGGTCATTCGAAGCCAGCGCCCGGCGCAGGTGACCGGCCTGCAGCACCGTCATCGTCATGCCCTGCCCGAAGGTCGGGTTGAAGCTGGCGACGGCGTCACCGAGCGGCACGATGCCGGCGGGGAAGCGGTCCAGCTTGTGGTAGCGGCGCCACCGGCTGGCCGGAAACGCGTGATACGCCGGCTCGCCGACCGGTTCGGCCCGCGCCAGAGCGGAATTGAAGTGCGCGGGCAGCAGCTTGTCGGCCAGCGCCAGCATCTCAGGGAACGTCGCCGGCGGCTTTGCGCCCGCCACCCCGAAGGTGGTCAGCACCCAGACCCGGTTCTCGTAGTGCAGCATGCCCAGCCCGAGCGACTCGTCGTGGGACGCGCCGGCCACCACCACCTTCTCGGCGATCAGGCCCTCCGGCATCCGGAACTGCTGGGTGGCGTAGTTGATGCCGATGTCGATGGTGGCCTCCACCGGGCGCTCGAATCCCCACTGCTCCAACCACACCGGGAGGCGGGTGCCCCGGCCGGCGGCGTCGACGACGAGGTCGGCCGGCACGAACTCCGGCTCCGCGTCCCCCTGCGGGTCGAGCAGCACGCCGGTCACCCGCTGGCGGGCGGGGTCGAACCGCGGCTCGGCGACCGAGCGGCGAATGATCTCGACGTTCTCGATCTCCCGCACGCGCCGGCGCAGCTGCCATTCCAGGTGCGGGCGGCTGGGCACGTAGGCGGTGAACTCGTCGCGCAGCGTGTGCCCGGTCCCCAGCACGTGGCCCGCGGCGCCCAGGTGAATGCAGTCCGGCCGGTTCTCCAGCATCGGCACGCCCGCGTCGACCATGTCGTCGAGCAGGCCGGGGAACAGGCTCTCGAACTCCGCCGCGCCGCGGGCCATCAGCATGTGCAGGTGCCGGTCCTGGGGGACCGTCGCGCGGTGCGCCGGCGCGCTCGGCAGCTCGTCGCGCTCGTACACGCTGACCCGCGCGTAGAAGTCCGACAGCACCCGCGCGGCGCACAGACCGGCGATGCTTCCCCCGATGACCACGGCATGGTCCCGCATGTTTCCCCCGCTCTCCGATATGCCCGCAGACTACCCAGTACTGTGCGGTCCAAGGGCCCCAGCCGGGCCCCCAGCAAGCCCAGAAGGCGGACGAATGGCAAATCGATGGCGCACGAAATCGGTCGAGCAATCGATCGCCGACACCGACGAGCCGGAGACCCGGCTGCGCAAGGAGTTGACCTGGTGGGACCTGGTCGTGTTCGGCGTCGCGGTGGTGATCGGCGCCGGCATCTTCACGGTCACCGCGTCGACCACCGGCGACATCACCGGGCCGGCCATCTGGATCTCGTTCGTGATCGCCGCGGTCACCTGCGCGCTGGCGGCGCTGTGCTACGCCGAATTCGCCTCGACGCTGCCGGTGGCGGGCAGCGCCTACACCTTCTCCTACGCCACCTTCGGTGAGTTCCTGGCCTGGATCATCGGCTGGAACCTGGTGCTGGAGTTGGCAATCGGGGCCGCCGTCGTATCCAAGGGGTGGTCGAGCTACCTGGGTAACGTGTTCGGATTCGCCGGTGGCACAGTGCAACTCGGGTCGGTCAACCTCGACTGGGGCGCGCTGCTGATCGTCGCCGTGGTCGCGACCCTGGTCGGCCTGGGCACCAAACTGTCCTCCCGGTTCTCCGCCGTGATCACCGGCATCAAGGTGTCGGTGGTGATTTTCGTCGTGCTGGTCGGGGTCTTCTACATCAAGGGTTCCAACTATTCGCCGTTCATCCCGAAGCCGGAGGCCGGGCACGAGGCGTCGGGCGTCAACCAGTCGGTGCTGTCGCTGCTGACCGGGGCGCACAGCAGCCACTACGGCCTGTACGGCGTGCTGGCCGGGGCATCGATCGTGTTCTTCGCGTTCATCGGGTTCGACATCGTGGCCACCATGGCCGAGGAAACCAAGAAGCCGCAGCGCGACGTGCCGAGGGGCATCCTGGTGTCGCTGGCGATCGTGACCGTCCTCTACGTCGCGGTGTCGGTGGTGCTGTCCGGCATGGTCTCCTACACCCAGCTCAAGACCGCGCCCGGCCACAAGCCGGCCAACCTTGCCACGGCCTTCGCGGCCAACGGGATCGACTGGGCCAGCAAGATCATCGCCGTCGGCGCGCTGGCGGGCCTGACCACCGTGGTGATGGTGCTGGTGCTCGGGCAGTGCCGGGTGCTGTTCGCGATGGCGCGCGACGGGCTGCTGCCGCGGTCGCTGGCCAAGACCGGCGCGCGCGGGACGCCGGTCCGGATCACGGTGCTGGTCGCCGTCGTGATCGCGGCGACGGCCTCGGTGTTCCCGATCACCAAGCTCGAGGAGATGGTCAACGTCGGCACGCTGTTCGCGTTCGTCCTGGTGTCGGCGGGTGTCATGGTCCTGCGACGCACCCGGCCCGACCTGGAGCGGGGCTTCCGGGCGCCGTGGGTGCCGGTGCTGCCCATCGCGTCGATCGCCGCCTGCGCGTGGCTGATGCTGAACCTCAGCGCGCTGACCTGGGTGCGGTTCGGCGTCTGGTTGGTGGTGGGGACCGCGATCTACGCCGGCTACGGGTACCGGCACTCGGTTCAGGGGCGTCGGCAGCACGGAGAGGTGCCCGCAGCGCAGTTTACAAAATAGCGTTCTGTGTCTAGACACAAGACGCAAACTGTCGTATTGTCCAAATCGAGATGCGACCCCGTTTCGCCGAGCCTGTAATCCCGCAGGTCTCTACTCGCACTTTGTCTGCGGATTTTCAGGCTCGGCGGTGGTCCATGACACACGAGGAGGTTTGGCATATGACCACACTGCGGCCCGAGGAAGCGCCGGTCTGGCGGGACAAGAAGCGCCACCTGTGGCTGATGGGGCTGATCGCCCCGACGGCGCTGTTCGTGATGCTGCCGATCATCTGGGCGCTCAACCGGCTCGGCTGGCACGCCGCCGCGCAGGTGCCGCTGTGGATCGGGCCGATCCTGCTCTACGTGCTGCTGCCGATCCTCGACCTGCGGTTCGGGCCCGACGGGCAGAACCCGCCCGACGAGGTGATGGAACGGCTGGAGAACGACAAGTACTACCGCTACTGCACCTACGTCTACATCCCGTTCCAGTACCTCAGCGTGGTCCTGGGCGCCTACCTGTTCACCGCGTCGAACCTGGGCTGGCTCGGCTTCGAAGGCGGCCTGGGCTGGGCGGGCAAGCTGGGCGTGGCGCTGTCGGTCGGGGTCCTCGGCGGGGTGGGGATCAACACGGCCCACGAGATGGGGCACAAGAAGGACTCGCTGGAGCGCTGGCTGTCCAAGGTCACCCTGGCGCAGTCCTGCTACGGCCACTTCTACATCGAGCACAACCGCGGCCACCACGTGCGCGTCTCGACCCCGGAGGACCCGGCGTCGGCGCGCTTCGGCGAGACCTTCTGGGAGTTCTTGCCGCGCAGCGTGTTCGGCAGCCTGCGTTCGGCGCTGGGGCTGGAGGCGCAGCGGCTGCGCCGGCTCGGCAAGAACCCGTGGGACCCGCGGACCTACCTGTCCAACGACGTGCTCAACGCCTGGCTGATGTCGGTGGTGTTGTGGGGCGCGCTGATCGCGATCTTCGGCCCGGGCCTCATCCCGTTCGTGATCATCCAGGCAGTCTTCGGGTTCAGCCTGCTGGAGGCGGTCAACTACCTCGAGCATTACGGGCTGCTGCGGCAGAAGGGCCCCAACGGCCGATACGAACGATGCGCCCCGGTGCACAGCTGGAATTCCGATCACGTGGTGACCAACCTGTTCCTGTATCACCTGCAGCGGCACAGCGATCACCACGCCAACCCGACGCGTCGCTACCAGACGCTGCGCAGCCTGGAGGGTTCGCCGAACCTGCCGAGCGGGTACGCGTCGATGATCTCGCTGACCTACTTCCCGCCGCTGTGGCGCCGGGTGATGGACCACCGGGTGCTGGCGCACTACGACGGCGACATCACCCGGGTCAACGTGGCGCCGCGGCTGCGCGGAAAGCTGCTCGCGAAGCACGGGGTGCCGGCATGATCGCCTACCGTTGCCCTGGCTGCGACTACGTTTATGACGAGGCGAAAGGCGCTCCGCGGGAAGGCTTTCCCGCGGGCACGCGGTGGGAGGATATCCCCGACGGCTGGTGCTGCCCCGACTGCGCGGTGCGCGAGAAGGTGGATTTCGAAACGTTAGGAGTCAACCAGTGACCGACTACAAGCTGTTCCGCTGCATCCAGTGCGGCTTCGAGTACGACGAGGCGCTGGGCTGGCCGGAGGACGGGATCGCGCCCGGCACCCGCTGGGACGACATCCCCGACGACTGGAGCTGCCCGGACTGCGGCGCCGCGAAATCCGACTTCGAAATGGTGGAAGTGGCGAGACCGTGAACGCCTCGACTACTACTGTCGCGCCTGTGAAGCGGATGCCGTATGCCGAGGCGTCACGCGTCCTGTTGCGCGACTCGGTGCTGGACGCGATGCGCGACCTGCTGCTGGCCCGCGACTGGTCCGCGATCACGCTGTCGGACGTCGCCCGCGCCGCGGGCATCAGCCGGCAGACCATCTACAACGAATTCGGCTCGCGCCAGGGCCTGGCGCAGGGGTACGCGCTGCGCCTGGCCGACCGCCTGGTCGACGCGGTCCACGCGGCCATCGACGCCAACGTCGGCGACATCCACGAGGCGTTCCTGCAGGGCTTCCGTAACTTCTTCGCCGAGTCGGCCGCCGACCCGCTGGTGATCTCGCTGCTGACCGGCGTCGCCAAGCCCGACCTGCTGCAGATCATCACCACCGACAGCGGGCCCATCATCAACCGGGCGTCGGCGCGGCTGACCACGGCGCTGACGCAGAGCTGGGTGGCGACCAGCGACGAGGACGCGGGGGTGCTGGCCCGCGCGATCGTGCGGCTGGCGCTGAGCTACGTGTCCATGCCGCCGGAGGCCGATCACGACGTGGCGGCGGACCTGGCCCGGCTGATGACGCCGTTCGCGGAGCGCCATGGGGTCGCGGCTACAGTGGCGGAAGAACATACCTAAGCTAAGTACCGCTTGGCTCGAGCGAGCCCCCCAAACGTCGAAGAAGGAAGACCACGCTATGACGACGACCGAAAGCTCCCTGACCGCCGACGTCCGCAACGGCATCGATTTCAAGGTCGCCGACCTGTCGCTGGCCGATTACGGCCGCCGGGACATCGAGCTCTCCGAGCAGGAGATGCCGGGTCTGATGTCGCTGCGCCGCGAGTACGCCGACGTCCAACCGCTCAAGGGGGCGCGGATTTCCGGCTCGCTGCACATGACCGTGCAGACCGCCGTGCTCATCGAGACCCTCGTTTCGCTGGGCGCGCAGGTCCGCTGGGCGTCGTGCAACATCTTCTCCACCCAGGACCACGCGGCCGCCGCGGTGGTCGTCGGCCCGTACGGCACCCCGGAGGAGCCCAAGGGTGTGCCGGTGTTCGCCTGGAAGGGCGAGACGCTGGAGGAGTACTGGTGGGCGGCCGAGCAGATGCTGACCTGGCCCGACGAACCCGCCAACATGATCCTCGACGACGGCGGCGACGCCACCATGCTGGTGCTGCGCGGCGCGCAGTACGAGAAGGCCGGCGTGGTGCCGCCCGCCGAGGACGACGACCCCACCGAGTGGAAGGTCTTCCTGGAGCTGCTGCGCAACCGCTTCGAGACCGACAAGGACAAGTGGACGAAGATCTCCGAGTCGGTCAAGGGCGTCACCGAGGAGACCACCACCGGCGTGCTGCGGCTCTACCAGTTCGCCGCGGCCGGTGACCTGGCGTTCCCGGCCATCAACGTCAACGACTCGGTCACCAAGTCCAAGTTCGACAACAAGTACGGCTGCCGCCACTCCCTGATCGACGGCATCAACCGCGGCACCGACGTGCTGATCGGCGGCAAGAAGGTGCTGATCTGCGGCTACGGCGACGTCGGCAAGGGCTGCGCCGACTCGGTCAAGGGCCAGGGCGCGCGCGTCGTCGTCACCGAGATCGACCCGATCAACGCGCTGCAGGCCCTGATGGAGGGCTATGACGTCAAGACCGTCGAGGACGCGATCGGCGAGGCCGACATCGTCATCACCGCCACCGGCAACAAGGACATCATCACCCTCGAGCACATGAAGGCGATGAAGGACCACGCGGTGCTGGGCAACATCGGGCACTTCGACAACGAGATCCAGGTCGCCCAGCTCGAAAAGTCCGGCGCCACCAAGGTCAACATCCGCCCGCAGGTCGACGTGTGGACCTTCCCGGACAGCGGCAAGTCGATCATCCTGCTCTCCGAGGGCCGGCTGCTGAACCTGGGCAACGCCACCGGTCACCCGTCGTTCGTGATGAGCAACAGCTTCTCCAACCAGGTGATCGCGCAGATCGAGCTGTGGACCAAGAACGACGAGTACGACAACGAGGTGTACCGGCTGCCCAAGCACCTCGACGAGAAGGTGGCCCGCATCCACGTCGAGGCGCTCGGCGGCCAGCTGACCAAGCTGACCAAGGAGCAGGCCGAGTACATCGGCGTCGACGTCGACGGCCCCTACAAGGCCGACCACTACCGCTACTGATCTCCTGCGCGAGCAGACGCAGAATCGCACCACCCAAGCCACTCGCGTGCGATTCTGCGTCTGCTCGGCGTACCGGCGATAGGCTCGCGCCGTGCTGATCGCGATCGAGGGGGTCGACGGCTCCGGCAAGCGGACGCTGTCCGACGGGCTGAGCAGGGCCTTCGAGGCCGCCGGCAAGTCGGTCGCCACGCTGGCGTTCCCGCGCTACGGGCAGTCGGTGACCGCCGACATCGCGGCCGAGGCGTTGCACGGCGGGCACGGCGACCTGGCGTCGTCGGTGTACGCGATGGCCACGCTGTTCGCGCTCGACCGCGCCGGGGCGATCGGGCAGATCGCGGCGCTGGGCCGCGACCACGACGTGGTGATCCTGGATCGCTACGTCGCCTCCAACGCGGCCTACAGCGCGGCGCGCCTGCACCAGGACGCGGCCGGGGAGGCGGCGGCCTGGGTGCACCGGCTCGAATACGGGCGGCTGGGGTTGCCCGCGCCGGACTGGCAGGTGCTGCTCGCGCGGCCCGCCGAACTCGCCGCGCGGCGGGCCCGGCACCGGGCCGAGCACGAGCCGGGCCGCGCCCGCGACAGCTACGAACGCGACGACGGGCTGCAGCAGCGCACCGGCGCGGTCTACGCCGAGCTGGCCGCGGCGGGCTGGGGCGGGCGGTGGCTGGTGGTCGACGCCGACGTCGATCCGGGGCGATTGGCGGCGTCTTTGACCGCCGGCTAGCACAAAATTGTCACGATTTGGCCGTATCGAATAAGAAACGCCCGTGTGGTGCGCCGAATTTGTCCCGATCTGGTGACACCATGGACTCCATGAGGCAAAGGATTTTGGTCGTCGACGACGACGCTTCGCTGGCCGAGATGCTCACCATCGTGCTGCGTGGGGAGGGCTTCGACACCGCGGTCATCGGCGACGGCACTCAGGCGCTGACCGCGGTGCGCGAATTGCGCCCGGATCTGGTGCTGCTGGACCTGATGCTGCCGGGCATGAACGGCATCGACGTGTGCCGGGTGTTGCGCGCCGACTCCGGCGTGCCCATCGTCATGCTGACCGCCAAGACCGACACCGTGGACGTGGTGCTCGGCCTGGAGTCCGGCGCCGACGACTACATCATGAAGCCGTTCAAGCCCAAGGAGCTGGTCGCCCGGGTGCGCGCGCGGTTGCGGCGCAACGACGACGAGCCCGCCGAGATGCTTTCCATCGCCGACGTCGACATCGACGTGCCGGCGCACAAGGTCACCCGCAACGGCGAGCAGATCTCCCTCACACCGCTGGAGTTCGACCTTTTGGTCGCGCTGGCACGCAAACCGCGCCAGGTGTTTACTCGTGATGTGCTGCTCGAACAGGTGTGGGGCTATCGGCACCCGGCGGACACCCGCCTGGTGAACGTGCACGTTCAGCGTCTGCGGGCCAAGGTCGAGAAAGACCCGGAGAACCCGACCGTGGTGTTGACCGTTCGAGGAGTGGGATACAAGGCCGGACCTCCGTGATCTTGGAGGGTCATTGATCTGGGGCTCGAGGCAACGCACTAGGAGCCGCTGGGGGCGCTCCGGCCCGATGACGCGGGGCATGGGTGCGGTGAGTCGGGCCGTGGGCGCTGCCTGGCGCCGATCGCTGCAATTGCGGGTCGTCGCGCTGACCCTGGGCCTGTCGCTCGCCGTCATCCTCGCGCTCGGTTTCGTGCTGACCAGCCAGGTGACCAACCGGGTGCTCGACGTGAAGGTCCGGGCCGCCATGGAGCAGATCGAGCGGGCGCGCACCACCGTCGCCGGCATCGTCAACGGCGAGGAGACCCGCTCGCTGGACTCGAGCCTGCAGCTGGCCCGCAACACCCTGACATCCAAGACCGACCCCGCCTCGGGCGCCGGGCTGGCCGGCGCGTTCGACGCGGTGCTGATGGTGCCCGGCGACGGCCCGCGCGCCGCCACCACGGCCGGTCCCGTCGACCAGGTGCCCAACGCGCTGCGCGGGTTCGTCAAGGCCGGGCAGGCGGCCTACCAATACGCCACCGTGCACACCGACGGCTTCTCCGGACCGGCGCTGGTCATCGGGACGCCGACGTCGTCGCAGGTGGCCAACCTCGAGCTGTACCTGATCTTCCCGCTGAAGAACGAGCAGGCCACCATCCAGCTGGTGCGCGGCACCATGATCACCGGCGGCGCGGTGCTGCTGGTGCTGCTGGCCGGGATCGCGCTGCTGGTCTCCCGCCAGGTGGTGGTGCCGGTCCGATCGGCGTCGCGGATCGCCGAGCGGTTCGCCGAGGGGCACCTGTCCGAACGGATGCCGGTGCGCGGTGAGGACGACATGGCGCGGCTGGCCGTGTCGTTCAACGACATGGCCGAGAGCCTGTCCCGCCAGATCACCCAGCTCGAGGAGTTCGGCAACCTGCAGCGCCGGTTCACCTCCGACGTCAGCCACGAACTTCGCACCCCGCTGACCACCGTGCGGATGGCCGCCGACCTGATCTACGACCACAGCGGCGACCTCGACCCCACCCTGGCCCGGTCCACCGAGCTGATGGTCAACGAGCTGGACCGGTTCGAGACGCTGCTCAACGACCTGCTCGAGATCTCCCGGCACGACGCCGGTGTGGCCGAGCTGTCCGTCGAGGCGGTGGACCTGCGCACCACCGTGCAAAGCGCGCTGGGCAACGTGGGACACCTGGCCGAGGACGCCGGCATCGAGCTGCTCGTCGACCTGCCCGACGAGGAAGTGATCGCCGAGGTCGACCCGCGCCGGGTGGAGCGGATCCTGCGCAACCTGATCGCCAACGCCATCGACCACGCCGAGCGCAAGCCGGTGCAGATCCGGATGGGCGTCGACGAGGACACCGTCGCCGTCACCGTCCGCGACTACGGGGTGGGGCTGCGGCCCGGCGAGGAGAAGCTGGTGTTCAGCCGGTTCTGGCGCTCGGACCCGTCGCGGGTGCGGCGCTCCGGCGGCACCGGGCTGGGCCTGGCGATCAGCGTCGAGGACGCGCGGCTGCACCAGGGCCGGCTGGAGGCGTGGGGCGAGCCCGGCCAGGGGGCGTGCTTCCGGTTGACGCTGCCCTTGGTTCGCGGTCACAAGGTCACCACCAGCCCGCTGCCCCTCAAGCCGATCCCGGAGCCGGCCGCGCCGGCGGGCCCGGACCCGCAGCGCCCGCGCGAGCACGCCGAGCGGAGCGTCTGATGCGGGATCATCGGCGCAGGCTGCTCGCCCTGTTCGCCGTGTTGTCGACGGCGTTTGCCGTGGCCGGCTGCGCGGGGGTGCCCAGCGCGTCGGCCCCGCAGGCCATCGGCACGGTCGAGCGGCCGGCGCCGTCCAACCTGCCCAAGCCGACCCCGGGCATGGACCCCGACGTGTTGCTGCGCGAATTCCTCAAGGCCACAGCCGATCCCGCGAACCGGCACCTGGCGGCCCGGCAATTTCTCACCCAGTCGGCGTCCAACGCCTGGGACGACGCCGGTAGCGCCCTGCTCATCGACCACGTGGTGTTCGTGGAAACCCGTGCCGCCGAACGGGTTTCGGCGACCATGCGCGCCGACATCCTGGGCTCGCTGTCCGACGTGGGTGTGTTCGAGACCGCCGAGGGCGTGCTGCCGGACCCTGGGCCGATCGAGTTGGTCAAGACGTCGGGCGGCTGGCGGATCGACCGCCTGCCCAACGGCGTCTTCCTGGACTGGCAGCAGTTCCAGTCCACCTACAAACGCAACACGCTGTACTTCGCCGACCCGACCGGCAAGACGGTGGTGCCCGATCCGCGCTACGTCGCGGTGGCCGATCACGACCAGCTGGCCACCGAGCTGGTGTCCAAGATGCTGGCCGGTCCGCGGCCGGAGATGGCCCACACGGTGCGCAACCTGCTGGCCCCGCCGCTGCGGCTGCGCGGGCCGGTGACCCGGGCCGACGGCGGCAAGAACGGCATCGGCAAGGGCTACGGCGGCGCCCGCATCGAGCTGGAGAAGCTGTCCACCACCGACCCGCACAGCAGGCAATTGCTTGCGGCACAGATCATTTGGACGCTGGCCCGGGCCGACATCCGGGGCCCGTACGTGATCAACGCCGACGGCGCGCCGCTCGACGACAGGTTCGCCGACGGGTGGACCACCTCCGACGTCGCCGCCACCGACCCCGGCGTGGCCGACGGCGCGGGGGCCGGGTTGCACGCCCTGGTCAACGGGTCGCTGGTGGGGCTGGACGGGCAGCGCGCCAACACCGTGCCGGGGGCGTTCGGGCGGGTGGGCGACCAGACCGGCGCCGCGCTGTCGCGCAGCGGGCGGCAGGTGGCGTCGGTGGTGACGCTGCGCCGCGGCGCCCCGGACCAGGCGGCGTCGCTGTGGATCGGCGACCTCGGCGGCGAGGCCGTCCAGGCCGCCGACGGGCACACCCTGACTCGGCCCAGCTGGTCGCTCGACGACGCCGTGTGGGTGGTGGTCGACAACAACAACGTGCTGCGCGCGATCCAGGAACCGGCGTCGGGCCAACCCGCGCGCATCCCGGTGGATTCCGCGGTGGTGGCCTCCACCTTCCCCGGGCCGATCACCGACCTGCAGCTGTCCCGCGATTCCACCCGCGCCGCGATGGTGATCAACGGCCAGGTGATCCTCGCCGGCGTCGAGCAGACCCAGGCCGGGCAGTACGCCCTGACCTACCCGCGCCGGCTGGGTTTCGGCCTCGGCAACTCGGTGGTCTCGCTGTCCTGGCGGACCGGCGACGACATCGTCGTGACCCGCACCGACGCCAGCCACCCGGTGTCCTACGTCAACCTCGACGGGGTGAACTCCGACGCGCCGGCCCGCGGCCTGCAGATGCCGGTCACGACGGTCGCGGCCAACCCGTCGGCCGTCTACGTCGCGGCCCCCGAAGGGGTGCTGCAGTATTCGGCGTCGGCCCCCGAAAGCCAGCAGGGCTGGGCGGAGGTGTCCGGGCTGTCGGTGCCCGGCGCGCTGCCGGTGCTGCCCGGCTAGGTGCTCGGCCTTCTTTCTGCGGGCTCGCCTTTGCGGCTACCCTCGCAGTGAGGAGTCGCGCCGATGGTCCCCAAAGTGCCCCGCCTGCGTTGGGATGACCCGTTGCGCGCCTTGGACATGCTGTCCTCGCTGTGGTCATCGAGCGGGTTGCCGTCCGTCGGCGCCGGGGCCGCCCAGGCGGTCGCCGCGCCATACCGGACCTTGTTCACCAGCCTGCAACAACTGCTCGTCGGCAAGCAGGTCACGGTGCGGCTGGGCGAGCAGGATGTGGTGCTGACGGTGACCGAGCTGGACTCGGCGCTCGAGCCGCAAGGGCTGGCCGTCGGTCAGCTCGGCGAGGTCCGGGTGGCCGCACGCGACATCAGCTGGGGCGACCAGCGCCTGCAGCACGCCGTCGCCGTCCTGCACAACGTGCACATCCGTCCGGGCGTGCCGCCGGTGGTGGTGGCAGCGCCGGTGACGTTGTCGTCGGCGCTGCCGCCCGGGATTTTCGACGACGTGGTGCGCCAAGCGGTGCCGCAGCTGCGTGGCGAGCTGTCCGAGGACGGGACCGCCCGCCTGCGCTGGGGACGCCAGCCGGGCTGGGGAGGGCTCGACGTCGACCTCGACGTGGTGGGCAAGACGCTGTGGCTGCGGCCCCGCGCCGTGATGGCCGGCCACCGCCGATGGCCGCTGCCCGCGCGGACCCCCGCGTACCGGGTACCGCTGCCCGAGCTTCCGCATGAGCTGCTGGTCACCGACGTCAGCCTCGGGCAGGATTCCCTGGAGATTTCGGCGTTGCTGCCGGAGTGGCGAATGGATCTGCCGCCGCGCAACCTCGAGGACCTCATCACCCGGCTGAGCCAGGGCACCTTCAGCTTCGCCTGGCCCGCGCTACTGAGGGGATCCGACTGAGCTGACGTTGTCACCGCCGGCCGCCACACTTTTGTTCGTGCTCGACCTGATCCTGCCGCTGGAATGCGGCGGCTGCGGGGCGCCGTCGACCCGCTGGTGCGAGGCCTGCGCGACGGAGCTCGCCGTCCGGCCCGACGAGCCGCACGTCGCCAACCCCCGCGTCGACCCCGAGGCGCCGGTGTTCGCGCTGGGCCGCTACGCCGGTGCCCGCCGCGCGGCGATCCTCGCGCTGAAGGAGCACGGGCGCGCCGACCTGGTGGGTCCGCTGGCCCGGGCGCTGGCCGTCGGGATCCACCGGCTCCTGACGTGGGGCATGGTCGAGACCCCGCTGACGATCGTGCCCGCGCCGACGCGGCGTACGGCGGCGCGGGCGCGCGGCGGCGACCCGGTCACCCGGCTGGCGCGGGCGGCGGTGGCCGGGCACCCCGAGATCGCCGTCGTGCCGGCGTTGCGGATGAAGGCCCTGGCCCGCGACTCCGTCGGCCTGGGCACGTCGGCCCGCGAGCGCAACATCGCCGGCCGGGTGGTGCTGCGCGGGCGGGCGCGCCCCGAAATTCCCGAGGTCGTCGTCGTCGACGACATCGTCACCACCGGGACGACGGCGCGCGAGTCGGTGCGGACGCTGCGCGCCGCCGGGATCGGCGTGGCGGCGGTGCTGGCGATCGCGGCCGCCTAACGCTGGGCGCCCGCCAACCGCATGTGAAGAACTCGCAACAGCTGCCCGGAATTGGTGGCATCCCAAGGCGAACACGAGCTAACGTCGAGGACAACCTTCAGGAACATCTTTTGGCCCGAGTCACAACGCAGTCGGCGATTTCCCGGGTTGATACGCCACACATGGAGGGGGTGAGAATCCGACACCTTGCATCGGCGGGCAGCCTGCGGCGGTGACCCGAGGGAAGCCGCTCCCAACCCCCCGTCGGCGCGTCCTCTAGAAAGCCGGCACGCCCCGCGTGCGACGTGGAAAAGGAAACGAGTTGACACGTATGTCAAGGCTTACCGTGGATTCCGGTCAGACTCTCGACCAAGCGCCGGCAGAAAGCAGCGAGCCGGCCGAACCGACCCTCAACGCCGAAGTCGTGTTCAAGGGCCGCAACGTCGAAATCCCCGATCATTACCGCTTCTACGTCTCGCAAAAACTCGCCCGCCTCGAACGATTCGATCGCTCCATCTATCTCTTCGACGTCGAGCTCAAACACGCGCCCAACCGCCGCCAGCGCAAGTCCTGTCAGCGCGTCGAAATCACTGCCCGCGGGCGCGGCCCGGTCAGCCGCGCGGAGGCCTGCGCCGACAGCTTTTACGCCGCCTTCGAGTCCGCGGTGGACAAGCTGGAGAACCGGCTACGCCGCGCCAAGGACCGCCGCAAGGTGCACTACGGCGACAAGACGCCGGTGTCGCTGGCCGCCGCCACCGCGATGTCGCCGCTTCCCCCGAAGGCCTTCAACGCCGAATCCGTCGAGCCGCACCTGCACGACGGCGCGGCGGCCGAGCATGACGACCACGAGCCGGGCCGGGTGGTCCGCACCAAGGAGCACCAGGCCACGCCCATGACGGTCGACGAGGCGCTCTACGAGATGGAGCTGGTCGGGCACAACTTCTTCTTGTTCTACGACAAGGAGACCGAACGGCCGTCCGTGGTGTACCGCCGGCACGCCTACGACTACGGGCTGATCCGGCTGGCCTGACGTTGAGCGACGTTTGAGGGCCGTAACTGCCTCTTCACCTAGGATGGATGCCGCCTCGCAAAAAGAGGAAGACTCCAACCCACAGGGGATATAGCTGTGCTGTCGAAGTTGCTGCGCCTTGGTGAAGGTCGCATGGTCAAGCGCCTCAAGCGGGTGGCCGACTATGTCAACACGTTGTCCGACGACGTCGAGAAGCTCACCGACGCGGAGCTGAGGGCCAAGACCGCCGAGTTCCGGCAGCGCCTGGGCGACGACAAAAACCCGGAAACCCTCGACGACCTGCTGCCCGAGGCGTTCGCCGTGGCCCGCGAGGCCGCGTGGCGGGTCCTGGACCAGCGACCCTTCGACGTGCAGGTGATGGGCGCGGCCGCGCTGCACCTGGGCAACGTCGCCGAGATGAAGACCGGTGAGGGCAAGACCCTGACCTGCGTGTTGCCGGCCTACCTCAACGCGCTGGCCGGCAAGGGCGTGCACGTCGTCACGGTCAACGACTACCTGGCCAAGCGCGACAGCGAGTGGATGGGCCGCGTGCACCGCTTCCTCGGCCTCGACGTCGGCGTGATCCTGGCGCAGATGACGCCCGACGAGCGGCGCGTCGCCTACAACGCCGACATCACCTACGGCACCAACAACGAGTTCGGCTTCGACTACCTGCGCGACAACATGGCGCATTCGCTCGACGACCTGGTGCAGCGCGGGCACAACTTCGCCATCGTCGACGAGGTCGACTCCATCCTCATCGACGAGGCCCGCACCCCGCTGATCATCTCCGGCCCGGCCGACGGCGCCTCCAACTGGTACACCGAGTTCGCCCGCATCGCGCCGCTGATGCAAAAGGACGTCCACTACGAGGTCGACCTGCGCAAGCGGACCGTCGGCGTGCACGAGAAGGGCGTCGAGTTCGTCGAGGACCAGCTCGGCATCGACAACCTGTACGAGGCGGCCAACTCGCCGCTGGTCAGCTACCTCAACAACGCGCTGAAGGCCAAGGAGCTGTTCAACCGCGACAAGGACTACATCGTCCGCGACGGCGAGGTGCTGATCGTCGACGAGTTCACCGGCCGCGTGCTGATCGGCCGCCGCTACAACGAGGGCATGCACCAGGCCATCGAGGCCAAGGAGCACGTCGAGATCAAGGCCGAGAACCAGACGCTGGCCACCATCACGCTGCAGAACTACTTCCGCCTCTACGACAAGCTGGCCGGCATGACGGGTACCGCCCAGACCGAGGCGGCCGAGCTGCACGAGATCTACAAGCTGGGCGTGGTCAGTATCCCGACCAACAAGCCGATGATCCGCACCGACCAGTCCGACCTCATCTACAAGACCGAGGAAGCCAAGTACATCGCGGTGGTCGACGACGTCGAGGAGCGCTACGAGAAGGGGCAGCCGGTCCTGATCGGGACCACCAGCGTCGAGCGCTCGGAGTACCTGTCGCGGCAGTTCGGCAAGCGCCGCATCCCGCACAACGTGCTCAACGCCAAGTACCACGAGCAGGAGGCGGGCATCATCGCCGTGGCGGGCCGCCGCGGCGGCATCACCGTCGCCACCAACATGGCCGGCCGCGGCACCGACATCGTGCTGGGCGGCAACGTCGACTTCCTCACCGACCAGCGGCTGCGGGCCCGCGGCCTCGACCCCGTCGAGACGCCCGACGAGTACGAGGCGGCCTGGCACGAGGAGCTGCCGATCGTCAAGGAGGAGGCCGGCGCCGAGGCCGAAGAGGTGATCGAGGCCGGCGGCCTGTACGTGCTGGGCACCGAGCGCCACGAGTCGCGGCGCATCGACAACCAGCTGCGCGGCCGGTCCGGCCGGCAGGGCGACCCGGGGGAGTCGCGCTTCTACCTGTCGCTGAGCGACGAGCTGATGCGCCGCTTCAACGGGGCCGCGCTGGAGGCGATGCTCAACCGGCTGAACCTGCCCGACGACGTGCCGATCGAAAACAAGATGGTCACCCGCGCCATCAAGAGCGCCCAGACCCAGGTCGAGCAGCAGAACTTCGAGGTCAGAAAGAACGTCCTCAAGTACGACGAGGTGATGAACCAGCAGCGCAAGGTGATCTACGCCGAGCGCCGCCGCATCCTCGAGGGCGAGAACGTCAAGGACCAGGCGCTGAGCATGGTCCGCGACGTGATCACCGCCTACGTCGACGGCGCGACCGCCGAGGGCTACGCCGAGGACTGGGACCTGGACGCGCTGTGGACGGCGCTGAAGACGCTGTACCCGGTCGGCATCGCGCACGAGACGCTGACCCATCCGGACGCCGACTCCGACCGCGACGACCTCACCCGCGACGAGCTGCTCGACGCGCTGATCAAGGACGCCGAAAAGGCTTACGCCGCAAGGGAAGCCGAGCTCGAGGAAATCGCCGGCGAGGGCGCGATGCGTCAGCTGGAACGCAACGTGCTGCTCAACGTCATCGACCGCAAGTGGCGCGAGCACCTCTACGAGATGGACTACCTCAAGGAGGGCATCGGGCTGCGGGCGATGGCGCAGCGCGATCCGCTGGTGGAGTACCAGCGCGAGGGCTACGACATGTTCATGGCCATGCTCGACGGCATGAAGGAGGAGTCGGTCGGCTTCCTGTTCAACGTCACCGTGGAGGCGGTGCCCGCCCCGCAGGTCGCCCCGCAGCCGACGCCCGAGGGCCTGGCGGAACTGGGGACCGGCGCCGCCGGGGAGCCCGGCGGCGAAACCGAAGCCCCCGCCCCGCTCCGCGAGGAGGCGCCAAGCATGTTGCGCGCCAAGGGCATTGATGACGAGGCGCCCGCGCTAACGTATTCCGGCCCGTCCGAGGACGGCTCGGCGCAGGTGCAGCGCAACGGCGGTGGCGCCCAGAAGGCGCCGGCCGGCGTGCCCGGCCGGGCGAGCCGCCGCGAGCGCCGTGCCGCCGCGCGCCAGCAGGGGCGCGGCGCCAAGCCGCCGAAGTCGGTCAAGCGCCGCTAGCCGGGGATCTCCTTCGCCTGCGCCGAGTGTGCGGCTGGCCGCACGCTCGGCATCGACTGTGCGGCGGGCCGCACGTTCGGCGACCCGGCAACGCCGATGCCATAGGCTTATCAGGCGTCGGCTTCTGTGTGGCTACACCGACGCCGCCACTGTGACGGGCCGGGAAGGGGCGAGTTCATGCCCTTCGACGGAGCGGTGTCGCGGACGGAGGTATTGGCGGCGCTGTCTTTGGCGATCGACCTCGGGCTCGGCCAGCCCATGGATCACATGCTGCGGTCGGCGGCGATGGGGACGAGGCTTGCCGAGCGCCTCGGCCTCAGCGAGCGTGAGCGCGGGACGGTTTTCTACACGGGCCTGGTGATGTGGATCGGGTGTCATGCCGACTCGCACGAGTACGCGCGGTGGTTCGGCGACGACATCGCGGTGCGACATGACAGCCACTTCATCGACTGGTCCGGCGCGGAGTTCCGGCGATTCCTCCTCGGCAACCTGGGCCGCGGGTCGACGTTGCCGAAACGGGCCCAGCTGGCGGCGAAGCTGTTCTTGGACGCGCGCGGCAACCTCGGCACGCTGATGCACTCCCATTGCCTGTCGGCTGCGCTGCTCGCCGAGGAGATCGGCCTTGGCGAGGACGTGTGCGACGCCCTGCCCTTCGCGTACGAGCGGTGGGACGGCAGCGGCCTGCCCACCGGCGCCGCGGGAACCCAGATACCCGTGACCATGCGGGTGGCGCAGCTCGCCGACATCGCCGAAGTGCATCATCGCGCCCACGGCGCCAGCGGCGCGATCGCGGAGGTTCGCCGCCGCAGCGGCAAACAGTTCGACCCCGACATAGTCGCGGTGTTTTGCGACGTCGCCGACGAGCTGCTGCGCGACGACGAAGACGCGTGGGAGACGGCCGCCGGCTTGGCGCCGGATCCCGGCGAAACGCTGAGTGGTTCGTCGCTGGACCGGCTGTTGTGTGCGATGGGCGATTTCGTGGACCTGAAATGCCCCTTCACCCTTGGCCATTCGCGAGCGGTGGCCGAGCTGGCGGAGAAAGCCGGCAAGTGTGCCGGGCTGGCGACGGACGAGATCGACACGCTGCGCCGCGCCGGCTACGTTCACGATCTCGGCCGGATCGGTGTGTCCAACCGGGTGTGGGAAAAGCCGCGCGGGTTGACCCCCGCCGAACGCGAGCGCGTGCACCTGCATCCGTATCTGACCGGCCGGATTTTGGCCCGCGTCGGTGGACTCAAGGCCGTCCGGGAGGTCGCGGTCAACCACCACGAACGGCTGGACGGGTCGGGTTACCCGAACGGGCTCCGCGGCGACGATCTTTCGATGCGCGAGCGGATACTCGCCGCCGCCGAAAGCTATTGCGGCTCAACCGAGCCGCGACCGTACCGCGAGGCGCTCGATGGGGCCGCCGCCGCCACGCGATTGCGCGGCGAAGCCGCGCGCGGACGCCTGGACGGCGACGCGGTCGAAGCCGTGCTGGAGGCCGCGGGTCACCAGCCGTCGCGCAGAGCCGCCCGGCCGTCGGGCCTGACCCGGCGCGAGGCCGAGGTCTTGCTCCATGTGGCGCAGGGGCGGTCCAACCGCGAAATCGCCTCGGCTCTTTGGATTTCCGAGAAGACCGTGCGCAATCACGTCGAGCACATCTACGCCAAGATCGGGGTCTCGAACCGGATCGGGGCCAGCCTGTACGCGACCCGGCACGGCTTGACCGGCGTCGGCGCGCCCGACTGATGTTTGGGGCGAATGCCCCATGTGCGCCCGGGAAATCGAGGCGACCATGTGTGCATGACCAGCACTGGCGAACGCCCTCGGTACGAATGGCAGGCGGGGCTCTCGCCACGCTTGTGGGACACGGTGCTGACCGAGGGCCACTCATCGCTGGTCCGGGCGCGGCACGCCTTCCGCTACCTGCCGTCGGCGCCGCGATGCAAGCTGTGCAACAACCCGTTCGGCGGCCCCGTCGGCCGGCTGTTTGCCGTTGCCGGATTCCGCCGGTCGCGCAAGAATCCCAACCTGTGCACGCGGTGCTGCGATGCGCTGCCGCGCGGCGGGGCCGAGGTCGATATCGCGGTGCTGTTCGTCGATGTTCGAGGCTCCACGGCGTTGGGCCACCGTCAGGCCGCCGCTGACTTCGCCGCGTTGCTCAACCGGTTCTACGGCGCCGCGACGCAGACCCTGCTGCGCCATGACGCCGTGATCGACAAGCTCATCGGTGACGAGGTGATGGCGTTCTTCGTGCGGGGCATCAGTGGCCCCCGGTATCGGCAACGAGCCGTCCAGGCGGGAATCGAGCTGCTCCGAGCCGTCGGCTACGGCACCCCGGACGGGCCTTGGCTGGACGTCGGCGTCGCCGTGCACGCGGGCGTCGCATACGTCGGCAACGTCGGCGGGGCCGTCGTCGACTTCACCGCCCTGGGCCGCCCCGTCAACGCCGCGGCCCGGATGCAACAACGCGCCGCCGGCGGCGAGCTGCTCGTGGCCCGTGGGGTCGCCGACGAAATGACGGCCGGCATGCAGCGGCGCACCCTGATGCTGCCGGGGCAGGACGAGCCGATCGACGTCTTCGTCCATCAGGCTTGAGCCCCTCGGCTTGCTCCCGTCATCGCGTGGACGCGCCGGGCCGGGATCGCCGGTCCAACAGCCAGGCGGTGGCCGCCGTGAGGGCGATGGCGAACGAGGCCAGCGCGATGAGGCTAGCGGCGTTGCCGCCCTGGAAGGTCTCGCGGTAGACCGCCATGGCCGGCAGCGTCGTTGTGTAGCGGCCGAGTTCCAGGTCGCGCCCCAACGCGTCGAAGGCGTGGCGGTTGGACAGGGCCAGGCTCAGCAGCCGCCCGGGGGTGGCCATCTGGCCGGTCGGCACGATCGCGCCACCGAACAGCACCTGAGGGAAGCACAGCATCGGCAGGGCCAGTGCCGCCTGCGCGGCGTTGGAGACGGCGGCCGAGGCGAACAGGCCCAGGGCAAGCGCGGAGATCGCCTCGATCACAATCGTCGCGAACAGCGAGGCGTAGACGTCCCACCCGGCCGCGGGTAGCCGCCCGAGCGCCCGCAGCACCAGCAGCAAAACCGCGCTCACGCCCGCCAGAACCGGAAGCAGCGCCGTCACCTTGGACGCCACGTACGCGCCCACGCTGAGCCCGGCGAGGCGTTCGCGCCGGAAGACGGCCATCTCGCCGACGATCTGCAGCAGGCCGTACGTCAGCCCGAAGAAGAAGCCGTCGAAAGCGATCCAGAAGACGATCTGGGCCGGGCCGACGCCGGCCGCGCCGCCGGGATCGAACGCGCCGCGCTTGAACAGCGTCGCCATCATCGCCGTCACCAGCACCGGTGATCCGAGCAGGATCGCCAGGGTCAGCCGGTTGCGGAAGAGCACGTCGACGTTGCGCCGGGTCAGGAGCCACCACTGCCGGACCATGCCCGGGGGCCTGGCATCGCTGGCCGAGAGGGCTTGCCGGGTGACGCCGGGCCGGGCGTTTGACTGCGCGCGGCTCCGCGCGAAGCGCTCGGCCCAGATCCGCGGGGTGTGCTCCGCGGCGAGGCGCTCGTAGACCTCCGTGAGGTTCTCCACGCCGAAGTAATGCCGCGCCGCGGTCGGGCTGCCGGTGAAGGCCAGGTGGCCGTCGCGGGCCAGGAAGACCACCCGGTCGCACTGGTCGATGCCGGCGGGCTCGTGCGTGGTGAGAACGATCGTGACCCCGCGTCGGCTGAGCCGGCGCAGCAGGCGCATGACGTCGGCCGCAGTCGACGGGTCGAGCCCGGAGGTGGGTTCGTCCAGAAAGAAAAGGCGTGGCCTGGTCAGCAGCTCCACGGCGATGCTGGCCCGCTTGCGCTGTCCGCCGGACAGGGAACGCACCGGCACGTCGGCCCGATCGGCCAAGTCGAGGTCGCGCATGGTCTCCTCGACGATCCGCTCCGCTTCGACCGCGGGTGTGCCCGCCGGGAGCCGAAGCAGTGCCGCGTAGCGCAGCGTGCGGCGCAGCGGCATCTCGAGGTGAATGATGTCGTCCTGGGGCACGAAGCCGACCTTCGCGTCGGCGCTGGCCCCGAGGGCTTTGCCGCGGCGAACGACGCCGTCGTGCCGAACCTCACCGGCGGACGGCGGTTGCAGCCCCGCGAGGATCTCCAGCAACGTGGTCTTGCCGGCGCCGCTGCCGCCGGCGATGGCGACCAATTCGCCGGGTTCCACTGAGAGCGACAGCTTGTCGAGGATCTGCCGGCCGGCGACGCGCCGGCTGACGTCGATCGCGTCGATCCGCGCGCCGCCCGGCGGTTCGGCGTCCCGGGTGCCGAGTGGCTGGATGGCCGATGTGTCGCATGTCGTTTCGCTCATGATCCGATCTCCGTGCCTTCTCGAAGTGGCCTTGTCGAAGTGGCGTTGTCACGGGCGATCATCGGTGCACCGCTGCGCCGGCCGCATGAGGCGTTTGCCTCAAATGCGCAAGCCGGGAGGCGAATAGTCAAAAATGACTAGGGCGCCGCCGGGCAAAGATGAGGCAGATGACCTATATACCCGGCCGCCTGCGCGGCCGACACTGAGGCCATGAAGCGCTACTTGACTGTTGCCTATGGCGCGGCGGCCTACCTGCTGTTCCTCGTCGCCTTCCTGTATCTCGTTGGGTTCGTGGCGAACCTGTGGGTGCCGCGCACCGTCGATCAAGGGATCCCGTCGCCGATCGGCGAGGCGATCCTGGTGAACGTCTTGCTGGTCGGGGCGTTCGGGCTCCAGCACAGCGTCATGGCCCGGCCGTCGTTCAAGGCGTGGTGGACCCGGTTGGTGCCGCCGTCGATCGAGCGCAGCACCTACGTGGTGCTGTCGAGCGCCGTACTGCTGCTGCTTTATTGGCAGTGGCGAACGATGCCGGGCGTGGTCTGGGACGTGCGGCAGCCGGTGGCGCGCGTGCTGCTGTGGGGATTGTTCTGGCTGGGCTGGTTGATCGCGCTGGGCGCGACGTTCATGATCAACCACTTCGACCTGTTCGGGCTGCGGCAGGTGTATTTGGCGTGGCGCCAAAAGCCTTACACCGAGCTGCATTTCCGCACTCACTTGTTCTATCGGCTGGTGCGCCACCCGCTGATGCTGGGATTCCTCATCTCGTTCTGGGCGGCGCCCACGATGACGGCCGGGCACCTGCTCTTCTCGATCGCGATGACGGGGTACATCCTGATCGCCGTGCACATCGAGGAGCGCGGCCTCGTCGCGGCGCTGGGCAGCGACTACCGCCAGTACCGTCGCGAGGTCCCGATGCTGGTCCCGATAAAGCACCGGCCGCGCCGGCGCTCGGCGGAAGTGATTGGCCAGCACTAGATCTGCCCGGCGTTGGCCCATTGATCACGTCCCGGATACCTGGGCATGCCACCGTACCGGTGTGCAAACCGGGCCGCGGGTCGCTCAATCGCGCTGGGTGGACCGATTCCACCAGGGGTGCGAGGCGGTGGTGGATCGGCTTCCGTTCGGGCTCGGATCCCTCGTTGCGCCCACGTTTCTCGGCTTCTGCCTGATCAACGGGCTCACCTTCGGCGTCGACTTGGCGATCCTCACGGGCCTGCGGGGCGGGCTCGGCCTTCCCGTGCCGATCGCCGTCACCGTGGCCTACGCGTGCGCCTTCGCGCTCAGCTACGTGCTCAACCGCACCTTCAACTTTCAGTCCCACGCCCCGGTGGGGCAGCAGCTCGCCGTCTACGTCGTGGTGGTCGTCGTCAACTACCTGGCGCTGATCCTCGGGGTTTCCAGCGCGTTGACGGCGATCGGGGTGCAGTATCAGCTGTCGCGAGTGCTGGCGGGTGTGTGCGAAGCGGTGTACATGTACTGCGCGATGCGATGGGTGGTCTTCCGCCGTTGACGGCCTTAGGATCGACCTCCCGCTAGCCCCCGGTGGAGGGACCTCGCCATGCCCACGCCTGTCAAGCCCGCGTCGCCGCTTCGCGCCGCCTTCGGCACCGACAAGGCCCGCTCGTCGCTCGTGATCGGCGCGCTCGGGGTCGTGTTCGGCGACCTCGGGACCAGCCCGATCTACACGATCCAGACGATCTTCGACCCGCACGATCCGCACCCGATACCGATCACCACCGCCAACCTGTACGGCGTTGTGTCCCTGGTCTTTTGGTCGGTGATGGTCATCGTCACCCTCACCTACGTCACCCTGGTGATGCGCGCCGACAACGACGGCGAGGGCGGCATCATGGCGCTCATCACCCTGGTGCGCCGGCTGGGCGGCCCCGGGGGCCGTCGCACGGCGGCGATGCTGGCCGTGCTCGGCATCTTCGGCGCCTCGCTGTTCTTCGGCGACAGCATGATCACCCCGGCGATTTCCGTGATTTCCTCGGTCGAGGGCCTCAAGGTGATACAGCCGCGCCTCGGTGATTTCGTCGTGCCGATCACCGCGGTGATCATCGTCGTGCTGTTCGCCTTCCAGAACCGCGGCACCGCCACCATCGGGCGCCTGTTCGGACCCGTGATGGTCGTGTGGTTCGTCGCGATCGGCGCGTGTGGCGTCGCCGGGATCACCGCCCACCCGCAGATCCTCGAAGCGCTGTCACCGACGTACGCGCTGTCGTTCTTGTTCGGGCACTTCGAGGTCGCGTTTTTCTCACTGGCCGCGGTCGTGCTGGCGGTGACGGGCGCCGAAGCGCTGTACGCCGACATGGGCCACTTCGGCCGGCCGGCGATCACCCGGGCCTGGCTGTTCGTGGTCATGCCGGCGTGCGTGCTCAGCTATTTCGGTCAGGCCGCGCTGCTGTTGGGCAACAAGAGCGTCGTCGACGCGCCCTTCTTCCTGCTCCCGCCGGGGTGGGCGCGACTGCCGATGGTGTTGCTGGCGACGGCCGCGACCGTCATCGCCTCCCAGGCGGTGATCACCGGGGCCTACTCGGTGGCGTCGCAGGCCGCGCAGCTCGGCTACCTGCCGCGGGTGCGGGTCGTGCACACGTCCGAGTCGACGATCGGCCAGATCTACGTGCCGTGGATCAACGGGCTGCTGATGGTCTCGGTGCTGATCCTGGTCTTCGCGTTCCGCAGCTCGGCGGCGCTGGCCTTCGCGTTCGGCATGGCCGTGACCGGGACGATCACCATCACCACGCTGCTGTTCTTCTACGTCGCCCGCACCCGCTGGGGCACGCCGGTGTGGCTGATCGTGATCGGCGCCGGGTCGTTGTTGTCGGTGGACCTGCTGTTCGTGGCGGCGAACCTGACCAAGCTGGTGCACGGGGCGTGGGTGCCGCTGCTGATCGGCGCCGCGGCGTTCACCGTGATGACCACCTGGCGCCGGGGCAGCGAGCTGGTCACGCAGGCCCGGGCGCGGGCCGAGGGACCGCTGCGCGAATTCGTCGACCAGCTGGCCGGCTGTGAGCCACCGCTGGTGCGAACACCCGGGACGGCCGTGTTCCTCAACCGCGGCAAACAGACCGCGCCGCTGGCGATGCGGGCCAACGTCGAACACAACCGGGTCCTGCACGAGCAGTCGGTGATCATGTCGATCGAGACGCTGCCGGCGCCGCGGGTGGCGGACGAGGACCGAATCGAGGTCGATTCCCTGGGCTACGCCGAGGACGGGGTCGTGCACGTCACCGCGAGGTTCGGCTACATGGAACGGCCCAACATCCCGGCCGCGCTGCGCCTGCTCGACCCGAAGCAAACCGAGGGTCAGATCGCCGTCGACGAGGCCTCCTATTTCCTGTCGAAGCTGGAGCTGAGGGCCGGCCCCGCGCCGACCATGGCGCCGTGGCGCAAGCGCCTGTTCGTCGCCACCGCCTACATCGCCGCCGACGCCGCCGAATACTTCGGCCTGCCCATCGACCGGACGGTGGTCATGGGCGCGCGAATTCAGGTGTAGCTCAGATGTAGCCAGGGCCGTCCGGCTGCAAGGATGGACGGCATGGACGTCAAGGAGGTGCTGCTCCCCGGGGTCGGTCTTCGGTACGAATTCACCAGCCATACCGGTGAGCGGATCGGGATCATCGCCCGCCGCGGCGGCGATTTCGACGTCGTCCTGTATGGCCCCGACGATCCCGACCAGGCCAGACCCGTCCTGCACCTGACCGACGCCGAGGCCGAGGCGGTGGCCCAGATCCTGGGCGCGCCGCGCATCGCCGAGCGGTTCACCGAGCTTTCCCGGGGGCTGCCCGGCATCGAGACCGGGCAGGTCCACATCGTGGCCGGCAGCCCGTTCGTGGGCCACCCGCTCGGTGACACCCGCGCCCGCACCCGCACCGGGGCGTCTATCGTCGCGATCGTGCGCAACGAGGAGGTGCTCGCCTCGCCCGGCCCGGCCGAAATGCTGCGCGCGCGAGACGTTTTGATCGTGATCGGCACCGAAGACGGCATCGCCGGTGTCGAGCGGATCATCGATAAGGGTTGAGCCGATGCAGGTTTCGGGGGCGCTACTGTTTCAACTCGGCGCCCTCCTGGCCACACTCGCCGTATTGGGCGCGCTGGCAAGGCGTTTCGCGTTGTCCCCCATTCCGGTCTACCTGCTGGCGGGCCTGTCGCTGGGCAAGGGCGGCCTGCTGCCGGTGGCCGCGGCCGGCGAGTTCATCTCGACGGCCGCGCCGATCGGCGTCGTGCTGTTGCTGCTGACGCTGGGCCTGGAGTTCTCGGCGACCGAGTTCGCGAGCAGCCTGCGACACCACCTGCCGTCCGCCGGTGTCGACATCGTCCTCAACGCCACACCCGGCGCGGTGGCCGGCTGGCTGCTGGGCCTGGACGGCGTCGCCATCCTGGCGCTGGCCGGGGTCACCTATATCTCGTCGTCGGGCGTCATCGCGCGCGTGCTGGTCGACCTGGGCCGGCTCGGCAACCGGGAAACGCCGGCGGTGCTCTCGGTGCTCGTGCTCGAGGATTTCGCAATGGCGGCCTACCTGCCGCTGTTCGCGGTGCTGGCGTCGGGCGGCGGCTGGGTGCACGCCGTCGTCGGCATGGCCGCCGCGGTCGGTGCGCTGCTGGCCGCGTTCGCCGCCTCCTACCGCTGGGGCCACCACGTCGGCCGGCTGGTCGAGCACCCCGATTCCGAGCAGCTGCTGCTGCGGGTCTTGGGCATCACGCTGATGGTCGCGGCGGTGGCGGAGGTGCTGCACGCGTCGGCCGCCGTCGGCGCCTTCCTGGTGGGCCTGACCCTGACCGGCGCGACGGCAGACCGGGCCCGCCAGGTGCTCGGCCCGCTGCGCGACCTGTTCGCGGCCATCTTCTTCCTGGCGATCGGCCTCTCGGTCGACCCGCACGAGCTCCTCCCGATGCTCCCGGCGGCGCTGGCCCTGGCCGCCGTCACCGCGGCGACCAAGCTGGCCACCGGGGTGCTCGCCGCCCGCCGCGACGGCGTGGCGCGGCGCGGGCAGCTGCGGGCGGGCGCCGCGCTCATCGCCAGGGGAGAGTTCTCGCTGATCATCATCGGCCTGGTGGGCACCTCGATCCCCGCCGTCGCCGCGCTGGCGACGTCGTACGTGTTCGTCATGGCGATCATGGGCCCGGTGCTGGCCCGGTACGCGGGTGGCCGCGCTGCCAACTAGCCGCCCAGTAGCCCACCCACTAGCCCACCCACTAGCCCACCCACTAGCCGATGTGCAGGGCCACCATCTGCCAGCGGCCGCTGGGGGGCACCCGTTCCACGCGGCACGCGATGGCGTGGATCCGGTCCCCGCGGCTGTAGGACCCGAACACCTCGGCCGCGGCGTCGGGGTCGCGGCGGCCGGCGGGCTGCAGCCGCATCCGGCGCAGCACCGCCGCCCCGTCACGTCCGCGCGCGCGACCGGCCGCCGCAGCGCCGATCGCGACCACGGCGTCCACCAGGCCGGGCGCCAGCATCGGGCGCAGCTGCGCGGCGGGGCGGCGGCGGTCGACGACCTCCAGCACCCGGCGCAGCGCGGCGTCGGCGAACGCGGCCGCCTGGCGCATCGGCGCCGACGGTCTCGGCGGCCGGACCGGCAGCCCGGCCAGGGGCCGGCGGGGAGCACGCGCGCGGCGGCGCGGCGTCGGGTGGGGTGGCTGGCGGCACTCGGGGACGTCCCGCCTGGGCGGCTCGTAGTCGACGACGGGCGTCACGGCGAAAACGGTCAACGCGCACTCTCCATGGATCGGCCTGCTGGAGAGTGACAGACGGGGCTGGTAAGTCGTCATCATGGCACAGCTCGGCCCGGCGCGTATCCGCGCTCATCCACCGGGCGCGCACCCGCGCCGGGCCCCCGGCCGCCCCGACGATTACCGTGAGCGGGTACATCCGTTCACTCGAGGAACCGACGACGAATTGACCAGGAGGGACGCGCCGTCATGGTGACCCGGTTGTCCCCGGCGGACGCGTCCTTCTATCGACTCGAGAACACGGCCACCCCCATGTACGTGGGGTCGCTGTCCATCCTGCAGCGCCCGCGCGCCGGGTTGAGCTACGAGACGCTGCTGGCCACCATCGAACAGCGGCTGCCCCAGATCCCGCGGTACCGGCAGAAGGTCCGGGAGGTGCGGATCGGCACGGCCAGGCCAGTGTGGCTGGACGACAACGACTTCGACATCACCTATCACGTGCGGCGGTCGGCGCTCCCGTCCCCGGGCAGCGACGAGCAGCTGCACGAGCTGATCGCGCGGCTGGCCGCGCGGCCGCTGGACAAGTCGCGGCCGCTGTGGGAGATGTACCTGGTCGAGGGCCTGGCCAAGAACCGGATCGCGCTGTACACGAAGTCCCACCAGGCGCTGATCAACGGCATGACGGCGCTGGAGATCGGCCACGTCATCGCCGACCGGACGCGCCGCCCGCCGCCGTTCCCCGAGGACATCTGGATACCGGAACGCGACCCCGGTAACACCCGGTTGGCGTTGGGCGCGATCGGCGACTGGATCGCGCGGCCCGGCACGCAGCTGCAGGCGGTCGGGTCGGCGGTGGCCGGACTCGTGACGAGCTATGACGAGCTGCTCGAAGCGGGCCGCCGCGCCGTCGACATCGCGCGAGCGGTGGCGCGGGGCACCGCGCCCAGCAGCCCGCTGAACGCGCCCGTTTCGCGGCACCGCAGGTTCACCGTCGCTCGCGGCAACCTCGAGGACTACCGCGTCGTGCGCGCGCGCTACGACTGCGACATCAACGACGTGGTGCTGGCCGTCGTGGCCGGCGCGCTGGGCAACTGGCTGCTGTCCCGCGGCGTGGCGGTGTCACCGACCGCGACGGTGCGCGCGATGGCGCCGCTGTCCATCTACGCCGACAACGGCCTCGACTCGACCGGCCCGGGCCAGACGATCAGTCAGGTCACGCCGTTCCTGGTGGATCTGCCGGTGGGGGAGGCCAATCCGGTGGTGCGGCTGTCGCAGATCGCCCACGCCACCGAGTCCAACCCGACCGCCGGCAGCCTGGTCGACGCCCGAACCATCGTGACCCTGTCGGGTTTCGCGCCACCGACCTTGCACGCCATGGGCATCCGCGTCGCCACCGGCTTCCCGAGCTTTTCCAAGCGGACGTTCAACCTGTTGATCACCAACGCTCCGGGCGCCCAGTCGCAGATGTACATCGCCGGCACCAAGCTGCTGGAGACCTACGCCGTCCCACCGCTGCTGCACAACCAGGCGCTGGCGATCAGCGTGACGTCCTACAACGGCATGCTGTATTTCGGGATCAACGCCGACCGCGAGGCGATGAGCGACGTCGACTTGCTGCCCGGCCTGCTGAGCCAATCGCTCGAGGAATTACTCGAGGCGTCCAGATAGTCCCAAATCGTCTCGGGGAGTCAAAACCGCTGCTTAGCGATAACATTCGTTGCTATGAGCACCGCGGTAAACGATGGCGCCTCGGCGAAGCCGAAGAAGAACAAGTCGGGCCCGGGCGCCGGACCCAAGCTTTCCAACGAAGCCTATGAAGCCGAATTGTTCCGACTGCAAACGGAATTCGTGAAGTTGCAGGAGTGGGTTCGCGATACCGGCGCACGCGTGGTGGTGCTTTTCGAGGGTCGCGACGCCGCGGGGAAGGGCGGTGCGATCAAGCGGATCACCGAATACCTCAGCCCCCGCGTGGCGCAGATCGCGGCGCTGCCGGCGCCGAGCGATCGCGAACGCGGTCAGTGGTACTACCAGCGTTACATCGCCCATCTGCCCGCCAGGGGCGAAATCGTGCTGTTCGACCGATCCTGGTACAACCGCGCCGGCGTCGAGAAGGTCATGGGCTTTTGCACGCCGCAGGAGTACGTGTTGTTCTTGCGGCAGACGCCGATCTTCGAGCAGATGCTCATCGACGACGGGATCTTGTTGCGCAAGTACTGGTTCTCGGTCTCCGACGAGGAACAGCTGCGCCGGTTCAAGGCACGTCTCAACGACCCGGTCCGGCAGTGGAAACTCAGCCCCATGGACTTGGAATCGGTGTATCGCTGGGAGGACTATTCGCGCGCCAAGGACGAGATGATGGTGCACACCGACACCTCCAACAGCCCGTGGTACGTCGTGGAATCCGACAACAAGAAACACGCCCGGCTCAACATGATGCACCACCTGCTGTCCTCGATCGACTACCGAGAAGTCAAGCGGCCCAAGGTCAAACTGCCGGCGCGGCCGGTAGTGAGCGGCAGTTACCAGCGCCCGCCGCGCGAGCTGTCGAAGTACGTCGGCGACTACGCGGCCACGCTGGTCGGGAGCTGATGATCCAGGTCTACATCCCGGCCACGCTGGAGATGTTGCAGCGGCTCGTCGCCGACGGCTCCCTCTGGCCGGTCAACGGCACCGCGTTCGCCGTGACGCCGACGTTGCGCGAGGCCTACGCCGAGGGCGACGACGACGAACTCGCCGACGTGGCGCTGCGCGAGGCGGCGCTGGCGTCGCTGCGACTGCTCGCGGCCCACGACACCGGGGGAGCCGACACCGGGCTGCCACCCCGGCGCGCGGTGCTGGCGGCCGAGGTCGAGGAGGCCAAGTACCGTCCCGATCTCGACGACGCCGTCGTCCGCCTCGGCGCGCCGGTCACGCTCGACCAGGTGGTCGCGGCCTACGTCGACAACGCCGCCGCCGAGCCGGACGTCATCCGGGCCATCGAGATCATCGACGCCGCCGACCTGGGCGACGAGGACGCCGAGCTGATCGTCGGCGACGCGCTGGACCACGACCTGGCGTGGTATGCGAATCAGGAGTTGCCGTTCCTGCTTGACCTGCTCTGACGTCCGATGCGACGTCCGATGTGACGAAGCGCGGCTAGCTACGACACCGTAGGTTACGCTACCGTAGGTTTCGTGGAGCGTACCGAATCGGCGACAATGTTGGGCGTAAGCCAGACGCCGGCTAATGGGCAGGAGCTTCCGCTGGGCAGACGTAACCCATCGATCCGGGGCAACGTCGTCGACACCAAGCGACCCGTTGTGGCCGGCGCCGAGCGGCACCCCGGCTGGCACGCGCTGCGCAAGCTCGCCGCCCGCATCACCACCCCGCTGCTGCCCGACGACTACCTGCATCTGGCCAACCCGCTGTGGTCCGCGCGGGAACTGCGGGGCCGCGTCATCGAGGTCCGGCGCGAGACCGAGGACTCCGCGACCCTGGTGATCAAACCGGGCTGGGGCTTCAGCTTCGACTACCAGCCCGGCCAGTACATCGGCATCGGGCTGCTCATCGACGGGCGCTGGCGGTGGCGGTCCTACTCGCTGACCTCGAGCCCGGCCGAGACCTCCGGCTCACCCCGCACGGTGACCATCACCGTCAAGGCGATGCCCGAGGGATTCCTGTCCACCCACCTGGTGGCCGGCGTCGAGCCCGGGACCATCGTGCGGCTGGCCGCGCCCCAGGGCAACTTCGTCCTGCCGGACCCGGCGCCGGCGTCGATCCTGTTCCTGACCGCCGGGTCCGGAATAACGCCGGTGATGTCGATGCTGCGGACGTTGGTGCGCCGCAACCAGATTGGTGACGTCATGCACCTGCACTCGGCGCCCACCGAGTCCGACGTGATGTTCCGCGCCGAGCTGGCCGCGCTGGCCGCCGACCAGCCGGGGTACCGCCTGCAGGTGCGGGAAACCCGCAGCCAGGGCCGGCTCGACCTGGCGTCGCTGGACCACGAGGTATCGGACTGGCGCGAGCGCCAGACCTGGGCGTGCGGGCCGGAGGGCATGCTCAACCAGGCGCAGAAGGTGTGGTCGGCGGCGGGCATCGGCGACCGGCTGCACCTCGAGCGATTCGCCGTGTCCAAGGCGGCACCCGCCGGGGCCGGGGGCACGGTGACGTTCGCGCGCAGCGGTCGCGCCGTCGCGGCCGACGCGGCGACGTCGTTGATGGACGCCGGCGAGGGCGTGGGTGTGCAGATGCCCTTCGGCTGCCGGATGGGTATCTGCCAGTCGTGCGTGGTAAGCCTGGTGGACGGGCACGTCCGCGATCTGCGGACCGGCGCCGAACACGAGCCCGGAACCCGGATTCAGACCTGCGTGTCGGCCGCGTCCGGTGATTGCGTGCTCGACATTTAAAGATTACTCACAGGTAACCTACGGATTCGTAGGTTACGATAGCGTAGGTATTGCACCGACGACACGACCGTAGGGAGATGACGACGAGTGGCAATCACAGACGTCGACGTATTCGCCCATCTGACGGACGCTGACATCGATAGCCTGGCCGTTGAGCTGGACGCCATCCGCCAGGACATCGAAGACTCTCGCGGGGCGCGCGACGCCCGTTACATCCGCCGCACCATCGCCGCGCAGCGCGCGCTGGAGGTGGCCGGCCGGGTGCTGCTGGCCGCCAGCTCGCGACGCTCGGCGTGGTGGGCCGGGACCGTGACGTTGGCCGTGGCCAAGATCGTCGAGAACATGGAGATCGGCCACAACGTCATGCACGGCCAGTGGGACTGGATGAACGACCCGGAGATCCACTCCTCGACGTGGGAGTGGGACATGAGCGGGTCGTCCAAGCACTGGCGCTACACGCACAACTTCGTGCACCACAAGTACACGAACATCCTCGGGATGGACGACGACGTGGGCTACGGCCTGCTGCGCGTCACCCGGGATCAGCGCTGGAAGCGCTTCAACACCTTCAACCTGGTCTACAACACCATGCTGGCGCTGCTGTTCGAGTGGGGCGTGGGCCTGCAGCACGTCGAGATCGGCAAGATCGTCAAGAAGCGGATGGACAACGAGGACGCCCGCCAACGCATCGACGAGTTCCTCGCCAAGGCCGGCCGGCAGGTCGTCAAGGACTACGTGGCGTTCCCGGCGCTGACCGCGCTGTCGCCCGGGGCGACCTATCGCTCCACGGCGACGGCCAACGCGGTCGCCAACATCATCCGCAACGTGTGGGCGAACGCCGTGATCTTCTGCGGCCACTTCCCCGACGGCGCAGAGAAATTCACCAAGACCGACATGATCGGCGAGACCAAGGGCCAGTGGTACCTGCGCCAGATGCTGGGCAGCGCCAACTTCGAGGCCGGCCCCGCGCTGCGGTTCATGAGCGGCAACCTGTGCCACCAGATCGAGCACCACCTGTATCCCGATCTGCCGAGCAACCGGCTGCACGAGATCTCGGTCCGGGTGCGCGCGCTGTGCGACAAGTACGACTTGCCTTACACCACAGGCTCTTTCCTGGTGCAGTACGCCAAGACGTGGCGCACGCTGGCCAAGCTGTCGCTGCCGAACCAGTACCTGCGCGACGACGCCGACAACGCGCCGGAGACGCGCAGCGAGCGGATGTTCGCCGAATTGGAGCCCGGCTTCGCCGGCACCGATCCGGCGACCGGACGCCGGCGCGGCCTGAAGACCGCCATCGCCACCGTGCGGGACTGGCGGCGCGCCAAGAAGCAAGCGAGGCGGGGCCGCCGGGACGACCTGGCCGCCTGACGCTGCGCGTCCTAGTCTCGATGCGGGACCCCGCTCGGGATTAGAGAGGCAAGCGATGTTCGCAGCGTTCGGATTCGAAACCCTCGGTGTGGTCGTCGGGGACATGTACTTCGTCGACCCGCGCCCGCTCGCCGGTCAGGAGACGCCGGAACGGGGCGTCAGGCTGGAACTGCGCCTCGTCGACCGGGGCGAGCCGCAGGGATCGATCTACGCCGGCGTCCCGATCGCCTTCACCCGGCCGGTGTGGCGGGTGGACCTGTTCGGGTCCACCGAGAGCCCGCCGGGCACGCTGGACCGCGCGCATCATCATCCGCGTTTCGACGGCTGGGAACCGGGCCGCCGGAACTTCGTCCCCGAACTGACCGCCGACCCGGTGTCGTGGCTGGCCGGCCAGCTGGCCGACCCGGCCGCCGTGCTGGAGCGGGCCGGCGTCGACGTGGGTGAGGTCAGCGCGGCCGATCTGGCCGGGCTCGCCGCGACGGCCCCGGAGATCGTGGCCGCGGTCAAGCGAATGCTGGACGGCGTGCGCGACGGGGCGCTGGCCCCGGCCCCCGCCGAGCCCGTCGCCGCCGCCCGCACCGGATGGCTTTGATCCGTTTCGATTTGCTAGCCGCCAGGTTCCGGATAATCTAACTGCTGCCGCCCAGATTGAGGAGCCAGCAAATGAAGAAGACCGCACGCCTGACCGCCCCGCTCGCCGCCGTTCTGGGAGGTATCGCTGTCGTGGCCGCGCCGATCGCGAACGCCGACTCGTCGGATGACGCTTACCTGCAGACCCTGAAGGACAAGGGGATCAGCTGGTCCAGCGGCTCGGACCAGACGATGGTCCAAATCGGCCGCGCCGTTTGCACCGACTGGGCTCACGGGTTCACGTTCGAGCAGACCTTCGCCGATGCGAAACAGGGGCTCCCGCAATTGCAGGACACCTCGCTGGCCAAGATCATGGGTGCGGCGACCGGGGTTTACTGCCCGCAGTACTCCAGCAAGTTTGACTGAGCGAGCGCAGAGTCCGGCCGGCTGACCGGGTTTCGAGGGAGGCGCCCGTGACCTACCTGGGCAAGCCCTATTACCCGGTGTGGCTGGACAACCTCGCCGAGGACGTCACCTTGGAAGCCGCGGCGATGGACGGCACCGCCCACGGCGCCCAGGACGTTCGCTCCATCGTGGTGACCGCGCGCGAGGTGTACGACGACCAGCAGTTCAACTTCGCCGGGCCCGCCGGCGACCATGGCTTCGTCGAGGACTACACCTGCGAGATCCGCGGCGTGCGCACCCACGTAATCGTCTGGGTCACCTTCAACGCCGCGGGCCAGACGCAGCGGGTCGTGGTGAACCACCGGCCGCGCAGTGCGGTGCTGTCCTTCTCCCGCCTGATGCTCGAAAAGTATTCCGGCACCGCGCTTGCCAAGCATTGGCAAGGCACACCGTAGGGCGATGGCGAACGATCAGGCCACCGTCGCCTCGTCGACACTTCGTGTCGCGGCGATTCAGATGCTCGCCGAATTGGGCGATGTCGACGCCAACCTGGCGATGGCGCAACGCCTGGTTCGGGTCGCCTTCGAACGCGGCGCAAGCTTGGTCATCCTGCCGGAGCTGTTCGCCTCCGGCAACGCGTTCTTCCCCCACATGGCGTCGACGACTCGGGCGATCGACGGGTCGCCGGCCCAGTTGCTCGTGGACCTGGCGCGCGAGGGCAACGCCATCGTCGGCGGCTCGTTCCTGGCGTGGCGCGACGGCCACGTCTACAACACCTTCGTTCTGGCGCTGCCGGACGGAAGCACCCGCCGGCACGACAAGGACGACCCGACGTTCTGGGAGAACTGCTATTACGTCGGAGGCGACGACGACGGCGTTCTGCACACCCCCCACGGCGTCATAGGGGCCGCGCTGTGTTGGGAGTTCATCCGATCCAGGACGGCCGCGCGGTTGAAGGGAAAGGTCGACATCGTGGTGGGCGGTTCGGGATGGTGGGGCGGAAAGGACAGCGGCCGATCGGATGGCCCCTCGGCCGAGTTCGGCCTCGCCGTCATGAAAGCCGCGCCGAGCCGATTCGCCAGAATGCTTGGGGTGCCGGTGGTTCATGCCGCGCACGCCGGACGGTTCGTCGGGCGCTCCTGGCCCGATTCGGACGAGAGCTACCCGTCTCGCTACCTGGGCGAGGCTCAGATCGTCGACGGTAACGGCCGCATTCTCGCGCGGATGTCTCGCGACGAGGGCGAGGGCGTCATCACCGCCGACGTCACGCTCGGTCCCGTGTCGGGCGAGCCGGACCCGGTACCGGACAGCTGCTGGATCGCCGAGTTTCCCGACGCGGTCTATCGGCAATGGGAACAAGACCTGGACACCGGCCACCGGTACTACTTGTCGACGACGCTGCCCTACGTCCGAGCGATGTTCACGGGTTGAACTCGAGCCGCAGATTCATCGTCAGGCCGTTACCTTTTCGACCAGGGCCGCCAGCTTGGCGTCGAGCGCCTCTGCGGCGCTGAGTAATTCGGAGTTCGGCTCGACGACCATCAGCGACGACGGCTTGACGTAGGTCAGGCTGCTGCCGTCGCCCTCGTCGGTGAGCAGCAGCTCGACCGGGGCGAACAGGCCCGCGGTCACGTCGTGGCGCAGCATCGTGATCGCGATCAGCGGGTTGCCGAGGATGACCCGTAGCACCTTGCGGTCGATGCCGGCCTTGGTGATCCACGCGCCGTGGTCGAACAAATCGAACAGCATGAACCCGCTTGGCCCGACGTATTTTTCGACCTCCTGCTGAAATGATGCCCAGTCGTCATGCGTGTTGGCGATCTCGTTGATCGGCACCGGTTTGTCGCCGATGTCGGCCAGCAGCGCAGCGACCAGCTCGCCGAAACCCTTGGCGCTGTCGTGGCGGACCCGCACGCCGTCGAACTTGGTTTCGGTGCGCTCAGACATGTTCGGCCTCTCTGTCGTGGTCTCGTTCGAACATCGAGCGGTGGTCGGTGACGAAGTCCTCGATCGTGGTGAGCGGGCGGCCGATGATCTTGAGCGCCGCATCACTGACGCCGGCCAAGCGCCCTTGGCGTTGGTCGATCGCCACAGCTTCGAAGTGCCTCAGCTTGGCGGTGTCGTCGGGGATCCCGATAAGGTCCAGAAATGTTGTCGCGGTGACGCTTTCGAACTGAAGTTCTCGACCGAGGACGCGGCCGACCTCGGTAGCCAGTTCTTGGTGGCTGTACTCCGCCGGTCCGGTCAGGGTGTACGAGGCTCCGCCGTGGCCGCGGGGTTTGCTCAGGATGGTGGCGGCGGTCAACGCGATGTCTCGCGCGGCGATTGGGGCAAAGCGGCTGTCGGCGTCAATGGGCATGACATAGCGGCCGCCGCGGATCAAACCGGCGATGTACGTCAACCATTCCATGAAGAACGTGACCCGCAGGTTGGTGGTCGGGATCCCCGACCAGGCGAATACCTGCTCGGAGAGCCAGTGATTCTGCGTGGCCTTGCTCCGGGCCCGCGGTCGCGACTGAATGTGGCTCATGTTGACGATCAGCTCGAGGCTCTGCTCCCTGGCCGCCTGGGCGAACATCACCGCCGCCTCGACGAGTCCTTCACCGACCGGGAAATTGAAGTAGGCGCGCCGCACGCCGTCGAGTGCTGCGCGAACATCGCGGAGATTGAGCTGGTCGCCGAGGACAACTTCGGCACCGGCGTCGCGGAGGCGTTGAGCGCGTTCGTCGTCCCGGCGGACCATCGCCGTGACCGGCAGTCCGCGGTCGAGCAGGTACTCGACCATCGGACGGCCGGTATCACCGTTGGCGGTGGTCACCAGGATCCTTGTCACGGCCGCGCTCAGCCCAACCGCTCGATGATCGTCGCGTTGGCCATGCCGCCGCCCTCGCACATCGTCTGCAGGCCGTAGCGTCCGCCGCGCTGCTCGAGCGCGTTGACCAGCGTGGTCATGATGCGGGCGCCGCTGGCGCCCAGCGGGTGGCCGATCGCGATGGCGCCGCCGTTGACGTTCGTCTTGGCCAGGTCGGCGCCGGTGTCGTGCGCCCAGGCGAGGACGACGGGCGCGAACGCCTCGTTCACCTCGAACAGGTCGACGTCGGCCAGCGTCAGCCCGGCGCGGCGAAGCACCTTCTCGGTGGCGGGGATGACCCCGGTCAGCATGTACAGCGGGTCGGAGCCCACCACCGTGGTGGTGTGGATCCGCGCCAGCGGGCGCAGTCCGAGTTGCTTGGCGACCTCGCTGGTGGTGATCAGCACCGCGGCGCTGCCGTCGGACAGCGGCGAGGAGTTACCGGGCGTGATCTCCCAATTGATCTGCGGGAAGCGCTCGTTCATCGCGTCGCTGTAGAACGCCGGCTTGAGGGCGGCGAGCGTCTCGACGGTGGTGCCGGGCCGGATGATCTCGTCGGTGGCGAGCCCGGCGATCGGGGTCAGCTCGTTGTCGAACAGCCCCTCCTTGGTGGCGCGGGCGGCCTTGTCGTGGCTGGCCGCGGAGAACTCGTCGAGCTGGGTGCGCGAGAAGCCCCACTTCGCGGCGATCAGCTCCGCGCTGATGCCCTGCGGGACAAGCCCGTCGGGGTAGCGCAGGGTCATGTCCAGGCCCATCGGGTTGCTGCCGGGCAGCACCTGGGTGCCCATCGGGACGCGGCTCATCGACTCCACACCGGCGGCGATGACGATGTCGTAGGCGCCGGCCAGCACGCCCTGGGCGGCGAAGCTGATGGCCTGCTGGCTGCTGCCGCACTGGCGGTCGATGCTGACGCCCGGGACCGACTCGGGGAATCCCGCGCCCAGCAGGGCGTTGCGCGCGATGTTGGCGGCCTGGTCGCCGACCTGGGTGACCGCGCCGGCGATGACGTCGTCGATGCGCTCCGGGTCGACGCCCGTGCGGGTTACCAGTTCGCGCAGGCTGTGTGCCAGCAGGTCGGCCGGCAGCACGTCGTGCAGCGCGCCGCTGGCCTTGCCCTTGCCGATCGGGGTGCGTACCGCACCGACGATGACGGCGTCGCGGCCTTGAACCATGGCTCCTCCTTGAGACCGAGTAGCTAGGTATTACTAGCTGTACCCAGGTAAACATCTAGGTACACTAAAATCAACCCAGACCGGGAGGTGATCTACATGACATTCCTGCAAGGCGCGCTGGCCGACCGCGAGAAGTGGTCGGCGGTCGGTGAATGCGCGATCGAGAAGACCATGGCGGTGGTCGGCACCAAGTCCGCGATGCTCATCATGCGCGAGGCGTATTACGGCACCACCCGGTTCGACGACTTCGCCCGCCGGGTCGGCATCACCAAGGCGGCCACGTCGGCGCGGCTGGCCGAACTCGTCGAGCTCGGCCTGCTGCAGCGGCGGCCCTACCGCGAGCCCGGGCAGCGCGCCCGCGAGGAGTACGTGCTCACCCGGGCCGGCGTCGATTTCATGCCGGTGGTCTGGGCGATGTTCGAGTGGGGCCGGCGCCACCTGCCGGGCCGCAACCGCCTGCGGCTCACGCACGTGGGCTGCGGCGCCGAGGCCGGCGTCGAAATCCGCTGCACCGAGGGGCATCTGGTGCCGCCGGGCGAACTCGGGATGCGGCTGGCCAAGTCCGGTTGACCGGGCGCGAGGGTGCACAAATGCACGCCTATTACGGCGTGTCGCCGTACAAACACGCACCCTCGCCGGGCGTATCAGCTCTCGCGCAGCACCGCGAGCAGCCGGCGGGCCGCGGCCACGCGGCGAAGCGCCGGCCCGGACAGGGTGTCCAGCGCGCATTCGGGGTCGGCCGGCGGGCCCATGTGTCCGCAGCCCCGGGGGCAGTCGTCGATGGCCTCGGCCAGGTCCGAGAACGCGTCCAGCACGTCGTCGGGCCGGATGTGGGCCAGGCCGAAGGAGCGGATGCCCGGGGTGTCGATCACCCAGCCGGATCCTTCCAGAGGGAGGGCGACCGACTGCGTGGAGGTGTGCCGGCCCCTGCCGATCTCGGTGACCTCGCCGACCGCCCGATCCGCCTCCGGCACAAGGCGATTCACCAGGGTGGACTTGCCCACGCCGGAATGCCCGAGCAGCACGGTGATCTTCCCGGCGATCAGGCCGGCCACCGCGAGCAGCGGATCGTCGACGCCGGCGGCGACCACGGTCAGTTCCAGGTCCACGAACTGCTCGGCGAACGGGCCGGGCGGGGCGAGGTCGGTCTTGGTCAGGCACAGGATCGGCGTGAGGCCGCCGGCGTAGGCGGCGATCAGCGCCCGGTCGACCAGCCCGGTGCGCGGCGGCGGGTCGGCGAGCGCGACGACGATCAGCAGCTGGTCGGCGTTGGCGACCACGACGCGTTCGGTGGGATCGGTGTCATCGGCGGTGCGCCGCAACACCGTTCGCCGCTCGCCGCGGCGCACGATGCGGGCCAGGGTGTCCGTGCGCCCGGACAGGTCGCCGACCAGGTCGACGTCGTCGCCGACGACGATCGGCGTGCGGCCCAGCTCGCGCGCCCGCATGGCCGTGACTCGCCGATCGGGTCGGCCGCCCAGCACGCACCCCCAGCGTCCGCGGTCGACGCTGACCACCATGGCGGCCTCGGCGTCGGCGTGCTCCGGACGGGTCTTCGTTCGCGGTCGCGAGCCCCTGCCGGAGCGGAGCTTGACGTCGGACTCGTCGTAGTCGCCGGGCTTCAAACGCCGGGCCCCAGCATGTCGGCCCACAATCGCGGAAACTCAGGCAGCGTCTTGCCGGTGGAGCCGATGTCGTCCACCTCCACCCCGGGCACCCGCAGCCCGACGATCGCGCCGGCCATCGCCATCCGGTGGTCGGCGTAGGCGCGCCAGGTGCCGGCGTGCAGCGGTTTCGCGGTGATCACCAGGCCGTCGGGCGTCTCGGCGCAGTCGCCGCCCAGGCGGTTGATCTCGGCGCTGAGCGCGGCCAGCCGGTCTGTCTCGTGGCCGCGCAGGTGCGCGATGCCGGACAGGCGCGACACCGATCCGGGGGTGGCCAGCGCGGCCAGCGCCGCCACCGACGGCGTCAGCTCCCCGACCGCGCGCAGATCGACGTCAAAGCCGGCGTAGTCGGCCGACCCGCTCACCTCGAGGAACGAATCAGTTTGCGTCACAACGGCATTCATCTTGCCCAGGACGCCCAGGATGTCGCCGGCGGGTTGCACGCTGGTCGACGGCCAGCCCGTGATGCGCACCGTCCCGCCGCTGACCACCGCCGCCGCCAGGAACGGGACGGCGTTGGTCAGGTCGGGTTCCACCTCCCAGTGCCGGGCCGCGACCGCGCCGGCGGGCACCCGCCACCGGTTGGCAACGGAGTCGTCGACGTCGACCCCGGCCTGCCGCAGCATCACGATGGTCATCGCGATGTGCGGGGCGGACGGCACCGCCGCCCCGGTGTGCTGCACGGTCAGGCCCTCTTTGAACGAGGCCGCGGACAGCAGCAGGCCCGAAACGAACTGCGAGGACCCCGAGGCGTCGATGGCGACGGTGCCGCCCGCGACGGACCCGCCGCCGTGAACCCGGAAGGGCAGACCGTTGCCGTCGATCTTCACGCCCAAGCCGCGCAGGGCGTCCAGCAGCGGCGCGATGGGCCGGGCGCGGGCCTGCTCGTCGCCGTCGAACTCGACGACCGAATCGGCCAGCGCCGCCAGCGGCGGCACGAAGCGCAGGACTGTCCCGGCCAGGCCGCAATCCACCGTGGCGCCGGGCGCGGGGGCGATCCGGCCGCTCACCGTCAGGTCGGAGCCGGGCCCGTCGACGCGCAGGCCCAGGGTGCGCAGCGCGCCGATCATCAGGTCGGTGTCGCGGCTGCGCAGCGCGCCGCTGATGGTCGAGGGGCCCTGCCCCTGCGCGGCCGCCAGCCCCGCGAGCACCAGCGCCCGGTTGGTCTGCGACTTCGAGCCCGGAACCGTGACGGTCGCGCGCACCGGCGCGGTCGCTTGGGGGGCCGTCCACGTCGTCACCGCTACATCATCGCCTGTCGCCGCGCTCTGCCACCATGGAAGGTATGTGTGGGCGGTTTGCAGTCACTACCGATCCGGCCAAGCTGGCCGAGAAGATCAAGGCGATCGACGAGGCGACCGGGACCGCCCCCAACGCGCAGGCGCACAACTACAACGTCGCCCCGACCACGACCATCGCAACCGTGGTCACCCGGCACACCGAGCCCGACGACGACCCGACGCGGCGCGTCCGGCTCATGCGCTGGGGCCTGATCCCGCCGTGGGTCAAGGCCGGCCCCGATGGGGCGCCGGAGGGCAAGGGCCCGCTGCTGATCAACGCGCGCGCCGACAAGGTGACCAGCTCGCCGGCCTTCCGCTCGAGCGCCAAGTCGAAGCGTTGCCTGATCCCGATGGACGGCTACTACGAGTGGCGCGTCAATCCCGACCGCGACGGCAAGAAGTCCGCCAAGACGCCGTTCTTCATGTACCGCGAGGACGGCGAGCAGCTGTTCATGGCGGGGTTGTGGTCGGTCTGGAAGCCCGCCAAGGACGGTTCGCCGCTGCTGAGCTGCACGATCATCACCACCGACGCGCCCGGGGAACTCGCCGAGATCCACGACCGCATGCCGCTGGCGCTGCCGGAACGCGACTGGGACCGGTGGCTGGACCCGGACGCCCCCATCGACGAAGAGCTGCTCACCCGCGCGCCCGACGTGCGCGACATCCGGATGCGCGAGGTGTCGACGCTGGTCAACAGCGTGCGTAACAACGGGCCGCAGCTGCTCGAGCCGGTCGAGGAGCAGTCGGAGCAGATGAAGCTGCTGTAGCGGTCAGGCCGCCCCGGGACTGTCGTCGTCGTCCTCTTCCTTGTGGAACAGTCTTTCGGGGTGCCAGTAGCTGTTGGTGCGTGGTTGTCCGTGGTCGAGGTGGGGTGGGGGGATCCATTCGGTTTCGCCTCGGGTGTTGGTGCGGGTGGTCCAGCCCTGTTCGGCGAGGCGGTTGTCGGGTCCGCAGGCCAGGGTGAGGTCGTTGATGTCGGTGCGCCGGGTGGTCGTCCAGCCGGTGATGTGGTGGACCTGGCTGTGGTAGGCCGGGGCGTCGCAGCCGGGTTTGGTGCAGCCGCGATCTTTGGCGTAGAGCATGATGCGTTGCGCGGGTGAGGCCAGCCGCTTGGTGTGGTAGAGCGCCAGGGGTTTGGCGTCGTCGAAGATGGCGAGGTAGTGGTGGGCGTGGCCGGCCCAGCGGATGATGTCGGACATGGGCACCAGGGTGCCGCCGCCGGTGAGGGCCTTGCCGGTGGCGGCCTCGAGCTCCTTGAGTGTGGTCATCGCCACGATCGACACCGGTAGCCCGTTGTGGCTGCCCAGCTTTCCCGAGGAGAACAGGGCCCGCAGCCCCGCGAGGAAGGCGTCGTGGTTGCGCTGGGCGCACGTTCGGTGGTCGCGGCGCACCGCGTCCTCGTCGGGGGTGTCGTCGATGACGGGCGTGTCGTCGTCGGGGTTGGCCGCGCCGGGGGCGGCCAGCTTGGCCAGCAGGGCCTCGACGGCCGCGCGTAGTTCCGGGGTGATCAGGCCGGTGAGCCGTGACATGCCGTCGAAGTCCTGCTCGCCGAGGGTCAGGCCGCGCCGGCGGGCCCGGTGTTGGTCGCTGAACTCGCCGTCCGGGTGAAGCCAGTCCATGATCCGGCGGGCGTATTTGGCCAACTCGTCGGGCCGATACCCGCGGGCCTTTCGCGCCAGATCCGCCTCGGCGGCCTCCCGCGTCCCGAGGTCGACCTCGGTGGGTAGGTGGGTGAAAAAGCTGCGGATCACCTTCACGTGCCCATCGCCGATCAGTCCATCGCGTTGGGCGGCCGCCGTCGCGCCGAGTTGCGGCGGCAACGCCTCACCGGTCAGCGCCCGGCGCTCGCCGAGGTCCTCGGCCTCGGCGATGCGCCGCCCGGCCTCGGCCTTGGTGATCCGCAGCCGGTCGGCCAGCGCGCAACACAGGTTGCCGCCCAGCTCTGCCGGCGTGGCCTGCGCGTCGAGCTGATTGATCAGCTCGTGCTGGGGGGCGCGCAGCCGACGCGCCGCGCGTTCCAGCTGTTCGAGGGCGGCCAGTCGTTCCGGGGTGGTCAACACGTC
>NZ_LZKR01000215.1 GCF_001672915.1 Mycobacterium sp. 1245805.9 | reverse complement strand
TGCACCCACACGCCAACGAGTTCCAGGTCGGGTCGCCGGCGAATGGCGTCGATCGCGATCTTCCCGACTCCCCCGGTGGACCAGACGACGATGCGCATGAGCACTCTCCTTACTGGTTCGCCAGGGCCTCCCGGCCCGGGCCGGGGCACGCGTGTCGAACCTGAGCGTGTACATCAGCTGCAGGTTAACCTAAGATTTGTTCTTTAGGATAGTGTGCACTTTCTTAGCGATTTAAAGGCAACGGCCGTCTCGCCTTTCGGCACGCGCACTCGAGGAGGAACAGGATGACGACTCATCGCGTAGTGGTCTGGGCGACGGGTGGCATCGGATCGATCGCCATCCGCGCCATTCAACGGCGCCCCAACCTCGACCTGGTCGGCGTGTGGGTGCATTCGCCCGACAAGGTCGGCAAGGACGCCGGTGAGCTGGCCGGCATCGGGCCGCTGGGCGTGACGGCCACCGACGATGCCGACGTGCTGATCGCGCTGGCGCCCGACGCCGTCGTCTACGCCGCGAGCGGTCCCGAACGCGACGGCGCAGCGGTGCCCGACTACCTGCGGCTGCTACGGGCGGGCATCAACGTGGTGTCGACGTCGTCGACCAGCCTGGTGTACCCGCCGTCGTACTTCGCGCCGGACTGGCGCGACCAACT
>NZ_LZKR01000214.1 GCF_001672915.1 Mycobacterium sp. 1245805.9 | reverse complement strand
TCGCCGTGGCCCGCGCGGCGGGCTGCTCGCGCTGGTCGGCATCGTCGTCGCGGTCCTGGTGCTGGTGGTGTTCCTGCTGCCGGCGCTGCGCGACGGCGCGCCCGCCGTCCCCGTCGCGCTGGTGGCGTCCGCGGTCATCCTCTACGCGGTGATCTACCTCGCCCACGGGGTGAGCCTGCGGACCAGCGCCGCCCTGCTGGGCACCCTGTCGGCGCTGCTACTGGCCGCCGGATTATCTTGGGCCGCAGTCGATCTGGCCCATCTCACCGGCCTGTCGGACGACCAGAACGGCCAGGTCTCGGCGTATCTGGGCAACGTGTCGATCAGCGGGCTGCTACTTGCCGGGTTCATCATCGGGTCGCTGGGTGTGCTCAACGATGTGACCGTGACGCAGGCGTCGACGGTGTTCGAGCTCGCCCACCTCGGCGGCTCCCGGCGGGCCATCTTCGTGGGCGCCATCCGGGTGGGACGCGACCACATCGCCAGCACGGTCTACACGCTGGTGCTCGCCTACGCCGGCACGTCGCTCCCGTTGCTGCTGCTGTTCAGCGTCTCGAATCGCTCGCTGGGTGACGTGCTGATCAGCGAGAGCGTGGCCATCGAACTCGCCCGCTCCGCGGTCGGCGGCATCGCGCTGGCGCTGTCGGTGCCGTTGACGACGGCCATCGCGGCGGCGCTGGCGACACCCGGCTCAGAGCCGGGCCCGGTCAGCGCCGCTGTTCCAGCAGCCCCAACAGGTAGTCGCCATAACCGGACTTGACCAGGGTCTGCGCACGCTTGGCCAGCTGATCGTCGCTGATCCAGCCCTGCAGCCAGGCGATTTCCTCGGGCACGCTGACCTTCAGCCCCTGCCGCCGTTCCAGCGTGCGGACGTAGTCGCTGGCGTCCAGCAGCGAATCGAAGGTGCCGGTGTCCAGCCACGCCGTCCCGCGGGCCATCACCTCAACCGACAGCCGGCCGCGGTTGAGGTAGATCTGGTTGACCTCGGTGATCTCGTACTCGCCGCGCGCCGATTTCTTCAGGTTCTTGGCGATCTCGATCACGTCGTTGTCGTAGAAGTACAGGCCCGGCACGGCGTATTGGGACTTCGGGGTGGCCGGCTTCTCCTCCAGCGACAGCGCCATGCCGTCGTCGCCGAATTCGACGACACCGTAGGCCGACGGGTTGGCCACCCAGTAGGCGAAAATCGCTCCGCCGCTTATGTTTTGGAAGCGGCTCAGGCTGGTGCCCAGGCCCGGGCCGTAGAAGATGTTGTCCCCCAACACCAAAGCCGCCGAGTCGTTGCCGAGGTGGTCGGCGCCGAGCACGAAAGCCTGTGCCAGGCCCTCGGGTTCGTGCTGCTGGACGTAGCTGAGGTTGATGCCGAATTGCGAGCCGTCACCGAGTAACCGCTCGAAGCCGGCCGCGTCGCGCGGGGTGGTGATCACCAGGATGTCGCGGATGCCGGCCATCATCAGCGTGGACAGCGGGTAGTACACCATCGGCTTGTCGTAGACAGGCAACAACTGCTTGCTGATGCCGATCGTGATCGGATGCAGACGGGTGCCCGACCCGCCGGCCAGGATGATCCCACGCATAAGTGCCTCTCTGTTCGGGCCCTAATTTACGAGGTCGGACTCGGTGAGTTCCGTCGCGGCCAGCGCCGCCGCCAGATCCTCGTGCCGGAAGATCGAGGTGACGTGGTCGTGGACCACCCGGAAGGCCGCGGCGGCGTTCGTCACGGCGCCCTCCGGGGTGGTGACCTTTTGCTCGACGACCACGACGCCGTCGTGCACATACATCCGGCCGGGTTCGGCCGTGCCTTTGCGGGAAAACACCCATTGACGCAGCGCCTCGTGGCCCTGCCCGGCCCCGTGGGCGTCGCCGAATTCGATGTCCTCGCTGGACAAGGCCACCAGGGTTTCCAGGTCGGAGGCGTTGAGGGCGTCGTGCCACGCCAGAACGGTGGCGATCTCCGATGTGCTCATGGTCAGCAAGCTACCGTGTCCGCCAAAGTTATAAAGGAGTACGGTCCAGCCAGTTCTGCCACACGGCGTCGTCCCCGAACAGCTCGATACCGGTGTCGGCCAGCGAGACCCGGCGAACCAGCGCCAGCAACAGCTCGGTGGCGCCGCCGCGCAGCGCCGCGCTGCCCTTGCCGTGCGCGTGCGACCAGGTGATCGCGCCGCCGTCCACACCGATGGTCCATTCGCCGGCGTCGCCCAACCCCGGGTCGGTGGCGTGCAGGTGCAGGGTGCTGCCGACCTCGAGCGGCAGCGGCGCCCCGTCGCTTCCGGCCTGAATCGCCACGCGCTCAAGCCATTCCGTTATCGCGTCGGCCGCGATGTCGGCGCCGAGGGTGAACTCGCTGCCGGTCGCGATCGCGGCGTCGGCGCGGTGCACCGCCGTCTCGTGCAGCCGGCGCCGGACCCACCAGTTCGCCGGGCGCGTCCCGAGGAACGTCCACACCGGGGTTTCCACGCCCGACAACTCGACGGCGTCCACCAGCCACTGCGCGCCGCCGTGCAGCCAGGAGATCGCGTCGGCCGGATCCGGTGGCGGCTTGCCGCCCTCGACGCTGCGGGGATCCAGGTATTCCTGGAGCCGGTCGCGCACGATCTGCGCCGCCCACCGATCGCCGCGCCCGACATGGCGCAGCAGCTGGGTGACGTTCCAGCCCGGGCACGTCGGCACGGGCGTGGACTCGTCGACACCGCGGAAAAGCTCCGCGAAGGCCCGGTTTTCGTTGAGGAACTCGGCGGCGTAGTCCACGCGGCCAGGCTACTCGCCGGCCCCGACCGGCTTGATCCAATGCGGCAAGTCCCCGTTGCGGATAACGTCCGTCGTGGCAGCGACTGATGAAAGGCGGGGGCATGTCGTTTGTGATCGCGGTACCGGAGGCGCTGGGGGCGGCGGCTTCGGATTTGGCTCGCATCGGTGCGACCGTGAGCACCGCCAACGCGGCCGCGGCCGCCCCGACGACGCGGGTGGTGGCCGCGGGCGCCGACGAGGTGTCGGCGGCGGTCGCATCCCTGTTTTCCGACCAGGCGCTGGACTTTCACGCGCTGACTGCTCGGGCGGCGGCGGTTCACGACCAGTTCGTGCAGGCGCTGGGCGGGGGTGCGGCCTCGTATGCCGGCGCCGAGGCCGCCAACGTCCAGCAGACCCTGATGGACGCCATCAACGCGCCCACCGAGGCGCTGTTCGGGCGTCCGCTGGTCGGCAACGGCGCCAACGGGGCCCCGGGAACCGGGCAGAACGGCGGCGACGCCGGAATCCTGATCGGCAACGGCGGGGCCGGCGGTTCGGGCGGGGCCAGCCACCCCAACGGCGGCAACGGCGGCGCCGCCGGGCTGCTCGGCGCGGCCGGCGCGGGCGGCGCGGGCTGGTCGGGTGGCAACGGCGGCAACGGCGGCAACGGCGGGGCCGGCGCGCTGTTCGGCGCCGGCGGCGCCGGCGGTGCCGGCGGGTTCTCGAACGGTTTCGGTGTCAACGGCGGGAACGGCGGCAACGGCGGGACGGGCGGGATCTTCGGCGCCGGCGGCGCCGGCGGCGCGGGCGGGCTCTCGGCCAGCGGCGCCGGCGGCAACGGCGGCGCCGGCGGCAACGGCGGAGTGTTCAGCCTGGCCAGCAATGGCGGGATCGGCGGGCCGACCCAGCCGACGGGCGGCGCGGGAGGGGCCGGCGGCACGGGCGTAACAGCCGGGGGTAATGGCGGGGCCGGCGGGAACGGTGGCCTGCTCGGTGCCGGCGGCGACGGCGGCGCCGGCGGGTTGTTCACGGCAACGGCGGTGACGGCGGCGCCGGCTTCGGCGGCAAATCGGGCCACGGCGGCAATGCCGGCCTGATCGGCAACGGCGGCGCGGGCGGGAACGGCCAGTTCGGCGCGGTCGGCGGTGCCGGCGGCAACGGCGGCACGTTGCTCGGCAACGGCGGACATGGCGGCAACGGGGGACAGTCGGACCTCAACGTTGGCGGTCCCGGCGGTGCCGGCGGCAACGCCGTCGGGTTGTTCGGCCACGGCGGGGACGGCGGCAACGGAGGCCAGAGCGCCACCGCCGCATTCAACGGCGGTCAGGGCGGCCATGGCGGCAACGGTGGGGTCTTCGGCGGCGGCGGTAACGGCGGCAACGGCGGGGTAAGCGTGGGCGGCAAGGCCAACGGCGGCGACGGCGGAAACGCCCAACTCCTCGGCGCCGGCGGCACCGGCGGCAACAGCGCCGGCGCCGGCGCTACTCCCGGGGTGGGCGGCAACGGCGGGCTGCTTCTCGGGATCCCCGGCCCCGACGGGCACGCGGGCCCGTAAGCCGTCAGTCGCTGGCGGGCAGCGGCTTGACCTCTTTGAGCTGCAGGGCGGTCTGACCGATGCTCAGGCTGCCGGCACCGGGCTTCGTCACCAGCACCTCGGCGCCGGTCTCGTCGACGTAGCGCTTGCCCATCACGGTGCCGTCGGAGAACGCCGGGTCGAGCTCGCCGGAGCGCTCGCCGCCGATCGGCACCATCGGCGCGCCACCGCAGCGCAGGTCGTCGAGGCTGTCGGCGCTGCGGACCACGATGATCTGGGTGTCGCACACCTGGCTGGCGAGGCGGGTTCCGTTCTTGATCATTTCGGCGTTCCTAATGTTCGGAGATTTTCGACGATTTCGCGGCGCAGGACCTTGCCGGTGGGTGTGGTCGGCAGCTCGTCGCGAAAGACTACCCGGTCGGGCGTGCGCGACCCGCGCAAACTCTTGCGGACATGCTCGCGCAGCTCCTCGGGGTCGGGATCGATCCCGGCGACCGGCACCACCACCGCCACGATCGCCTGGCCCCACTGCGGATCCTCGACGCCCACCACCGCGACGTCGCGCACGTGGGCGTGCTCGATGAGCACCTCCTCCAGCTCGGCGGGTGCGATGTTCTCCCCGCCGCGGATGATGGTGTCGTCGCTACGCCCGCTGATAAAGAGGTAGCCGTCCTCGTCGAGCAGGGCGACGTCGCGGGTCGGGAACCAGCCGTCGTCGTCGAGCACCGAGCCGATCCCGGTGTAGCGTCCCGACACCTGCTCGCCGCGCACGAACAGCTCGCCGGTCTCCCCCGGCCCCAGCACCGTGCCGTCCTCGCCGCGGATCTGCAGCTCGATGCCGGGCACCGGCCGCCCGACCGAGCCCAGCCGCTTGGCGACGTGGTCGGCCGACGCGGCGTGCGCCTCGCGGTGGTCGTCGGGACCCAGCACCGCGATCGTCGAGCTCGTCTCGGTCAGCCCGTAGGCGTTGACGAAGCCCACGTGCGGCAGCAGTTCGAGCGCCCGGCGCACCAGTGGCAGGCCGACCTTGGATCCGCCGTAGGCCAGGCTGCGCAGCGACGGCAGCTCGTGCCCGCCGCGCTCGAGGACGGTGACGATGCGGTCCAGCATGGTGGGCACCACGGTCGCGGTGGTCACCTTCTCGGCGTCGATCAGCCGCACCCATTCCTCGGCGTCAAAGTTGGGCAGGTAGACCATCTTTCGGCCGGCATACAGGTTCGACAGCGCGGCGCTGACCCCGGCGATGTGGTAGGGCGGCACGCAGATCAGCGCGGCGTCGGCGGGTTCGGCCGACTCGAATTCGACGGTTCCGGTGACGTAACTGGTCAGGTTGTTGTGCGAGAGCTCGACGGCCTTGGGCGCCGACGTGGTGCCCGACGTGAACAGCACGATCGCGACGGACTCCGGGTCGGCAAACTCCGCAGCAGGCTCGCTTTCGCGCGCGGCCGCCAGGAATTCGTCCGACGACATCACCCGCCCCGACGAGTCCCCGATCATGTCGCGGTAGCGGTCGTCGACGATCACCAGCGGCTCGGGCAGCCGCTCGATCAGCGCCTGGATCCCGTCCGCGGAGAGCCGGTAGTTGAGCGGCGTGAAGGCCAACCCGGCGCGCGCGGCGGCGAAGATCAGCACCGGCAGCATCGCGCCGCCGGTACCCACGTAGGCCACGTGCCTGGCACCGGATGCCGCGATGACGCCGGCGCCGCCGTCGGCCAGATCGCTGAGCTGCTGCGTGGTCAGCCGCAACTCGCCAGAGACGACGGCCGTGCGTTCGGGGTTGCTCGACGCAGCCATCTCCAGCAGCAACGAAATGCTCATCCTCGATCCTTCGTGGATCCCCGCCCTTTACAAATCTAGCGGACAGTGTAAGCCATCTAGCTATTGCTACCGGTTCGGGTCCCAGGCCGAGATGCGGGGGATCCAGCGCGGGACGTTGCGCCGGTAGGCGCGGTACTCGTCGCCGTAGCGCCCGGCGAGGTGGGGCTCCTCCCAGAACCAAATGGCCGTCGCCTGGAACGCGAAGAAGATCGCGAACCATGCCAGCAGCGCACCGGACGCGGTCAGGGCCGCCTCGCCCAGCAGGATGCAGAGCACACCGGTGATCATGGGGTTGCGCACGTGGCGGTACGGCCCGCGCACGACCAGGTGCACCGGCTCCCCCATCACCGGCCCGAGCCCGAGGGTCCCCTCGCCCACCCGGTCGAACAGCACGTTCGTCCAGACCATCAGGGCCAGGCCGGCGGCGATCAGCGAGCAGCCGACCACGACCAGTCCCACCGTCAGCGCGACACCGAAGTGCGGCGCCCGCAGGCCGGCCGGAAACACGATCAGCGCCGGGACGACGATCGTCACCGTCACCGGAAAAAGCAGGACCGACATCAGGTGCCGCCACCAGAGCCGTCGTTCGCGCGTGTTCGTCGCCATCGCCTTCTCCTCTCCCGTTATTACTTCAACCATCGTTGAACAAAGTCAGTCTACGCGCCGGCCACGCATAGGTCAACGGTTGTTGAAGTATGCTGACGGGCATGGCGGAGGCGCGGCGGGCGGGCCGGTGGCGGACCGGTCAGCAGAGCAGGAAGCGCATCATCGACGCGGCGCGCGAACGTTTCATGCGCGACGGGTACGAGAAGGCCACGGTCCGCGCGATCGCCGCCGACGCCGGCGTGGACGTCGCGATGGTCTATTACTTCTTCGACAGCAAGGAGGGGCTTTTCACGGCGTCGACGCTGACCGGGCCCGAGCACCCGCTGCACCAGCTGGCCACGCTGCTCGACGAGGGCACCGAGCAGATCGGCCCGCGGCTGGTGCGGCGCTTCCTCGAGCACTGGGAGGAAGGGGCCGTCTTCGAGCCGTTCATGACGCTGTGGCGTTCGGCGGCCATCCACCCCCAGGCGCGAAAGGTGTTGCACGACAGCCTCGCCGGACCGATCGCCGAGCGGGTCGCGGCGGAATTCGGGGTGGCCGACGCCGAACTACGCGTCGAGCTGGTGGCCAGCCACCTGGCCGGGCTCGCGTTCGCCCGCTATCAACTCAAGATCGAGCCGCTGGCGTCCACCAGCATCGACGACTTGGTCGGCTGGCTGGGGCCGACGGTGCAGCGCTACCTGGCCGGTTAGGTGCCGGTCCAGCGCGCCGGGCGCTTCTCCGCGAAGGCGATCGCGCCCTCCTTGGCGTCGTTGGACACGAACACCGGACCGAGGATCTTGTTCTGCTCCTCCCACCGGTTCTCCGGGGTCCAGCCGCGGGACTCGACGATGATGCGCTTGGTGGCGGCCACCGCGAGCGGGCCGTTGGCGGCGATCTTCTCGGCCAGCTCGATGGCGGCGTCCAACGCCTTGCCCGGTTCGGCCAGCACGTTGACCATCCCCAGCTCGTGGGCGCGCTCGGCGGACAGGTTGTCGCCGGTCAGCGCCAGCTCCATCGCGATGGCCGACGGGATGCGCTCGGGCAACCGCAACAGCCCGCCGCCGCCGGCGACCAGCCCCCGCTTGACCTCGGGGATGCCGAAAGCCGAGTCCCGCGAGGCCACGATCAGGTCGGTGGCCAGCGCCAGCTCGGTGCCCCCGGCCAGCGCGTAGCCTTCCACCGCGGCGATGAGCGGCTTGACCGGCGGGCGCTCGGTGAAGCCCATGCCGCGGCCCTCGACGATGGGCACTTCGCCGCGCGCGAAGGCCTTGAGGTCCATGCCCGCGCAGAACGAGCCGCCCGCGCCGGTCACGATTCCCACCGACAGGCCGGTGTCGCCGTCGAGCCGATCCACGGCGTCGGCCAGGCCCCGGGCGACCGCGGCGTTGACCGCGTTCTTGGCCTTTGGCCGGTTGATGGTGATGATCAGGATCCGGTCCCGCTGTTCGACCAGGACTTCGGGTTCGGAATTGGTGGCCTCTTCGCTCACGGTGCCGGACAGCTCCTTCGGGTAGGGGTGGCTGCTTATCCGACCGATGGTAACGGTCGGCCCTCAGGCCGGCGCCATCGCCGCCTCGACGACCGTCAGCTGCTCGGAAAGACCTGCGGCCCTGCGTATTTCGACGAAGTCGGCGACCATGGCCTCGGTCACCTCGTGCGGGTCCTTGAGGGTGGCCCCGTCGGAGAGCACCGAGATGTTGAGCTGATCGACGTAGCTCCACACGGTGATGTTGAGGCCGCTGCCGGCGGTCAGCGGACCCACCGAGTAGATCTCGGTGACCAGCGCGCCGCCCACCCGACCGCGCTCCCGGGGGCCGGGCACGTTGGAGATGTTCAGGTTGAGGACCTTGTTGTGCCCGTCGCGGCCGGCGGCCCACCGGAAGAAGGCCTGGGTGGGTGCGGGCGGCATGTAGGCCGCCCACCGGCTGACCAGCTCGGGCCCCATCAGCTGGTTGCTTTCCTTGGCGGCGATGGCGTTCTCGTGGCTGCACTGGACCCGCTCCAGCGGGTCGTCGGAGTCGGTCGGCAGGCCGACCAGCACGCCGGTGAACCGATTGCCGGAGATGCGCTCCGGCGAGAAGTCGAAGCTCATCGGCACCGACGCGAGCACGGGCACAGCCTGGCCGTCGTAGCGCAGTTGCAGGGTGCGCAGCGCCCCGGTCGCCATCGCCAGCACCATGTCGTTGATGGTCGCGCCGAGCCGCTTACCGGTCTCCTTGACGTCGGCGAGCGCCAGCGTCGCGGTGGCGAACCTGCGCTCCGCGGTGATCTTGTGGTTGATGAAGGTCGGCGGCGGCTCGAACGGCCGGGTCAGTTCCGGGGACAGCTTGCGCGAGCTGCGCCGCACTCGGCCCAGTCCCTCGGCGGTGTAGCGGATCGTCGCGGGGATTCGCCCGAGGTGTCGCAGGTGATCGGCGAACGCCGAACTCATCAGCTGCCGCGGGGTGGGGGCCGGATCCGACTTGTACGCTCGACCCTCGGGCGCCGGCTGGATGTCCATGCCGCGGGCCAGCAGGTTCGCCGAGGCGACGCCGTCGGCGAGCGCGTGGTGGATCTTGCCGACCACCGCGATCCGGTTGTTGGCCAGGCCTTCGATGAAGTACATCTCCCACAGCGGCCGGGTGCGGTCGAGCGGGGTGCTGGCGATCCGCCCGATCGCCTCGTCCAATTCGCGACGGCCGCCGGGCTCTGGCAGCCGCCACGGCCGGATGTGGTATTCGAGGTCGACCTCGCAGTTCTCCCGCCACATCGGGTGGTGGAACTTGAACGGGATTTCGACGAGCTGATAACAGAACGGCTCGAGCTTGTTCAGCCGGCCGGCGAGCACCTGGCGGAAGGCCTCGATGTCGAAGTCACGCCGATCCGGAGCCAGCTCGATCACCGCGGCTTTGATGGTGTGCATGTGCACGTTCGGCGTCTCGCTGTAGAGCAATACCGCGTCCCAGCCGCTGAGCCTTTTCACCGCTGCCCCTTACCCATAGGGGGACATTACCCAGCGGCGGGTCTCTAGATAACCTCTTTGGCGCCGATCTGGATTTTGGTGCGGTAGACCTGGTTGAGGAACAGCGAGGCGGCGTGCGCCGACGCGCCGGCCCGCTCCCCGTCGATGAGGTCGTACCCGTGGCCCGCCCCGGGCAGTTCCAGGTAGCCGACTATCGAATGCGACACGGCGCGCAGCCGTTCGACGAAGCTGCGCGCCTGCTCGACCGGGATGACGCTGTCCTTGCTGCCGTGAATCACCAGGAACGGCGGCGCATTTCGATGCACCCGCGCGATCGGCGACGCGTCGCGGAACACCTCGGGGTGACGGGCGATCGACTTCTTCACGACGACCCGCTCCAGGAAGTCGACGAACCGGACCCGCTCGGGGGTGGAACGGTCCTCCCAGTCGTAGCGGCCGTAGATGCCGACCACGGCGTCCACCGAACTGTCGGCGCCCTCGGGCAGTTCCGCCTGATGCGCGGTGTCGTCGGGGGTCAGTCCCGCCAGCGCGGACAGGTGGCCGCCCGCCGAACAGCCCGCCACCGCAACGAAATTGCGGTCGCCGCCGAACTTGTCGACGTTGGCGCGCGCCCACGCGATGGCGGTCTTGACGTCGGTGATGTGGCGCGGCCAGCGGTGGTGCGGCGCGACGCGGTAGTCGATCGCCAGGCACACCCAGCCCTGCTCGGCCAGCCGGGACATCAGCGCGGAGCCCTGCCCCATGGCCTTGCCGTGCACCCAGGCGCCGCCCGGCACGAAGATGAGGACCGGCGCGGGCTGAGCGGGCAGGTCCTTGCGCCGCCAGACGTCGAGCACCTGCGCGGGATGGTCGCCGTAGTGGACGCCGCGGCGGTACAGGTAGCGGCGCCGGCGCATCGCGTCCCAGATCGGCGGGGTCCGCTCGGCGGTGGGCCAGTCGAGGTCGAGGTCCGCGGCCGCCACGACTCCCCGCAGCGCCGCGACGGAGACCTCTTGGATGCTCTCCCGGTCCTGCCGGCGCGAATCGTTGACGCCGGGGTTCAGCCAATCCTTCCTCAGCGCGGCCAGGGCTTCCGGCGCGTGACGGGCGCCCCAGACGCCCATCGCGGTCAGCGCGCCCAGCGGTTCCAGGCGCTTTCCGACGACCGGCAGCGAAGCGCTCGCCACGCTCAGGGCCAACATGTAGTCGGCGGGACCGGCCCGCAGCAACCACTTCACGCAGGGTGTCATGCGGGGTGCCCTCGCAGTCATGTACGGGACTGTACCCCTGCGCGGACGGCTGAAACTGACGATTCCGTTAGAGAGCGTCGCTCGGCCGGTGCATGATTTGCTGCTGCGATGCTTTTCCCTTTACTGCGGATTGTTGCTATTTGCCATTGACGCGCCGACGGGCCACGGCGAGTCGGGCGGCGTAACACACGGCGCTGACCGCGAACATCGCCGCGGTGAGCAGCAGCCACCTGCCCAGAAACGGCTCCTGGGTTTGCCCGGTGGCGGCCCGGTAGGTCGGGGCGCCCTGCTCGATGATGCCCGGCAGGAAGATCAGCAGCGTCAGTCCGGCACCCAGGGCGGGGACCCGAATGTGGTTGCGGGCGCTGACGTTTCGCTCACGCGACGGGCGGGCCCGCGCGAACAGCGCCCGGTCGGCCAGCGCGTAGAGCGGGAACAGCAACAGGTCGTGGGCGATCACGGCGGCCGCCAGCCAGACGGCGATCGACTGCCACCAGGTGCCGGAGTTCCACAGCGTCGCCGGCTTGAAGGTGGCCAGGACGTAGCCCAGCAGCGCGAACCCGGACAGCATGGTCAGTAGGTGCAGCGGGCCGGATCCGTAGACCGTCCCGAAGCGTCGCGAGAATCCGGACATCTCAGCTCGGCTCGAACTCGATGGAAGCCACCCATTTGGTGTTGTGCACCCCGGGCAGCGCCGGCACGATGATCCGCGCCGGGTAGCCGTGATCCAGTGACAGGTCGGCGCCGTTGACCCGCAGCGCCAGCAGGGCGTCCGGGTCGCGAACCTGGTTGGGCTGCAACGTCGCCTCGCCGAACGCGCCGCCCCGTTGCAGCGACGCCACCCGCGCCGACCGCGCGACGGGCACCCCGACGAGTCGGGCCAGCTCGGCCAGCCGGACCCCGCTCCACGTCTGCAAGGTCGACCAGCCCTCGACGCACGCGATCGGCAGCCGCGCGGTGTGCTGCGCCATCCCGGCCAGCGTGTCCCGGTCCAGCACCACCACCGAGGCCCCGCTGCGCAGGACCAATCGCCAACTCGCGCCGACGCTTTCGGGCGCGATGCCCGCGGCGACGGCGGTCTTGTTGACCGGGAAGTCGTTGCCCCGACCGCGCGGCACCAGCAGGGCGGCGCCGCGCGAGGCCCCGCCGAGGGTCTGACCGGCCGTCAGCACGCCGACGAGCGCCACCCCGGAGCCGACCAGCGCCAGCGCGCCGCGCCGGCTCATCGTCGGTTCGGCCGGGTCGGCGGCCACCAGGCCGTCGGGATCGGGTGCTTCCGGGCGTGTGTCGGCTCGGTTGGTGCGCAACACTTCTCGCAGCGGCAGCGAGCGCAACCCGGTGATCATGCGCGGGATCTTGAGCGTGATGTGCATCAGGAACCCGGCGATGAAGACCCACGCCCCGAAGTAGTGGGCGTCGTAGAAGCTGAACCCGAAGATGTAGTCGTACTGGATGTTCAGCACGCCGGTGACGATCTCGAAGAGCACCCCACCGACCAACATCAGCAACGACAACCGTTCCAGCAGTTGGGCTATCGAGCGGGCCGGCGGCCACACGAACAGCCGCGGGATCACCGACCACAGCTTGGCCAGCACCACCGGGATGATCAGCAGGCCCAGCCCGACGTGCAGACCCTGGGTCAGCCGGTATAACCACGACGGGCGCGTGGGCCAGTCGAATACCGGCAGGCGCAGCCAGCCGACGTCGGCGGGGATCGCCTGGCCGAGCCGCGGCCCGTAGGCGATGTAGGACAGCAGCCCGGTGAGGATGACGATCGGCAGGACGATCAGCAGCACCAGCCCGAACACCGATGTCAGCCACGGGCCGCGCAGCGGGCTCCGAAAACGGCCGAGGCGCTCCGCGCCCGGCGGTGGGTGCCGGTCCAGCACGCGCCACAGCCCGCCGGGAAACCCGTAGTCGCTCACCGGGCGGCCAGGTTCGCGATGACCCGGCCGCCGATCAGCCGGACGCCGGTCAGCGTCAGGCCGACCTGCGCGGCCAGCGTCGCGGCGCTGTCGACACCGACCGTCGCCCACCGGAACCACGGCCCCACGTCGCGGTCCGTCTCCAGACGCACCCAGCGCGGACGGATCCCGACGGCGTCCGTCTCGAACTCGGCCACGCAGCGCCCCCCGCGGCCCAGCAGCTCGGCGGCGCGGGCCAGGATCCGCCGCGGGTCACCGCCCAGCCCGACGTTGCCGTCGACCAGCAGAACCGTCTGCCAGCAACCCGTCCCGGGCAGCGGCTCGAACACGTCGCCCAGCAGCGCGGGCGCGCCGCCGCGGCCCGCCAGGCGGATCGCCGCCGCCGACCGGTCGATGCCGAGCGCGGGTATCCCCCGCTGGATCAGCCTGGCGACCAGCCGCCCCGGCCCGCATCCCAGCTCGATCGTCGGCCCGGCGCACATCTGCGTCACCGCCTCGTCGAAGACGTCGTCGCAGGCATCGCGCGGCGGGCTGTCCGGACATCGCTCGCCCAGCCATCGATGCGCCGGCAGCGGGCGAACCTCGCCGTCCTCGTGCCGGACCCAACATCTCTCGCCACCGAGCGCCCGATCGTAAAGATGCCCCAGCATGCCACGCCTCTCGCATCGTTCGCGACCGGGCGAACCGGACGCGCCTCGGCCCCGGTGGGGGATGTTTTTGGGATACGCCAGCGTTTCGATCAACCGGATCGATACCCCGATCCGCGATCGGCTAACCGCATGGTTCACGCGGGTTATTCGGCGCCGAAACCGACGCGGACGGGTCTAGGACGAAACTGCGTCGAACAAGAACTCGTCCAGCAGCCGGTTCACCCGGGCCGGGTCTTCCAGCGCGGCCAGGTGCGCGACGCCGTCGAGCACGGTGAACGACGCGCCTGGGATCGAGTCCGCCATGGCCCGGGTTTCCGCCACCGGGAAGGTGGCGTCCTCGGCGCCGGCGACCACCAGCACCGGGGCGGCCACGCGAGCCAGCAGGGCGTGTTGGTCCGGCCGGTCGGGCACCACGCTGCGGACCGCCCAGCGGACCGAATCGACGTCCACGGCGCGCAGGTTCGCAAGGACCGTTTCGACCACCTCCGGCCGGCCACGCAGCGACGTCGGACCGAGAAAGCCGCGCACCGCCGGCCGCGTCAGCGGCGGCCGGATGCCGCCCAGCGCCGTCGCGATCCGCAACATGGCGGCAAATCGAACCCTTTGCACGACACCGGCTTTCGATGCCGTGCAGTTCATCAAGACGGCGCGGTCCAGACGCTCGGGATGGCGGGCGGCGAACGTGGCGCCGATCATCCCGCCCCACGAGTTTCCGACGAAGTGGGCCTTGTCGATGCCGAGCCCGTCCAGCAGGTCGACGACGCAGCGCGCGCAGTCGGCGAAGCTGAACGCCGCGTGCAGGGGCGCGCTGCCGCCGTGGCCGGGCGGGTCGATGAGCACCAGGCGGTTTGTCTGACCGAAGCGCGCGGCCTGGCCGGCCCAGAGGTCACCGGTCATCAGCAGGCTGGGCCACATCAGCACCGCGGGCCCGGTGCCGGGGCTGACTCGGATGCGGATCGTGCCCAGCGCGGTATCGACCAGCCGCGACGCCAGCTCGCTCACTTCGCCAGCCTATGCCGCCCGCGGTTTACCTCAAGCCGGGTGGGGGACGCCGCTTTCCAGGCGCAGCCGGATCGTTCCGGCATCGTCGGCGCGCACGGGATACGCGGCGACCCCCGCACCGCCGTTACTGACCTCGCATCCGGTTTGCAGGTCGTAGGTGTAGCCGTGCAATGGGCAGACGACGACCCTGGCATCGCTGAGCCCGTCGGCCAGCGGGCCCCCGCGGTGCGGGCACACGGCGTCGATCGCCCGCAGCGAGCCGTCACGCAGGCGGAAGACGGCGATCTGCCTGCCCTGGACCGCGTAGGCGCGGCCCCCGCCCAGCGGGATGTCGTCCACGTCGCCCAACGTCACCTCGGTCATCGCACCGGCACCTGCGGCAGCGGGATCAGCGGGAGGGACGACTGGAACTGGTTGGGCGCGGGACGGTTTCGGCTCTCTCCCCATGGGTCGCGGTAGGAATCGACCGATTTCTGCATGCGCGCGTCGAGGTCGGCGCCGATGCCGTCGCTGTCCTCGACCACCACCTGCCGGATCCGTTCGATGCCCAGCCGCGGCACGAAGGTGTAGGTGCGCTCGAGCCAGCCGGCGTTCTCCCGGTAGTACTGCAGGAACCGGCCGGTGAGCGCGATGACCTCTTCCGGGGTGTCCACGGTCGCCAGCAGGTCGCCCTTGCGGACGTGCGCGCCGGCCGCGCCGCCGACGTAGATCTGCCATTGCCCGCCGTCGATGGCCACGACGCCCAGGTCCTTGCACAGCGCCTCGGCGCAGTTGCGCGGGCACCCGGTCACCGCCAGCTTCATCTTGGCCGGACTCGGGATGCCCTGGAAGCGCTCCTCGATTGCGATGCCCAACGCCGTCGAGTCGCCCAATCCGTAGCGGCAGAAGTCGCTTCCCACACAGGTTTTCACGGTCCGGAAGCTCTTGCCGTACGCGTACCCCGACGGCATCCCGAGGTCGGCCCACACCGACGGCAGGTCCTCCTTGCGCACCCCGAGCAGGTCGATGCGTTGGCCGCCGGTCAGCTTGATCATCGGGATCTGATACTTGTCGGCGACGTCGGCAATCTTGCGCAGCTGCTCCGAGCTCGTCACGCCGCCCTTGAGCTGCGGCACCACCGAGAAGGTGCCGTCGCGCTGGATGTTGGCGTGCACGCGGTCGTTGATGAACCGGCCGTCGGGTTCGTCGACGAACTCGTCGCCCCACATCATGTGCAGCAGCGAGGCGAGCGCCATCTTCGACCCGGCGTCCTCGCGGCCGTCCGGCGCCAGCGCGGCGAACACCGACGCCACCGAGTGCAGCTCGAGTTCGCGGATCTTGGCCATCAACTCCGGCTTTTCATAGGGGACGCCCGGGACGTACCAATTGGCTTCCGCGCCTTGGGAAACCGTGACCCCGGTTTCCGAGGCCGCCCATTCGACGACCTGGGCGACGAGGCCCTTGCACGACCCGCAGCCCTTGCCCGCGCGGGTCGCCGACATGACGCCCTCGACCGAGGCCTGGCCGTCCTTGACGCAGCGCACGATCGCGGCCTTGCTCACCCCGTTGCAGTTGCACACCTGGGCGTCGTCCGCCAATTCGGCGGCGCCCGTGGCCGCGTCCGGGGTACCGAGGTCGAACATCAGCGAGACCCGCTCGGGCGGCAGCGGAAGCCGGCGGTCGAAGGCCTGCATCAGGAACGCCACCTTGCTGACGTCGCCGACCAGCGTCGCCCCGATCAGCTTGTCGTCGCGCACCACCACGGTCTTGTACACGCCGCGCCTGGGCTCGGAGTACTGGACGAACTCGTCGTCGTCGCGCTCGGGCGTCTTCACCCCCATCGCCGCCACGTCGACGCCGGCCACCTTCAGCTTGGTGGCGGTGCGTGAACCATGGTATGCCGCAGCGGGATTGGTGCCGGTCAGGTGGTCGGCCAGCACGCCGGCCTGCTCCCACAGCGGTGCGACCAGCCCGTAGACCTGTCCGCGGTGCTGCGCGCACTCGCCCACCACATAGATGTCGTCGTCGTCGACCGAGCGCATGTGGTCGTCGACGACGATGGCGCGTTCCACGGTCAGGCCGGCGCGCATGGCCAACCCGACGTTGGGCCGGATGCCGGCGGCCATCACCAGCATGTCGCACGGCAGCGTGCTGCCATCGTCGAATTCGATGGCCGACGGCAGGCCGCCCTCGGTCAGCATCCTGATCGTCCGCTTGCCGGTGTGCACCTCGATGCCCAGCGCCTCGACCAGGCGCCGCAGGATGGCGCTGCCCTGGTCGTCGAGCTGGGCGTTCATCAACGCCGGGCCGCCCTGCACCACGCCGACCTGCAGGCCCCGGTTCTGCAGGCCCCGCGCGGCCTCCAGGCCGAGCAGCCCACCGCCGATAACCGCTGCCCTGCTTCGCCCTTCGGCGAACCGGATCATCGCGCGGCAATCGTCGATCGTCCGGAATCCGAACACGCCCGGCGCCAGCGTCTTGTTGTCCTGCCAGATGCCGTCGACCGGCGGGAAGAACGCCCGGCTGCCGGTGGCCAGCAGCAGCTTGTCGTAGCGCACCGTCGTGCCGTCGTCGGCGTGCACCAGGTGCGCGAACGGATCGATGCGCACCACCCGCACCCCGGCGCGCAGGTCGATGTGGTTCTCGGCGTACCAGTCCAGCGGGTTGAGGTAGATCTCCCCGGCGTCGTCGGAACCGGCCAGCACGTTGGACAGCAGGATCCGGTTGTAGTTGCCGTAGGGTTCGTCCCCGAAAACGGTGATCGCAAATTGCTCTGCGCCGCCGCGGGCGAGGATCTCCTCCAGCGCGCGTGCGCCCGCCATGCCGTTGCCGACCACCACCAGGCTGGCCAGGGCGGCGGGGCTGTGGCCGTTGGTTTCGGGCTCTACCAATGTCGTCATGGAACCCCCTGCCGCGCTCTAGATTTCGACGAGGCCGATGTCGACGAACACGGTGCCGCTCAGCCCGTCGGGGGCGGCGACGAACACCTCGACGACGGTGTCGACGATCAGGTCTTCGACGACCCGAAGGGGCACGTGCACGGCGTCCTTGGCCCCGATCGGGAAGTAGCGCATCGGCGCGCCGTCGCGCATCAGCACGATGGTGACCAGCTCGTCGGTGCTGTTGCCGCCGCGGAAGTAGACCGGCTGGGTGATCGCCCCGGCCGGCACGACGTAGCGCAGCGACGCGTCCAGCAGGGACGGCGACTCGTACCCCTTGCCGTCGAAGGTGAACGCTCCCTGTAGGAATCGAGGGGTGCTGCCATCACTCATGTCTCATCTCCTTCCGGTGTATCGGATTTCGCGGCGTTGGACACCGAGACCGCGCAGACTTTGAACGACGGCATCCGCGAATGCGGGTCCAGGGCCGGGTTGGTCAGCCGGTTGATGCTGGCCGCGCCGCCCCAGTGGAACGGCGCGAACACGGTGTCGGGGCGGATGCCGTCGTTCATCCGCGCCGTCATCACGACCTCGCCCCGGCGCGTCTTCAGCCGCACCTTGTCGCCGCTGCCGACGCCAACGCGGCTGCCCAACGTCGGGTGAAGCTCGACCACCGGCTCGGGCTCCGCCTCGGCAAGTTTTGCGACCCTGCGCGTTTGGGTCCCCGATTGGTACTGGCTCGACACGCGGCCGGTGGTGAGGTGGTACGGGAATTCGTCATCCGGGACCTCGGCGGCGCCGGGTTGTTCGACGGGATGGAAGTGGGCCCGGCGGTCGGGTGTCGGGAAGTCCTCGACGAACAGTCGCGGGGTGTCGGGGTATAACGGCGACGGGCAGGGCCAGAACACGCCGTTGTCGGCGGCGATGCGTTCGTAGCTGATCCCCCGGTAGTCGGCCTTTCCGCCCTGGCTCGCACGGGTCAGCTCCTCGAAGACCTCCCGCGGGTCGGCCGAGAATCCGTGTACCCCCAGGCGCTTCGCCAGGTCGGCCATCACGTCGAGGTCGCTGCGCGCCTCGTCGGGCGGCGTCAGAGCGGCCCGACGCAGGATCACCCGGCCCTCCAGGTTGGTCATAGTGCCCGACTCTTCGGCCCACTGGGTGGTGGGTAGCACCACATCGGCCAGCGCCGCGGTCTCGGACAGGAAGATGTCGGACACCACCAGGAAGTCGAGCTCGCCCATCTTCTCGGCAACGTGCAGCGAGTTGGGCGCCGAGACAACGATGTTGGAGGCCAGCACCCACAGCGCCCGCACCCCGGCCGGAGCGCCGATGCCGCCGAGCATCTCGTAGGCCGACTGGCCGGACGACGGCAGGTCGGCCGGGTTGACACCCCATATCCGCGCGACGTGGGCGCGCGCGTCGGGGTCGTCGAGCCGGCGGTAGCCGGGCAGCTGGTCGCATTTTTGCCCGTGTTCGCGGCCGCCTTGGCCGTTGCCCTGGCCGGTGATCGTCGCGAACCCGCTGTAGGGGCGCCCCGGCAAGCCCAGCGCCAGCGCGAGATTGATGAAAGCCTGCACCGTGTCGGTGCCCGAGCTGTGTTGCTCGGCCCCGCGCGCGGTCAGGATCATCGCCCGGTCGGCCCCCGCCAGCATCCGCGCCGCTGCCACGATGTCGGCCTCGGGCACGCCGGTGATCCGTTCCGCCCGATCGGGCCAGTACAGCCGCACCGCGCGGCGCACCGCCTCGAACCCGGTGGTCCGCTCGGCGACATATTCGTCGTCGATAAGCCCCTCGCGGGCAATGACATTGAGCATTCCGTTGGCCAGGGCCAGGTCGGTTCCGGGGACGGGCTGCAGGTGCAGGTCGGCGCGAGCTGCGGTGGCGGTGCGGCGCGGGTCGACGACGATGTGCTTGGCGCCGCGGGCGCGGCCCGCATCGAAATATTGCATCGCCGGGGGCATCGTTTCGGCGGGGTTACCGCCGACGAGGAGGATGACGTCGGCCTCCGCGATGTCGGCGAGCGGAAAGGGCAACCCGCGGTCGATGCCGAACGACCTGTTCGACGCCGCGGCCGCCGAGGACATGCAGAACCGGCCGTTGTAGTCGATCGCCGAGGTGCGCAGCGCGACCCGCGCGAACTTGCCGAGCTGGTAGGCCTTTTCGTTGGTCAGGCCCCCGCCGCCGAAACATCCGACCGCGTCGGGGCCATACTGCTGCTGCGTCTTCTGGAAGGCCGCGACGATCCGTTCCAGCGCCTCATTCCAGGTCGCCCCGCGCAGCGGGGCGCCGCGCGCGTCGCGAACCAGCGGTCGCCGCAGCCGTTCCGGATGCCCGAGCAGTTCGGCCGCGGTCCAGCCTTTCGCGCACAATCCGCCCCGATTGGTCGGGAAGTCGCCTTGCGGCGCAAGCACGGGCGGCTTCGAGGGCCCCGCGGACACGTCGAGCGTGATCCCGCACTGCAACGAACAGTACGGGCAATGTGTTTTCGTCGGCGTCGGCGCCATCGGCGATCACCGCTTAGCTGGTAAGCCGGCGCGGATTCGGCCGGCTCGGCTGGATGTACCCCCCATGTCGCCTCCCGATCGGCGCTTACGATCTCGAAGTTACGTGGCGCGTGTTTCGGAGGTATTTCCCCCGATTGTCCGGACGACTACCGCGCGCTCACGGCCCCGGCTGCGTCGCTGCGTTCGCCTCGGTGATACTGGGCCGGTGCCGAACGACGACGTTCACCCCGACCTGCGCCGCACCGCCCGCTTCGCCCCACGGCATCTGATCGGTCCGCGGAGCCTGCCGATCATGCGGGCCCTGGGCGGCCTGCGCGAGCGCCGGCGCAAACCCGGCCCGTCCGATGTCGAGGCGATCACCCTGGGATCGGGCGCCGGCGTCCGGCTGTTCCGTACCCCCGGTGCGACGGAAGCTTCCCCCGCGTTGCTGTGGATTCACGGCGGCGGGTACGTGATCGGCAACGCCCAGCAGGACGACTGGCTGTGCCGCCGCTTCAGCAGGAGGCTGGGCATGACGGTCGCGTCGGTGGAATACCGCCTGGCGCCCGAACATCCGTATCCCGCGCCGCTGGAGGACTGCTATTCGGCGCTCACCTGGCTCGCCGGCCTGCCCGCGGTGGACCGCCACCGGGTCGCGATCGCCGGCGCCAGTGCGGGCGGTGGCCTGGCGGCGGCGCTGGCGCTGCTGGCCCGGGACCGCGGCGAGGTGAGCCCGGCGTTCCAGGTGTTGGCGTACCCGATGCTGGACGACCGAAGTTCGGCCGGCGGCCCAAGCCCGAACCACCGCCTCTGGAGCGCGCGCAGCAACCGGTTCGGCTGGACCGCCTACCTCGGCGGCGCCGACCCGCGCGTCGCCGTGCCGGGCCGCCGCGACGACCTCAGCGGGTTGCCGCCGGCGTGGATCGGCGTCGGCACGCACGACCTGTTTCACGACGAGGACCTGGCCTACGCCCGGCGCCTGGTCGACGCGGGGGTGCCGTGTCAGGTCGAGGTGGTTCCCGGCGCGTTCCACGGCTTCGATGTGGTGGCACGCAAAACTTCGGTGGCGCGACAGTTTTTCGAGAGCCAGTGCGAAAGTCTGCGCGCCGCGCTCGCCCCGGCCGCCTGAGCGCCGGTCACATGGCGAAGTAGACGAGTTCGCCGCCGATGACGGTGGCCGCCACCATGCCGGCGTCCAGCTCGGCCAGTGCCGTCTCGGGCGGCTCGGTCAGCACGCAAAGATCGCCCGGCTGACCGGTTTCGACCGACCGCGGCCGGCCCGGATCGTCGGGCCGGCCCAAGAACATCGTCAAAGCCGTTCGCGCCGGGACGCATTCGTTCCCGTTGAGTACGGCGCCGCTGGGCGTGGTGCGGTACACCGCGGCCCGCATCGCCGTCCACGGGTCGCCGTGGCCGAACGGCATGTCGGTGGACAACGCCACCGGCACGGCCGCGTCGAGCAGGGACGCCACCCGCCACAGCTGCGGATGCTCGGCGGCGGGGACATCGGCGAGGTATTGGTCGCCGCGCTCGGCCACGAAGTTGGGCTGTGTCACCACGGTTACGCCGAGGTCGGCCAGGTCGGCCAGGTTGTCGTCGGGCACCACCGCGGCGTGCTCGATGCGATCCAGCGGATGGCTACCGGCGGCGCGCAGGGCCGCGATCGTAACCACCAGTTGGGCCGCCGTGACGCAGTGCACGGCGACCGGGCGGCCCTCCCCGTGCCGGTCGGCGATCCAGGCCGTCAGGGCGTCCAGGTCCAGGCGGTCGTCGTGCAGGATCTTCTTGCCCGGCGCCAAAAAGCTTGGCCGAGGCCGGAACTCGCCGCGGCGGTGCGCGACCAACAGCGCGACCATGTCGTCGGCACCCAGGTCGGGGGTGGCGTCGGTGACCCCGGTGACGCCGGTCGCGGTGATGCGGCGGCTGAGCTCGGCCAGGTCGGTTTCGCGCTGCGCCAGCGCGTCCGACCAGCCCCGGTCCGCGCTGCGCAGGCGGCCGTCGGGGTGGTCGGGCAGGCCGACCCGGCCCAGCGCCTCGGAGTTGAGGATCCACAGCGCGCCGCTGCGGTGCTGGATGCGCACCGGAATGTCGCGCACGACGGCGTCGAGGGCCGTGCGGTCGAGCTCGCCGGCGACGGACTCGTGGTAGCCGACGGCGCGAATCCACCCGTCCGGGCCCGGCGTCGCGTTCGAAAGCAGTTGCGTCAGCTGGTCTTTGGTGCTGACCCCGGGCGGCCCGACGAAGAACGAATCCAGCGCCGACGCGGCCGAGCGCAGGTGCACATGGTGGTCGTGCAGACCGGGCAGGACCGTTCCGCCGCCGGCGTACAGCACGCCCTCCCCCTCGCCGGCGACCAGGCCGTCGCCCATCTCCTCGATCTGCGCGCCGACGCGGATGTCGACCGTTCGGCCGTCCAGCAACGTGGCGCGGTGAATCAGCATGATGGGCAGCGCCTTTCGGAGACCATGCGGCGCACGGCAGCGTTGTCGGCGCCGAGTTGGGCCGCCGGGCGGCGGACCGCCGGTGGCCGCGGTGGCGGCGCCGGGTACGGTGCGCCCGACTCCTCGGTCGGCAACGCCGCATGGGTCGCGGCGACCGCGGCCATGGACACGTGGATCAGCTCCCCGCCGCCCCGGCACAGCGATTCGAGCACCACGAGCGCCGCCTCCAGCCCGGTCAGCGGGTCGGCGATGGCGTCACCGCAGAACACCGGCCCACCGGCTGCGGTACCCACCAGGCCGCCGGCCACCGCGGCGTCGTCGCCGAACGCGGGCCTGGCGTCGTCATATCCGCTGATGCGCAACCAGATTCGGCCCGCCCGCGGGGCGACGTCCTGCGGTCCGAGCCCCCGCCGTGCCAGTGCCGCGGGCCGCGAGCCCTCGATCACGATGTCGGCCACGGCGAGCAGCTCGCGCAGCTCGCCGGCGTGGTCGTCGAAATCCACGCAGTAAGACAGCTTTTCGCCGTTCATCCAGTCGTAGAAGGCCGGGTTTCCGCCTCGGGTGCCGTCCGGGCGGCGCGGGCTTTCCACCTTGACGACGGTCGCCCCGCCGCGTGCCAACAGCTGCCCGCACAGCGGTCCCGCCCACATCGAGGACAGATCGACCACCAGCAGGCCCGCCAGCTCGCGCGGCTGCGCCCGGTAGCCCAGGTGCAGCACCCGCGGCGACGCGGCGGCGACCTCGCCGAGCGCGGCCGCCGGAATGTCGAGCAGCCCCGCCCGTTCGACGACCGCGGACACCGGACGCGTTGCGGCCCAGCGCTGCAGCCCCGGCCACGGATCGGCCAGGGCCTCGTCGGTCTCCAGGAACGCGGGCACGGCGGCGACGTCGTCGGGGCGCGACAGCGTGATCGCGCACCAGCCGTCCCGGGCCGGCAGCAACCGGCTGGCACCCCCGGCGGACACCCGGCCGCGGCGCGTCAACCCGAGCAGGGCCGCCCGACCCGCCAGCAGGCCGGCCGGGTCGATGGGGACGCCCGTCCCGCGGCGGATGGCCGTGGCCACCTCCTCGGCGCGGGCCAGCACGTTGGCCCTGGAGAAGTCGGGCGGCCCGTCGGGCAGGCCGGTCAGGCAGGCCAGCCCGCTGCTGCCCCAGCTTGACGACGCCGATGTCACGCCCACCATTGTGCGCGCGGCCGGGGCGCGCGACTCAGAAATGCAGCGCGTCGAACCGCCAGTCCAGCACCGGCCGGTCGGGCTCGCCCTCCGCATCGGCGACGGCGTAGACCACCGATCGCAGCCCCAGCACCCCGCCGTGCCCGGTCGGCCGCGCGGTCTCGACGTGCAGTTCGCTGTAGAGGGTGTCGCCCTCGTGCACCGGACCGGTGTGATCGCAGGACTGCCAACCCAGGACCGTCGCGAGGTTGGGCAGCAGCCTGCTGGCCTGCGCGAGCGCCAGCCCGATGGTGTGTCCGCCGTACACCAGCCGGCGCCCGCCGACCCGCGAATCGTGGTGTGTGGCAGCGATGTTCAGGGTGAGCCGGG
>NZ_LZKR01000213.1 GCF_001672915.1 Mycobacterium sp. 1245805.9 | reverse complement strand
TCGGCGCCGGCGCCGGCGGCCGCGCGCAGCAGCCAGCCGTCGACCCAGGCCTGTTCGGCGCCGGGCCAGGCCGCGGCGGCCGCCCGCTCGACCGCCCGGATGTCGGAGGTGCGCACCGGCGCGTCGGTCAGCGTCCGCAGCGCGACCACGTCGGCCGGCGCGAACTGCACCACGGCGCCCGTTTTGGTCCGCACCCGCACCTGCGGATCGACCGCCAGCAGATGTCCGACCGCGTCGGTCAGCGGCGGGACGGATCCGGCGGGGAGCCGGTAGCGAACCGTCACCCGCGTTCCCAGGTCCGGCCACGAGACCATCAGTGACCGAACGGGTCCGGCCCCTCGCCCGGCAGCCACGACAATCCCGGGACGCCCCAGCCGTGTGACTTCACGGCTCGTTTCGCGGCGCGCGCGTGCCGGCCGATGAGGCGGTCCAGGTACAGGAAGCCGTCCAGGTGCCCGGTCTCGTGCTGCAGCATCCGCGCGAACAGGCCGGTGCCCTCGATCGTGATCGGGCTGCCGTCGGCGTCGAGCCCGGTCACCCGCGCCCACTTCGCCCGGCCGGTGGGGAACGACTCGCCCGGGACCGACAGGCAGCCCTCGTCGTCGTCACCCGGGTCGGGCATGGTCTCGGGAACCTCGGAGGTCTCCAGGACCGGATTGATGACGACGCCGCGGCGGCGGTCGGTCAGCCCGCGGTCCTCGGAGCAGTCGTAGACGAAGAGCCGCAGCCCGTATCCGATCTGGTTGGCGGCCAGCCCGACGCCGTGCGCGGCGTCCATGGTGTCGTACATGGTGGCGATCAGCTCGGGCAGGTCGGCCGGCAGCGAACCGTCGGCGGCGACCGCCACCGGCGTCGTCGGGGCGTGCAGGACCGGATCTCCGACGATGCGTATGGGTACGACTGCCATGATCGGTCAGCTTATCGGCCGACTCGCGGGTCTGGATTACGGCTTGAGGGTTCGCGGCGTGGTTCAATATTCGCGCGAAACATGCCCTTGAAACGCCTACGTAAGTCAAGTCATTCGAGCACGTTGAGAATCGCCGGAAGGGTCCAGGGGAAGCGGATATGGACAGCGCCATGGCGCGGGCAAATCGATCGGGGGACGACGCTGAAATCGCCGATGGCCTCACCCGTCGCGAACACGACATCCTGGCGTTCGAGCGCCAGTGGTGGAAGTACGCCGGGGTCAAGGAGGACGCCATCAAGGAGCTGTTCTCGATGTCGGCGACGCGTTACTACCAGGTGCTCAACGCGCTGGTCGATCGGCCCGAGGCGCTGGCCGCCGACCCGATGCTGGTGAAGCGGCTGCGGCGGCTGCGCGCGAGCCGGCAAAAGGCGCGGGCCGCGCGCCGCCTCGGCTTCGAGGTGACCTAACTCGCTACAGTGGGGCACGATGAAAGAGCGCGTGCCCGACTCCACGGGCCTTCCCCTTCGGGCCATGGTGATGGTGCTGTTGTTCCTGGGAGTCATCTTCCTGCTGCTCGGCTGGCAGGCGCTCAGTTCCTCCGGGAAGTCCGATGACGAGTCGGCGTCGGCGGCGTCCAGCGTCACCAGCACCGCCACCTCGTCGGCCGCCACCAGCAGCGCCCCGGCGAACCAGGCCGAGGTGCACGTCTACAACATCTCGTCCAAAGAGGGTGTCGCGGCGAAGACCAAGGATCAGCTCACGTCCGCCGGGTTCAAGGTGACCGACGTCGGAAACCTGACCATCCCCGACGTCACGGCCACGACGGTGTACTTCACCGATGCCGAGGGCGAACACGCCACCGCGGACGCGGTGGGCCAGAAGCTGGGAGCGCCCGTCCAGCCGCGGATTCCGGCGCTCAAGGACCAGCCGCCCGGCGTCATCGTCCTGGTGACGGGCTGAGGCCCGCTGCTCCAAATTCCGGAGGGCTCGGGATAGGCTTCTCGCTATGCCTAAGCACCGCAATGCCGCCGCCGTGCCCGCTCTATTCGCGGCGGGTTGCGTCGCCTTTGTGGGGGCGTGCGCGTCGCCGCAGCACGCCTCGTCGGTCCCCGGCACCGTGCCCCCGGTGTGGACCGGGTCGAGCGCGCCGACGGCCGGCGCGGGCGCCGAGGGCGATCAGCAACAGCAGCCCGCGGGGCGCAGCATCACCACCCGGCTGAAGGGGCCCGACGGGGTCGAGGTGGCGACCGCGAAGTTCGATTTCAGCAACGGCTACGCCACCATCACGATCGCGACGAGCGGCGCCGGCCACCTCGCGCCCGGCTTCCACGGCGTGCACATCCACAAGGTCGGCAAGTGCGAGGCCAATTCGACGGCCCCGACCGGCGGCGCGCCCGGCGACTTCCTGTCCGCCGGCGGGCACTTCCAGGCGCCCGGGCATTCCGGGTCACCGGAGAGCGGGGACCTGACCTCGCTGCAGGTCCGCAAGGACGGAGTCGGGATGCTGGTGACGACCACCGACGCGTTCGCAATGGAGGACCTGCTGACGGGCGAGAAGACCGCGATCGTGATCCACGCCGGCGCCGACAATTTCGCCAACATCCCATCGGATCGCTACAACCAGACCAACGGAACGCCGGGCCCCGACCAGACGACGATGACGACCGGTGACGCCGGCAAGCGGGTGGCGTGCGGTGTCATCGGTGCCGGCTAGCAGGTCCCGCGCCCACATCGACTTCGCCCGCTCACCGCGGCCGACCATCGGCGTGGAATGGGAGTTCGCGCTCATTGACGCGCAGACCCGCGACCTGAGCAACGAGGCCCCCGCCGTCATCGCCGAGATTGGCCAAAACCCGCGCGTGCACAAGGAATTGCTGCGCAACACCGTCGAGGTGGTCAGCGGCATCTGTGAATGTGCCGCGCAGGCGATGGAGGATCTGCGCGACACCCTCGGTCCGGCCCGCAGGATCGTCCGCGACCGCGGCATGGAGCTGTTCTGCGCGGGCACCCACCCGTTCGCCAAGTGGTCGGCGCAGAAGCTCACCGACGCGCCGCGCTACGCCGAGCTGATCAAGCGCACCCAGTGGTGGGGCCGGCAGATGCTGATCTGGGGAGTGCATGTGCACGTGGGGATCTCGTCGGCCAACAAGGTGATGCCGATCATGACGTCGCTGCTCAACTACTACCCGCACCTGCTGGCGCTGTCGGCGTCGTCGCCGTGGTGGGCCGGGGAGGACACCGGGTACGCGAGCAACCGCGCGATGATGTTCCAGCAGCTGCCCACCGCCGGGTTGCCGTTCCACTTTCAGACCTGGGCCGAGTTCGAGGGCTTCGTCTACGACCAGAAGAAGACCGGCATCATCGACCACATGGACGAAATTCGTTGGGACATCAGGCCTTCGCCGCACCTCGGCACGCTCGAGGTGCGGGTCTGCGACGGCGTGCCCAACCTGCGCGAGCTCGGGTCGCTGGTCGCGTTGACGCACTGCCTGGTGGTGGACCTGGACCGCCGGCTGGACGCCGGCGACTCGTTGCCGATCATGCCGCCCTGGCATGTCCAGGAAAACAAGTGGCGCGCCGCCCGTTACGGCCTGGACGCGGTGATCATCCTGGACGCCGAGAGCAACGAGCGCCTGGTCACCGAGGACCTCGACGACGTGCTGAACCGGCTGGAACCGATCGCGAAGTCGCTGCACTGCGCCGACGAACTGGCCGCGGTCGCCGACATCTATCACGGCGGGGCGTCGTATCAGCGGCAGCGCCGGGTGGCCGAGGAGCATGACGGCGACCTGCGCGCGGTCGTCGACGCGCTGGTGGCCGAGCTGGATATCTAGCGTCATGGCGGATCCCGAAACCACCCCGCTGGCGATGTTTCCGCTGGAGTCGGCGCTGCTGCCCGACCAGGAGCTGCCGCTGCGGATCTTCGAGCCCCGCTACGGCGCGTTGGTGCGGCGCTGCCTCGCCGGCGACGAACCGTTCGGCGTGGTGCTGATCGCGCAGGGCCGCGAGGTCGGCGGCGGCGACGCGCGCTGCGACGTCGGGGTCCTGGCGCGGATCGACGAACACGCGGACCTCGGCGCCGGCCGGTACGCGCTGCGCTGCCGGACCGGCGAGCGGATCCGGGTGCGCCAGTGGCTGCCCGACGACCCGTATCCGCGCGCCACCGTGACGATGTGGCCCGACGAAGCCGGCGAGCCGGTAACCGAGGCGCAGCTGCTGGATCTCGAGGAGCGGGTGATCGCACTGTTCGAACGGATCGCGGAGGCCCGCGATGCCCGGTTGCCCGAGCGCGACGTGCTCCTGGGGCCCCGCGAAACCGACGCCGGGCGGCGGCTTTTCGCGTTGGCATCTCGCATCCCGATCGGCGCCGCAGACCGCTACGCCGTGCTGTCGGCGCCGTCGGCCGCCGACCGCTTCACCGCGCTCAGCGAGGCCGTGGACGCGCTTGCCGACATGGTGGAGTTCCAGCTTTCCGAATAGGGGGCACGCGATGAGCGCCGACATGACGATCGACATCAACGAGGGCGTGGCGGTGCTGACGCTGAATCGCCCCGAACATCTCAACGCCTACACCGCCGAGATGGGCGCGCTGCTGAGCCGGGCGTACCGCGACTGCGACGATGACGACGACGTGCGCGCCATCGTGGTCACCGGCGCGGGCAGCGCCTTTTGCGTAGGGGCGGATTTCTCGGGCAACATCTCGCCGTTCGACGCCCCCTCGAATGCCGACGCGTTCTCGGCCTCGCCGATCGACCCGGCCGCCTTCGAGTTGCGCAAGCCGGTGATCGCAGCGCTCAACGGTCACGCGATCGGGATCGGCCTGACGATCGCGCTGCAGGCCGACATCCGCGTGGTCGCCGAGGACGCCAAATACGGTGTGGTGCAAGTGCGCCGGGGCGTGATACCCGATTGCATGTCGCACTGGACGCTGGCACACCTGGCCACCCTGGGGGTGGCCGCCGAGGTGCTGCTCACCGGGCGCACCTTCACGGGCGCCGAGGCGGTGGCGCTGGGCGTCGCGAACCGGGCGCTGCCGGCCGAGCGGGTGCTCGACCACGCGGTGGAGATGGCCCGCGACATCGCGGCCCACGTGGCGCCGATGTCCGCGGCGTTGTGCAAGCGGCTGCTGTGGGATGCCGCCATCCACAACTACAGCCCGCGGCAGGTCGCGTCGCTGGAAACCCAGCTGCACCACCGCGTGATGGGCACCGCCGACGCGCGCGAGGGGGTCACCGCGTTCCTGGATCGCCGCCCGCCGCGGTTCAGCTCGCGGCTGTCGGCCGACTGGGCGCCGCTGCCGGAACCGTGAGTTCGTGTCAGTCGCTCAGCAACTCGGCCAGCGCGACACCGAGGTTGTGCAGGTTGGTCTCCAACGAGTATGTCCGGTCGACCGTCCAGTTGACGATGGCCCCGGACAGCGCGCCAACGATGATGTCGGCCAGGGTTTCTGCGTCGTGCCGCGGATTGACCTCTCCGCGCGCGACCCCCTCCTTGACCAGCTCGACGAAGGTGTCGTGCAGGTTGAAGCCGCGCTGGATGCCGTAGCCGCTGGTGGCCATCATCTCCCCGATCAGCTCGCGGTAGCTGTCACCCGACCCGACCAGCGTGGTGGCGATGTCGTCGAACACACCGGCCAGGCGCGCCGGGATCGGCTGATCGGCGCGATCGAACACGACGTCGTGCAGGTTGACCAGCCGCAGTTGCGCCAACGCCCGGATCATGTCCTGACGGGTCGCGAAGTGGTTGAAGAAGGTCCGGTTGGCAACGTCGGCGCGCTCGCAAATCTCCTCGATCGTGGTGGCGGCGACGCCTTTGTCGAGGAACAGCTCGAAGGCGGCCGCGAGGATCTTCTCCCGCACCTCGAGCTTTCGCCGCTGGTGTCGGTTCACGGCCCGTCACATGCCTTTTCGGAAAGGAGCCACCAGTCCGCCGCGCGCTGTTCGTCGCGCGCGTGGGGTGCTACCGCGTCGCTGACCGCGCAGTCTTCCAGGTACAGCGCCCCCTTGTCCGCCAGTTCGGGGCTGACCGCGGCCCACACCTGGGTGGCCGCACCCTGCTCGGGGGTGGACAGGTCGAGGGCGCCGCCGCTGGCCGAGACCATTTTGCGTAGGTCGGCGAAGTCGGCACGCGACATGTACCGCGCCAGGGACGTGGCCACGGTGCCGGGATGGACGGCGTAGGCGCGGATGCCCGAGCCGCGCAGCCGCCGGTCCGCCTCGATCGCGTGCAGGATGTTCGCCGTCTTGGACGCGCCGTACGCGACGAACTTGTCGTATTCCCTGCTCTCCCAGTTGGGGTCGTCGAAGTCGACGTCGCCCATGACGTGGCCGCCCGAGGACAGCGTGACGATGCGGGCGCTCCCGGCGGCGGCGAGTTGCGGGGTCAGCAGCCGGGTGAGTTCGAAGTGACCGAAATGGTTTGTGCCGATTTGTGTTTCGAAACCGTCGCGGGTCCGGCCGAACGGGGTGAACATGACCCCCGCGTTGTTCATCAAGACGTCTATCACCGGCGCGATCTCGCGGATGGCGCTCGCCGCCGCACGGACGCTGACCAGCGCCGTGAGGTCGAGCGCCACCGTCGAGGTCCGGGCGTGGGGCACCTCGGCCGCTACCCACCGGGTCGCCTGCGCGAGGGCATCGGGGTTCCGGGCGGCCATGACGACGTGTGCGCCGGCTGCGGCCAGCGCGCGCGCCGACTCGCGGCCCAACCCGGAGGAGGCCCCCGTGATCACGCAGGTCTTGCCCGACAAGTCGATTCCGTCGACGACCTGCAGGGCAGTCGGACGTTCGGTCATGCCGGCGCCAGCCGCCAGAGCGGAATGACCACGTCCGGGTCGCATTCCTCGTCGACGATCCATTTGCACATCCGCCGGATCGGCTCGATGGCGTCCTGGGGCATCGCGATCGCGACGCTGCAGGCGTAGCCGAGGCTGGTCAGCCGCTGGGCGCCGAACAGCGGCAACGTGTTTCGCAGCCGGCGCTTGAGAGACTCCGGGTAAATGCCGATCGTCTGCGTGTAGGAGTTCACCGCCGCGGTCACCTGGTCGATGCTGTCCACCGGCACGATGTTAGCCACCCGCCCGGACAGCATGGGCGAATAGTCCACTGGTTCATCGAATTGCGAGACGACGATGGCGCCCTCGCGCCGGTCGCCGCCGATGACCCGGTAGAAGTCGTCGGCCATGCGCGAAGACTCCAGATGCTCGAGCAGCTCGCGGTTCGGGTACCGCGGCGGGGTGCTGACCACCGCCGGCAACGACACCAGCTCCCGGTAGACCATTTCGCCGAACCGGTTGGCGTTGGCCAGCCCCTCGGCATCCGTCCCACTGAGCACGTAGATGACGCGGGCGTTGGCGCAACCTTCCTGGTTGGCCACACCGATGTCGGTAGCGGCGCGGCGGGCCACCTCGTGCATGGTGGCTTCGTCAGCGAACGCTTCGCGGCCGATGATGGTGGCGCTGCGTTTCGGATCCAGCGCGATGAGCTCCAAACCGGGCTGAATGTAACGGGTTACGTGCTTGACCGACGCCAGGCCGCCCCAGGCCACGATCTTTTCGATGCGGTGCGGCTGGTACAGCGCCTCTTCGACGGTCACGTCGCCGCCCTTCCAATACCCCACCGCCAGGTGCCGGGTGATCGGGTGATTCGGCGCGACGTCGGCCAGGGTGCGCGCGATGGCGATCGCGGTCAGCGGGTCATTGGACGGCGCCTTGACGATCGCGTCCGACCGGGTGATCACCGAACGCAGGATCGTCACCGCGGAGACCAGTCCGCCGTTGCCCGCCGGGATGTGCAGCACGCGGGAACCGAAGGCGCGCACGCGCAGCTCCCGGCCGTCGCGCAACTTGTGTGGGACCCATCCGTTGAGGTAGTCGAGCCCGACCTGGCTGTCGGCGATTTCGGTCACGTTGTCCCGGGAAAACAGCGGCCGCAGAACGCGATAGCTGTTCTGCAGCATCTCCGCCGGCAACACGTTGGCGACCAGCGACGCTTCGTACGCCTCCTGCAGGTGCGTGTTGGACTCGAAGTCAAGCGCGTCGCCCAGCGCCTCGAGCACGTCGAGGATCTCGTCGAAGCCCACGTCGTAGAGGTCGGCCATCTCCGCGGGGCTTTTGAGCGGCAGCTGCTCGACGTACTTGCTCATGTCGGGTGCTTGGAACTGTGCGGCACCGAGGCGGGTGTCGAAAGGAACGAGGTCCTCGCTGATGACGCGTCCCCGCAAGAACAGCGGGACGGTGTAGGCGATCACAGGTCCACACCCTTCATGAAGTTGACCGCCTCGTCGTGCACCTCTTGCGTTGCGGCGCACGTGATCCGGTCGTCTTCGATCCCCTTCTTCTCGCTGTAGCGCATGATGTCCTTCTCGAACGCCACGCTGGCCTGCCCGCAGGGGCACTGCAGATCCCAGTCGATCGTCACCTCGTCGCCGGAGATGACGCCGCCCCAGTGCGCGCGCAGCAGGATGTCATAGACGGCCGCGCGGCCGGTCTGCACACCGGTGCGGGGGAGCGGCTCGCTGGTGTCAGGATCGAGGACGAACGGGATGACCCACGGCGCGACGTGGTAACGGCCCTCGCTGCAACCCCAGTGAAAGGTGCTCGACTCGGAGAAGCCGTAACCGAGCTGGATCCGGTCGACGCCGAGGAAGTCCTTGATGACATCCATGAAATCGTCCGGCAGCGCAACGCCTTTCATCCCGCCGCCGGTGAGGATCGCCGAGTCGGCCGCGAAGACATTGCGCACCCCGCGCTCCAGGCCGGCCCGGGCGATGTCGTACATCACGTGGAAGGTACTGGTCATGAAGACCCGCTTGCCGCGCAGCTGTTCGGTGATGCGGGCGAAGAACGCATCCATGTCCTGTGCCTGGCGCGCCTGCATCGCGACGAACTCGTCTTTGCGGGCGGCCAGCGCCGGGTCGATCTCGAGCCGATCCAGTTCGCCGCGTGACGCCGCGGCCCGCATCTTGGATGCCAGGAACATCAGGTCGGTGTCCACCGCGAAGGGATACAGGGCGTGGAACCTGGTTTCGTCGCCTCCGGTGAAGCCGCGCTTGATCATGTTGGCGATGCGCAGATGACCGAGCTTGCCGTTGGCGAAGTTGGGCCACACCACGTCCACCACGGGATTGAGTTCTGTTTCGGTGGGTTCTTGGCCGAAGGTTTGGAATAGGCAGATCTTCCACAGCGTCATGCCGTCCCGCGCGCCGCGCTTGTCCTTGGGCAGGATCGAGATGGTGCCGGTGGTGCCGCTGGACGTGATTACCTCGAGAGGGGTCTGCTCGTCGAGGCGGTCGATCCAGTCGTCGATCCCGGCGCAGCCCGCGGTGTCCACGCCGGACAGGTCGTAGCTGGTCAGCTTGTCCAGCCACTTGGTCATCAGGTCGAAGCGTTTCTTGTCGATGAGGGCGGCCGGATAGGACTTGAACGCCGTGTGCGAAAAGAACAGCGGCACAACGTCATTGAATTCATCGAGCGCCGTGATTCCGAGCCGGTCGGCCAGTTTGCGCAGCATCTCGATGGAGTCGTAATGCTCCCGGAAGCGGGCGCCCATCGCCTGGCGTTGCAGCTCTTCGAGCTCGGGCCGCGCAATGCTGTGCATCTGGGTGTACGACTGGCCGAAGAACCCGATCGGGTCGTTCATGAACTGGTTAACCGGCCGGGCGGCCGTTCCGGTGATCGCCATTTCGCATCCTCGATTCGCTCACGCTCGATCACGTTAGCGCGACGATGCAGTAATAAGCAAGATTGCAGCTGACTGCAAAAATCAGCTTGGTGCCAGGTGCGGCTGGCGGGCGGGGGCGACGGTTGGGGCCTCGGCTGCAGCGCCCCCGTTTCGGATGCCGAGGCCGCCGACGGCGGCGGCGACGAAGAACAGCGCCGCGCTGACCACCATGAGCCGGGCGAAGCTGGCATCGGTGAGCCGGTTGGCGGTGATCACTCCGACGCAGGCCACCGCGATCAGCGCGGAGGTACGCCCCGTCGCGTTCTGGATCGCGGCGGCGATCCCGCTGTGTGCGGACTTGACTGCGGACAAATTGACCACGGTCAGGGGCGTGACGGCGAGGACCATGCCGACGGCCAGCACGATCCGGCCCGGCAACACGTCGGTGAGGGCGTGCAATCCGTGCGCGGTGGGGCGGATGAGCAGCAGCCCGAGCCCGGCCAGCGCGGGACCCGCCATCAGGAAAAGGCGCGGTCCGATCCAGGCGGCCAGGCCGCCGACGCCGCGGGCGAACAGTAACGACAGGATCGGGCTGGGAAGCGTGATCAGGCCCGAGGCGGTGGCCGAATATCCCGCGACCTCTTGCAGGTACAGCGCGATCGCCAGCGAACCCATCGTGATGCCGCCGTAGACGAACGCCGTGACCAGGTTGGCCCCGGCGAAGTTGCGGGCGGCGAACAGGCTCAGCGGCACCATCGGGTGCGGCGCGCGGCGCTGCCACGCCACGAAGGCCAGCAGGGCCGCGATGCCCACCACCAACGCCGCCCTGACCAGCGCGTCGGCCCAGCCCCGCCGGCCCTGTTCGATCAGCGCGTACACCGTGGCGGCCAGGCCGAGCGCCGACAGCGCGGCGCCGACGATGTCGAGGCGGGCGCGTCCGGAGGGTCCGGGAATGCCGCGCACCCAGTACGTCAACGCAAAACCGACGGCCACGGGGACCGCCGACAACACGTAGATCCAGCGCCAGCCCAGAAAGTCCACGGCCAACCCGCCCAGCAGCGGTCCCACCGCGAAGGCGGTTCCGGTCCACGCGGTCCACGATCCGATCGCGGCGGGCCGGGCGGCCGGCTCGAACGTCGAGTTGATCAGCGCCAGCGAGCCGGGCACCAGGAAAGCCCCGCCCAATCCCTGGACGAGGCGCCCCGCGATCAGCATCGACGGGGTGCCAGCGGTCGCCGCCATCGCCGAGCCGACCCCGAAGGCCGCCAGCCCGAAGCGCATCACCCGTATCCGCCCGAACAGGTCGGAGATGGCACCGCCCGGCAGGACCATGGCGGCCACGGCCAGCAGGTAGCCGTCCACGACCCACTGCTGGGTGCACATGCCCCCGCCGACGTCGCGCCCCATGGCCGGCAGGGCCAGGTTCACCACGGTGCCGTCGAGGAACACGACCGCCGAGACCATGATCGCCACCGTCATGACCCGCGCCGTCGGGGCGACATCAGGGAACTTCACGAAACCGGTCCTGCTCTTCTCGGTGAGGGTGTGGATGCCTTTTTGTAGCCATCCGGGTTACACCAAGTCGGACGAACGAACGGGCCAACCGGTTCACGCGAGGGTGGCCGCGGATTCGCGCTCCGCGAGTGACTTCAACGTCAGCAACTGTTTTCGCATCATTATCCGGTCGCCCAGCTCGAGAACACGGGCGATCGGCCGCGGCCCGGCGAACAGCACCCGCGCGTGCAGCCGTGACCCGGCGCCCTCGGGCCGGACGCGGTACGTGACGGCTACGCCCTTGGACCGCAACGTGATCTGCTCGCCGTCGACGAACGACCGCAGGGTGAACAGGGTCATGAACCGCTGCCCGACTTCGAGGCGAACCAGTTCGGGGTTGCGCTCCCGGGGACTTCGGCGGCCGAAGTTGTCGACGATGTCGTAGCTGTACGGGGCGACGCGCAACTGGCGGAGCCAGGCGAACACGACCGGTGCCGGCGCGGCGATGCTGACGGCGCGGTCCGCCCGGACGGCGGGGCTGGGGAGCAGCGCGTCGCAGGGCAGCGACGCCGTTCGTTCCGATGGTCGTACCGCCACAAGGTCGCCGCCCGTACGGTCTGGGCCGTGATCGGTCCGCTGCATCGGGCCGTGGCGCCGCGACTGGTGCAGCGCGCCGCCCGTCAACGCCTTCCCCGGATGGCCGGATGCTGAAACACCTTGTGGCGGTACGACCATCGGAACGAACGGCGTCGCTGCCCTGCGACGCGCTGCTCCCCAGCCTGGCCGTCCGG
>NZ_LZKR01000212.1 GCF_001672915.1 Mycobacterium sp. 1245805.9 | reverse complement strand
GCCCGCCGGGGTGTACCTGCGGGCGTTGTCGAGCAGGTTGGACAGGATCTGCGCCACCCGGGTCGGGTCCGCCTTCACGGCTAGCTCGTCCGCGCCGGTCCGGATGACCGTGACCCCCGGCGCCAGCAGGGTCGCCCGGTCGGCTTCGGCGTCGACGACGGCGGCGAGGTCGACGTCCTGCAGGTCCAGCGGCAGCCCGGCGTCGATGCGGCTCAGGTCCAGCATGTCGGCCACCAGGCGTCCGGCGCGGCGGGCGTCGGACAGCAGCAGGCTGGCACGGCGGTACTGAGCGCGCGCCGCGTCGTCGTGCCGCTGACCGGCGTTGCTGACGAGTTGTTCGGCGGCCGCCTGGATGCCGGCGATCGGCGTGCGCAGCTCGTGCGCGGCGTCGACGAGAAATCGCCGGGTGGCCGCCTCGGCGCGCCGGGCATCCTCGGCCGAGTGCTGGGCCCGCCGCTCGGAGGCTTCCAACGCCTCCAGCATTCCGTCGAAAGCCGCTGCGGCGCGGCCCAATTCGGTGTCGGCGCGCTTCGGGCGCAACCGTCGCCCGCGATCACCCGTCGCGATGTTGGTGGCCAGCGCGGTGAGCCGGTCCAGCGGCCGCAGCGCGACGCGGCTGACCGCGATCAGCAGCAGCGCCGCCACCAGCAGCGTCGCCACACCCGCGCCGATCATCAACTGCCGCAGCTGCCGGGTCACCTGCGTGGTCTGCGTAGTGTCCGCCACCAGGATCACGCGGCCGCCGTCGGGCAACGGATGCACCAGCTCGGTGGCGGTCGCGTCCGGCGGCTCGGGCGGTCCGCCCGGCGGCGGCCCGAACGGCGGCGGCCCGAACGGCGGGTAGCCGGGCGGTGGCGGCAGCGGTGGTGGCCCAAGCGGCGGGACGAACGCGCCGGCCGTGGTCTCCGCACTGATCGCGGGATCGCCGTACGCCGTGCCGTCGGCGGTGACCACGAGCGCGCGGACGGTGCCGCCGCCGAGTTGGGCGGCGATCTGCTGCGGCGGCGTGCGCGCCAGCGCCAGCGCGTCCGCGCGCGAGGTGGCTGCGAGAAGCCGGTCGTTGAGGTTTCGACGGGCCTGAGCGCGCACGGTGACGTCGATGATCACCCCCAGGATCACCAGCAAGACCGCGAGCAAGCCGACGACGACGACGACGACGCGACGCTGCAGCGACGGCGTCGGGGTCACCGGGTCGGCCGGCGCCGTCATGATCGGTGGGCCTGCACGCGATAGCCGATGCCGCGGACGGTGTGCACGATGCGCGGCCCGTGTGCCTCGAGCTTGCGGCGCAGCCCGCTGATGTGCACCTGCACCAGGTTGGGGTCGTAGGCGTCGTAGCCCCACACGGCGTTGAGGATCTGCGGGGCGCTGACGATCCGGCTGCGCTGTTCGACCAGGAATCGCAGCAGCCGCAGCTCGGTGGCGGTCAGGTCCAGCTCGTGCCCGGCGCGCACGGCGACCCCCGCGTCGACGTCGAGCATCAGGTCGCCCACCTGCAGCGCCCGCGGCAACCGCCCCCGCCGGCGCAACACCGCGCCGACCCGCGACACCAGTTCGGCCAGCTCGAAGGGCTTGACGACGTAGTCGTCGGCCCCGCCGTCCAGGCCGCGCAGCCGGTCGTCGAGGCCGTCGCGCGCGGTGATCAGCACGATGCCGGCGTCGCCCCAATCCCGGATGACGTCGATCAGCTCGAACCCGTCGCGCCCGGGCAGCATCACGTCGAGCACGACGAGGTCGGGCCGCAGGCCGTCGAGCGCGCGCTCCAGGCCGTCGCCGTCGGGGCAGGCGTCGGCGTGGTATCCCGCGTCGGTCAGCGCCTCGCTGACCATCTCCCGGATCGTCTCGGAATCCTCGACCACCAGCACCCGCGGAGTGCCGGCCGTCGGGCGCTCACCCGCGCGCGGGAAATTCACCATTCCTCATTGTTAGCGCTCCGTTTCGGGTATGGCCGTCGACGCCGCTTTCTTCAGGTTCGCTTCAAGGTCGACATCTGCATTACGCATGTATTGCTGCTATTCTGCAGGCATGGTGGCCATCACGATCCGGGACGTTCCTGGCGAGGTTCGCGACGAGCTGGCCGCGCGTGCAGCCCGGTCGGGCCAGTCGCTGCAGGAATACCTCCGCGGCCTACTCGTCGCCACGGCGGACAAGCCCACACCGGGCGACGTCATCGCCCGCGCGCGCGCCCGGGTCGACGCGACGCAAGCGCGCCTCGACGCGGCCGCCATCCTCGCGGCCAAGGGCGCCGAGCGACGGTGACCGCGCGTGTCGTCTGCGACGCGTCGGCGGTCGTAGCCGTTCTGCTGGATTCGGGCGGCGACGGTCAATGGGCAACCGGGCGCCTCGCGGATGCGCAACTTTTCGCACCAACGTTGCTGCCATACGAATGCGCCAACGTCATCAGGCGTGCGGAACGCGGCGGGGCGATCGGCGCCGACCAGGCCGCTCAAGCGCACGCCGACCTGCTGGACTTGGCGATAGAACTCTGGCCCTACGACCTGCTGGCGACACGCGCTTGGCAGCTGCGGGCGAATCTGTCCAGCTACGACGCCGCCTACATCGCGCTCGCCGAGACCATCAGCGCTCCGTTGGTGACTTTGGACCGGCGGATCCTGCGAGCGCCGGGAATTACGTGTCCGGTGTTGGTCCCGGAGGCCACGTCCGAGCAGTAGCATCCTCGGGTACCGTTTCGGCGCCCGCCGCCATTTCACCGTCGTCGTCTTCGCCGTCGGGCTGGCGGGCGTCGTGCTGGGCGCGATCGCCGCCTTCGCGATAACCGGCGTGGTCTTCACGGTCCGCGTTCAGCTTCCCCCGCCGCCGTATCCGCCGCCCCCGGGGTCGAGCGCGCCGGGTTGCGTCTACCCGGGCCTGCCGTCGGGCACCGCGCCAAGCGTCATGCCGGCTCCGCCCGTGCCGCCGCTGCCGCGCTGAGGTCGGCGGCGCCGGAACCCAGCAACGGCCTGCCCGCCACCTCCGGGGCGAAGATCAACGTGACGGCGCCGACCGCCCCGGCGAACATCAACATGTACGCGGGCATCATCGGATTGCCGGTCCCGGCGACCAGGGTCTCCGCGATCAGCGGGGTGGTGCCACCGAAGGCCGAAACCGCGATGTTGAACCCGATCGACACCGCGCCGTAGCGCACGTGGGTGGGAAACAGGGCGGGCAGGATCGCCGGCTCGAGGCTGCTCAGGAAGAGCATGGGTAGGGCGACAAGCGCCACGCCGGCGAACTTCGTCGGATACGCCCCGCCGAACCGCATCAACGCGAACGCCGGCAGCGACACCGCGATCAGCAGCCCGCAGCCCGTCCACATCAGCGGTTTGACCCCGATTCGGTCCGACAGCATCGCGACGAGGAGCACCCCGACCGTCAGGACGGCCAGCACCACCAGGACCATCACCAGGGCCGCGGTGTCCCCCACGCCCGCGGTCTTCTTGAGGTAGGTCGGCACGTAGCCGCTGACCATGTAGCTGGTGTCGGTGACCGCGAGCTCCACCCCGAGGCAGATCAGCAGCCCTTTCCACTGCCGCACGACGGTCAGCACGAATTGGGTGCGGATCGAGACCGGCACCGCGACCTTGTGCACCTTCTCGTAGCCGGGAGACTCCTCGATCCTCGAGCGCAGGTAGATCGCAACCAGGCCGAGCGGCGCGGCCAGCAGAAACGGGATGCGCCAGCCCCAGCTCAGCATGTCGGCGCTCGACAGCACCGTCTGCAGCCCGGTCACCAGCACGGCGCCCACGACGAACCCGCCCAGCGTGCCCACGGGGAGGAAGCCGGCCATCATCCCGCGTTTGTGGTCGGGGGCGTGTTCGGCGATGAACGTCATGGCGCCCGCGTATTCGCCGCCGGAGGAAAGTCCCTGGCCGATGCGGATGACGGTGAGCAGGATGGGCGCCCAGATCCCGATGGTGTGGTAGCCGGGCAGCGCGCCGGTCAAGGCGCCGCAGACCGCCATCAGCGAGATCGTCATCACCAGCACGGGCTTGCGCCCGATGCGGTCACCCAGCGGGCCGAAGATGAACCCGCCGAGGGGCCGGACGACGAATCCGGCCGTCATGGTGCCGAACGTGGCGATCAGGTTGCCCGCGTCGGAATTGCTCCCGGGATAGAACGTCTGCGCAAGGAGCGTGGCGACGAGGCTGAAGAGGGTGAAGTCGTACGCCTCCATGAAGTTGCCGATGGCCGTGCCCTGGATGGACCGCTGCGCCGCGCGCCGATCCGCGACGCGAGTCTCGTCGCGTGTCCACGTCGCGGCGTGACCCGCTTTCCGGTTCATCGAGGGTGCCCATACCCGAAACTCGCGGCGCCTACGCCGCGTGCGCCCGGGCTAACTCCGCTCCGGGCCCTGGATCGTCATCGCCGCGAACGTGGCCAAAAACGTCGCGGCGGGAAGGGCGTTGACGATCTTGTCCCGCGCCCGGATGTGCGCGCCGACGGCCAGGGTGAAATACAGCGTCAGCATCGCCGTCGTCAGCCTCGCCAGGCCGGGGAACCGGAAGACCGAGAGCAGGCCGATCGCCGCGGCCGCCTTGACGACCGGCAACACGGGTCGAATCTCGTCCGGCACGCCGACGTCGTCGAGAACCTTCTTGATCGGGGCCACCTGGACCCCGCAGGCCACCGCGTCGACTGCATGGAACACGGCAAGCGCCGCATAGGTTTTCGGCGAAGTCAGCGCACTCATACGCCCAAGCCTATTGGGTCAGCCGCGGCGGCGCCCCGGGCTCGCCGTCCACCGGCGCGCGGGCGATCGCCTCGGCCTTGGCCACCGCCTGGGCGATCGCCGGGTCGGTCTCGGTGGAGAACCAATCGGCGACCTCGGCGTCGTCGTCGGCGCTGTGCCTGGGCGCGTCCTCGACCGGGGACGGCTGGAAGCGGAACACGCCGTCCTCGCCGGGGGCGCCCAGGAGTTTGGTGAAGCCCTGCAACGCCGAGCTGAAATCGCTGGGCACCACCCACACCTTGTTGGCGTCACCGCGCGCCATCTCCGGCAGCGTCTGCAGGTACTGGTAGGCCAGCATCTCCGGGGTGGGCCTGCCGGCCTTGATCGCGGCGAACGTCTTCTCGATGGCCTTGGCCTGCCCCTGCGCCTGCAGGTAGGCGGCGGCGCGCTCACCCTGGGCGCGCAGCATCCGCGACTGCCGGTCGGCCTCGGCGGCCAGGATCGCGGCCTGCTTGGCGCCCTCGGCGGCCAGAATCTGCGCCTGCTTTTGGCCCTCGGCCTCCTTGATCGCCGACTCGCGCATGCCCTCGGCGGTGAGGATCATCGCCCGCTTCTCCCGGTCGGCCTTCATCTGCTTTTCCATCGAGGCCTGGATGGACGGCGGCGGGGCGATGCTGCGCAGCTCGACCCGGGCGACCCGCAGGCCCCAGCGGCCGGTGGCCTCGTCGAGCACGCCGCGCAGCTGGCCGTTGATCATGTCGCGGGAGGTCAGCGTCTGCTCGAGGGTCATGCCGCCGACCACATTGCGCAGGGTGGTCGTGGTGAGCTGCTCGACGCCGACGATGTAGTTGCTGATCTCGTAGACCGCGGCCTGAGGCACCGTGACCTGGAAGTAGACCACGGTGTCGATGTTCAGCGTCAGGTTGTCCTCGGTGATCACCGGCTGCGGCGGGAACGACACCACCCGCTCGCGCAGGTCCACCCGGGCGCGCACGCGGTCGATGAACGGCACCAGCAACGTCAGCTGCCCGCTGACCGTGCGGCTGTATCGGCCCAGGCGTTCGATCACCGCGGCCTCGGCCTGCGGAATCAGCGCAACGGACTTCGCCACCACAATGATCCCGAAGGCGATGATCGCGAGGGCCACCACCAACAAAGCGATCCCAGCCATCGTGCTTCCTCCTAGTTGTCCGCCAGCGACTACATGTCCTTGAACACCACCGCGGTGGCGCCGTTGATCTGCATGACCGTCACCCGTTCGCCGGGTTCGTAGACATCGTTGTCGTTCAGTGGCCGCGCCGTCCATACCTGGCCGTCCAGCTTCACCTGGCCCTCGTCGCGGGCGACGCGGTCGAGGACCAGCGCGCTCTTGCCCTCCAGCGCCTTGATGCCGGTCGGCAGCCCCTTGGTGGGTGTGATCCGGCGCCGCAGCGCCGGCCGCACCACAACCAGCAGCAGCACGGAGACGACCACGAATACCGCCGCGTTGGCCCAGAGCGGCAGGCCCAGTAGCCAGGTGCTGCCCCCGGCCGCCAACGCACCCCCGGAAAGCATCAGCAGGGACATGTCGCCGGTCAGCGCCTCCGCACCGGCAAGCACCAGCGCGAATATGAGCCAAATCACCGCGGCGGGCATGCGGTCAGAATACGCGTAATCCGCCTTTGCCGGACCAAACAACTACACTCCGAGATCATGTGGTGTCCCAGTGTCTCGCTGTCCCTGTGGGCCAACGCCTGGCTCGCAGGCAAGGCCGCGCCCGACGATGTGTTGGACGCGTTATCCCTTTGGGCGCCAAAGCAATCGGTCACCGCGTATGATGCCGTCGCCGCGGGTCACACCGGACTGCCGTGGCCCGATGTCCACGACGCCGGAACGGTCACGCTGCTGCAGACGCTGCGCGCGGCGGTTGGCCGGCCGTCCGTGCCGGCGTCCGCAGGGTTGCCGGCTCGGTTGCGCGGGACCATCACCGTGGTTCTGCCGGTGCCGGGCGACGTGCGTGGGCTGGCCCCGGGGACGCAGTTCGAGAGCGATGCGCTGGCCGCCGGCGAGGCCGTGATCATCGCCAACCCCGACGACCCGACCACCGCCGTCGGGCTGGTCCCCGAGTTCAGCTACGGCGATCTGGACGCGGCCGACGACGACGCGGACCTGCCCGAATTGTGCGCGCTGTCGTGGACGGTGTACTCGCTGCCCGGCGCGCCCCCACTGCACCACTATGAGCTCGGCGACGCGGAATACGCGCTGCGATCCGCGGTGCGCTCGGCCGCGGATGCGCTCGGCGCCATCGGATTGGGCGCCGCATCCGACGTCGACGATCCGCGCGGGCTCGTCGAGCAGCTGCTGGAATCGGCACGGCAGCACCGCATTCCCGACCATGCGCCGTCGCGAGCGCTGCGGGTGCTGGAGAACGCCGCGCACGTCGACGCCATCATCGCCGTCAGCGCCGGCTTGAGCCGGTCCGATTCCCCCGCCGACCGCATCGCCGCGGGGATCACGCAGTCGTCGTCGCAGGCGCAGATCGCCACCGACGCGCTGCGCCCGCTGACCACCGTGGTGCGTTCGGCGCGGATGGCCGCCGTCGACGCGATCCTGCATTCGGCCTGGGGCGACGCCGTCTGATGGCGGCGACCCGCTTCGCCCAGCTACGCTGCGCTCGCGATCGCCGCTAATCCTGTTGGCGCGCCACACAATGTGGCGGGCGGCACGCCGCGCCGTTGACGCTGGCGAGGCAGCCGGGCACCGGATCCGTTCCGGTCACCCGGGTCGGCGCCCGACCGTTGCGGAGCTCGTCGACCAGGTCGGCGGCCAGGCGGGCGAATCGCCTGTCGGCGTTGGGAGTTGCGGCGCGGGCGAAGGCCATCCCCGCGGCCTCGGCCTGCGCCCGCAACTCGTGGTCGAGGTCCCACACCACCTCGATGTGGTCGGCGACGAATCCGATGGGGCAGACGATGACGGCTTTGGTGCCACGTAACGTCGTCAGATGGTCCTCGACGCTGGGCTCCAACCACGGGACCTGGGGCGGGCCCGAGCGCGACTGCCAGGCCAGGTCGTAGTCGGAGTAGCCGGCGGCGGCCGTGACGAGCCTTGTGGCATAGTCGACTTGGCGGCTGTACAGCCGCGGGCCGAAGCGCTGGTCGGCGGCCACCGGGACCGAATGAGCGGTGAACACCAGCCGGGCGCCCTGCGGCACCGTCCGGGCCGCGGCGATGACGGCGTCGGCGAACATCTCGACGAAAAGCGGATGGTCGAAATACGGCCGCAGCTTTACCAATTCGGGCGAGCCCGGTCCGGCCACCCGGCGGGCCCGGGCGATGTCCTCGACATACTGCGTGCAGCTGGAATATCCGCTCCACGCCGACGTGGTGAACACCGCGGCACGACGAACACCGTTGTCCCGCATGGTCGCGACGGTGTCCTCGACGTAGGGCTCCCAGTTGCGGTTGCCGAAATACACCGGCAGGTCCAGTTCGGCGCGCAGCTCGGCGATCAGGGCGCGGTTGATGCCGTTGATCGGCGACACCCCGCCGAAATGCAGGTAGTGCTCGGCGACGTCGTCGAGGCGCTCGGGTGGCACGTTGTGGCCCCGGGTGACGTTCTCCAGGAACGGCCGCACCTGCTCTGGCCCTTCGGGCCCGCCGAAGGACAGCAGCAGGACCGCGTCGAACTCCATTGCGCCCTAAAGCAACTGGGTGCTGGCGCCGCCGTCGGCGTAGATGATGGTCCCGGTCGTGGCGGGCAGCCACTCCGAGAGCAGCGCGCACACCGTCTTGGCGACGGGTGTGGGGTCCTTCATGTTCCAGCCGATCGGCGCGCGCTGATCCCAGCCCTCCTCGAGCAGCTGCATCTGGGCGCCGGCCTCCTCACCGAGCGCGCCGCCGACGATCGCGCTCATCGCCAGCGTCCGGATCGGCCCGGCCGCAACGAGATTCGACCGCACACCGTAAGGCCCGGCCTCACGCGCCACGAACCGGTTCACCGATTCCAGCGCGCTCTTGGCCACCGTCATCCAGTTGTAGGCCGGCATCGCGCGCGAGGGGTCGAAGTCCATGCCGACGATCGAGCCGCCGGGGTTCATGATCGGCAGCAGCGCCTTGGCCAGCGAGGCGTACGAAAAGGCGGAAATGTGAATGCCTTTCGACACGTCCTCGTACGGAGCGTCGAAGAACGGGTTGACGCCCATCCCGGTCTGCGGCATGAAGCCGATCGAGTGCACCACGCCGTCGAGCTTGTTGCCCTCGCCGATCTCGGCAGTCACCCGCTCGGCCAGGCTGTCCAGGTGCTCCTGGTTCTGCACGTCGAGTTCGATCAGCGGCGCCTTCTCCGGCAGCCGGTCGGCGATGCGCTGGATCAGGCGCAACCGGTCGAATCCGGTCAGCACCAACTGCGCCCCCGCTTCCTGGGCCACCTTGGCGATGTGAAACGCGATCGACGAGTCGGTGATGATCCCCGTGACCAGAATCCGTTTGCCTTCGAGCAGTCCTGCCATTTTCCGTCCTAGTGTCGGGGCCTCAGTGGCCCATGCCCATGCCGCCGTCGACCGGGATGACCGCGCCGGCGATGTAGCTTGCGTCCTCCGACGCCAGGAAGCTGACCGCCCCGGCGACCTCGGCGGCCGTGCCGACCCGCTTGGCCGGGATGAAGTCCAGTGCCCCCGCCTGAATCCGCTCGTCCAGCGAGCGGGTCATCTCGGTGTCGATGTAGCCGGGGGCGACCACGTTGGCGGTCACCCCGGCCTTGGACAGCTCGCGCGAGATCGAGCGCGCCATGCCGATGAGGCCGGCCTTGGCGGCCGCATAGTTGGACTGGTTACCGATGCCCCACATGCCGGACACCGACCCGATGTAGATGATCCGGCCGAACCGCTTTTTCTGCATGCTGCGCGCCGCGCGCTGGGTCACCCGGAACGCCCCGGTGAGGTTGGCGTTGATGACCTCTTCGAAGCGCTCCTCGGTCATCCGGATCAGGAAGGCGTCTTTGGAGATGCCGGCATTGGACACCAGCACCTCGACCGGGCCCTGGTGCTCCTCGACCTCTTTGAACGCGCGGTCGACGGCCCCGTTGTCGGTGACGTCGCACACCACGCCGAACAGCCCGTCAGGCGCCCCGGATCCGCGGTGCGTGACGGCGACCTTATGCCCGTCGGCCGCGAGCCGCTGCGCGATCGCCAGGCCGATGCCCCGGTTTCCGCCCGTCACCAGGACAGAGCGGGCCACGAATGCGGGTCTGCCGTAGTCGGTGGCACTTTCGGTGTTCTCGGTGGCTGTGTCAGTCACCCCGTCAACCTATCGTCTCACCGTATTGGGCCCGAAATCGGCTGGCCGGGCTTCCCGAACGTGAAGCCACTGCGAATTTCGGCGCGATTTTTCGCAGTGGCTTCACGTTCGGCGAAAATCGAGGCGAGGCTTGCGCGTAAGAAAGGTCAGCTAGTTCGGCAGGCGCCGGTTGATCAGCAGCGCGGCCAGCCCCGCGAGCGCCAGCACCAGCGCACCCAGCCGCAGCCAGCCGGCGCTGGCGTCGCCCTTGATCGTCTCGTAGCCGATCTGCTGTTGCAGCGACGCGTAGACGGCTTTCAGTTCGGCCAGGCTCGCGGCGTTGTACCAATTCCCACCGGAGAGCTCGGCGACCTTCTTCATGGTGGAGTCGTCGACGGGGACGGGCTGGCGCTGGTCGTTGATCTCGACGAAGCCGTAGGGCGTGCCGAACGAGATCGTCGAGATCGGCACACCCTGGTCCTTGGCGGTGCGCGCGGCGGTGAAGGCGCCCTTGGGGTTGTCCGGGTTGGTCGGCATCGTCTCCTTGCCGTCGGAGAACAACACGATGCGCGCGGGCGGGGGCGTGTCGCCGCCGCCGATCACCGCGCCGACCGTGGCGATCGCCTGCAACGCGGTGAAGATGCCCTCCCCGGTGGCGGTGCGGTCGGCGAACTGCAACTTGTCCAGCGCGTTCTTGGTCGCCTCGCGGTTGGTCGTCGGGGACACCAGCACGGTCGCCGTACCGGCGTACTCGATCAGGCCCAGGTTGATGCCCGGGGTCAGCTCGTCGGCGAACGCCTTGGCGGCCTCCTGCGCGGCCGCCATGCGATTGGGCGGGACGTCGGTGGCGCGCATCGACTGCGACACGTCGATCACCAGCATCACCACGGCGCGGTTGCGCGGGATCCGGACGTCGTTGGTCGGCCCCGCCATCGCGATCGTGAACAGCACCAGCGACAACACCAACAGGATCGCCGGCACGTGCCGCCACCGCGAAGGGCGTTGGGGTGCAACGCTTTCCAGCAGCTCCATGTTGGCGAACCGCAGCATCCGCCGCTGCCGCGCCAGCTGCAGCACGATGTACAGCGCGGCCAGCCCGACGGCGGCGAACAGGAACAGGAGAAACCATGCGTGTGCGAAGCCCGACAGCGTCATCGGGCCCAGCAGCGGCAATGTCACTGCCGGCCCGCCAGTGCCCCGCGGCGGCGGGACTCGACGAAGCGGACGATGTCGGCGATCCAGTCCCGGTCGGTGCGCAGCGTCAGCACCGGGGCCCCGCAGCTGCGGATGGTGCGGGACACCTCCGCGCGGTGCGCCGCGGCCGCCTTCGAGAAGTCGTCACGCAGCTGGGCGTCGATGGTGAATTCCCGGGTGACACCGGTTTCCGCGTCCTGCAACACGACGTCGCCGATGTCGGGCAGCTCGACGTCACGCGGGTCGAGCACCTCGATCGCCAGCACCTCGTGGCGGGCCGCGATCGCCCGCAGCGGGCGCATCCAGTTGATGGGGCCCAGGAAGTCGCTGATGATGACGGCCATCCCGCGCCGGCGTTCGGGGCGGCGCAACGCGTCGATCGCGGTCGCCAGGTCGCCGCGCACGCCGACCGGCGCCTTGGGCGTGGTGGCGATGGTGCGCAACAGCGTCTGCTCGTGCTGGCGCCCGGATCGGGCCGGGACCCGGGTGATGGTCGCGCCGGTGGCGATGATCGCGCCGAGCCGGTTGCCGCCGCCACTGTTGAGGAACGTGATCGCCGCCGCGGCGGCCACCGCCAGGTCGCGCTTCTCGCACACCGTGGTGCCGAAGTCCAGGCTGGCCGACATGTCGACGACCATCCAGGTCTCCAGCTCGCGGTCGGCGATCATCTGCCGGACATGCGGGTGCATGGTCCGCGCGGTGACGGCCCAGTCCATGCGCCGGACGTCGTCGCCGGGCTGGTACTCGCGCGACTCGCCCGGCTCGGTGCCCGGCCCCGGGATCAGGCCGAGGTGGTCGCCGTGCAGGACGCCGTCGAGCTTGCGCTTGACCGTGAGCTCGAGCTGGCGCAGCGCCGCCGACAGCTTCGGGTCGTCGATCTGCCCGCGCTCAAATGATGGCGGATGGCGCACCGCCGGCTTCTGGGCGTCGGTCACCGACCGCTGGCCGCCACGGTCTGCATCACCGGCGGAACCGAATGACCTTGCTGCGGAACGGCATTCACCTGCGGCAGGGCCACCGTCTGCAGGATACGGTTGATGACGATCTCCGGCGAGATCTCGTCGGCGAGCGCGTCATAGGTGAGGATCAACCGGTGCCGCAGCACGTCGGGGATGACCTCGACGACGTCCTGCGGGATCACGTAGTCGCGGCCCCGCACCAGCGCCAGCGAGCGGGCGCCGGCGATGATGCCCAGCGAGGCGCGCGGTGACGCGCCGAACGAGACCCACGTCTTGACGTCGTTCATGCCGAGTTGCTCGGGGTTGCGGGTGGCGGTGACGACGCGCACCACGTAGTCGACCAGCGCGTGGTGGACGAAGACGTTGGACGCGATGTCCTGCAGCCGCAGCAGGTCGCCGGTGTTGAGGATCTGCTTGGGCACCGGCGGCTTGACGCCCATCCGGTAGATGATCTCCCGCTCCTCCTCCGGCGACGGGTAGCCGACGTTGATCTTGAACAGGAAGCGGTCCCGCTGGGCCTCGGGCAGTGGGTAGACACCCTCGTGCTCGATCGGGTTCTGGGTGGCCATCACCAGGAACGGGTTGGGCAGCGGGAAGGTCTTGCCGCCGATCGACACGTGGCGTTCCTGCATGACCTCCAGCAGCGCCGACTGCACCTTCGCCGGCGCGCGGTTGATCTCGTCGGCGAGCAGGAAGTTGACCACCACCGGGCCGAGCTCGGTGTCGAACTCCTCCTTGCCCTGCCGGTAGATGCGGGTACCGATGATGTCGGTGGGCACCAGGTCGGGCGTGAACTGGATGCGCGCGAACGTGCCGCCGACCACCCGCGCGAAGGTCTCCACGGCCAGCGTCTTGGCCACGCCGGGGACACCCTCGAGCAGGACGTGCCCCTTGGACAACAGGCCGACCAGCATCCGCTCCACCAGCTGGTCCTGGCCGACGATGATGCGTTTGACCTCGAAGATGGCCCGCTCCAGCGTGTGGACCTCCGCGGCCAGCCCATTGCCGCCGCCCGGGGGCGCCTCGTGGGCCGGAGGGCCGGACGGACCACCCTGGCCCGGGTAATTGCTGGCGCCGGGGGGCGGCCCACCTGCTGATGTCATCAAGAACCCTCCACGTTCAAACGGACACGACTGCCGGGCAGCGACGTGCCCTGGACCAACTATTCCAGGCCAGCCGGTTTCCGTCGACGCCGCGCCAGGCCGGCCCCGCGATCAGTACTCGATGATCCTAGTCAGGAACGGCGTCATGCCGGGCTTGCGCACCGGGCTGACGGTGACCTTGCCGGCGAGGCTCGACGCCTCGAGCATCTGCCCGTTGCCCAGGTACATGGTGACGTGCTGGCCGCCGTTCGGGCCGTAGAAGATGAGGTCGCCGCGCCTGGCCTGGTCCGGGGGAATGTGGCGGCCGGCGTTGTACTGGTCACCGGAAAACCGCGGAATCAGCACCCCGACGCCGGCGAAGCCGTAGCGCATCAGCCCCGAACAGTCGAAGCCGTTGATGTTGGCCCCGTCGCCGACGCCCTTGCTGGGCCCGTCCAGTGAGCCACCGCCCCACGAATACGGAACGCCCATCTGCGAGCCCATCCGCTTGATCACGTACTCGACGGCCTGCCGGCCGTAGACGCGCGGGATCTTGCCGCCGGGGTTGGTGGGGGTGGCCGCGGTGGGCGCCGGGTCGCCGCCGAGGTTGATCCCGAGCCCGCCGAGGAATTGCTTGCCCAGGTCCATCGTGGTCTGCGCGGCCTGGGCGGTGGCCTGCAGCGAGGCATTGGCGACGGCGAGCGGGTCGCCCGGCGCACCGGCGCTGATGGTGGCCGGCAGGGTGGGGTCCCATTGTCCGGGATCGGCGGTGGCAGGCGCGGCCACAGACAACATCAGCCCGGCCACCACCGTGGTGATCCAGGCGAAGTTGATCAGGCGAAACCTATTGCGGCGCATAGCTCCCCGTTCAGTCACCATTCGATGTAGCGGACCACATAGGGCGTCATCCCGCTGGTGCGCACGGGCGCGACGCGAACCTTCAATCCGATGTCGGGAGCCTCGAGCATCTGGCCGTCGCCGAGGTAGATCGTCACGTGCTGGCTGCCGCCGGGTCCGTAGAAGATGACGTCACCGCGGCGCATCTGCGCCGACGGGATCTTGCGGCCCAGGTTGTACTGCGAACCCGAGTAGTGCGGCAGCTTGATGCCCACGCCGGCGAACGAGTACAGGACCAGGCCCGAACAGTCGAAGCCGGTGATCCCGGCGCCGGAGTCGATGCCCTTGCTGGGCCCGGCCGCGTTGCCGCCTCCCCACGAATAGGGCACGCCGATCTGAGACATGCCGCGGCGGATCACGTACTCGGTGGCCTGCCGCCCGTACACCCGGGGGATGCGGCCCGCGGTGCCGCCGGGTGACGCGTTGGTGATGCCGGTGTCGTCGGGCTTGAGGATGCCCAGCTGCTGCAGGAAGCTGCGGCCCATGCCGGCGGTGACCTGCGTCGACGTGGCCGAGATGCCCAGCACCTGGTTGATGACGGCGATCGGGTCGCCGGGGACGTTCGCGCTGGGCACCATGGGCAGCGTCGGGTCCCACAGGCCATCCCACCGGCGGCCGCCGGAATGCGGGGCACCGGCCGGCGCACCGGGGTCCCACCGGTCGCCCGAGGCCGCGACGCCGGATGAGCCATGCCCCGCCGCCCACTCGCGCTGGGCCGCTTCGAGTTTCGCCTGTGCCTGATCGCGCTCGGCGGCCAGGCGGGTGGCCAGCTCACGTTGGTCGTTGAACTTGCGCTTGGAATCGGTCAGCGCGGCCACCGCGGCGTCCTGGCTGGCCTTCGCGTCGGCGGCGGCCTTGTCGGCCTTCTGCTTGGCCAGCCGCGCGGCCGACTCCTTGTTCACCTGCTCGGTCCGGGCCCGCTGCAGCTTGTCCATCACCGCCTGCGAGCTCGCAGTCAGCGTCTCGGCGGCGCTTTGCGTCGCGATCATGTCCTCGGGGCTGGTCGCCGTCAGGTAGCTGCCCGACGGTCCGTTCATGTAGGTGGCCGCCGCGAAGGTGTTGAACCGATGCTGGGCCGCGGCGATCGCCGCGTTGGCGTCCTTGACCGCTTGCTGGCTGGCCTCCACGTCGTGCCCGGCGGCGGTCGCGTTGTCCCGCGCGGTCTCCACGTCGACCAGTGCCTTGTTGACGCTTTCCTGCTCGGTCTGGATTTCGGCCGTCAGGTCTTGCATCCGCTGGTTGGCCTTGGCGACGTTCGCGATCAACGCGGCCATGCTGTCCGCGGCGGGGTCGGCGTCGGCCAGGCCCGGGGTGGACATCAGCATGGCCACGCTCAGCACCGACGGAACGACCGGCCGGAGCAGCCTGGTAGCCGGTCGCGCAGAGGGCCCCCAGCGCGTACGTCTCATTCGACAGGTCTCCTACGGCTCAACGCGGACGGGCGGCGCCAGGCACGGCCTTCTTCGAAAACGCCACAAACAACACGAGCACCATTTGCACCGTACGTCACATATGACGCCGTGGAAACGCTAGTCACAAACTGCACTCTGGACGTGCGTTTAATGTGACCGAACGGTGACCTGCGGTGTTTGCCGCGCAGCGCCGGGGGCGACGGCCCGAGCAGGCGGCCGGCGCCGGATGCGCGGGTCAGGCGCCGTGACTAGGCGATGCCGGGCGCTTCCGCCGTCGTGTCCGGCGCGCCGGCCGGCGTTGCTGCGCGCTTGGCGCGCAACTGCAGAAATCGGGTGCCCACGGCCGCCGTGAGCACCGCGATCAGCAGGAAGATGGTCAGGCCCGTCCAGGGGAACTCGGGCGTGTTCAGCTCGTGCAGGAAGTGCTGCGCCGAGACGACCGGGTTGCCGGTCTTGGCGTTGTCCTCGCCGGCCTCGAGCGTGACGCGCGGGAATTGCGTGCTGTAGGTGCCGACGTAGCTGGGGCTGAGCGTCAGCACGGTCGCGTCGTGATAGTCGGCGCCGACGACGGTGGAGATGTCGCGCAGCGGGGTGTCGTTCGGCGGGTTGTGGTCGAGCAGCACGATCTTGAGGTTGATGCCGTCGGCGTGGGCCTGGTTGACGATGTCGAGCAGGCCGGGCATGGCCGCGGGTGATGCGCTGACGCCGGTGGCGGCGACCTGAGCCTTGATCGCGGTCATGTCGACGTCCACCGGAATGTACAGCGGCAGAAACGGGTGCCCGGTCATGCCGACACTGTAATGGGGCTTTAAACCCGCGCCGCGCGCGACAAGACTGGGTCTAGGGAACCCGCCGTAATACAGGACAAGCGTACTGTTAAAGTGGTACCGCACCGCCGACACGGCCCGTCGTCGGAAGAACTTAATCATTGGGAGTTGAAGTGACTGATTCTGTGAACTCGTTCGGAGCCCGCGACACCCTCAAGGTCGGCGACAAGAGTTACCAGATCTACCGCCTAGACGCCGTCCCCAATACCGAGAAACTCCCCTACAGCCTCAAGGTCCTGGCCGAGAACCTGCTGCGCAACGAGGACGGCAGCAACATCACCAAGGACCACATCGAGGCCATCGCGAACTGGGATCCCAAGGCGGAACCCAGCATTGAGATCCAGTACACGCCGGCCCGCGTGGTGATGCAGGACTTCACCGGCGTGCCGTGCATCGTCGACCTGGCCACCATGCGCGAGGCCGTCGGCGACCTCGGCGGCGACCCGGCCAAGGTCAACCCGCTCGCCCCCGCCGACCTGGTGATCGATCACTCGGTGATCGCCGACCTGTTCGGCACCGCCGACGCGTTCGAGCGCAACGTCGAGATCGAGTACGAGCGCAACGGCGAGCGCTACCAGTTCCTGCGTTGGGGGCAAGGGGCTTTCGACGACTTCAAGGTGGTCCCGCCGGGCACCGGCATCGTGCACCAGGTCAACATCGAATACCTGGCCAGCGTGGTGATGGACCGCGACGGGGTGGCGTACCCCGACACCTGCGTGGGCACCGACTCGCACACCACCATGGTCAACGGGCTCGGCGTGCTCGGCTGGGGCGTGGGCGGCATCGAGGCCGAGGCCGCGATGCTGGGCCAGCCGGTGTCGATGCTCATCCCCCGCGTCGTCGGCTTCAAGCTGACCGGCGAGATCCAGGCCGGAGTGACGGCCACCGACGTCGTGCTGACGGTGACCGAGATGCTGCGCAAGCACGGCGTGGTGGGCAAGTTCGTCGAGTTCTACGGCGAAGGCGTGGCCGAGGTGCCGCTGGCCAATCGCGCCACCCTGGGCAACATGAGCCCCGAATTCGGTTCCACCGCAGCCATTTTCCCGATCGACGAGGAGACCATCTCCTACCTGCGCTTCACCGGCCGCACCGACGAGCAGCTGGCGCTGGTCGAGGCCTATGCCAAGGAACAGGGCATGTGGCACGACCCCAAGCACGAGCCGGCGTTCTCCGAATACCTCGAACTGGACCTGTCCGACGTGGTGCCCTCGATCGCCGGGCCCAAGCGCCCGCAGGACCGGATCGCGTTGTCGGACGCGAAATCCACGTTCCGCGAACAGATTCCCAACTACGTCGGCGACGACCCCGAGAAGACGGACTACTCGAAGCTGGACGAGGTGGTCGACGAGACGTTCCCGGCCAGCGACCCCGGCGCTCTGGACAACGGTCACGCCGACGACCACAAGCCGGTGGAGTCGGCCGCGAAGCACGCCAAGGGCCGGGTGAGCAACCCGGTCACGGTCAAGTCCGACGAATTGGGCGAGTTCGTGCTCGACCACGGCGCGGTGGTGATCGCCGCCGTCACGTCGTGCACCAACACCTCCAACCCGGAGGTGATGCTGGGCGCGGCGCTCTTGGCGCGCAACGCCGTCGAGAAGGGACTGGCCGCCAAGCCTTGGGTGAAGACCACGATGGCGCCCGGCTCGCAGGTGGTCCACGACTACTACGACAAGGCCGGCCTGTGGCCGTACCTGGAGAAGCTCGGCTTCTACCTGGTCGGCTACGGCTGCACCACCTGCATCGGCAACTCCGGCCCGCTGCCCGACGAGATCTCGAAGGCCATCAACGACAACGACCTTTCGGTGGCGGCGGTGCTGTCGGGCAACCGGAACTTCGAGGGGCGCATCAACCCAGACGTGAAGATGAACTACCTGGCGTCGCCGCCGCTGGTCGTCGCCTACGCACTGGCCGGGACCATGGACTTCGATTTCGATAGCGAGCCCCTCGGCAAGGACAAAGACGGCAACGACGTCTACCTGAAGGACATCTGGCCGTCGCAGAAGGACGTCTCGGACACCATCGCCTCGGCGATCAGCCAGGAGATGTTCACCAAGAACTACGCCGACGTGTTCAAGGGCGACGAGCGCTGGCGCAACCTGCCGACCCCCAGCGGCAATACCTTTGAGTGGGACCCGGATTCGACGTACGTGCGCAAGCCCCCGTACTTCGAGGGCATGTCGGCCGAACCGGAGCCGGTCTCCGACATCTCCGGGGCCCGGGTGCTGGCCCTGCTGGGCGATTCGGTGACCACCGACCACATCTCCCCCGCCGGCAGCATCAAGCCGGGCACCCCCGCCGCCCAGTACCTCGACGAGCACGGCGTGGATCGCAAGGACTACAACTCCTTCGGCTCGCGGCGCGGCAACCACGAGGTGATGATTCGCGGCACCTTCGCGAACATCCGGCTGCGCAACCAGTTGCTCGACGATGTGGCCGGCGGCTACACCCGCGACTTCACCCAGGACGGCGGCCCGCAGGCGTTCATCTACGACGCGGCGCAAAACTATGCGGCACAAGACATTCCGCTGGTGGTGTTGGGCGGCAAGGAATACGGGTCGGGCTCGTCGCGCGACTGGGCGGCCAAGGGCACGCTGCTGCTGGGCGTGCGGGCGGTGATCGCCGAGTCGTTCGAGCGCATCCACCGGTCCAACCTGATCGGCATGGGCGTCATCCCGCTGCAGTTCCCGGAGGGCAAGACCGCCGGAGACTTGGGGCTGGACGGCACCGAGGTCTTCGACATCACCGGCATCGAGGCGCTCAACGACGGCAAGACCCCGAAGACGGTGAAGGTCAAGGCCACCAAAGACGGTGGCGTCCCGATCGAGTTCGACGCGGTGGTGCGCATCGACACCCCCGGCGAGGCCGACTACTACCGCAACGGCGGCATCCTGCAGTACGTGCTGCGCAACATGCTCAAGTCGTAGCCGTCGCCGCCTGTGCCAAAAGTCAGCGAGGACCATCTGGCGGCCCGCCGCCGCCAGATCCTCGACGGTGCCCGCCACTGCTTCGCCGAATACGGCTACGACAAGGCCACGGTGCGCCGGCTGGAGCAGGCGATCGGGATGTCGCGCGGCGCGATCTTCCATCACTTCCGGGACAAGGACGCGTTGTTCTTCGCGCTGGCGCACGAGGACGCCGAGCGGATGGCCGACGTGGCCTCCCGCGAGGGCCTGATCCAGGTGATGCGCGACATGCTCGCCGCGCCCGACCAATTCGACTGGCTCGCGACCCGGCTGGAGATCGCGCGCAAGTTGCGCAACGATCCGGTGTTCAGCCAGGGCTGGGCGGATCGCTCCGCGGAACTGGCGGCGGCGACCACCGATCGGCTGCGCCGCCAGAAGGCGGCGCACCGGGTGCGTGACGACGTTCCCGGCGACGTGCTGCAGTGCTACCTAGAGCTGGTGCTCGACGGCCTGGTGGCCCGACTGGCGTCCGGCGAGGATCCGCGCCGGCTGTCCGCGGTCCTCGATCTGGTGGAAAACTCGGTGCGGCGCAAGGACTCTGGGGCGCGAGCGTAACGCCACTGCGAATGAGGGGACGTAACTTCGCAGTGACGCTACGCCCGCGGGGACTGGCTCCGGGCCGAAGTGTGGTTGGGGCCGCCGCGTCCGCGCAGGGTGGTGCCGGACTCCAGCAGCATGCTGTGAACCGACCCGTACGACCTGCCGGTGGTGGCCACCAGGTTGCGGATGCTGGCGCCGCGCTCGTACGCGTTGCGGAGTTCGTGCAACATCTGCTCGCGCGTCTTCTTCGGCTTCCGCACTGCGGTCTTCAAGGTCCCCTCCATGCTCTGGGTTCGATCCCCAAGCACATAGAGTAGAAAGCCATCGTCGGCCGCGGGCCGATTTGGCGAAATCACGCCAGTTCGATGAGATCCCGGTAGTCGTCGGACCAGTAGTCCTCGGTGCCGTCGGGCAACAGCACGACGCGTTGCGGGTCGAGGGCCTCGGCCGCGCCCGGGTCGTGGGTCACCAGCACCACCGCACCCAGGTAGCTGCGCAGCGCGTCGAGCACCTGTTCGCGCGATGCGGGATCGAGGTTGTTGGTGGGTTCGTCGAGCAGCAGCACGTTGGCCGTGGACGCCACCAAGCCGGCCAGCGCGAGCCGCGTCTTCTCGCCGCCCGAGAGCGTCCCCGCCGGCTGGTCGAGCTGCGGACCGCTGAACATGAACGCGCCCAGCAGACCGCGCAGCTCCTGCTCGCCCGACTCGGGCGCGGCGTGCCGGATGTTCTCCCAGACGGTCGCGTCGTTGTCGAGCGTGTCGTGCTCCTGCGCGAAATAGCCGATCCGCAAACCGTGTCCGGGCTCGAGGGCCCCGCTGTCGGGGGTCTCGACGCCGGCCAGCAGGCGCAGCAGCGTGGTCTTGCCCGCGCCGTTGAGGCCGAGCACGACCACCCGCGAGCCGCGGTCGATCGCCAGGTCGACACCGCTGAACACCTCGAGCGACCCGTACGACTTGGACAGCCCCTTGGCGACCAGCGGGGTGCGCCCGCACGCGGCCGGGGTGGGGAATTTGATCCGGGCCACCTTGTCGGCGACCCGTTCCTCGTCGAGCGCGGCCATCATCCGGTCGGCACGGCGCAACATGTTCTGCGCCGCAACGGCTTTGGTGGCCTTGGCGCCCAGCTTGGCGGCCTGGGTGCGCAGCGCCGCGGCCTTGCGCTCGGCGTTGGCGCGCTCCCGGCGCCGACGCTGCTCGTCCGTCGCGCGGGCGTCCAGGTACTTCTGCCAGCCCATGTTGTAGACGTCGACCTCGCCGCGCACCGCGTCAAGGAACCACACCCGGTTGACGACGTCGGCGAGCAGCTCGACGTTGTGGCTGATGAGCACGAGCCCGCCGGTGTGGGCCCGCAGGAAATCGCGCAGCCAGCCAAGCGAATCCGCGTCGAGGTGGTTGGTCGGCTCGTCGAGCAGCAGGGTTGTGGACGAGCCCGCCCCGCTGTCGGAGGCGGCGAACAGGATGCGCGCCAGCTCCACGCGGCGGCGCTGCCCGCCGGACAGCGTGCGCAACTTTTGCGTCAGCACCCGTTCCGGCAGGCCGAGACTCGCGCAGATGCGGCCGGCTTCGCTCTCGGCACCGTAGCCGCCCAACGCCACGAACCGCTCCTCCAGCTGCCCGTAGCGTCGGATCGCGCGGTCCCGCGCGTCGTCGTCGGCGACCTCGGCCATCAGCGCCTGCTGCTTCTCGAGGTCGGTGAGCAGGACGTCCAACCCGCGCGCCGACAGCACTCGGTCACGGGCCAGCACATCGAGGTCGCCCTCTTTGGGATCCTGTGGGAGATAACCGATTTCGCCGATCTGGGCCACCGATCCCGCATAGGGCTGGCTCTCCCCCGCCAGGATGCGCAGGGTCGTCGTCTTGCCCGCCCCGTTGCGGCCCACCAACCCGATGCGGTCGCCGGGCTGCACGCGCAGGTCCGGGCCGTCGGGTGAGAGCAAGATGCGCGCACCAGCGCGGACCTCGAGGTCCGTGGCCGTGATCACATCAGCTCCCTTGTGTGATGGTTATTTTTCGTCGGTGAAAACCGGCGGCCGCTTCTCCGCGCGCGCGGCAACCGCTTCCTCGAAGTTGGCGGTGAGCAGGCGGACGAAGAGCTGTCCTAGGCCTTCGGCTTGCATGTGTCCCTCCAGGCTACCGGCGTCGAGTCCACTCCACAGCGTGCGCTTGGTCAACTCGATTCCCGGGCGCGAGAACGCCGCTATCCGCGCGGCGATCGCGTAGCAGGTGTCCAGCAGCTGGGCGTCGGGCACCTGACAGGACACCAGGCCGATGCGCTCGGCCTCCTCGGCGCTGACGTCGCGGCCGGTCAGCATGATCTCGAACGCGCGCGACGCCCCGATGGCCCTGGGCAACAGGTAGGACAGGCCCAGTTCGCTGGCGGTCAGGCCGTTGTTGATGCCCGCGGCCCGGAAGTAGGCACTGGTGGAGGCCACCCGGATGTCGGCCGCCAGGGCCAGGCACAGCCCGCCGCCGATGGCGGGGCCGTTGACCGCCGCGATCACCGGCTGGTGTAGCCGGCGCAACCCCAGGATCACGTCGTCGAGCAGCTCCATCGAGCGCAGCGCGTACGTCGGGCGGGTCAGCCCGGCGACGTGCGGCACGGTGCCCGCGGACTTGTGGTCGGCGCCCGAGGAGAACCCTCGGCCCGCCCCCGTCAACACCACGACGCGCACGGAATTGTCGTAGGTGACCTTCTCGAGGGCCTCTTTGAGCGGCACCATGACGTCGAACGCCATGGAGTTCATCCGTTCGGGCCGATTGAGGGTTATCAGCGCGACTCCGGGCCGCGGTTGCTCTACCAGTACCAGGCTCACCCGTGAAAGGTAACGGACGCGCTCTGGCTCAGACGTGGCCCATACCGCTGGTCATCAGGAAAACACCCAGCACCGCCACGACCACTCCGAGGACCGCCCGTCTGCGGGCCTGCACCCAGTCGTGCACGCGCGACATCATCGCGCCGGTCCGGGCGGGCGCCGCCAAATGGCAGATCAGCGGTACCTCGGCGAACGCCAGGCCCACCAGCGTGTACGCCGCGGCGGCGCTGACCTGGGTGCCCAGGGCGGCCCCGGAGGCCAGGATGACGGTGAGCGCGGCCAGGTAGCGGAAATCGGTCGTCAGCCCCACCCCGACGAGGAAGGTGATCCACGGCGGGCCGGCCTGCAGCGCCTGCACGGCGCGCGCCGACAAACGCGAGAACGCCGTCGGTTCGGCCTGATCAAGGGGGGCGCCGACGGGCACCGCCACCGGTCGACGCACCGAAACACCGACCGCGATGGCCGCCGCGATCACCAGCGCGAGCACGCCCATCGCGACCTGAATCTGCCCCGCGGTGGAGCTCGAGGTGGCGACCTCCAGCCGATCCATGACCCCGAGCACGACGTCGTGCAGCCCGACGAGCGCGCCCAGGGCCAGGGCCACGCCGACCGCCACCCCACCCAGCCACAGGGCAAAAAGATGAAGCACCGGCCGTCGCCGCGAAAACAGCAGCAGGGCGACGCCGATTCGTCCCGGGTCCACCCCCGCGACCAGCGCCAACGCCAGCACCGTGCCCCACATGGGCGCGACTCTACCGCGCAGGGGCGGGGTCGCGTTCGTACTTCCGGGCTATTGAGCTGCGGCCGCGCGGGTCACGATTCGGCACGCGACCGTACGTTAAATGTCGTTGAAACGCCGCACGGCGCTTGGTTTGGTCTGCTATCTTTACCCACCATTGGGCGCGTGTCAGCTACGGCCCGTGAGGCGTCTTGCGCGGGCAACCACAGCAGGGGCACTGGCGCGCAAATGTGCTGTCCCGCAACAGGATCCGACCAATGGAGGCAGGAACGCCGTTCGGCAAAGCAATGGTAGAGCTATGAATCCGCTGTGTCCAGGCGATGAAGCAGACTAGGGAGGGAATGTGTTCATCCCAGGGGAAGATGCGTTCGGGGCCGTCCACGATTGGTTGCCGGACCCGGGGGCGGTCGTGTGCTGGCATCCTTCGCCGGCCTCGCTAGCCAAGGTCCGGCAAGCTCCGATAAGCGCCGTCCCGGCCAGCCACCAACAAGCTCGCCACCTGCGCAATTTCGTTGACCACGCGGGCCGCGGGGTGGACATGTCGCGGTTGTGCATCGGCAGCTGGGACATGCAAGGCCGCTGCGACATCCGGGTCCTGACGTACGTCATCAACGCGCATCTTCGGCGGCACGACACCTATCACAGCTGGTTCGAATTTGCCGACGGCGACCGCATTCTGCGCCACACCGTTCGCAATCCCGCCGATATTCAATGTGTTCCGGTCAAACACGGCGAGATGACGCCGGAGGAGTTTCGCGACCACATCGTGGCGACGCCGAGCCCGCTGGATTGGGATTGCTTCCGCTTTGCCGTAATCCAGCGCGAGGATCATTTCACCTTCTGCTTCAGCATCGACCATCTCTACATCGACGCCCAGTTCCTCGGTGCGATACGCATGGAGCTGTACCTGATGTACACGTCGCTGCTGGCCGGCGGGGCGCCGCCGGCGCTGCCGGCCCCGGGCAGCTACGAAAACTATTGTGTCCAGCAGCACGAGTACACCTCGGCCCTGACGCTGGACTCCCCGCAGGTGCAGGCCTGGGTGGACTTCTTCGAACAGAACGACGGCACCCTGCCGGAATGCCCGGTGTCACTCGGCGACGGATCGGGGGCCTGCGACCTGATGTTCGTCCAGCTGATGGACGAACGACAGACGGCCGATTTCGAAGCCGCCTGCATAGCCGCGGGCGGCCGTTTCAGCGGCGGCGTCTTCGCCTCCGCCGCCCTGGCGCAATACGAATTGACCGGCGCCGAAACGTATTACGGGCTGGTGGCGTGCGATACCCGCAGCTCGCGGGAGGAGTTCCTGACGGTCGGTTGGTTCACCGGCTTTGTGCCGATCACCATTCCCGTCGGCTCCTCATCGTTCGGTGCCGCCGTGCGGGCCGCCCAGCAGTCGTTCGATTCGGGCAAGGCCCTGGCGAACGTGCCGTTTTCTCGCGTGCTGGAACTGGCGCCGTGGCTGCGGATGCCGCAAGGGCGCGTTCCGTTGCTGTTCCACCTCGACGCCAGCAGCCCTCCCCTGTCCACCATCGTGAAGTCCGAGTGGGGCGGTTCCAACATCAAGATCCATCACGACGGCGGGGTCCCGGCCCGATTCGACTTGCGCATCAACCGGTATGAAAAGGAAACGCACGCGATGGTGTTTTTCCCCGACAACCCGGTCGCCCGCGAGTCGGTTACTCGTTACCTCGAGACGCTGAAGTCGATTTACCTGCGCGTCGCCGAAGGCCGCGCCGGGGCGCCGATGTGGGAAGTCGCCGCGCTGCAGCGGCAACTGGTTTAGGCCTGGTCTGCCTGGGCGGCCTCGGCCGCCTCGATGTCGAAGGCCTTGATTTGCTGGACGAGGTCCTCGAGGGCGCCCGCCGGCAGCGCGCCAGCCTGGTTGAACAGCAGCTTGCCCTTCTTGAAGGCCATCAGCGTCGGGATGGACCGGATCTGGGCGGCCGCCGCGAGCTGCTGCTCGGCCTCGGTGTCGACCTTGGCATAGACGATGTCGGGATGCTTCTCCGAGGATGCCTGGAACGTCGGGGCGAACTGGCGGCATGGGCCGCACCAGGAGGCCCAGAAGTCGACCAGCACGATGTCGTTGCCCTCGATGGTCTCGTTGAACTGCTCAGCAGTGAGATCGCGTGTTGTCACAGTCCACTTAACGTCGGTAACTGACGCAATGTTCCCGCGGCTCTCCCCGATTGGCTTTCTGCCGCCCGCAATACGACCCGAATCGTGCGCGTCAGCAATCAAATTCACCGCGGCGACAGCCGACAATTTCGTACTCCACAGCCGCCGAAATCACGATAAGATTCTGCCGTCGCTGACGCTTCACCGGGAGGTGCGGGATGTCATTTCTGGTCGCGGATACGGAATTGGTGTCGGGAGCAGCCGGCAATCTCGCGCGCATCGGATCGGCAATCAACGAGGTCAATTCCGCGGCGGCGGCCCAGACGACCTCGGTGACCGCCGCGGCGGCCGATGAGGTGTCCGCCGCGATCGCAGCGGTGTTCGAAGCGCACGGCCAGGGCTATCAGGCGCTGAGCGCCCAGGTCGCGGCGTTTCACGACCAATTCGTGCAAAACCTGCTTGGCGGCGCGCAGGCGTACGCCGCCGCGGAAGCCGCCAACACCAACCCCCTGAAGCCGCTGTTCGACGCGATCAACGCGCCCAGCCGGGCGCTACTGGGCCGCCCCCTGATCGGCAACGGCAACAACGGCGCCACACCCGGCGCGAACGGCGAGGCCGGCGGAATCTTGTTCGGCAACGGCGGGCGGGGCGCGAATGGCAACGCCGGCCAGGCCGGCGGCCGCGGCGGCGACGCGGGCCTGTTCGGTTTCGGCGGGGCCGGCGGTGTGGGCGGGCTGGGAGCGAACGGCGGCGCCGGTGGCACCGGCGGGCTGTTCTTCGGCGGCGGCGGCGCCGGGGGCGCCAGCGGCGGCGGCGGTGGCTCCGGCGGCCTCGGCGGCTCCGCGTTGCTGCTAGGGGCCGGCGGCGCCGGCGGTACCAGCCCCGACGGCATGGGGAACGGCGGCGCCGGCGGCAACGGCGGCCTGCTCTTCGGCAACGGCGGCGGTGGCGGCGGCACCTCCCTCGGCGTCGCCGGCAACGGCGGGCGGGCCTTCCTGCTCGGCGACGGCGGCACCGGCGGATTCGCATCCAATGCCGGCCAGGCCGGAGCCGGCGGCAGCGGCGGGTTTTTCGTCGGCAACGGCGGTGACGGTGGCGCCGCCCCGATGGGCGGCATCGCCGGGACCGGTGGCCAGGCCGGGCTGATCGGCAACGGCGGGGCCGGGGGCAACGCCAATATCAACGGCGGCAACGGCGGCAACGCCATTTTGATCGGCAACGGCGGGGCCGGCGGTCACCCCAACGGCACCGGCGGCCAGCGCGGGCTGCTGTTCGGCGTAAACGGCGCGCACGGGTAGCGGCCCTACTTACGGTTGCGTACGTTTTCCCACGTCCGACAGACTTAGCGCTGACCGATCGGGCGGGAGGGAATCGCGTTGGGGCACTACATCGCTAACGTCCGCGATCTCGAGTTCAACCTGTTCGAGGTCCTCGAAATCGGCGGAGTCCTCGGCGCCGGGGGCTACAGCGACCTCGACGAGGACACCGTCCGCACCATCCTGGCCGAGGCCGCCCGCCTGGCGGAGGGTCCCGTCGCGGAATCCTTCGCCGCCGCCGACCGCAACCCGCCGGTGTTCGACCCGGCCACGCACTCGATCAGCGTGCCGGACGAGTTGGCCAAGACGGTGCGGGCGCTCAAGGAGGCCGGCTGGTGGCGGCTGGGCCTGGCGGAGGAGATCGGCGGCATGCCGGCACCACGCGCGCTGGCCTGGGCGGTCAACGAAATGATCCTCTGCGCCAACCCGTCGGCGAACTTCTTCAACTTCGGCCCGTTCATGGCCCAGGCGCTCTACGAGGAGGGCAACGAGCAGCAACGGCAGTGGGCGGCCGTCGGCGTGGAGCGCGGTTGGCAGGCCACCATGGTGCTCACCGAGCCCGACGCCGGATCCGACGTCGGGGCGGGCCGCGCCAAGGCCATCCAGCAGCCCGACGGCACCTGGCACATCGAGGGCGTCAAGCGGTTCATTTCCGGCGGCGATGTGGGCGAGACGGCCGAGAACATCTTCCACCTCGTGCTGGCCCGGCCGGAGGGCGCCGGCCCGGGCACCAAGGGGTTGAGCCTGTTCTATGTGCCCAAGTTTCTGTTCGACCCCGAAACATTCGAACTCGGTTCCCGCAACGGCGTTTTCGCCACCGGGCTGGAACACAAGATGGGTATCAAGTCCTCACCCACCTGCGAATTGACCTTCGGCGACGGCGACGTGCCCGCCGTCGGCTACCTGGTCGGCGACGTGCACAACGGGATCGCGCAGATGTTCACCGTGATCGAGCAGGCCCGCATGACGATCGGGGTGAAGGCCGCCGGCACCCTGTCCACGGGCTACCTGAACGCGCTGGCGTTCGCCAAGGAGCGCGTACAGGGCGCCGACCTCACCCAGATGACCGACAAGACCGCGCCGCGGGTCACGATCATGCACCACCCCGACGTGCGGCGCAGCCTGATGACCCAGAAGGCGTACGCCGAGGGGCTGCGGGCGCTCTACATGTATGCCGCCGCGCATCAGGATCCCGATGTGGCGCAACGAGTTTCGGGTGCCGACGCCGACATGGCGCACCGCATCGACGACCTGCTGCTGCCGATCGTCAAGGGGGTGAGCTCCGAGCGGGCCTACGAGATCCTGACCGAGTCGCTGCAGACGCTGGGGGGCTCGGGCTTCCTGGTCGACTACCCGCTCGAGCAGTACATCCGCGACTCCAAGATCGATTCGCTCTACGAGGGCACCACCGCCATCCAGGCGCTCGATTTCTTCTTCCGCAAGATCGTTCGCGACCACGGCCAAGCCCTGCAGTTTGTGGTGGCGCAGATCAGCCGCACCATCGATGCCTGCGACGGCGAACTGAAGCCGCTGGCCGACCTGTTGCAGACCGCGCTGGACGAGGTCACCGCGATGACTGGCGCGCTGACCGGCTACCTGATGTCGGCCACGCAGCACCCGACCGAGATCTACAAGGTGGGGCTGGGGTCGGTGCGCTACCTGCTCGCGGTCGGCGACCTGCTCATCGGCTGGCGATTGTTGGTGCAGGCCGGCATCGCCCACGCCGCGCTGGCTGCGGCGCCCTCCGCAAGCGACCAGAGCTTCTATCGGGGCAAGGTCGCGACGGCGAAGTTCTTCGCCAAGAACATGTTGCCGAGGCTGACCGCGCAGCGCAGGGTCCTCGAGTCCATCGACGACGACATCATGCGGGTCTCCGAAGACGCGTTCTGAAAACGCCTCGTTACACAGCTACGGCACAGCTCGAGCGGGTACATCTTTTCGTGGTCCAACTCACGAACGGGGGAAACGTTGATATCCGCAAGCCGTCCCACTCCTCGACTCGCCCGCCTCGCCGTCCTCGCCGTCACGGGGGCCGCCGCGCTGTCCGTCGCCGCCTGCGGCTCGTCGAACCAATCGGCTCCGACGTCGACGTCCACCTCCACGTCGACCGTGACTTCGACCGCCACCTCGCAGGCACCGCCGCAAGCCGAGGCCAAGGTGAGCGGCCTGATCGCGTCGGTGGCGGGCAACTCGATCCGGGTCACGAAAGACGACAACAGCAGCGCCGCCGTCAACTTCACGTCGACGACCAAGATCACTGAGGTCGCGCCGGCCACGCTGAGCGATGTCACCCAGGGCAGCTGCGTCACGGTGCGGCCCACCCAGGAGATCCAAACCGGGCAGCCGGCCACCGCGGCGTCGGTCCGGGTCAGCCCCTCCGTCAACGGCACCTGTCCCCCAGCCAAGGGGTCCGGTCAGGCTTCGACCACCACGCCACCGCCCGGGTCACCGTCGCCCGCGCCGCCCAAGCCAAAGCCGTTGCTGGGCTCGGTCGCGTCGGTGACCGGTAACACCATCACCGTCGCGGGCACCGACGCCAGCGGGAACAGCACCCAGACGCCCGTGACCGTCGACGACCAGACCAAGTACTCCAAGCTGGCGACCGCCACTCCCGACGCCGTTGCGCAGGGCAAGTGCGTCACCGCCCGCGGCAGCCTGGACAACGGCGGCACGCTGCAGGCGACGAGCATCAACGTGCGGGCCGCCGTCGACGGGAAGTGCCCGGGCAAGCCGCGCGGGTGATTCCGGTTACTTGACGCGGAGTCCCTTTCGCGCTTCGAGCTCCGCTTCGCTGACCCATTCGCGCAACGGTTGCCCGGGCGCGCACAGCATTGTGAGGACAAAGGTGCAAGGAATGTCGGTGCGGTTGTTGGCGTCCCGATAGTGGATCACGTCGCCGCCGGGACCCCAGAATGCGTCTCCGGCCCGGAGGACGCGTGGCGCTTCGCCCTCGAGCTCGAACAACATCTCACCGCTGATCATGTAGCCGAACCCGGGGCCCCCCGGGAGGCGATGTGGCGGGTATCCAGGGGCACCCGGTGGATGGTTGATGAGAACGGTCAGCACATCGGCATCGTCAGGAATCGACGGTGACCGTACCTCCTGGAGCACGTCTATCGTCGACTCGAGTTCGGAGTCGCTCGCATCGACCACGATTCGCGCTCCCGGTCAATTTCCCTGTGGGCGGCGGCCGGAGCGTGCGTCGATCCAGTCGGAGTATCGGGTAGTGAAGATGGTGGCGTTCTCGTTGGGTGCGAGGGTGTGATCGTCGATCACCGCACCGAAGTATGGCGCCTGGGCGTCGGTTACGACCCGACGTTGATCACCGTTGACGGCGAGGCCCACGCGGACAAAGTCGTCCATTCCCATTGCTTCGGGCCCGGCGATCTCCGTTATTCCATTGGTTGGAAGTCCGACTGCCGCGTGGGCCACGGCAGTGGCGACGTCGTCGGCCGCGATAGGACGGAACATCGCGTGTGGCAATCGGACAATATCTCCGTCTGTCGCGGAATCGGCCAAGACAACAGCAAATTCGTAGAATGGGGTTGCGCGCACAATCGAGTATTGCTGGCCCGACTCCTGAATCAGCTTCTCCTGAGCTGCTTTCGCGGTGTTGTAGCCGCTATCCGGCATGCTCTGGGAACCCACTACGGACAACGCGACATGGTGTTTGACTCCCGCTTCCCGTTCAGCCGACAGAAGATTCGCCGTCGTCGTCGTGAAGAAGTGCATCACAGGTTCGTCGTCGAACAATGGTGAATCGGCGACGTCGACCACGACATCCGCACCCGCGACGGCGTTGGCGAGGCCTTCGCCGGTGAGGGAGTCGACACCCGATCGGCGTGAGGCAGTGATCACGTCGTGTCCCTGCGCGCTGAGCTTGGCCGCTACTTTCGAGCCGATCAGCCCACGACCGCCAATGACTACGATCTTCATGATGAACCTTTCAGAGTTGCAGCCCTGTGAGTACCGTTCCCCATCAAAGAGGTTCACCGGGAAACTTCAGGCCGAAGCGATTGCATAGCTCGGGGACGCTGTCGACGTCCATCTCCAGTTCGTATCGCGCACAGAGCGAATCGAGGACCTCTGGCGATATCGTGTCGATACCTCCGAGATCAGCAAGCTCGTCGAAGAACTGCTCAAATCCTGCGGGGGAAATGATCTCGAGGATGCGGGCGGGCTCATCGCCCGCGTTCCAGAACGTGTGCCATTGGCCTCGTGGCTTGAAGATGAAGTCACCAGGTCCCCCCTCGAGCACCTCATCGCCAAGCAAAGCGCCCACGCGTCCCTCGATGATCCAGCTGTACTCATCTTCGTTGTGGTGGCGATGAAGCGGTGCGGCCAACGCTCGGGGGGACATCGGGTGTTCGAGGACGGAGAAGCGGCCCTCCGCCTGAGCCTTGTCGAGGATGTGGCGGACGCCGACCGTCCCGTTGAACACAGACTTGCCTTCGGTGCGTCCGACAGACTTCGCTGGCGGGCCGCCCGGCCTGAAGATCTCGATTGTCACTGCATCTCCCCTTTCGGGTTTCTCTCGTTTAGAAGTTCCACGTCCACCGCACCGGGTTAATTGCGGCCTGCCATGACGCCGCCGTCGACGTTCAGAATTGCGCCGGTGACCCAACTGGCCTGATCGGACAGCAGATAAGTCACGGCGTTCGCCACGTCGGCGGGTGTGCCAACTCGTCCCAAGGGGTGAAACGGCGCGAAAGTGTCTAGGGTGGCGTCGATCTCGTCCTTCGGCACCCACCGCTCGAGAGCCGGAGTCTTCACGGCCGCCGGCGCCACCGCGTTGACGCGGATCTTGTGCCCGGCAAGCTCGATCGCCAGGTTGTGGGTCAGCGCATGCAGTCCCGCCTTTTGCATCGAATGCCCGCATGATGGGGTCACACCGATCGCCTGGTGTGCCCACATGCTGCCGATGTTGACGATGGACCCGCCCTCACCGCGGGCGATCATGCCCTCAACGACGGTCTGCGTCAGGAAAAACAGGGCATAGTTGAGCTCCATGTACGAGTCGTAATCCTGCGCGTCGTACGCGAGAAACGCCTTCGGGATGAAGAATCCGGCCGCATTCACCAACAGTGTGGCATCGCTGTGATCCTCGGAAAGCACGCGCCGCACATCGGCGACCGCACCGCGATCCGTCAACTCGGCGGCGATCCCCCAGGCGTGGCCACGCCGGCTCAGCTCGGAGACGGTCTCGTCGACGCGGTCTTTCGACAGGCCGACGATCACCGCGCTCCCGCCGTGATCGACGATGTCGATCGCGACCTGCCGACCCATGCCGGCACTGCCGCCGATAACAATGACCTTCTTGCCCTCAAAATGCATGTGCGGGTTGCCTTCCTGGTCTGCGCTGACGGCTCCGGCTGGACACCCGGATCTGCTCGTACCGAGACTGCGCCCCCGCGGGGTGAGCTGTCATCACCCCAATGACCTACTCACCCGGGTGACTACCGGGGGTCAGAGCGAGGCCGCGAGGGCCCACAGATCTTCGGCCACCGCGGCCTCCGACCAGGCCAACGCGGTCAGCACCACATCGGTCGCACCCGCGTTCAGGTAGCTCTGAAGCTGCCGCCTGACCGATTCCGCCGAACCCACCGCGGCAAGGTCTGCAGCGCCGGCGACACCTTCCCGCGCGATCACCTTCCGATACGACGGAATGGACTCGTAGAAGCGCAACTTCTCGGCCGCGAAATTCTTTGCGGCATCAACGTCGTCGGACACGAGTGCCGGGACCTGGGCGATGATCCTGGGCTTCGGACGTCCAGCGTCGGCCGCCGATCTCGTGATGGCCGGTTCGATGAATTGTGCGATCGTCCGCGGACCGGCAAGGTACGGCATGGTGCCGTCGGCCAGCTCGCCGGTGACCTGCAACGCCTTTGGGCCCATCGCGGCCACGTACACCGGGACGGGCGTGCCGCCGGCGACCCGCACCGGCCATCCGGGGTGTGCGCTGATCTCGTTGCCGCTGAAGCACACCGCCCCGGTATCGAAGATGGATCTCAGCACCGTCAGGTGCTCGCGAAGCCGCGTGACCGTGTTCGGCCACGACGTTCCGAAGGCCTGGCGCTCCGGCTCGTGCGCGCCCAGTCCGAGCCCGAGACTGAAGTTGCCGTGCGACGCGGCCTGCGCCGTCTGCGCTAGAGGCGCGACGATCAGCGGGTGACGCGGGTTGATCGGCACCACCGCCGTGCCGACGCCGAGCCCGGGTACGGCCGCGCCGATCAAAGCAGCGAGCGCGATCGCATCGTAATCGAATTGCTGGCCCAGCCAGACCTGGCAAACGCCGAGTGAAAACGCTGTGCGCGCCTGCGTCACCATGCCATCGACGACGTTGGTTGCCTTCGGGTTGGCAAATAATACGATTCCGGTCGGCATGCAGGTTAAGCGCCCGGAGCGATCGCACAGGCCGCGACACAGACCCAGCCGCCATCACGCTTCTGATACGTGTCGGTGTACAGAGCTTCTTGCTCCGCTCCGTCAGCGAGCATGGTGTACGTCGCGCGGGCGTGGATCAGCGCAACGTCACTGAGGATTCGGATATTGACGTCGTGCACAGCGAGATCCTTGAAGGGACGCGGCTTAGCGATGTATTCGAGGAACTCTTCGCGGTTCCGGGTGACTCCCGGGGTCTGCACGATGAAGTCCTCAGCGAGGAACTCGCTGAAGCGCTTGACATCGTTGAACTGGTCGGAGTGGACGTAGTCATTGTTGAGCCGCTCGAGGATCACCAGATCTTCCGCGGACTGCTTGGTGTCGTTCATCTAACTTGTCCCTTCTGAAAGCCGTTCGTACCGCCCGGATCTTGTCGCCTCGAGATTGCAGCCACGTGGCATGAGCTGTCATCACCCAAACCGCACATTCACCCGGGTGAGTAACTCCCCCGACAATCAGTGCCACGACGGGTCATCGGCTGGGCGATACAGGGCGTTCTGTCGCGCGGCGGGGCGAGGGTGAACAATTACTGCGGAGCGGACGGTTCGGTCGCGGTCGACGGGCTGCTGGCCAGGCAGGGTTGCGCACCGGGCCGGTCGCGGCACAACGCCGCGATCTCGCAGGGCACACGCTGGCGCCCTGCAGGCGGATTGGTTATCAACAGTGCGGCGCATAACGCACCCAGGGCGAACAGGGTGGCGCTCACTTCCAAGGCGTGGGCGAATCCGGGGGCGCTCGCCGCGCCAACGCTGAGCAGGCCGATGGATCCGGTAGAGATCAGCGCGGCCAGTCGCGAAACGGCGTTGTTGATAGCCGACGCCAGGCCGCTGTGTTCGGTCGGCACCGAGGCCAGTGTCACCGTCGTCAACGGTGTGATAGTCGCCACCAGCCCAAGCGCCAACACGGTCATCCCCGGGACCAGGTCCGTGAGCGCGTGGAATCCGTTGGCTTTCGGGTGGATCAGCAGCAGCCCAACTGCCGCCAAGGCGGGGCCGACGATCAGGAATGTACGTGACCCCACCCGCGCCGCAACGCGGCCGACGTGACGGGCCAACACAAACGACGTTGCCGGGATCGGCAGTGTGGCCAGTCCGGCCTCGGTGGCTGAGTACCCTCCGATTTCTTGGGTGTAGAGGGCGACGGCCAGCGATCCTAGCGTCAACCCGCCGTAGACCAATGCAGTGACGACGTTGCCGGCCGCGAAGCTGTGAAAGCTGAACAGCGGCAACGGAAGCATCGGGTGCCTGCTGCGCTGCTGCCAGGACACGAAGCCAACCAGCGCGGCGATCCCGATCACCGCCGGTGTGATGACCATTGGGTCGGTCCAGCCGTCGCGTTGCGCTTCGATTAATACATACACACTCGCCGCCAGCCCTACCGTCGATAGGCCCACCCCGACGATATCCACACGCGTGCCTTCGACCCGCCCCGACATGGGGCACAGCCAGAACGTCAGCGCATACCCGACCGCCATGGGGATCGCCGACAACACGAAAATCCAGCGCCAGCCGAGGAAGTCGACGCACATTCCGCCCAATAGCGGACCCAACGCGAAGGCGGTTCCCGTCCACCCGGTCCACACGCCGATCGCCGCGGACCGGTGTGCTTTGTCGAACACCGTGTTGATCAGCGCCAGGGACCCCGGTACCAGGAATGCCGCACCCAGGCCCTGGATCAGGCGCGCCGTGATCAGCATCGCCGGTGAGGTGGCGACCGCCGCCAGCACCGAGCCCGAACCAAAAGCCAACAGCCCGAATCGCATCACGGGAACGCGGCCGAACAGATCCGAGATGGACCCGCCGGGCAGAATCACTGCCACCATCGCCAGCAGGTAGCCGTCGATGATCCATTGCTGCAGCGCCAGGCCGCCGCCGAGGTCGCGCTCGGTGGCCGGCAAAGCCAGGTTGATCACCGTGGAGTCGAGGAACGCGACCATCGACACCATGACCGCGACCACCATCGCACGTCTGGTCGGTGCCGCGTCGCGCAGCCTCACCGCTGGGTGCGTTCGGTGCGGGACGACGACGGAACACCAAATCCGTTGCGTGCCCTTGTCATCGGCGTTTTCTGAGAGCCTTCAACTGCACCAACACGTCGATGTCGCGGCTGGTGATCGCTTTGTGCCCGTCATCGGGATCCAGCGATTCGGTTCGCCTTGAACTATTGTCGGGGCAGGGGTTTTCGTACTCGCCGTCCATGGCTGTCCTCCTTAAAAATCACGCCGACATGGGTGACCGGCTGGCAGGGCGGCTCACCACCGGTCGAAGTGCAGCACGTCGTCCAGCGGGATCCGTTTGGCACGGCGGAACGTCGCGCCGGTGTAGTAGGCGGTGGGGACGGTCGTGGCGTGATAGACGTTGTCGGGCAGGCCCAGGATGGTCCGCATCTCGTCGTCGGCCATTATGGTCACCCCGGTCCAGGTGGTCCCCAAGCCCCGAGAACGCGCGGCGAGCATGTAGTTCCACGTGGCGGGCATGATCGAACTCCAATACTGGTTGGCGTTTTCGGCCGTCAACCTGCCGTCGCCGTCGATGACCTCCACGCACGGGATCACCAAGACCGGGACCTCGCCGAAGTGCTCGGCGAGATAGGCCGCACTGTCAGACACCTTGCGCTGCTCACGATTGCGCACGGGATCGTCCTTGAACCGATCGGCGACCGCGAAAGGGGACGCGACGATCGAGTCCCAAGTGCGGCGGTACACATCGGCGATCGCGCGACGCTGCTCGGCGTCGGTGACCACGACGAAGCTCCAATTCTGCACGTTGGCCGACGTCGGTGCCTGCACCGCGATCTCCAGGCATTCCCGAATCAGGCCGATAGGAACAGGTTTGGTCAAATCGAGACGTTTGCGCACCGAGCGGGTCGTGGTCAGCAGTTCGTCCGTGGACAACTCGACGACGGGGTAAGGGCTCACTATCTCGGGATCCTTTCGTCCGCGCTCATCGGAAGCTCAAATCGCTCAAGGGAGCAGGATGGCGGTGACTTCAACTTCCACGCGGATGCTGGGCCACACCAGTCCGTCGATGATGCTGAACATGGCGGCGGGTTGGTGGCCGATGACGTCTCTGCTCACCGCCAAGTAGGCGGACGCATTGTCACGGCTGGTGATCCATTGCCGCATGTAGACAATGTCCGTGAGCTTGGCGCCGGCCTTGGCGAGTGCCTTTTCGACGTTGGCCCAGCACTGCCGGGCCTCGTCGGTGAAGTCCTCAGGCACGCTGCCGTCTTCGCGCAGGCCAGGCGTGCCGGAGACGAAAATCTGTGTGCCGCCGCCACCGGATACGGCAATGGCGTCAGCGTATTTGCCGATGTGAGCGGCCACTCCGGTGTAAATCGGGGTAATCGTGGTCATCTCAAGGCTCCTCGGTCGGTGTTCGTTTTCTGGTGTGTGATGACAACTCCGCTGGGCTCGTGGCCTGCGACGACGTGTGCGAGGGCGGCTGCGGCCTGATCCAGACCACAGGACCGCGGCATCGGCATGCTCAATCGACGGGAGGCGAGTAGCGCGGTGAGGCGCTCGAGTTGAGCCCCGTCGGAACGGACGTAAACCGCGGTCACGCTGATGCCGCGGGTGGACGCAGGTAGATCGGGGGTGATGGTGGCCAGCCGGCCGCCGTCGGCAACCGCGGTAATCGCCGCAGCGGCACCCCCGGGGGCCGCGTTGGCGACGGCGTCGATGGAGTCCTTCGCCAGCTCCCTCGCGTGTTGTGGCCACAGCGGATCGCGATAATCGATCACCGCGCGGGCGCCATGCTCGCGGACTCTCTCGGTGCTGCGCGGGCCGGCAGTGGCGAGCACGTCGACCCCGCGCATGGCGGCCAGCTGGACAATGAGCCCGCCGGTGATCCCGCCCGCGCCATGAACCAGCAATACTTCTCCACCGCGCAGGGCCAACGCCTCGCCGACCACCTGCTCGGCGGTCAACGCCGGCACCGGGAAAATCGCTGCGGTCTCCCAGGCAATCTCGCGCGGTTTGTGAGCGAGCGATTCGACGGGCGCGATCAGAAGCGGCGCCCACGTGCCTTGGCCGCGCAGCGGAACAGGGTGGCACAGCACCTCGTCGCCAACACCGAATCCGCTCGGGCGGCTACCAATGGCCTTGATTACTCCGGCAGCCTCGACGCCGAGGGCAAGCGGTGGCCTCCTGCCAACGTCCCACCCTCCATAACGAATAATGTTGTCCCAGTTGCCAATCCCGGCACCACGAACATCAATCAGGACCTCGTCGTCCACCAACGGGCGCGGGTCCAATACTTCGAACGTCTCTACTTGGCCACCAAGCGTGCGGACCCCCGCCACAAGCATGGTCACAGTGAGACAACCGGCCGTTCGTAGGTCATCGGGGTTCCTCTCAAGATCAAGGTTCAAACGGGTTGATCCGCTTAAGCGCTCTTCTGTGCTGATTGCGCCCGGTCTTTCAGCAACGCGGCAAGTTCGGACTCCTGGGCGAGTAGCGGATCCCAGACCTGATTGACCGTCGGATGTGGCGCGACGGCATGGCGTAGCAGACTGACTGGGACCTTCGCGACGATGGCCAGGGTGGCTGCTTGAACCAGTTCCGAGAACTGCGGGCCGACGAATGTCGCTCCGAGCAGTGTGTTGGTCTCGTCGTTGATGACCAGTTTCGCCCATCCATCGAACCCATCCCGGTAGAGGGCGAGGAATGACACCGCGCCGGGGTAATGGGCAGTTCGCGTCCGCACCGCGAACCCTTCTGCTTTGGCCTGACTTTCGGTGCGGCCCACCCAGGCCACTTGAGGATCAGTGTGGATAACCTGCGCGAGGCTGCCGGTATCTCGGGCAACCAGCTCGTTCTCGGAGAGTTCTCGCCCCGCCGCCCGGGCCGTGATGATGTCAGCCACGACACGGCCGTGGTAGGTGGATATATGAGACAGCCGAGCGCGCCCGGTGGTATCTCCCAGAGCGTAGAGCCAGTCGCCTGTGACGCCGACCGCCTGGAGATGGTCGTCCACAGAAACGATCCCGCCGGCCGGCAGGCCAATGGTTTCCAGGCCGATGTTGTCGGTGTTGTTGCGCCGTCCGGTGGCCAGGACGACCTCGTCCACCTCGATGGTCTGGCGCCGAAAAGTTGCGGTCACCGGCCCGCCCGACCTGGGGCGGGCTACCGCCGACAACTCTGCCTCAAAGTGAATCTTGACGCCTTTGCTTCGCAGTGACTGCGTGACTACTTCGCGAGCTTCGGGTTCACAGTTGGAGAGCAGGGTGTTCTCCCGCACCAAAAGTGTTACCGCTGAGCCCAAACCGCTCAGGATGGTCGCAAACTCGACAGCGACGGGGCCGCCGCCCACCACCAGCGCGCTGGGTGGCACTTGCGTCATGCTCGTCAAGTCCCGATTGGTCCACGGGCGTGCTTGCGCCAGCCCAGGTATCTCCGGCACGTTCGGACGGGTTCCGGTGGCCAGCACGACCGCGTGGCGTGCGGTCAAGACGGTTTCGGTGGTATCCCCCAGGGCATAGGCCACGCGCACTGTTCGTTGGCCGGTCAACCGGCCGAAGCCATGAAACACCGCTACCCCGGCTTGCTGCAACGATGCCGTGCGGTCTTGGTCCGAAAGGTGTTCGATGAGCTCGTCGCGCTTCGCGAAGACGGCCGAAACGTCTAATTTCTGCCCCGAAACGGCCTCCCGCACACCAGGAACTGCCCTCGCGAGGTTGAGTACCTCGATGGGGCGTAGCAGCGTTTTGCTCGGGTTGCAGCCCCAGTAATGACACTCCCCGCCGACCAGACGATCCTCCACGAGCGCCACCGAAAGGCCCACCGCCGCAAGCTTCCGCACGGCGGCCACACCACCCACCCCGCCACCTAAAACGATGACGTCGAAGTCTTTGCTTGCTTTCATTTACCTCTCACCAACGTCTTTCGCTGTCGACGCGACGGTCACCGGCTGGCATCGTCATCCGTGGTAAGCGGCTCGTCTCCGGTATCGAGCAGGAAGACCGCCAGTAGTTCGGCGGGTTCGGTGGCGCTCGCATTTTCACTGATCGTGTGGTGCGCTCCGGGGACCTCCTTCCACGTCTCACCGGCGTGATAGACGCGCGCAGGCTCACCTTCGACTTGACTGCGGATCGCTCCGGATATCACGTACGCCATGATGAACGCCGATTTGGCGTGGTGGTGAGCTCCGCTTCTAGCTCCCGGCGGATAACTCACCGTCACTGCCTCAAGCGATTTGCCCGGAACATTGGTGGGCTGATTGAACACTGGGCGGACTACCGGCTTTTGACCGGAATCCTCTTGCGTCGGCTCGGCGTGGGCCCCGGGCGTGAGCATCACCGCGGCTGTCAGTGCGGCGAGTGGTATTTTCAGAACCATTTTCGGCTGCCTTTCCCTTTTCAGTCTTTGGCTACGCGCAGGATCGTCTTGCCGGGGATGCGCTTGCCGGGAGCGAACGCGGTGGCAGCTTCCGCGAGTGGCAGCACAGCGCCGATCACCGGTTTGATGCGCCCATCGCGTACCCGCGCTGCGAGGCCGGCGAGCTGGGTCCGGTCGGCTTCGACCAGGAAGAAAATGGCCCGTCCGTCGCGCGGCTGGGTCTTTGGCGGCTCGGCAACGGTGACCAGCGTTCCACCGGCCCGGACCAGAGCGGCGGATCGGGCGAGGATGTCGCCGCCGATCACATCGAACACCACGTCGACTTCGCCTGCATCCTCGAGCTTTTCAGTCTCCAAGTCGAGGAAGCTGTCGGCGCCGAGTTGCAACGCCCGGTCTCGGTCCGACGTCCGGCCGGTACCGATGACCCGGGCACCAACCTCCCGAGCGAGCTGTACCGCGATCGACCCGACCCCACCTGCGGCGCCGTGGATCAGCACCGTTTGCCCGGCGGCGAGGCGGCCGTGGTCGAACAGGCCTTGCCAGGCAGCCAATCCCGAGATCGGCAGCGCCGCCGCGGTGGTGTGGTCGATGTCCATCGGCAGCGGTGCGAGATTGCGGGCTTCCATGGCGGTGTACTCCGCCAGCGAGCCGTTGCGGGCCCAGTCGGCGAGCCCGAACACGCGCTGGCCGACGGTCAAAAGCGTGGTGCCATAACCCAACTCAACCACGACGCCCGACAGCTCGTGGCCGGGCACGCTCGGTGTCCGGTCATGACCCGCCCGGTCGATCCAAGTGTGCGGCCAGTCAAGCTCCCCGGGTGTGAAACCCGCGGCGTGTACTCGCACGATAACGTCGTTGTCGGCAGCCTGCGGGTAGGGCAGGTCCGTCAGCGACAGGCCAGCGACGCCGGCGTCGCGATCCGAAACGGTGATGGCTTGCATTACAGGTCCTTTCTGATGCGGATATTTGCTGTCGGGTCGGCCGCGGATTGCGGTTGTACGCTGACGAGCTCAAGTCCTAGGTCACGGACCCGGTCGAGGAGACCGTAAAGCTGTGACTGGTCACAGATTTCACCCGTGAACACGCTTTCGGTCGAACCGGCCTCGAGGCGCATCCCTTCTAATGCGGACCCGAGGCGCTCCGTCAGGCGGCCTCGAATGCAGATCTGGTAAATCGTCGACTGCATTTCAGCCTCCGCTCGCCAACTTCCGAACAGCATTTACCGACGCGGGGTGAATCGTCATCACCCGGCGAACCAATTCACCCGGGTGAGCGCGAAGGCATCATCGATTCGTCATCCGGTCGCGTCGCGGATGTAGCGGCCGATCTGGCGCAGTGAGCGGGTCGCTTCGGGAATCACCGGCGCGCCGAGTTGGAACACGTGGATTTGGCCCGGCCATATCTGCACTTCGACCGGCACACCGGCCGCGGCCAGCCGCTGGGCCGCCAGCTGGGCGTCGTGAAGTAACACCTCGCCGCCGGACACATGGATCAGAGTGGGTGGTAGGCCGGGTCGGATGTTATCGAGTGGCTCGTAGAACGCGTCAGGGCGCCGGTTGGCGCCGCGGGGAGCCCCGGCACGGGCGATCAATTCGTGCAAGGCGTCGAACGCTCTGGGCGGAAACATCGCATCCGAGCCGAGATTGGGATTGGTCGTTTTGGGGCGGGTCGACAGTTGCAGGAGCGGTGACATCGCCACCAACGCGGCGGGCTGCTCGCCGCAGTCGACCAGGCGTTGGGCCAGCGCTAGCGCCAGATAGCCGCCGGCGGAATCGCCGGCCAGCACGATCTGGTCGGGCTGATAGCCCTGTCGGCGCAACCACGAGTACCCGTCGTAGCAGTCGTCGATCGCGTCGCTGACCGAATGCTTGGGAATCTTGCGGTAGTTGGGCACGAGTACGGGGCTGTCGGCGAAACGCGACAGCATGGTCACCAGTCGGCCGTGCGAGTGAGCGCCGCAGGTGAGGAACGCTCCGCCGTGCAGATACAGCACAACCCGGCGGGTACCGTCGGCTGGTAGCACCCCTGCGGCACGGACGAGCTGCGCGGTGCAATGCGCCAGGTCGATACCTGCGCGCACCGTACCCGGTGCCGGCGGGATGGCCCGTGCGGCGAATTCCACTGCGCCCCACGGCCAGGGCACCGATGGCAGGTAGCAGCCCACCCTCAACGCAGGCCTGATCGTCAGCCGGGCACCGATCGAGGCGATGCGCCCGGCGATGCTCGGACCGTCCGGAGTAACGTCAACGACCGCGCCCGCGCGGACCGGATATCGCGGTGGACCCGATATGGTGGCGAATGAACTCATATCATCACTTCCATGCCGCCGTCCTTAATTGCCCCGCGCTCCAACCACATTCACGCCGCGTCGGCGTGCGAAGCGCCCCACGAAAGAACGTGAGGACGGTGTAATCACCGGAAACCACTGCCACAAATAGCGGGCCACACGCTGTCGGTTCATGATGCCGGGCCCGCGGGCACAATCATGCGCACGGAGAAGACGCTGCGCAGGTATCCAGTGGGACGCCCGCAGGTGGAGCACAGCGGGCGGGTGCCGCATCGGGACGCCATCTCCCGTTTGTCGCCCACATAGGCCGCCATAGCCCGACGCAAAGTAGCCAGGCAGGGTGGGCAGAGCGTCTCGACGATATCGCCGTCTGGGTTCAGCCCCATCTGGTCGCATCCGTCGATGGCGTGTATCTCGGCGACCGCTGTCGCGGGCGCACCGCAAGTGTTGCCGGTCGACACCCGCTGGGCGCTGCAGACCGGCCGCAGCGCATGAAGTTGCTCCTCCATCCCCGGGACGGGGTCGATCGCGGGATCTCCTTTCCGGTGCGTCCACCGCCGGGCACCGAGGGCGTCACGCATTCGATGCAGCAGCCGTTGTGTTCGCGCGTCGCCGTAGCCGTATTCAGCAGGCAATCGTTGAGATTGGCGGGGTTTCATCTGATTCTCCAATTCGTGGCGATGGCTTCCCGCGGTGATAAACAGGGCCAAGTCGCCGAACGCGGATCCCAATGACGTGGCGAGCTTTACGTGCCGGGCCAACCATCTGATAAGCCAGCATTTATCGATGTGGGATGACTAGTCATCGCCCGGCAAACTTATTCACCCGGGCGGTTAGGGAGGCTCATGGCGACTAGGAAAAAGAACCGTCCGGAAAGCGTCAACTGACGTCGCTCATTCGTCGCGCGGATAGATCAACAGCGAATCGCATGATGACCTGGGCGGTCCTATCCCCCGGATATCACGCCCGGTTGCGGCTCCGCGGTTCGTCCGTCTATCACCCGGGCGACTCGCGAGATGGGCGACGACAGTTCACCCCTCCATACGGCATGCTCACCGGATCCACACCGACCAAGCGTGTTCAGTGGTCTCGCTGAAGTGGCGGACCTGACTGCGCGAGTGGGCCTTAGAGATACCGAATGGAGATGGCGCCGATGGGGATTTCTGAGTTCGATGACGTGCAGGCCCATCTGCTCGAACCAGAAGAAAGCCTGGACTCAGAAGAGACCGGCATCGATCTGGACGAAGGCTACTCGCCACCGGAAAGCCCGCGCGAATTGCGGGCGTGGGGGCTGACCGCGCGGGAAGCGCGAACCCACGAAAGCCTGGCGCGCCGATTGGCCCGCGAGCTGCCCGACGTTACCGATCAGTGGGACGGCGACGGGATCGGCGACAGCGCCGACGGCGATGGCGAGCCTATCGATCGTCAGGTTGGGGACATGCGTGCCGGTCGGCTCGTCGCCGTCGGAGTAGACCCCGCGGATCCAAGTAGCGATTACCGCGCCATCGACGTGGGAATCGACGGCGGCGCTGCATCGGCTGAGGAAGCCGCTATCCACATAATCGTCGAGGAGGACGCCACCGACCATGAGGGTCGCACGCGTTCGTAGAACCCAGACCATTTGGGTGACATGCCTAGTGGGCCCCACGACATTGCGAACGGGTGGAACGGTTGTGCATCGTAAGTGGGGCAAACGCTCATCCGGATGAATTGCGTCGGCGGGTGATGACCACTCACCCCCTGGCAGTAGATGCTGGCACCAGATTGGCGCGCGGAGCAGTTCCTTGGCCGAGGTCGGCAACCTCGAATCGGCATTTGTCGGGCCGCAAACGACCGCGTATCTACAGCGACAGAAAGAAGATCATGCGATGACCGGCAACGCTGCAGCCGAACAGCTGACTCCCGCAAGCGGTGGCCACCCTTGCGATGTGTCAGACCTCTTCGCGATGGCGGGAGCATAACGTGGCTCGCGTGCGCGGGGAATGCACAAGGGCGCTTGATGTTTCGCCGCACACTCAATTCGAAGGCGCCATCATACCGCTGCTTGAGCCTCTCTATCGACAGGCCCTTCGGATGACCTTGAACCGACTGGACGCCGAGGATCTGGTGCAAGAAACCGTGCTTAATGCTTATGCCGGTCTCCGGGCATTCGAGCCAGGAACGAACCTCAACGCATGGCTGCGGCGGATCATGATCAACACGTATATCAGTGGCTACCGGAGGCAAAAGCGCCGTCCCGCAGAACGTCCCACTGCTGAGTTCACCGACCGACAGATAATGGCCAGTGCCCCCCGCGCTTCGGGCGGCCTCCGGTCGGCCGAAGACCACGCGCTCCAAGCGCTGCTCGACCCGCATCTGCAGGCGGCAATGATGGCCCTACCTGAGGAGTTTCGCACCGCCGTGTATTTCGCCGACATCGAGGGATACTCCTACAAGGAAATCGCAGCGATGACGGACACCCGGCAAGGAACGGTAGGTTCGAGGATCAACCGCGGACGAAAACAATTGCGCGAATTATTATTCGACTCGCAAGTCGGCCGGCCAGGACAGCAGCCGAGGCGCCGAACGGAGCCACCAACGGTGCGTAAGAGTCAACGGAGACTGGTTCAGCAGCGTTGATCCGGAAGCCGACGGCTGACCCCGCTAGGCGAGTGGCCGCGTCCCTCGCTCGGGAACATTCCGTGGCGGTTGCCGCTTATTCGCTGCGCGCACGAAGTGGGCCTCACTCCGCATGCGGTCGATCATGTGTGGATAGTGCAGCTCGAACGCGGGTCGCTCAGAACGGATGCGCGGCAATTCGGTGAAGTTATGCCGCGGGGGTGGGCTACTGGTGGCCCACTCGAGAGAATTACCATGCCCCCAGGGGTCGTCGACGGTCACCGGTTCGCCATAGCGCCAGCTACGAAACACGTTCCACACGAATGGCAGCATCGAAGCACCGAGGATGAACGCCCCGATCGTTGAGACGACATTGAGTGTGGTGAACCCGTCGGTGGGCAGGTAGTCGGCGTAGCGCCGCGGCATCCCCTTGTTGCCGAGCCAGTGTTGTACCAGAAACGTTGTGTGAAACCCGATCAGCGTCAGCCAGAAGTGCAACTTGCCCAGCCGCTCGTCGAGTAGCCTCCCGGTCATCTTGGGGAACCAGAAATACAGCCCGGCGTAAGTGGCGAACACGATGGTGCCGAACAGAACGTAATGGAAGTGGGCGACCACAAAGTACGTGTCGGTGACGTGAAAGTCGATCGGTGGGCTGGCCAGCAGCACGCCCGACATGCCGCCGAGCAGAAAGGTCACGAGGAAACCTGCTGCGAACAGCATCGGGGTCTCGAAGGTCAACTGCCCCTTCCACATTGTGCCGATCCAGTTGACGAACTTGATTCCGGTAGGAACGGCGATGAGGTAGGTGGCGAAGGAAAAAAACGGGAGCAGCACCGCACCGGTGGCATACAGGTGGTGCGCCCAGACCGCGATCGACAGCGCCCCGATGCTGATGGTGGCGTAAACCATGGTGGAGTAGCCGAACAGCGGTTTGCGGGCGAAAACCGGGATGACTTCGGTGATGATACCGAAGAAGGGCAGCGCGATGATGTAGACCTCGGGGTGGCCGAAGAACCAGAACATGTGCTGCCACAGCAGGACTCCGCCGTTGGCCGGGTCGAACGCGTGCGCGCCGAGATGGCGGTCGGCGGCCAACCCGAACAACGCCGCCGTCAGGAGCGGGAACGCCACCAGCACCATGATGCTGGTGACCAGGATGTTCCACGTGAAGACCGGCATCCGGAACATCGTCATGCCCGGGGCGCGCAGACACACCACAGTGGTGATCATGTTGACCCCACCCAGGATCGTGCCCAAGCCGCCGACGATAAGCCCCAGAATCCACAAGTCACCTCCCGGGCCGGGCGAGTGGATCGCGTCGGAAAGCGGGGTGTAGGCGGTCCAACCAAAGTCCGCCGGGCCGCCGGGGGCGATGAAGCCGGCCAGGGCAATGACCGCACCGAACACGAACAGCCAGAACGACAGCGCGTTGAGCCGAGGGAAGGCAACGTCCGGGGCGCCGATCTGCAGAGGCAGCACCAGGTTGGCGAACCCGAACACGATCGGGGTCGCATAGAACAGCAGCATGACCGTGCCGTGCATGGTGAACAGTTGGTTGTATTGCTCGTTGGACAGAAACTGCAGCCCAGGTGCGGCCAGTTCGGCACGGATCAGGAGTGCCATGAGCCCGCCGAGTAAAAAGAACGTAAAGCACGCGACGACATACATCATCCCGATCATCTTGTGATCGGTCGTCGTGATGAGCCGGTAGATGAGGCTACCCTTGGGGCGGACACGTTCCGGGAACGGCCGGCTCGCCCGAAGCCCTTGTAACAAGGCCGCCGAAGTGGACATTAGAGCGGTCTCCTAGATCTGGAGTGCCCGAGACCAGGATGCCGCGAACTTGGCCACCCCGTCGTGTTCCAGCACGTCGAACACGTCGGGCAGATCGATACCGACCGAGGTCAGCCGGTCGAACACTTCTTGCGCCTGCGCCGCCTTGCCGGCCATGGTTTCACCGGTGATGTCGCCGTGGTCGGCGACCGCCTCCAGTGTCGGCTCGGGAATGGTGCTGACGGTGTTGGGCGCCACGAGTTCGGCGACGTACATCGTGTCGGGATATGCGGGGTTCTTAACCCCGGTGGAAGCCCACAGCAGGCGTTGCTCGCGGGCACCGGCGGCGCGCAGTGCGGCGTAACGCGGTCCGGACTCGAACACCTGCTGGTACGCCGCATAGGCCAACCGTGCGTTGGCGATTCCCGCTTTCCCCCGCAGTGCGAGCGCCTCATCGGTGCCGATCGCCTCAAGCCGATTGTCGACTTCGGTGTCCAGGCGAGACACGAACAATGATGCCACCGAATGAATTTGAGTCAGATCAGCGCCAGCATGCTGCGCGGCCTCGATGCCGGCCAAGTAGGCGTCCATAACCGCTCGGTGCCGTGTGACGGAAAAGATCAGCGTCACGTTCACGGAGACACCTGCGGCCAGCGCCGCGGTGATCGCGGGCAGCCCTTCGGCGGTCGCCGGTATCTTCACCAGCACGTTGGGCCGGTCGACGATCTTGGCCAACTCGACGGCCTGCGCGACTGTCGCATCGGCGTCGTGGGCCAGTGACGGATCGACTTCGATGGACACCCGTCCGTCGACGCCGTCGGAGTTCTCCCATTGCGCGCGCAGCACATCGCAGGCCGCCCGGACGTCGTCGGTGATCGCCGTGCGGACCGCAGCGTCGATGTCCGCACCGCGGGCCGTCAGCTCGGCGATCTGGCCATCGTAGGCGCGCCCTTGAGAAAGTGCGCGCTCAAAGGTCGACGGGTTAGTGGTAACGCCGACAACGCTTCTCGTGTCGATCAGTTGCCGCAACTTGCCCGAACGGAGAAGGGGGCGGGACAAGTCATCCAGCCAGACCGAAACCCCCGCCGCCGATAGCGCTGCCAAATTCGCGTTCTGAGTCATCCAGTCGCCGCCGATCGCCGGCTACCGACTCGAACTAAGCCCCTCGCCGCGGCCCATGCGGCACCATATAGGACCAACGGCGCGTAGGCGCTCAACAGCACCTGCCGATCCGGTTGAGTCGCAGGTCCCTGGTCATGCATATTCCGCCGCAACTGCTCCACCGCCCGCACCCTCACCGCGGCTGGGTACCGTCCACTCGGGGCGGATGTAGTGGCAGGTGTAGCCGGATGGGTAGCGCTGCAAGTAGTTCTGGTGCTCGGGTTCGGCTTCCCAGAACTCGCCGGCCGGGTTGACCTCGGTAACGACCTTGCCCGGCCATCGCCCTGAATCGTCGATGTCGGCGATGGTGTCCAGTGCGATTTGCTTTTGCTCGTCGTCCAGATAGAAGATTGCGGACCGGTAGCTGGTCCCGACATCGTTGCCCTGACGATTCCTGGTGGTCGGATCGTGGATCTGGAAGAAGAATTCCAGCAGCGCCCGGTAATTGGTCTCGTCCGGGTCGTAGGTGATTTCGAGTGCCTCGGCGTGGCCCGGGTGATTGCGGTAGGTGGGACGCCGGTTGCTGCCGCCGGTGTAGCCGACACGAGTGGACACGACTCCGGGTTGCCGGCGGAACAGGTCCTCCATGCCCCAAAAGCACCCGCCGGCAAGAACTGCGGTGTTGTTCCGGTGCGTCATGGTTGCTGCTCGCCGACGCTCAGGCGTTGTTCGGAATCATCTTTCGTGAACAAGGGCAGATATTGGCCGTAGCCCTGGGCTTCCAGGTCATCGCGGTGAATGAATCGCAGGGATGCCGAGTTGATGCAGTAGCGCAACCCGCCGGCTTCCGCGGGGCCGTCGGGGAATACGTGCCCCAGATGGCTGTCCGCGCGGGCCGACCGCACCTCGACTCGATCCATGAAGTGGCTGCGATCGCGCCTCGCTACGAGGCTGTCCGCGCTGATGGGCTGGGTGAAGCTCGGCCATCCGGTTCCGCTGTCGAATTTGTTCACCGAGGCGAAAAGCGGTTCGCCCGAGACAATGTCGACGTAGATGCCCGGCTCGTGGTTATTGCAATACTCGCCGGTGAACGGGGGCTCCGTGCCGTTCTCCTGGGTGACGCGGTATTGCTCGGGGCTCAGCGCGTCGACCGCGGCGGGGTCCTTGCTGTATTGGTGTGACACCTGGTCTCCTTCGTTTGCCCGGATTTGTGTTGACGCGCTTGGCGTTTCGGTGTATCCGGCGTCACCGCTGACTTAGTTGCGGCCGGCCATGATGCCGCCGTCGACGTTGAGAATCGCGCCGGTGACCCAACTGGCCTCGTCAGACAGCAGATACGTCACCGCGTTGGCCACGTCGGCCGGGGTGCCGACTCGTCCGAGCGGATGAAGCGGCGCGAATGTGTCCAAGGTGGCGTCGATCTCGTCTTTGGGGATGAAGCCCTCGTAGAGCGGTGTCTTGACGACGGCGGGCGCCACCGCGTTGACGCGGATCTTGTGCCCGGCAAGCTCGATGGCCAGGTTGTGGGTCAGCGCATGCAGGCCCGCCTTTTGCATCGAATATCCCGACGACAGCGTCAGACCGATCGCCTGGTGTGCCCACATGCTGCCGATGTTGACGATGGACCTGCCCTCACCGCGGGCGATCATGCCCTCAACGACGGCTTGCGTCAGGAAAAACAGGGCATAGTTGAGCTCCATGTACGAGTCGTAATCCTGCGCGTCGTACGCGAGAAACGCCTTCGGGATGAAGAATCCGGCCGCATTCACCAACAGTGTGGCATCGCTGTGATCCTCGGAAAGCACGCGCCGCACATCGGCGACCGCACCGCGATCCGTCAACTCGGCGGTGATACCCCAAGCTTGACCACCGTCGCCGGTCAGCTCGGCCAGGGTGTCTTCGACCCGGTCTTTCGACCGGCCGACGATCACCGCGCTGCCGCCGTGGCGCACGACATCAACGGCGACCTGCCGACCCATGCCGGCACTGCCGCCGACGACGATGACCTTCTTGGATTCGAAGTGCATGGTGGGACCCTTCTCCTGATCACTCTCGACGGCTTCTGCCGGGCCGTCTTCAGCTTTGCCCGGCAAAACGAGTTGACGCCGTGGCGACGACATTCGCGCGACGTATATCGGCGTTGAACTGCCATCAGTCTGCAGTCGGGCGGGGTGTGCCGTCATCACCCCGGCGCCGTTTCACCCGGGTGAGTTCTGAAGCTGAGTCCTTTCGGGTGACGCCTACCCCCGGTCGTCACCATCGGCTGTCGATCCTTGTTTGTGGCCACGCGGCAGCAGCGGGGCATCACGGCCGAATTGCCCGCTACTACAACCTAGTTCAGGGTGAAGCACGTTCATTGACGCGAGCGTTCTGGCTAGATCGGTGACGGTGATGACGCCTCGGTGGTGTAGCCGGCGCTGATACGGGTATTACGAGTCACCAGCCAGTTTGGAGAGTTCGATTGAGCTACTGCGGTAGCGGCGGTGGACGCGTAACCGCGGTTCACGCTTACACTGACCTCCAACACTAGCGGTGGCGGGGACTGTGGATACCACAACTTGGAGCTCTTCGGCCCACCCACTTCACGTCGGTGGGCGGTGGCCCGCGTGAGCACCGCGAGGGCGTCGGGAAGGGTGCGCACACCGCCCATTCGTGGCCGACCGGGCGAACTGGAGGTGGTCGGCGCGCTGGTCTCGGCGGTCGCCCAGGGGCGCGGGGACATATTGGTCATCGAGGGGCCGCCCGGGATAGGGAAAAGTCGTCTGTTGACCGAGGTCTTGACGCTCGCCGGAAAGGCTGGTGTTCGGACACTATTCGGCGAGGCCTTCGAGTACCAGCAGACGGTGCCATTTTTCTCGTTGTTCATGGCGACCCTGCGCGCAGACCCGCCCGTCGGTGATGTGGATGCTTTGCGCCGCTTGGGCACGTCGGCCGATCTGAGCTACTGGGTGGTGCGCGATTTGCAGGCCGCCATACATGCGGCCGCGTCCCGAACACCCTTGGCGATCCTCCTCGAGGACATCCACTGGGCCGATAACGCCACCCTGCTTGCGCTGCGGTCGCTGGCGACGAGGACCGATGCCCCCGTGCTGTGGGTGCTTACTGCACGAACCGGCGCCGGCGGCCCGGCCGTCCGCGAGACTCTGACCGCTCTGGAACGCGAGGATGCCAGATTTCTGCGGTTGGCGGCTATAACGCCGGACGCGGTCGCCGACATTGTTCAAGACGCCGTGCGAGCCAACGCGGACGCTTCGCTCCTAGGTCTCGCCGACAAGGCGCACGGCAATCCCTTCCTGCTAACGGAGCTGCTGCGAGGACTGGACGAGGACGGCCGGCTCGATGTCAGCGGCGGCCGGGCGGTCGCCACGGGAGACACGTTGCCGCGACGGCTCAGCGACACGATGCAGCAACGACTCGACCAGCTCTGCCACGCCGCGAGGGAGGTCGTGCAGGTGGCTGCGGTGCTGCCTGACCAGTTCTCGGCCCGGCTGCTCGCCGCGATGCTGGAACGTCAACCGGCCGCCTTGGTATCGGCGATAGAAGAGGCAGTACGCGCCGACCTACTCGTCGAAGACGGTGAACTGATGAGGTTCCGTCATGATCTGCTACGTGAAGCGACGCGGCAATCTTTGCCCCAATCGCTGCGCCGAGCGATGGAGCGGCAATCGGCAACCATCATGCTGGACATGGGGGCGGCGCCCGAGGAGGTCGCGACCCAGCTCGCCCGCAGCGCCGAGGTGGGCGATCAGGCCGCGATCACGGCACTTCGCCAGGCCGCACAGTCGGTGGCCAATGGCGATCCCAGCGTTGCGGCGGATTTGAGCAAGCGCGCGTTAGAACTCCAGCCCCTCGAAAATCCAGGACGTGGGGCACTCGTGACAGAAACGATCGTGCTACTGAATCGGGCCACCCGCTTCGAGGAAGCGCAACAGTTGGCCACCACCAGCCTGTCTTCCGCGCTTTCCCCCGAGGAAGAGGCCAAGATTCGTCTCCGTCTCCCGACGGTAATCACGGACACGACAACGCGACACATCGAAGAGAACCGCCGCGCACTTCAGTTGCCCCACCTCAGCGACGCCACCCAGGCACGACATCGGGCGTGGCTGGCTTACAACCTGGCGATGGACGGCCAAGACGGACAGGACAGCGCGGCCGCTAACGAAGCGGCGGCCGCGGCTGCATCCAGCGGCGATCTCGAGTCAAAGATTCTGTCCGAAATCGCAGTTGCCTGTCTCGACTGCGCCAGCGGGTACCCGGACCGCGCGCTACACCGCGTCGAGGAACTTCAGGCACTGACCCCCGCGGGTGATCCGACCGCTCAACACCTCGCTGCAATCCACCTGTCAAACCTGCTTGCCATCGTCGGACGGACGGAAGATGCCGCGGTGCTGGTCGCGCGCCGCACAGAAAGATCGCGAAAGGAACGCGACGGCATGGCCCTGCACATCTGGGGCCTGACCGCCGGAGGGGTGGAGGTGGCCGCTGGCCGGTTGTCGGCTGCCCGGGCCGCGATCGAGTCGCTGCCAGCTCCGGATCGAACGGGATCGACGTATGTAGACGCGAGGCGCATGTTCATCCTGGCGGAGGTGGCGGCGCGCACCGACGACCGAACGCTGTTGCTAGAGACCATGAGTGGGGCGCGCGATGCCTACTCCAACGGTTCGCCTTCCGTACGTCGCGAGGCGGCGGGCCTGCTAGGGCTGGCGGCGTGGCAGCGCGACGACGTCCATGAGGCGGTGCGCTGGCTCGGCAGCGATATCTCGCTATTTGTGACACCGTTCTTGCCAACGGTTTTGGATCAGCTGACCTTGACCGCGCGGGTGGCGTCAGCCGCAGGTGATGCCGGCCTGCTAACGCGTCTAATGGACGACGTTGAGGTGCTCGAGCGTGAGCGGCCGGGGGTTCGGTTGTTCTCGACAGTCGCCCAGCACACCCGCGGGATCCTCGAGCGTGATGCCGAGGCGTTGGTGGCTGCCGCAGAGTCGCTTCGCTCGTCGTCACGGCCCCTTCTTTACGCCAGCGCCTCGGAGGACGCGGGCGGCGAGCTGAGTCGCACACAGCACAACGCCGAGGCGCTCGAGCTGCTGAACGCGGCATTCGACACCTACATCGAGTGCGAAGCGATTGCCGATGCCCGCCGGGTCGGCCGCACGCTACGCCGATCAGGCGTAGAACGGCGCATCACGTACCCGCGGGCAAGAACCGGCTGGGACAGCCTCACCGACTCCGAACTCAAGGTTGTCAACCTCATCGCCGAAGGCGCGACGAACCGGTCCGTCGCGCAGCAACTGCACCTCTCCCCCAACACCGTGAAGACGCATCTACACAATGCCTTCGCCAAACTCGGCATCACATCGCGCGCACAATTGGCGCAGCTCATCCGGGGCGCCGATTGATCGACAGCAAATCGGACGCGCGAGGTCGGCGGGCTAGAATGACGTCCACTTGAGCGGCAGTCCGGCAGATCGTGAACAGGACACCCGATGGGGGCTTCAACTGGCATTTTCGATGTCGATGGTCAGCGGCTGGTCACTCCGCCGATCCGGGGGCGCTCAGACGAGCTCAAACTGATCGGCACCCTGATCGCGGCGGTCGCTCAGGGGCGCGGGGGCGTCCTGGTCATCGAGGGTCCACCCGGCATCGGAAAAAGCCGGTTGCTGACCGAGGTGTTGGTGCTGGCCGACACGTCTGAGGTACGCACCCTGTTCGGGGAGGCGTTCGAGTATCAGCAAACGGTGCCGTTTTTCTCGTTGTTCATGGCCACCCTCAGCGCCGATCCCCCGGTAGGCGACGCCGAGGCGCTGCGCCAGCTAGGCGGCTCGGCCGATCTGCGCTATTGGGTGGTGCACGATTTAGCCGACGCCATTCACGCTGCCGCAGTACAGAGCCCGCTGGTCATTGTGCTCGAGGACATTCACTGGGCCGATAACGGCACCCTGTTGGCGCTGCGGTCGATGGCCACCGCGCGGCCGGACGCGGCGGTGTTATGGGTATTCACTGCCCGCACCGGGGCCGGCGGGCCGGCCGTGCAGGAGACCTTGTCGGTGCTGCAACGCGCGAATGCCACATTCTTGCGATTGGGGGCCATCACGCCCGATGCGGTCGCCGACATGGTCCAAGACGCCGTTCGCGCGAAAGCCGATGTGTCGCTGCTGAATCTGGCCGCCAAGGCGCACGGAAACCCCTTTTTGGTCAGCGAGCTTCTCGGAGGGCTGGGCGAGGAGGACCGACTGAACGTTCGCGGCGGGCGGGCAGTTGCTACCGGACACGGGCTGCCGCGGCGTCTGGCAGTCAGTATGCAGCAGCGACTGGACGTGCTTTCCGATACCGCTTCGGAGGTGGTACGGGTCGCCGCGGTGCTGCCGGACCGGTTTTCGGTCGAACTGTTGGCCGCGATGCTGGAACGGTCGCCGGCGTCGTTGCTGTCGGCGCTGGAGGAGGCGGTGCGCGCGGACCTCTTCGTCGAGGACGGCGAGCGGTTGAGGTTTCGGCACGACCTGCTGCGCGAGGCGACCCGGCAGTCGTTGCCACAGTCGTTGCGCCGGGCGATGGAGCGTCAGTCGGCGTCGGTCATGCTGGGGATGGGCGCGGCGCCGGCCGAGGTCGCCACCCAGTTGGCACGCAGCGCCGAACCGGGAGACCGTGAGGCGATCGACGCGCTGCGCCAAGCCGCGCACGCGGTCGGCCGCGGCGACGCGAGCGCGGCCGCGGACTTGAGCAAGCGCGCGTTGGAGCTGTTGCCCGCCGACGACGCCGAGCATGCATCCCTGGTCGGTGAGACGGTGGGATGGCTCAACCGGGCCAGCCGCTATGACGAGGCCGAAGCGTTGGCCGACGTGGCCCTCTCGGAGGCGGCCTCGCCCGAAGTCGAGGCCGAAATCCGTCTCCGGCTACCGGTGCACACGAAGCACACTGACCAGCGGCGCGTGGCGGAGAATCGGCGCGCGCTTGACTTGAGCGGCATCAGCGAGGTCACCCGCGCACGGCATCTGGCGTGGCTGGCGTACAACCTGATATTCGACGAGGGCGGCCAACGGCGCGCGGCCGCCGACGAAGCGGCCGCGGCCGCGGCCGTCACCGGTGATCTGGAGGCCAAGATCATGGCCGGCGTCACCCACGCTCTGCTCGATGCCGGCGAGGGGTACACGTCGCGCGCGCTACAACGTTTCGATGAGCTCTGGCCGCTCGCCCACACGAATGAAACGGCTTTGGCGCATGCGTATGCCGGAATGTACAACGCAAACCTGCTGGCGGTCGTCGGCCGGTTGGACGACGCCGCGGCCCGGGTCGCCGAGGGTATCGGGCAAGCCCGCCAGGAAGGCAACGCGATGGCCCTCGCCATGTGGGCCGTCTTCAGCGGGCTTGTCCACCTCGCCGCGGGCCGGCTGTCGGCCGCTCGTGACGCGACGGAGTCACTTCCGCCCCCACAGCCGACGGGGGCAACCGAGCACGACGTCCTTCGCACGGTGATTCTCGCCGAGGTGGCGGTGCACACCGATGACCGGAACTTGCTGCAGCAGATGGTCAATGATGCGCGCCAAGCGCACTCCGCTGGCTCCGCCGGCATACGCCGCGGCTCGGCGTACGTGCTCGCGCGGGCGGCGTGGCAGCGCGACGACATTCACGACGCGATGCGCTGGCTCGGCGACGTCATCCTCTTGGCGACGCCGCTGTTCCCCCATGCACTGGTTCGGCTGATCTTGGGTGCGCGGGTGGCCTCGGCCGCCGGCGATGCCGGCCTGCGCGCACGGGTCCTGCAGGCCACCGAGGTGCTTAAGCGTGAGCGGCCCGCGGTGCCGCTCTTCGCCGCGGTGGCCGGATATGCCCGCGGGATCCTCGAACACGATGTCCAGGCCTTGGTGGCTGCTGCGGAGTCACTTCGCGCATTCCCGCGTCCGCTGCTCGCCGCCAGCGCCGCCGAGGACGCCGGCGGCGAGCTGAGTCGCACACAGCGCAACGCCGAGGCGCTCGACCAGCTGAACGCGGCGTTCGACACCTACCTCGAGTGTGGGGCTACCGCCGATGCCCGCCGCGTCGGCCGCGCGCTGCGCAGGTTGGGCACGGAACGGCGCATCGCCACGCACCCCCGGGCAAAAACCGGCTGGGACAGCCTCACCGACTCCGAACTCAAGGTCGTCAACCTGATCGCCGAAGGGGCGACCAACCGCTCCGTCGCGCAGCAACTGAACCTGTCCCCCCACACCGTGAAGACCCACGCGCACAACGCATTTGCAAAACTTGGCATTACTTCCCGCGCCCAATTGGCGCAGCTCAAACGCGGCATGGATTGACCAGCCCGTCAAATATCGGGCCACTACGCATACACCGCCCCGGCCCTAATGATCATCCGCCGGGCGATGGTGACGGACGCGTCGCGCTGCCAACGTAGTGATTGAGCCCTGACATGGGCGGATCGAGAGAATGATGATGAGCACGTTGTTGGGCATGTTGATGATGTTGCCGGTGGTGTTCGGTGTCGGTGGGTACGTGTTGGTGTCCCGACGGCCATGATGAGTCGGCGGAGCCGATTCATCGATGCGGGAGAGGAGAAATACGGTGAGCGCCCAGAGCGTGAGCGCGGCTCACGAGAAAATCCTCGAGCCCTTAGCGGGACGCGGGTCCGCCAGCCCAAGCAGGAACCGCAGGCGCGCGCCGGAGGTAATCGCCGAAAACGCTTCTGATTCAATGGCCTCACCGCGATCGATGCGCAGAACGAGCCCGCCCGACCCCGCGGAGAAGGACAGGGAATCGGAGCGGCCGGCACCCACCCAGGAAGCGGTAGCGCCGAGTGTTGGCGTCCGGATGCTCGGTTCAATCGATTCGGAGAGTTCGGGGAGTTCGCACATGACCGGCTCGGATGGCCGCAGGGACAACGGCTTTGGAGAAGCCGCCGCACGAGCGGTCCTGCTCGGCACCAAGCTGCACATCCCTGCCATCGGCGCCCAACTCGTTCACCGGACCACCCTGCTTGACGCACTGTCGGCGGGGCGCCGCCGCAGGCTGACACTGCTGAGTGCGCCGGCGGGATGGGGCAAGACGACATTGCTGGCTCAGTGGGTCCTCGGTGCGGACGACGATCAGCGATTCGGCTGGCTGTCCCTCGATTCCTCCGACAACGACCCGGTGTGGTTCTGGATGTACGTAATCGCCGCGCTGCAGAAGATCAGTCCGGCGGTGGGGATACGCGCGGTCGAACTGCTGGCGATGGGCGCCGACCCGGTGCAGGTCGTGCTGCCGACCTTGCTGAATGATCTGGACACTGTCGACGGTCCGATGGCGCTCATCCTCGACGACTATCACCTGGTGGTCAGTCGAGCGGTCCATGAGCAGCTTGCATTCTTTATCAGCCGAATGCCGGCCGATCTCCACTTGGTACTGGCGACCCGATCGGATCCGATACTGCCGTTGGCTCGGCTGCGGGCCAGCGGCGAGCTCGCCGAGATGCGAACTGATGATTTACGTTTCGGGCCTAATGAGGCCGTCCACCTACTGAACGGTGTCCTCGGGCTGGACTTGGCCGACGAAGATATCCAACTGTTGCACCGACGCACCGAAGGCTGGGCTGCCGGCCTCTACCTTGCCGCCCTGTCCCTTGCCGGCCGTGTTGATGCGCCGGCGTTCATCAGAACATTCGCAGGCGACAACCGTCATATCGTCGACTACCTGATGGCCGAGGTGCTCGAGGGTCAGCCACCCGAATTGCGCAGCTTTTTGCTACGTACCTCGGTCCTGGGACGACTCAGCGGTCCGCTGTGCGACGCGATGTTGCAAACATCCGGTTCGGCCGCGACCTTGGAGAAGATCGAGCGCGAAAACCTGTTTGTGGTGCCGCTCGACATGGCGCGTCACTGGTATCGCTATCACCAGCTGTTCGGAGAATTGCTGCGCACCGAGCTGCGTCGCAGCGAGCCAGATCTCGTCCCCGAACTGCACCGACGAGCCGCAACGTGGTTCGAGAGCGAGGGCCTGATCGACGAGGCGGTCCGGCACCTGGTCGCCGGCGGTGACATCGCGCGCAGTGCTGATCTGATTGCCGCGGACTGGCTCGACGAGTTCAACGGAGGCGGCCTGTCGACCGTCGCCGGCATGCTTGATCTGCTTCCCGAGCAGACCGTTCTACAGGATCCGCGGCTGAGCGTGGCGCGCGCGTGGATCGCCCTAAGCGTTGGCCGACTCGATGACGCCGCAGGATGGATCGAGGCGGTCGAGACCGGATCAGCGGGTGACACCGCAGACGCCCGCGCCATCAGCGCTCAAGTCGTCGTCTTGCGCGCGGTTCACTCATTCAAGACGGCTCAAGTCACCGCGGCGCTCGAGACCGCTCGCCAGGCGATCACCCTCGATCTGCCCGAAGCGCCGCTGGGCCGGGCCACGGCGTACGGCATCTATGGATCCGCGCTGTACTTTTCGGGCAGCACCGCAGAGGCGCAAGCCGCCTTCCGGCGGGCCGCAGAGCTTGCCGAAACTGTCGGCGACCGTCGCGCCCGCAGCCACGCGCTGGGCCATCTGGCGCTGATTTCGGCCGAGGCTGACCAACTCGCCGACGCCGAACGCCAAGTCCGCCGGGCTTCGGGCAGCTCCCGGCCCCTGACGGACGCCGAACACCTTGTGGACGTGATGGTCTCGCTCGCCACGGCCGAAGTGCTCCGTATGTGCGGCGACGCGGCCGCAGCGGTGGCCGCCGCCGACATGGCCATCGCGTCGGCGCGTCAAGGTGGGGCAATCCTCGAGGTGGCGAAGACGTTGTCGGTCAGGGCGAAGCTCGCCGAGCAACTCGGCGACCATCGCGCCGCGAAGGCCATCGCCGAAGAGGTCGACGCCCTGGTGAGCGGTAGCGCGGACGCCGCCGTCGCCGCGGCGGTGATCGGTTCGACCAAGCGCAAGGCGGGCACCGCGGCGGCTTCGCGCAACGACGCGTACACCGTCGACGAGGAGCTGACCCCCAAGGAGCTCGAGGTCCTTCGCCTGCTCGCCACCCGGCTATCACGGCGTGAGATCGGTGAGCGGCTGTACGTTTCGCTCAATACCGTGAAGAGCCACCAGCGCGCCGTTTACCGCAAGCTCCGCGTGGAGCACCGCAGCGCGGCGGTGAGCCGAGCCCGAGAACTCGGCCTGTTGTAGTTCCCGTGCATCGGTCCTGCCCGAACGCCTGCCGCTGATCACCCGGGTGAACAGACCGTCGGGTGATGACGATTCACCCGACGAGGCGGCAGCCTGATATGAGAACAGCGCAGCGGTAGCAACCGCCAGGAAGACCGAGAACGGAACCACGACATGCCAACGGTGATACCGCCATGAGGCCCCGGACCCCGGTCGCCATCGATGTCATGATTGACCCGCCGTTTATCTCCGATGCGGACATGGCATGGTCGCTGATCGATGCGATCAAGCCGTGTCTGACCGACTACGAGCGCACGGTTGCTTTCGTCGAATTGGGCTGCGGAGACGGATATCTCGTGATCCAGCGCATCCTCACTGCCCTCGTGTCGACCCCGTCGGCGTTGCCGATGGCGATCCTCGCGAAGCTGAGCAGGTGGCTGAATGGCTACGCAGGCAGCCCAGAGGAGCCGCAACTGCGGATGATGCTCGCCCTGATTTGCCTGCGGCGGTGCGAGGCCAGGAGTCGGAATGATTGAGCATCGCCGCGTCGAGTGGGAAGCCGACACGCGGCGCATCCGGACAGCCCGGCTGGTGCTGCGACCATGGCAACTCGATGATGACCTCGACGCATACGCCATATACGGCGCGCCCGAAGTGGCGCGTTGGCTGTGTCCGGCCTTGCCCCCCATCGTCGGTCGGACCGAAATGCGACACGTCCTGGCGACGTGGCTCGGCGAACGCGACCCGACGGGGCTGCCGCTCGGTCGCTGGGCAATCACCGACAAAAGCTCCGGAGACGTGTTCGGGGGCGTGGCACTGCTTCCGTTGCCGCCGGGCGGCACTGATTTAGAGATCGGGTGGCAGCTGTGTCCGAAGGCCTGGGGCTACGGGTACGGCGCGGAAGCCGGTCACGCGGTTGCCCATCTTGCATTCGAAAACCTCGGTGTGAGCGAGGTTTTCGCAGTCGTCCGACCGGAGAATCGCCGCGGTGTGGCTACCGCCCGACGGGTGGGCATGGAATGGGTCGGCGAGACCGACAAGTACTACAACCTCACGCTACAGGTCTATCGCCTGAGCAAGGCGGACCTAGACCTACCGGAGCCGGCGTGTGCGCCGATGAACTCGACTGGAAGCACGCCTTAGTCCGCCCGTTGCCGCTATCGCGCTCTCACCCGGGTGGATTGCGCGCGGGGGTGAGGACAACTCACCCGCTGCGCAGAGACAGTGGTCGTCGAGCTGAGCCGCGACCGCAGCCGCCGCGAAACACAGATATGGAGACGGCATGTCACAGAGCGAGGCCACGACCATGACGAGCGCCGGCCGAGGGAAGCCTCGAACGACCGGTATCGCCCCACTCGTCGCACGGTATGGCCTGGTCATAGTCCTGGCCTGGTTCGGCGCCATGAAATTCACAAACTATGAATCCCAAGGTATTTCGCATTGGGTGGCGCATAGCCCCTTCTTGGGTTGGGTCTACGAAGCCATGTCTATCGACACCTTTGGTCTTGTCAACGGATCACTGGAATTGATTACTGCAGCGTTGCTGGCCGTCAAGCCCTGGTTCCCGAAAGCTTCCGTGGTGGGCGGCATCTTCGCCTGCCTGTTCTTCGTGACCACCCTGAGTTTCATGATCACGACCCCCGGCGTCGGCGAGGCGTCTGCCGGCGGCTTTCCCGTTTTGTCCGCAGACGGGGAATTCTTGATGAAGGACATCGCGCTCTTCGGCTTAGCGCTGTGGCTGCTGGCGGACGCCGTCGATGCGACCCGCGAAAGGACGGGCGTCACCGCATCAAACTGGAGCTCCCCCTGATGAAGTTGCATGCGGCAGAACGGGAGCCGTGTTGACCCCGCGGGCCGGCGAACACTACGACCTCCTCGTCCTCGGCGCCGGCTCGGGGGGATACGTGGCCGCCATCCGCGCCGCCCAGCTTGGCATGACCGTCGGGATAGTCGAGGAACGCTATTGGGGTGGGGTGTGCCTCAACACGGGCTGTGTTCCCTCAAAAGCATTGCTGCGCAATGCAGAAATCGCCTCCATCATCACCCATCAGTCCGCCACGTTCGGCATCTCCGGCGACGTCAGCCTCGACTACGCCCGTGCCTTCTCGCGCAGCCGCGAAGTCGCCGAGGCTCGGGTCCGCGGCGTGCACTTCCTGATGCGTAAGAACAACATCGCCGAGATCGACGGCCATGGCCGTTTCACGAGTCCCCACAGCGTCCACGTAGACCTGCGTGACGGGGGCACCACACTAGTGACCTTCGACCAGGCGGTAATCGCCACCGGATCGCGCGTGCGCGAGCTGCCGGGGGTTGCCCTCAGCGAGAACATCGTCACCTATGAACAGCAGATTCTCAGCGCCGACCCGCCCGAGTCGATCGTGATCATCGGCGGCGGCAGCATCGGCATGGAATTCGCCTACATCCTGCACAGTTACGGCGTGCACGTGGAGATCCTGGAATTCGCCGACCGTGTCCTTCCGGGCGAAGATGCCGATGTTTCGCGAGAACTTCAGCGGCACTACCGGCGTCGCGGGATCACGATTCACACATCCACCCGGGTGGACAAGGTCGTCGACCACGGCGACCACGTCGTCGTCAGCCACACCGGAGCTGACGGAACGTCCGCGACGGCGCAGGCCGCACGGGCCTTCATCTGCATCGGATTTCGTCCCAATGTCGAAGGAATCGGTCTCGACGCCGCTGGAGTGCGTCTCGACGCCGGTGGTGCTATCGACATCGACGACTACATGCGAACGTCGGCGCCGCATATCTATGCCGTCGGTGACGTCACCGCCAAAGTTCAACTGGCCCATGTCGCTTCCGCCCAAGGCGTGATCGCCGCGGAAACGATCGCCGGTGTCGAGACGATGCCGCTGCATTACCGGATGATGCCGCGCGTGACGTTCTGCCAGCCGCAAGTCGCCAGCTTCGGCTACACCGAAGAACAAGCCCGCGCGGCCGGCTACCGCTTGCGGATCGGAACATTTCCGATGCAGGCCAGCGCCAAGGCCCACGGACTAGGTGAACGCGGCGGTTTCATCAAGGTGGTTGCCGACGACACATATGGCGAGATCCTGGGTGCGCATTTGGTCGGCAGCGAAGTCAGCGAACTCCTCCCCGAGCTGACGCTGGCGCAGCTGTGGGACCTCACCGCCACCGAGCTGGCGCGAAACGTGCACACCCATCCCACACTGGGTGAAGGGCTGCAGGAGTGCTTTCACGCTCTGACCGGGAATGCCATCAATCTGTAACTGACGCCTACGCGCGGCCCGTGATCTCGGTTACGGACCGGTGAATTCTCGCCGCAAGCGGGTATCCCGGGGCCCGAACTTCTGTAATTCACGATCGGAGCCGCGTCGATGCCTGTCAGCACGGTCAAGCCTCGCGTGGCCCAGATCGCGCTGGTCGCAGTCGTCGCATTCATCGCGTTGAGCGTCGCCATGTGCCACTCGGGCGGCACGGCGAGCAACACCGGCACCACCGGGAAACCGACCGTGACCGCGATCCCGCGCAGCCCGGCGCCCGCCGCGGCGCCGCCGCCGGCTCCCGCGCCACCCCCCGTCCCCAAGGATTACGTCGAGGGCCTGGTCCAGTCGGTGTCCGACGGCACGATCCAGCGCCGGACG
>NZ_LZKR01000211.1 GCF_001672915.1 Mycobacterium sp. 1245805.9 | reverse complement strand
GGGGCCGCCGCCCCCCGGGTCCCCCCGGCCCCGCCGGCCCGCCGGCGCCGCCGCCGGTGGCGGCGCCGCCGGCCCCACCGGCGCCACCGTTGCCGTAAAGCAAACCGGCGCCACCGCCGGCCCCGCCGGCACCGCCGGACGTGCCGTCTCCGCCGGCGCCACCGTCGCCGCCGGTGCTGAGGGCCGCGGAGGAAGTGGTTTGGATCGTCACGCCGCCGCCGGTGCCACCGGCCCCTCCGACACCGAGGCTGCCGTTGCCGCCGGCCCCGCCATGGCCGCCGGTGGTGACTCCCGTTCCGTTCGTGATGACCGCCCCGCCGGCCCCGCCGTGTCCTCCGGAACTGCCGTCACCGCCCTTGCCGCCGTCGCCGCCGGTGCCGGTGCCCGAGGAGGTGCTCTGGATGGCAACGCCGCCGCCATTACCCCCGGCCCCACCGATTCCAGCGCTGCCGGTGCCGCCGGCGCCCCCGTGGCCGCCGGTGGTGTTGCCCGTTCCGTTCGTCTGAACCGCCCCGCCGGTCCCGCCGGCGCCACCGGAGCCGCCGTTCCCGCCGTCGCCGCCGTCGCCGCCGGTGCCGGTCGCCGAGGAAGAGGTGCTCTGGATGGCAACTCCGCCGCCGTTCCCACCGGCCCCGCCCACACCGCTGCTGCCGGTGCCACCGGCGCCGCCATGGCCGCCGGTGGTGCTGCCCGTTCCGTTCGTGAGGACCGCCCCACCGGCGCCACCGGCACCACCCGAGGCGCCGTTCCCGCCATGACCACCGACGCCGCCCGTGACGGCCACCGATGAGGCCGCGCTCTGGATGGCCACGCCACCGCCGGCCCCGCCGGCCCCGCCCACACCGGTGGTGCCGGCGCCCCCGGCGCCGCCCACGCCCGCTACGACGGTTCCGGTGCCGTTGGTGAGCACCTGCCCACCGGCGCCACCGGCGCCACCGGAGGCGCCGTCGCCGCCAGTGCCACCGTTGCCGCCCGTGACGGTCGCCGAAGAGGCGGCATTCTGGATAGCCACGCCGCCGCCGGTGCCGCCGGCCCCACCCACACCGGTGGTGGCGGTGCCGCCGGCGCCGCCATGGCCGCCCCCGGTGGCTCCAGTTCCGTTCGTGACGACCACCCCGCCGGCGCCGCCGGCACCGCCGGCGGCGCCGTTGCCGCCGGTGCCACCGGCGCCGCCGGTGACGGCGGCCGGCGAGGAGCCGTTCTGCAGCTGCACGCTGCCGCCCGCCCCGCCGACCCCGCCGACGGCGCCGTTGCCGGTGCCGCCGTCGCCGCCGTGGCCGCCGACGGTGCTTCCCGTTCCGTTCGAGACGACCACCCCACCGGCCCCGCCGGCACCGCCGGCCGCGCCATTGCCGCCGGTGCCACCGGCGCCGCCGGTGACGGCGGCCGTGGAGAAACCGTTCTGGAATTGGACGCTGCCGCCGGCCCCACCGGCCCCACCGAGGCCGGCGCTGGCGGTGCCACCGTCGCCACCGTGGCCGCCGGTGGTTGCGCCGGCTCCGGCCGTGATCACCTGCCCACCGGCCCCACCGACCCCGCCGAAGGTGCCGTTTCCGCCATGGCCGCCGGTGCCGCCGGTGACGGCGACGGACGAGGAACCATTCGTGATAAGCACGGCGCCCCCGGCCCCACCGGCCCCGCCGACGCCGCCGAGGCTGTTACCGCCGGCGCCGCCCGCGCCGGGCGCGACGGCACCCGTGCCGGCCGTGGTCACGCTCGCCCCGGCGCCGCCGTTACCGCCGCTACCGTTGCCCGGGGCGTCGCCACCCTTACCGCCGTTGCCCGCCTGCGCCGCGGCGGCGCCACCGTTACCGCCGTTGCCGCCGGCGCCGTTGCCGGCGCCGTTGCCGCCGGCGCCGCCGTCACCGCCGGTGCCCGTCTGCGACAGGGCCGCGCCGCCGGTGCCGCCGTTACCGCCGTGACCGTTGCCGGCGGCGTTGCCGCCGGCGCCGCCCACGCCGCCGCTGCTACCGCTTCCGCCGGCGCCGCCGTTGCCGCCGTCGGGATGGAACGCGGTGCCCGCCGCGCCTTGGCCACCGGCGCCGCCGGCGCCGGACGTACCGGTGGTGCCGGGGGGGGCGCCGGCCCCCCGGGGGGGGCCGCGGGCGG
>NZ_LZKR01000210.1 GCF_001672915.1 Mycobacterium sp. 1245805.9 | reverse complement strand
TCGTGCGGTCCAGGTGATGCAGCTCGACCTCCACGTTCCCAGGGACGTCGACACTGAACTGGAAGGTTTGCCCGGCGCCGGCGCGACGGCGGTGCTCGCGCACGGTCTGGGTGGGTCGGGCGACCTTCCGGTGCCGTACCTGTACGCGACGGTCGGGGCGGCGTGGGCGCTGACGTTCACCTTCGCGCTGGTCGCGTTCGCGTGGCGGCGGCCGCGGTTCGATCCGGACAAGCCCGGCCGGCCGTTGCCGTCGGCGCTGACCTCCTTCGTCGACGCGCGGGCGACGCGCTGGACGGCGGCCGGGCTGGCGTTGGCGTTCGCGGCATGGGTGGTGCTGGCCGGGGCGTTGGGGCCCCGCTCGGAGTCCAACGCCCTGCTCGGCGCGTTCTACGTGCTGCTGTGGGTCGGGTTGGTGGCGCTGTCGTTGCTTTTCGGACCGGTGTGGCGGGTGCTCTCGCCGATGCGCACGGTGTATCAGCTGCTGCGGCGCGTGGCGCCGGCGCGACTCGGCCGGCCGCGGTGGTCCTACCCCGAGGGCTGGGGCTATCGGCCCGCGGCGCTGGGGCTGTTCGCGTTCGTGTGGTTGGAGCTGGCCAGCCCCAACCCGGCGTCGCTGCCGCTGGTCCAGGCGTGGCTGGCGACCTATGCGGCGCTGATGCTGGCCGGAGCGTGGCTGTGCGGGCAACGCTGGCTGGCCCGGGCCGACCCATTCGGCGTGTACAGCATGGCGGTTTCCCGGCTCTGCCCGTTTCGGCGCAACCCGGCCACCGGCAAGATCGTCGTCGGTAACCCGCTCGACCACCTGCCGTCGCTGCCCGTGCGGCCGGGGGTGGTGGTGTTGCTGGCGGTGCTGCTCGGGTCGACGGCGTTCGACAGCTTCTCGTCGTCGCCGACGTGGCGGGGGTTCGCCGACGATGTTTCGCGCGGCTTCGGCCTGGCGCCGACGCTGTCCTCGTCGCTACTGCGGACGGTGGGGCTGATCGTCTTCATTTCCGTTGTGGCGGTGACGTTTTCACTTGCGGCGCGCGCGACCGGGGGCGTCGACCGCGAGGAACGCCGGGCCCTGCCCGGGCGGATGGCGCATTCGCTGATCCCGATCGTGGTGGGCTACATCTTCGCCCACTACCTGTCCTACCTCGTCGAGCGCGGCCAGCAGGCCGTGTTCGCGCTGGCCGATCCGTTCGGCCGCGGCTGGAACCTGTTGGGGCTGGCCCATTTTCACGTCGCCTACGTACTGTCGGCGCATCCCCCGCTGCTCGCCGGCATCAAGGTGGCGTCGGTGGTGACCGGGCACATCGTGGCGGTGGTCGCCGCCCACGACAGGGCCCTGCGGTTGCTGCCGGCCGGCCATCAGCTCACCGGGCAGCTCACCATGATGCTGGTCATGGTCGGCTACACGTTCACCGGCCTGTACCTGCTGTTCGGCGGTTAGCCGTGTGAGCCCACGGCTTTCGGTGTGAGCCCACGGCGGGATCTGGACGATTTTTGCGCCGTGGCGTCACACGCGAAGCCCAGGATGCACACGCAAACACACTCCTACAGCGGGTGCTCGACCTTCGTGCCGCCGTCCCAGCGGCGCAGGCCGGCGAAGCGGCCGTCGAGCTGCGCCGGTCGGCCCGCGACGCGCAGCGCCCGCCCGAGTTGGTGCCCGCCGACGCGGCGGGCCAGCGTCACGTGCGCGGTCCATTGGCCGGGCAGGCTGTTGGACATCGGGGCCGGGTCCAGGTGCGGGCCGCACAGCCGGTGCACCTCGGCGTGCAGGGCAAGCAGTTCGCTTGTCGGCACGATCAGCCGTGCGAACACGACATTCGCCCGCCCGAACAGCACCGGTGCGCCGATCGCGGCGGCCAGCGGAAGTCGTTGGGCGACGGGACCCAGCAGCGCGTCGACGCGCGGGTCGATGCGTTCCGCGACGGCCAGCGTGACGTGCGGCCGGCTGGCCGGCGCCTGGCTGGGGATCCCGGCGGCGGCCAACTCGCGCCAGAGGCCCCGAATGGCTTCCTCGGTGTCGGGGTCGAAGACCAGCTCGATGGAATGGACCATCAGCGCACCAGCGCGCTCACCCATTCGCGGTCGAACGCGTCGGCGCTCATGGCCGCGAAGTCGGGCCTGGACGACGCGTCGGCGGGCAGCGCGGCCCGCACCGGGGCCAGCCTCGCCAGCGCCGACCGGTTCGACGTCTCCACCAGGCCGGGTCGGGCCGGCCAGCTCCCGATCACCAGCCCCGCACACGGAATTCGTTGGGCGGCAAGCCCTTCCAGGGTCAGCGCGGTGTGGTTGAGGGTGCCCAGCTCCGCGCCGACCACGACCAGCGCCGCGGCGCCCATTTCGACGGCGAGGTCGCGCACGGTGACGCCGCCGCCGGCGAGCTCGACCAGCAGGCCGCCCGCGCCTTCGACCAATGTCAACCGGCCGGGGCGGTCCAGGCCCCGGATTACCCGCACGACGTCCTCGCGGGTGGGCAGCGGCCGCCCCGCCTCCTCGGCCGCGGCGGCCGGCGCCAGCGGTTGCGGATACCGCGCCAGCCCGACGAGCTCCGTTACCCCGGACAGCCGGCCCACCTCGGCGAGGTCGTCGTCGCCAATGTCGGTGCCGGTCTGGACCGGCTTGCACACCGCCACGTCGATGCCGGCCTGACGGGCGTGGCAGGCCAGCGCCGCGGTGGCGACCGTCTTGCCGACCCCGGTGCCGGTGCCGGTGACGACCAGAACGGTCAACGGCGCGCCACGGCGAGCACATCCGTCAGCACGCGGCGCGCGATCTCGAGGTCGTCGGCGTCCAGCGACGCGCGCGCGGACAGCCGCAGCCGCGACGTCCCGGCGGGCACGGTCGGGGGCCGGAAGCAGCCCACCTTGACGCCGGCGTCCAGGCACGCGGTCGCGGCGGCCAGCGCCACCTCCGGATCGCCCAGGATCACCGACACCACCGCCGACGCCGGCACGTCGGGCACGCCGCATGTCTCGGCCAGGAAGCGGGCGTGGCGCAGCACCGCGCCCGGGCGCCACGCCTCGGCCTGCAGCACGCGCAGCGCCGCGCGCGCGGCGCCCACCGCCGCCGGCGCCAGGCCGGTGTCGAAGATGAACGGCCGGGCCGCATCGATCAGGTGCGCGCGCACCGGCGCCGGGCCAAGCACCACCCCGCCCTGGCTGCCCAGCGCCTTGGACAGCGTCGTGGTCATCACGATGTCGGGCGCGCCCGCGAGCCCGAGCTCGTGCAGCAGCCCGCGCCCGCCGCCGCGCACCCCGAGGCCGTGCGCCTCGTCGACGATGAGCAGCGCGCGGTGGCGGCGGCACACCTCGTGCAGTTCGCGCACCGGGGCCAGCGACCCGTCGGCGCTGAAGACGGAGTCGGTGATGACGACGGCGCGCTCCTCGTCGCGGGAGGCCAGGGCCGCGTCGACGGCGGTCACGTCGCGGTGCGGCGTCACAAGCACCCGGGCGCGCGAGAGCCGGCACGCGTCCACCAGCGACGCGTGCGAAAGGGCGTCGGACACCAGCAGCGAGCCGGGCCCGGACAGGCCGACGACGGCCCCCAGGTTGGCGGTGTATCCGGAGGAGAACAGCAGTCCCGAGGCGGCGCCGACGAACTCGGCGAGCTCGCATTCGAATTCCTGGTGCAGCTCGGTGTCGCCGGTGACCAGGCGGGAGCCGGTTGCCCCGGCGCCCCACATCCGCAGCGCCGCAACGCCCCCCTCGATCACGTCGGGGTGCTGGGACAGCCCGAGATAGTCGTTGGAAGCCAGGTCCAGCTCGGTCGTGACGGCGGGACGCGGGCGCAGCGAGCGACGCAGCCCGGCCTCGCGGCGCTGCTTCTCCACCGCGTCCAGCCAGGCCAGCGGCGATACCTCGATCGGTGCCCGCGGGAAGGCGTTCATGGGCCCTCAGCCTACGGGGCGGGCGGCATCGGCCGTCGCTACGGTGTGATGACCTGCCCGGGGTCGCCGGGGGTCCCACCGGTCCCGCCGGCCGCCCCGCCGGTGCCGACGGTGGTATTGCCCGCGGTGATCGCGAAGACGTTGCCGCCGTTGCCACCGTTGCCGCCGATGGTGCCGCCGCCGCCGGTCCCGCCGGTGCCGCCGATGGAATGTCCCGTCGCCAGGTAGTTCTGCGCGGTGCCGCCCGTGCCACCGGTGCCCCCGACCGTGACGCCGAAGCCCCCGGCGCCGCCTTGCCCGCCGGTCGCGGTGCCCCACTCGGGCGGGTAGATCGCCAGGCCGTTGAAGGTGTCGACGGTGAAGTTGTAGGGCCCCATGATGGCGCCGCCCCCGTGGCCGCCGTTGCCCCCGGCGCCGACCGTGCCGATGCCGCCCTCCCCGCCGGTTCCGCCGGTGGCGGTTCCCCAGCCCAGGTTGAACGCGACACCACCCGCGCCGCCGGTGCCGCCGGTGGCGCCTTGGCCGCCGGCCCCACCGGTCCCGCCCAACGCAAAGCCGGCCCCGCCGGCCCCGCCGGTGCCGCCCTGGCCGCTGAGGCTCATGCCGCCGGCCCCGCCGGTGCCGCCTTGCGGAACGCCCACGCCCAACTCGGCGCCCCCGAGAAAGCCCGTGTTGCCGCCGGCCCCGCCGGTGCCGCCGGTCGCGTCGGTCGCGCTTCCGCCGGCGCCGCCGACGCCACCGACGCCCGACAGGAATCCGCCGGGCCCGCCGGCCCCGCCGTTGCCACCGTTCACCCCTGAGGTGAGGGAGCCACCGCCGGCACCGCCGGCGCCGCCATTGCCGCCCCAGATGGCGGCCCCGCCGTTTCCGCCGGCCGCCCCGGCGCCGCCCAGGCCGCCGGCGCCGCCGTTGCCGAAGATCCCGGCCTGCCCGCCGCTGCCGCCGGCCACGCCGGCGAGGGTGGAGTCCCAGCCCTTTCCGCCATTGCCGAGCAGCAGCCCGCCGTTCTGACCGTTCGGGCTGGCCTGCGTCCCATCGGCGCCGTCGAAAAACAGCGGTGCCCCGACCAGCTGCTGGCTGGTCTGGTTCAGCTCGTACATCACCGTCGCCAGGACGTCCGTCCGGGGCGGCGGGGTCGCGCCGGAGGCCTCCGCCACCGCGTTCCAAATCGGCGCGAAAACCGAATAGGGCGAAATGCTGGCGGCATTGGTCGCCTCGGCCGCGGCATAGGCCCCGCCCGACCCGGTCAGGGCCTGCACGAACTGGGATTGAAACGTCGCCGCCTGAGCGCTTAGGGCCTGAAACTGCCTTGCGGCGTCGGAGAACACCGACGCGACCGCCGCGGAAACCTCGTCACCGGCGGCGGCAACCACACCGGTCGTGGGGGCCGCCGCCGCCGAATTCGCGGCGCTGACCGATGAGCCGATGCTGGCGACCTTCGCTGCCACGGCCGCAAGCACGTCCGGCGCTGCGATCACATAGGACACCGCTGACCTCCGAAGACCGCCTCCGGCTCGCGGGCCTTGATACGACGATCACCATCCACTGACGAAAGTGAAAACGTATCCCGTTGCACACGTGCCTTACAACGTTTCACGAGATTTCGTTCGTCGTGTTCCGCACCTGCGGAGGGCGGGTCGGGAGCGGCGTTCAGGCGGCGTCCCGGCGTTCGCGCTCGCCACCGCGGCGCGATCACCGTTGCCAACCCCGGTCATGATCGGCACACATAACGTCATTCATCCCATTCCGCCGTAATCGATCCTAAATCACGATTAGGCGCGGCATTCTCGACTTTGCGTATCTTCCGCGGTTTCCGGGCGAAAGTCCGCACAGGCGCGCCGACGTTGCGGCTGCCCGGGCCCGGCGGCCCGGGCGATGGCCCCGACGGGCCGTCCGGCGCGATTGTCCGGCCCGACCCTCGCGACAGAGGTTTCGTCCGCCCGCAATTCCCCTCGCCGATCCGCGCCTGTGTCACCCCGGCCGTTCGGGCTGGTGGAGTCGAATTACTGTCGCCCTCGGCGCCGGGTCGGCAAACTAACTGAAAACCTTAATTTGCGTTACAGGCAATTCGGCGCCTCGCCGAAGGAATTTGCCCTCCCGAGGCCGACGACTCGTACCATCGACCCTTCCGCGCGCCGAGCTTGGTACCGGATGCCATGTTATGCAGGGGGATCGGTTCGTAATGTCCGTGCGAGCGGTCATTTCCGGCCGATAGTTGCCGACGTGAAAATTGTTTACTGGATCCATTCTCACTAGACGGGTGTTTAATAGCGAAATGCCATGACAAAAATTGCTAAAACTCCCTTTCAGGTGGAAAATTGCCGATACTGGATCGGTGGCGCGCGATTGGGGGAGCATGGACGAGGAAGATTTTCTGGTCGCCGTGGGGGAAGCGGCCCAGGACGCGGTTTGGAAGACGCAGCACCCGCTTACCCACCACTTGGCCGAGGATGACCCGCGCCGCGTGCAATACCTGCGGGAGTACCAGATGGCGTTGGGGCGCCAGGTGCTCACGGCGATCGAGAAGCTGCGGCGCGGCGGTTCCTGCCTCGACACACCCAGGGAATGCGCCCCCGCAATGCCGCCGAAAGGTGATTTCGCGTTCCTTCCGGTCGCGCAGGTGCCCGCAGGCGGATCGTCGCTGCCGGGTGAGCGCCTCCTCCCTTAAGCCTTAGGCACCCGCCCGTCGGTGGTGCCGTGCGCCGCAATCACGAATCGCGCACATTCTCCGGGTAGGCAACGGTAGTTTCAGTGCTGCTGGTATGCCGACGAAGGAGGATGGGTGAAAACCATTCCTAAGATGCTCGTCTTCGGTGTCGTTGAGTTCGTCGTGTTCGGCCTCATGCTGTTTTTTCCCGCGGGCACATTCAATTACTGGCAGGCATGGGTTTTTCTCGTGGTGGTCGCCATCGCGGCCTGGATCCCCGCCGTCTACTTGCTGCGCATGAATCCCGCCGCGCTGGAGGCCCGGATGCGTGGGGGCCCGGCGGCCGAGGCCCGGATGGCGCAGCGCGTCATCATCGCCGGCTTGTACGTGTCGCTGGCGGCGATGGTGGTGGTCAGCGCCCTTGACCATCGCTTCGGCTGGTCACCGGTGCCCACGGCGGTCTGCGTGCTCGGAGACGTCCTGGTCGCCGTCGGCCTGGGCGTGGTGGCGCTGGTGATCATCCAGAACAGCTACGCGTCCGCGACGGTCCAGGTGCAGTCGGGCCAACAGGTCGTCTCGAGCGGGCTGTACGGGCTGGTGCGGCATCCGATGTACACCGGCAACGTGATCATGATGGTCGGCATCCCCCTTGCGCTCGGGTCTTACTGGGGGCTGGTCTTCGTGGTTCCCGGCCTGCTCGTGCTGGCTTCGCGCATCAGCGACGAGGAGAAGCTGCTGCAGAAGGAGCTGGACGGATACCGCGAGTACACGCAGAAGGTTCGCTACCGGCTAGTGCCGTCCATGTGGTAGCAGCCGCGCGGTTCTAGAGGTCCGGAATGACCGGAACCTCTTCGACCGAGTGGGCATGTCCGCCCAGCCGCTGGCTCAACCGTCTGACGGTCGGGGCCTCGAACAGGGCGGTCACCTCGAGGTTGGCGTCCAGCGCCGTGTTGATCGTGGCGGTGGCCCGCATCGCGGCGAGGGAGTCCCCGCCGAGGTCGAAGAACGACTCGTCGATGCCGACGTGATTGACCCCGAGCACCTGCGCGTAGATGCCGGTCAAGATCTGTTCGACCAGGCTGGCCGGGGCATGGTGGCCGTTCCCGTTGTGGTGGTTGTGTTCGGGCACTGACACCGCCGGCGCTGCGGAGTAGCTCGACAGGTCCGGGCGCGCGTGCTTCCCCTCGTCGCGCACATCGATCGGCGCCAGCGGTCGCGTCGGGTCGGTGATCATGGCGACCAGCGTTTCCTGGAATCGCTCGATCAGCGCGTCGATGTCGGCCGGAGAGAAAACGTCGGCGCGGAATTGGACTTGCAGCTCCAGCTCTCGGCCCGGCAGCGCCTGGACGGTGAGGGGGTAGTGGTAGTAGTCGCGGTTGGCGATCTCGGTGACGGCCAACCCGTCGGTCCCCGACAACGCGGCGGCGTCGGCGGGGTAGTTCTCGTAGACGAAAACGGTGTCGAAGAGCCGTGCGTGGCCGGTGACGCGGTGGACTTCGCTCAGCGCCAGGTGCTGGTGGTCCAGCGTGCGGTTGTGTTCGCCCTGCAGTTGATCCAGCAGGTCGATGGTGGCGGTCTCCCCCGTGATGGTCGCCCGGACCGGCACGGTGTTGATGAACAGGCCCACCATCGAGTCCGCGCCGGGCACCTCGGCCGGCCGCCCGGAGACCACAGCGCCGAAGGCGACGTCGCGCTGGCCGGTCAGCCACGTCAGCAGCTGCGCCCAGGCGGCCTGCAGCACGGTGCTCACGGTGGTGTGCCGCGTGCGCGCCAACTCGCCGAGCGCCCGGGTGGTCTCTTCGGGCACCCGGAACGACGCGACGCCCCGCCGGCCCAGCCCGAACCAATCCGGCGGCCCGACCAGGGTGGGGGCGGCGAAGCCGGCGAATATCTCCCGCCACACCGCGCGGGCGCCTTCGACGTCACGGCCGGCCAACCAGGACACGAACCGGCGATACGACCCCGCCGCTGGCAGCCGCTGCCCGTAATAGCTGGCGAACAGCTCGCCCAGCAGGATCGGCAGCGACCATCCGTCGAGCACGATGTGGTGGTTGGTCAGCACGAACCGGTGCCGGTCCTGGGCGGTGCGGATGAGCGCGACCCGCAGGGCCGGATGGTCGGCCAGGTCGTAGACCGCGGCGCGTTCGGTGGCGCACACCTGCTGGATCTGCTCGTCGAGGTCCGCATCGCCCCCGCTGAGGTCGAGGTAGCGCCAGGGCACCACGGGGTCGGCCGGGATGATCTGCACCGGCTGGTCGAACCGCGCGCTGAAGCGGGCCGCGAGGTTGGGGTGGCGGGCGACCACGGTGTGCACGGCGTCGCGCAGGCGGTGCTGGTCGAGCCGGCCGCTCAGCGTGACGTCGAGCTGCACCGCGTACACGTCGTCGCCGCCCTGGGCGGTGCTGGCGTGGAACAGCAGGCCCTGCTGCAGCGGGGTCAGCGGCAGCACGTCGGCGATGCGGTATTGCCGCGCCAGCTCGTCGATCTGCAGCTGGCTCAGCCGGGCGGGCGCGATGTCCGACGGCGTCAACCCGCCCCCGCCGCCGCGCACGTGCGCGCAGATGCCGGCCAGCGCGTCGAACCACAACCGGCTCAGCCGGCTGACCCGCGCCTGATCCAGGGCCGAGGGGGCCCACGTCCAGCCCGCGCGCAGGCGCGGACCGGTGTCGGCGTCCAGGGTGCCCGCGTTGAGCTCCACGGTGTGCATGAGCGGCATTGGCGTCGCCGCGGCAACGCCGGTCACCGCCCAGCCGTCCTGGCGGATCTCCCAGATGTCGCCGGACACCTCGGTCGCCGCGGCGCCCAGCCGCCCGAGGTAGTTGAACCCGATGGTCGGGTCGGGCCCCTCCAGGTCGACGTCGCTGTTCAGGTAGCGCAGCATCCCGTAGGTCAGGCCGTCCGGCAGGGCGCGAAGCTGCTCCTTGGCGTCTTTGATCACCGCGCCCAGCCCGGCGTCACCGGCCAGGACCTGCGCCCAGTCCAGCCCGCCCACCGCGAGCGCCACGGGGTACTTGGTGGTGAACCATCCCACCGTGCGGGACAGGTCGACGCGGGGGTCCAGCTCCTCCTGGCGCCCGTGGCCCTCCGCATCGATGACGATCGGCGCGGCGCCGCTGCCCAAGAACTCGGCACACGCCAAGGCGAACGCGATCAACAAGATCTCGTGGATCCCGGCGTGGAACGCCGCCGGCACCTCGCCGAGCAGCATCCGGGTCGTCTCGGCGTCCAGCTCCACCGACAGGTTCCCCGCGGTCGCGTAGGTGTCCACCGCGGGTTGCACCGCCGGCAACTCCGCGGGCAGCGCGGCGATCTGCCGCCACGCGCGCGCCTGTTCCACCACCCCGGGGTGGTGGGCGTGCTCGGCCAGCAGCGCCGCCCACCGGGCGAACGACGTCCGCGGCGCCGGCAACACCACCTGCTGCCCGCCGCGGTGCTGCGCCCAGGCGAGGTTGAGGTCCTCGAGCAGGATCCGCCACGACACGCCGTCGACCGCCAGATGGTGGACGATTAACAGCAGCTGCCCGGTGGGGGCCGCCCACAGCGCGCTCAGCATCACCCCGGCCGACGGGTTCAACCGCGACCGCGCCGCGATGACCGCGTCGTCGGACAGGATGTCCACCGTCTGCAGGCACCCGCGCGCGTCCACCGCACCGGGTTCGGGCACCGTCACCGACCACCCGCCGGCGCCGTCGGTGTTGTCGCTGTCGACGCGCAGCCGCAACGTCGGGTGCCGATCCAGCAGGGCCTGCAACACCGCCACCACGTCGGACGACGTCACCCCCACCGGGGCCTGCACCAGCACCGTCTGGTTGAACTCGTCGACGGGCCCGTCGACACCGTGCAGCCAGCGCATGATCGGCGTGGCCACCACCGTGCCGACGCCCTCGTCGATCACGTCGGCGTCGTCGGCGACCACGCCGGCCGCCCGGGCGAGCTTGGCCACGGTCTGCTCGACGAAGATGTCGCGCGGCCGAACGACCACGCCGGCGGCGCGCGCCCGCGCCACCACCTGCATCGACAGGATGCTGTCGCCCCCGAGTTCGAAGAACGACTCCTCGACCCCGACCCGCTCCAGCCCGAGCACCTGGGCGTAGATGCCGGCCAGGATCTCCTCAACCGCGTCGGCCGGGGCGCGGTAGTGATCGACGTCCTGGTACTCCGGCGCCGGCAGGGCGCGGGTGTCGAGTTTGCCGTTGACGGTCAGCGGCAACGCGTCCAGCGCCACGACCGCGGCCGGCACCATGTAGGCCGGCAGCCGGTCGGCCAGCGCGGCGCGCACCTCGGCGGGATCCGCCGTTCCGGTCACGTAACCCACCAGCCGCTTGTCGCCGGGGCGGTCCTCGCGGGCGATCACCACCGCCTGCTGCACGCCGTCGACGCCGTTCAATGTCGCCTGGACCTCGCCCAGCTCGATGCGGTAGCCGCGGATCTTGACCTGCTCGTCGGCCCGTCCCATGTAACGCAGCTGCCCGTCGGGGCCCCAGCTCATCAGGTCGCCGGTGCGATACATGCGTGTCCCGGGCCCGCCGAACGGGCACGCGACGAACCGCGTCCCGGTCAGGCCCGCGCGGCCGATGTAGCCGTGCGCCAACCCGGCGCCGGCGACGTACAACTCGCCGACCACACCGGGGGGCACGGGCTGCAACGCGGTGTCGAGCACGAAGAAACCCAGGTGGGCCAGCGGCACCCCGATGGGGCTCACCGCGGTGTCGACGTCGTCGGCGACGATCTCCCGGAACGAGGCGTGCACCGTCGTCTCGGTGATGCCGTACATGTTGATCAGCCGGGGCCGGGCCGGGTGGCTGTCCAGCCAGGCGCGCAGCCGCTGCGGTTCGAGCGCTTCGCCGCCGAACACGACGGCCTCCAGCTCCAACTGCGACCCCAGCTCGGGCTGCAACGCGTCGGCGGCCTGCAGGGCGTAGAACGCCGACGGCGTCTGGCTCAGGACGCTGACCCGTTCGGTCACCAGCAGCGCGTGCAGGTCTTCGGGCGAGCGCACCACCGAGTCGGGCGCCACCACCACGCGCCCGCCGTAGAGCAGCGCGCCCCAGATCTCCCACACCGAGAAGTCGAACGCCAGCGAATGGCACTGCGTCCACACCCGACCCTCGAGCTCCATGTCGCCGGCCAGCGTGTCCAGCAGCCGGGTCACGTTGCGATGCGGGACCGCGACCCCCTTGGGGGTTCCGGTCGTGCCCGAGGTGTAGATGATGTAGGCGACGTCGTCCGGGCACGCCACCGGCCGCAAGGTGCCAAGGTCGGGGTCGTCGGTGTCTTGGACGTCGATGATCAGCAGGTCGTGTCCGTCCAGCCGCGGGCGGTACTCGGCGGTGGTGATCGCGGCGACCGGTGCGGCGTCGCCGAGCACGAAACGCATCCGGGCCTCCGGGACCGCCGGATCGATCGGCACGTACGCCGCCCCGGTCTTCACCACGGCCAGGATCGCGACGATCGCTTCGGCCGATCGGGGCAGCAGCAGGGCCACGCGCCGGCCCGGCCCCACGCCCCCGCCGGCCAACCGGCGCGCCAACCGGTTTGCCGCGTCATCGAGCTCGCGGTAGGTCATCGAGCGGCCCTCGAAGGTCACCGCCGCCGCGTCGGGCACCCGCGCCACCTGCGCGGCGAACAGCTCCGGAATCGACGCCGGCGGGCGCGCGGGCTGGGTCAGCGCGGCCCGGTTGCCCCAGTCCTCCAACCGGATTCGCTCGGCGTCGTCGAGCACGCCGATCGACGACAGCCGCCGGGTCGGGTCGCTGGTCATCTCGATCAACACGCGCTGCAAACGCTCGATCAGCGTTTCAATGGTGGCCGCGTCGAACACGTCGGTGCGGAATTCCACCACCCCGCCGATGCCGGCCGGCTCACCGTCCGCGTCCAGGTGCTCTTCCAGGGACAGCGCCAGGTCCATGCGGGCGGTGCCGGTGTCCACCGGCATCTGGGTGAGCTCCAGCTCCCCCGCCGCGAACCGTGCGGTCGGGTCGCCGGCGGTGTCGTGCAGGGTCCGCCAGGCCAGCATCACCTGGACGAGCGGGTGGTGGGTCAGCGATCGGGTGGGGTTCAGCCGCTCGACGACCACCTCGAAGGGCACGTCCTGGTGCTCGTAGGCGGCCAGGCTGCGCGCCCGCACCTGGGCCAGCAGCTCGGCGACGCTCGGGTCACCCGCCACGTCCACGCGCAGCACCAACGTGTTGACGAAGAAACCGACCAACTCGTCGAGCGCGGGGTCGCGGCGTCCCCCGATCGGGAAGCCCACCGCCACATCGGAACTCGCGCTGAGCTTGGCCAGCAGCACGGCCAGCGCGGCCTGCATAACCATGAAGTTGGTCGCGTTGTGTTCGCGGGCCACCCGCACGACCTGCCGCTGCAACTCGACGGGCCAGTGCAGCACCACGCTGGCGCCCCGCTGGTCGGCCACCGGCGGGTAGGGCCGGTCGGTGGGCAGCCCGAGCCGCTCGGGCATCCCCGCCAGGGCCTCCTGCCAGTACGCCAGCTGCGCGGCGATGGGACTGTCCTCGTCGCTCAGATCGCCGAACTGCGCGCGCTGCCACAGCGTGTAGTCGACGTACTGCACCGGCAACGGCGTCCAGCCGGGCGCCTGCCCGACGCAGCGGCTGGCGTAGGCGACGGATATGTCGCGCACCAGCGGGGCGATCGACAGGCCGTCGGCGGCGATGTGATGCACCACGGCGACTAGCACGTGTTCGTCGTCGTCGACGCGGAAAAGCCTTGCCCGCAAAGGGATCTCGGCCGCCAGATCGAAGCTGTGCCGCGCCGTCTCCTCGATGCCGCCCTGCAGCCGGCCCGGCGACCACGCGGTCGCGTCGACCACGTCCCAGCCGAAGTCGGCCCGCTCGGCGGGCAGCACCAACTGTTGCGGTATTCCGTCGGGCGCGGCGAACAGCGTGCGCAGGCTTTCGTGGCGGGCCACCACGTCGGCCAGCGCCGCGCAGAACGCGTCGGCATCCAGCCGCCCGCGCAGCCGCAGCGCCACCGCCAGGTTGTAGACCGGTGACGGGCCCTGCAACTGGTCGATGAACCACAACCGGTGCTGGGCGAACGACAACGGAACCACCGCGGGCCGCTCGACGGCCACCAACGGGTCCAGGCCGCCCTCGCCACCGTGCAGGCGCGTCGCCAATTGGGCCACCGTGGGCGCCTCGAACACGGCGCGCACCGCGACGCCGGTGCCCAGGCCGGTGTTGATCGCGGCGACCAGGCGCATCGCCGACAGCGAATCCCCACCCAGGTCGAAGAACGAGTCGTCCACCCCGACCCGTTCCACACCCAACACCTGGGCATAGATGCCGGCCAGGATCTCCTCGGCCGGGTTGCTCGGCGCGCGGTAACGATCGGTGGCCTCGTACTCCGGGGCCGGCAGGGCCCTGGCGTCGAGCTTGCCATTGACCGTCAGCGGCAACGCGTCCAGCGCCACCACCGCGGCCGGCACCATGTAGGCCGGCAACCGCTCGGCCAACGCGGATCGCAGCGCGGCCGGATCCGCGGTGCCGGTGACGTATCCGACCAGGCGCTTGTCGCCGGGGCGGTCCTCGCGGGCGACCACCACCGCCTGCTCCACGCCGTCCAGCGCGGCCAGCGCGGCCCGGACCTCGCCCGGTTCGATGCGGTAGCCGCGGATCTTGACCTGCTCGTCGGCGCGGCCCAAATATTGCAGCTGCCCGTCGGCGCGCCACCGCACCAGGTCGCCGGTGCGATACATGCGGGTCCCGGGCGCTTCCGCGCCGGCGAACGGGCAGGCCACGAAGCGCGAGGCGGTCAGCCCGGTGCGGCCGACGTATCCGACGCCCACGCCCCGGCCGGCCACGTACAGTTCCCCGACCACACCGGCCGGCACCCGCCGCAGCGACTCGTCCAGCACGAACAGCGCCGCCGTCGACACGGGCGCACCGATCGGGGCCGCCCCGGACCCCGCCCGCAGCGGCGCGCTCATCGAGGCGTACACCGTGGCCTCGGTCGGCCCGTAGGCGTTGACCACCACCCGCCCGGGCGCCCACTGGTCCACCACCTCGGCCGAGCACGCCTCGCCGCCGAGCAGCACCGCCTCGGACTCCAACCGGTGCGGCGACAGCGCGGCCACCGCCGACGGGGTTTGGGTGAGCACGCTGACCCGTTCGGCGGCCAGCAGGTCGTGGAAGTCGTCGGGCGAGGCGACGACGGACGGGGGCACCACCACCAGCCGCCCGCCGCCGAGCAGCGCGGCCCAGATCTCCCAGACCGAGAAGTCGAACGCGTAGGAGTGGCATTGCGTCCACACCTGCGTCGCCGGCAGCGCCGGGTGCGCCGACTGCGCCAGGTGGACCAGGTTACGGTGGGCGATCGCCACGCCCTTGGGCGTCCCGGTGGTCCCCGAGGTGTAGATCAGGTACGCGATGTCGTCGGCCGACGGCGCCGGCAGCGCGGTGGCCGGCTGGTCCGCGGCGGCGGGGGCCTCTATATCGCTGATTTCGATGACGGTTAGGTCCCGCCCGTCGAGTCGGTCGGCCAGCCCGGCGGTGGTGACCGCGGCGACGGGCGCGGCGTCGTCCAGCATGAAGCCGATCCGGGTCGCGGGCAGCGCCGGGTCGATGGCCAGGTAGGCCGCCCCGGCCTTCAGCGCCGCCAGCATGGCCACGACGGCCTGGGCCGAGCGCTCCAGCAGCAACGCCACACACGCGCCGGGGCCGACGCCGTGGCCGGACAGCAAGTGCGCGAAGCGATTAGCGGCCTCGTCGAGTTCGCGGTAGGTCATCGACCGGCCCGCGAAGGTCACCGCCGGCGCCTCCGGGGCGTGGGCCACCTGCGCGGCGAACAGCTCCGGCACCGACACCGCGGCCGGCGCGGGACGGGTCAGGACCGCGCGGTTGCCGACCTCGTCGAGGCGGGCGTGCTCGGCCTCGTCGAGCAGGTCCACCGACGACAGCCGCCGCCCCGGATCCGCCGTCATCGCGGCCAGCACCCGCTGGAGTCGCTCGGTCAGCGTTTCGATGCTGGCGGCGTCGAACACGTCGGTCCGGAATTCCACCGACCCGGCGATGCCGGCGGGCTCACCGGCGTCGGTCCACGTCTCCCCCAGCGAGAACGCCAGGTCGGTGCGCGCGGTCCGGGTGTCCAGCGGCAGCGGCGTGGCCTGCAGGCCACCCAGGGCCAGCCCGGCGGCGGGGCCGCTCGTGCCCTGCCCCTGCCCGCTCTGCCAGGCCAGCATCACCTGGACCAGCGGGTGGTGGGTCAGGCTGCGGGTCGGGTTGAGCCTTTCCACCAGGACCTCGAAGGGCACGTCTTGGTGCTCGTACGCGGCGAGGCTGCGCGCGCGCACCTGGGCGAGTAGGTCGGCGACGCTGGGATCGCCGGCCAGGTCGACCCGCAACACCAAGGTGTTGACGAAGAAGCCCACCAGGTCGTCGAGCGCGGGGTCGCCGCGCCCGGCGATCGGAAACCCAACGGACACATCGGAACTCGCGCTGAGCTTAGCCAGCAGCACGGCCATGGCGGCCTGCATCACCATGAAGGTGGTGGCGTTGTGTTCCCGGGCCACCCGGGCGACCTGCTGCTGCAGCTCGGCGGGCCAGTTGACCGACACGCTCGCGCCGCGGTAGTCCGCGACCGGCGGGTACGGCCGATCGGTGGGCAGCTGCAGGTGCTCCGGCATCCCGGCCAGGGCCTCCTGCCAGTAGGCCAACTGCGCGGCGATGCGGCTGTCGCCGTCGCTGAGGTCGCCGAGCTGCGCGCGCTGCCACAGCGTGTAGTCGGCGTACTGCACCGCCAGATCGGCCCAGTCGGGGGCCTGGCCCACCCGGCGGCTGGCGTAGGCCACCCCGAGATCCCGTACCAGCGGGGTGATCGACGCGCCGTCGGCGGCGATGTGGTGCACCACGGCCACCAGCACGTGTTCGTCGTCGGAAATCCGGAAAAGCCTTGCCCGGATGGGGATCTCGGCCGCCAGGTCGAAGTGATGGTGGGCCACGGCGTCGAAGGCCTCGGCCAGCCGGCTTTCCGACCAGCCGGCGGCGTCGACGACGGCCCAACCGAAGTCGGCCCGCTCGGGGGGCACGACCAGCTGACGCGGTATGCCGTCGTGCGCGGCGAACAGCGTGCGCAGGCTCTCCTGGCGGACCACCACGTCGGTGAGCGCCGCGCCCAGCGCCTCTTCGTCGAGGGCATCCATCCGCCCTCGCAGCCGCAGGGCGACCGCCATGTTGTAGATCGTCGACGGGCCCTGGAACTGGTCGATGAACCACAACCGGCTCTGGGCGAACGACAGCGGGATCACGTCGGGCCGCTCGACGGCCGCGAACGGCAGCAGCGGCTCCAGCCGGGCCTCGTCGCCGCCGATGCGGGTCGCCAACTGGGCGACCGTGGGCGCCTCGAACAAGGTGCGCACCGAAAGACCGGCATCCAGGCCGCTGTTGACCGCGGCCACCAGGCGCACGGCCGACAGCGAATCCCCGCCGAGGTCGAAGAACGACTCATCCACCCCGACCAGCCGCGGCGGCTCCACACCCAGCACCTGCGCGTAGATCCCGGCCAGCAGCTCCTCGACGGCGGTGGTCGGGGCGCGGTAGTGGTCGCCGTCCTGGTATTCGGGCGCCGGCAGGGCCCGGGTGTCGAGTTTGCCGTTGACCGTCAACGGCAGCTCGTCGATGACCATCACCGCGGCCGGCACCATGTAGGCCGGGAGCCGCTCGGCCAGCGCCGCGCGCGCCGACGCCCCGAACGACACCGGATCCACGCTGCCGGTGACGTAGCCGACCAGGCGCTTGTCCCCGGGCCGGTCCTCGCGGGCGATGACCGCCGCGTGTTTGACGCCGTCCAGCGCGCTCAGCGCCGCCTGGATTTCGCCGAGTTCGATGCGATAGCCGCGGATCTTGACCTGCTTGTCGGCGCGTCCGACGTACCGCAGCTGGCCGTCGGCGCCCCACCAGACCAGGTCGCCGGTGCGGTACATCCGTTGTCCCGGCTCCCCGAACGGACAGGCCACGAACCGTGTCGAGCTCAGCGCCGGCCGCCCGACGTAGCCGTCCGCCACCCCGGCGCCGGCCACGTACAGCTCCCCGACCACGCCGGCCGGGACCGGCCGCAACCACCCGTCGAGCACGAAGAATCCGAGGTGGGCCAGCGGCACCCCGATGGGGCTGGCGAGGCTGTCGACGTCGCCGGCGACGATCTCGCGGAACGACGCGTGCACGGTCGTCTCGGTGATGCCGTACATGTTGATCAGCCGCGGCAGGCCGGGATGGTTGTCCAGCCAGCCCCGCAGCCGCTGCGGTTCCAGCGCCTCGCCGCCGAACACCACGGCCTCGAGCTTCAGGCGGGGTTCCGGCTCGGGCTGCGCGGCGTCGGCGGTCTGCAGCGCGTAAAACGCCGATGGGGTCTGGCTCAGCACGGTGACCTGTTCGGCCACCAGCAGGGCGTGCAGATCTTGCGGCGAGCGCACCACCGAGTCGGGCACGATCACCAGCCGGCCGCCGTAGAGCAGCGCCCCCCAGATCTCCCAGACCGAGAAATCGAAGGCCAGCGAGTGGCACTGCGACCACACCTGGCCCGCCAGCTCCAGGTCGACGTCCAGCGTCTCGAGCAGCCGGGTCACGTTGCGGTGCGGGATCGCCACGCCCTTGGGGGTGCCGGTGGTGCCCGACGTGTAGATGAGGTAGGCGACGTCGTCGGGCGCCGGCGCCGGCAGCGGGGTGCTGGGTTCGCGATCGACGGCGGGGTCGTGGACGTCGATGACCGCGATGTCGCGCCCGTCCAGCCGGTCCGCCAGGCCGGCGGTCGTGATCACGGCGATCGGCGCGGCGTCGTCGAGCACGAACCCCATCCGGGCCACCGGGACGGTCGGATCGATCGGGACGTAGGCCGCCCCGGTCTTGAGCACGGCCAACATCGCGACGACCGCGTCGGCCGAGCGGGGCAACAACAGCGCCACCCGCTGCCCCGGGCCCACCCCCCGGCCGGCCAGCAGGTGCGCCAACCGATTTGCCGCCTGCTTGACCTCGCGGTAGGTCCACGAACGACCGCCCTCGCTGATCGCCACCGCCTCGGGGGTGCGGGCCACCTGGGCGCCGAACAGCACGGGAATCGACACCGGCACGCCCATCGGCTGGGTCAGCCCGGCGCGATTGCCCCACCTCTGAAGCTGGGCGTGCTCGGCGGGGTCCAGCACGTCCATCGACGACAACCGCCGACCGGGATCGGCGGTCATCGCCGCCAGCACCCGCTTGAACCGCTCGATCAGCGTTTCGATGTCGGCCGCGTCGTACACGTCGGTGTCGAATTCGACGCGCAGCCCCATCTCCGTGCCGGGCATGGCCTGGACGGCGAGCGGGTAGTGGTTGGACTCGTGGTGGGTGAAATCGGTGATGGCCAAGCCTTGGTCACCGTGGCCGCCCGACAGCGCGGCCGCGTCGAGCGGGTAGTTCTCGTAGACGAACATGGTGTCGAACAGCTGGTCCTGACCGGTGATCCGGTGCAGCTCGCTGAGCGCCAGGTGCTGGTGGTCGAGCGTCCCGTTGTAGGCGTCTTGCAGTTGATCGAGCAGGTCGGTGGTGGTGGTGTCCGCGGTGATGCTCGCCCGCACCGGCACCGTGTTGATGAACAGGCCCACCATCGTGTCCGCACCGGGCACCTCGGGCGGCCTCCCCGAGACCGTCGTGCCGAAGGCGACGTCGTGCCGGCCGGTCAGCCACATCAGCAGCTGGGCCCAGGCGGCCTGCACCACGGTGCTGACGGTGGTGTGGCTCGCGCGCGCCAGCTCGCCCAGCGCCCGCGTGGTCGGCTCGGGCACCTGGAACGACGCGACGCCGCGCGGCCCCAGCCCCAACCGGCCCGGCGGGGCTATCAGCGTGGGGGTGTCGAACCCGGCCAGCACCTCACCCCAGGCGTCGCGGGCGGCGTCGAGGTCACGACCCGTCAGCCAGGTGACGAAGCTGCGGTATTTCGCCGCCGCGGGCAGCCACTGCCCGTGGTAGCTGGCGAATATCTCGCCCAGCAGGATCGGCAGCGACCAGCCGTCCATCACGATGTGGTGGTTGGTCAGCACCAGCCGGTGCGCATCGTCGCCGATGCCGATCAGCGCGGCGCGGAAGGCGGGCTGGTTGGTGAGATTGCAGACCGCGGCGCGCTCGGCGGCGCACACCTGCCGGATCTGATCGTCGAGGTCCGGGCCGCCGCCGCGCAGGTCGACGTAGCGCCAGGGCACCACCGGATCGGCCGGGATGATCTGCACCGGCTGGTCGAACTTGTCGGAGAAGCGGGCCGCCAGGTTGGGGTGGCGGGTGACCACCGCGAGCACGGCGTCGCGCAGGCGGTCCTGATCGAGCGGACCGCTGAGCGCGATCTCCAGCTGCACCGAATAGATGTCGTCGCCGCCCTGGGCGGTGATGGCATGGAACCACAGCCCCTGCTGCAAGGGGGTCAGTGGCAATACGTCAGCTATCCGCATATTGCCGCTGGAGGTCGTCGATTTGTTGCTGGCTCAGGCCGGCCGCGATGTCCGACGGCGTCAACCCGCCCCCGCCGCCGCGCACGTGCGCGCAGATGCCGGCCAACGCGTCAAACCACAACCGGCTCAGCCGGCTGACCTGCGCGTGGTTCAGGGTCGAGGGCGCCCAGGTCCAGCGGGCGTGCAGCTGCGGGCCGGTGTCGGCGTCGACGGTGCTGGCGTTGAGCTCCACGGTGTGCATCAGCGGCATGGGGATGGCCGCGGCGACGTCGGTGACCGACCAGCCGTCGTGACCGAGCCGCCACACGTCGCCGGACACCTCGGCCGCCGCCCCCAGCCGCCCCAGGTAGTTGAACCCGATCGGCGGGTCGGACGGGGGCAGCTCGACGTCGTCGTTGAGGTAGCGCAACAGGCCGTAGGTCAAGCCGTCCGGCAGCGCGCGAAGCTGCTCCTTGGCGTCTTTGACGACCGTCCCCAGCCGCGCGTCGCCGGCCGCCACCCGCGCCCAGTCCAGCCCCCCGACCGAGAGCGACACCGGGTATTTGGTGGTGAACCAGCCGACAGTGCGGGACAGGTCGACGTGCGGGGCCAGGTCCTCCTGGCGCCCGTGACCCTCGACGTCGATGACGATCGGCGCGCCGCCGCTGCCGACGAATTCCGCCACCGCCAGGGCGAACGCGATCAGCAGGATGTCCTGCACCCCGGCGTGAAACGCCGCCGGCACCTCGTCGAGCAGCGCGCGGGTGGTCTCGGCGTCCAGCTGCGCCGACAGGCTGCCCGCGGTCGCGTAGGTGTCGACCTCGGGACGCACCGCCGGCAGCGCCGCGGGCGCCGCCGCGATCTGCCGCCAGGCGTCGGCCTGCGCCACCACCTCGGGGCTGCGCGCGTGCTCGGCCAGCAGCGACGACCAGGTGGCAAACGACGTTCCGGGCGCCGGCAACACCAACTGCTGCCCGCCGCGATGCTGGGCCCAGGCAATGTTGAGGTCCTCGAGCAGGATCCGCCACGACACCCCGTCCACCGCCAGGTGATGGACGATCAGCACCAACTGCCCGGTGTCGGCCACCCACAGCGCGCTCAGCATCACCCCGGCGGCCGGGTCCAACCGCGACCGCGCCTCGGTCACCTCCTCGTCGGACAGCGCCGGCACCGTGCGCAGGCACCGGCGGGCGTCCACCGCGCCGGGCTCGGGCACGGTCAGCGACCAGCCGTCGGTGTTGTCGCCCTCGAGCCGCAGCCGCAGCGTGGCGTGGCGGTCCAGCACGGCCTGCAACACCGCCACCACGTCGGCCTCGGTCGCCCCCGCGGGTGCCCGCACCGACACCGCCTGGTTGAACTGGTCGACGGGTCCGTCGACACCGTGCAGCCAGCGCATGATCGGTGTCGCGACCACCGGGCCGAGGCCCTCGTCGCTCACCTCGGCGTCGCCGGTGGCAACTTCGGCCACCCGGGCCAGCTGGGCCACGGTTTGCTCGACGAAGATGTCCCGCGGCCGGCACACCACCCCGGCGGCCCGCGCCCGCGCGACCACCTGCATCGACAGGATGCTGTCGCCGCCGAGCTCGAAGAACGACTCGTCCACCCCGACCCGCTCCAGCCCGAGCACCTGCGCGTAGATGTCGGCCAGGATCTCCTCGACCGCGTTGCCCGGGGCCCGGTAGCGGTCGACGTCCTGGTACTCGGGCGCGGGCAGGGCCCGCTTGTCGAGCTTGCCGTTGACCGTCAGGGGGACCGCGTCGATCACCACGACCGCGGCCGGCACCATGTAGGCCGGCAACCGCTCGGCCAGCGCGGCGCGCGCGGCAGCCCCAAACGAGGCCGGCTCGACGGTCCCGGTCACGTAACCCACCAGGCGCTTGTCGCCGGGGCGGTCCTCGCGGGCGATCACCACCGCCTGCTCGACGCCGTCCAGAGCGGCCAGCGCGGCTTGGACCTCACCCAGCTCGATGCGGAAGCCGCGGATCTTGACCTGCTCGTCGGCGCGGCCCACATAGCGCAGCTGCCCGTCGGCGCCCCACCACGCCAGGTCCCCGGTGCGATACATCCGGGTTCCGGGCTGCCCGAACGGGCACGCCACGAACCGCGTGGACGTCAGGCCCGGCCGCCGCCAGTACCCACAGCCCGCGCCGCCGCCGGCCACGTACAACTCGCCGACCACCCCGGGCGGCACCTGCCGCATCCACGCGTCGAGGACGAAGAAGGCATACCGGCCCAACGGCACGCCGATGGGGCTGAGCGGGCTGTCGACATCGTCGGGGAAGATCTCCCGGAACGAGGCGTGCACCGTCGTCTCCGTGGTGCCGTACAGGTTGAGCAGCCGCGGCGCTTGCGGATGGTTGTCCAGCCACGTCCGCAGCCGCTGCGGTTCCAGCGCCTCACCGGCGAAGATCACCGCGCGAAGGTGCAGCTGACGCCCGTGTTCGGGGGCGAGCGCGTCCGCGGCCTGCAGCGCGTAGAACGCCGACGGGGTCTGGCTGAGGACTTCGACCCGCTCTTTGACCAGCAAGGCATGGAAATCCTCGGGCGAACGCGCCACCGACTCGGGAACCACCACCAGGCGCCCGCCGGACAGCAGCGCACCCCAGATCTCGCATACCGAGACGTCGAAGGCCAGCGAGTGCCACTGCGACCACACCTGCCCCGGCGGCAGCTCGACGTCCAGGGACTCCAGCAGTCGGGTGACGTTGTGGTGGGTGATGGCCACGCCCTTGGGGACGCCGGTCGTCCCCGACGTGTAGATGAGGTAGGCGACGTTGTCCGGCTCCGGCACCGGCAACGGCGTGTCAGACTGCGGGCCGACGGCAGGGTCGGCGAGCTGGGCGACGTCGATGATCAGCAGATCGCGCCCGGCGAGCCGGTCGGCCAGGCCGGCGGTGGTGATCGCCGCGGTCGGCGCGGCGTCGTCGAGCATGAACTCGATGCGGGCCGCCGGCACCGCCGGGTCGATCGGCACATAGGCCGCCCCGGTTTTGAGCACCGCCAGGATCGCGACGATCGCCTCGGCCGAGCGCTCCAGCAGCAGCGCCACCCGCCGCCCCGGGCCCACCCCGTGGCCGGCCAGTAGGTGCGCCAACCGGTTGGCGGCATCCTCGACCTCGCGGTAGGTCCACGAGGCGTCCCCGAACGTGATCGCCGCCGCCTCCGGGGCGCGCGCGGCCTGCGCGGCGAACATCGCGGGAATCGACTGCGAAGCGGGCGCCGGCCGGCTCAGCACCGCGCGGTTGCCCCACCCGTCCAGCCCGTCGAGCTCGGCGGCGTCGAACAGATCCATCGACGAGAGCCGCCGACCCGGGTCGGCGGTCATCGCGACCAGCACCCGGCCCAGCCGCTTGGCCAATTCGGCGACGTCGAAATTCGCCAACGGGCTCCCGGTGCCCGCCGTGCTGAGGAAGATCTGGTCGCCGCCGCCGGAGAACATCAACGCGAAGGCACCCACCTGAACGGGATTGGTGAACGACGCCGACGCGGCGACGCCGGCGAAGTCCATCGTCATCTTCGACGGCATGAAATTCACGCTCACCCGGTTGGCCGACCGCCCGTGACCGGCCTTGCGCTCCAGGGCGTGCACCGGGAACCGCTGATGCTCCAGCGCCTCCCGGATGCGCGCGTCGACATACTCACAAAAACCGGTGACCGTGGATCGCGGCGACACGCTCAACACCAGCGGCACCACGCCGGAGACCATCCCCGGCAGCGTCTTGGACTCCGGACGCACGCGCCTGCTGACCGGGAACTCGAGCACCACCTCTGAGCCCTCGGCGCACCACCCACGTACTAATAGGGCACACGCCGCGGTGATGACCGACGACCGGGGCACCTTCCACGCGTCGGACAGTTCCTGAACGCGGCGCAGGACGGCGGGGTCCAGCCGTACCGGCGCGGCGGGCGCGGGCCGATCCCCGTCGTCCGCGGCCGGAAGGAACCCGTTGTGCGGTCCGCGTTCCGGAGGAAGGTTCCTGGTCCAGTAGTCCTGGTCGTCCCGATAGTCGGTGGACGACTCGTACTCCGACTCGCAACGAACCAGGTCCTGCAACGAGCCGAAGAACGCGGGAGGAATGGTCGCGTTCGAAACGATCGCGGCGTACACGGTCGCAATCCGATTTGCGATAAGCGTAATTCCGGTGCCGTCCACGATTATGTGGTGGAAGCACCCGAACAAATAGAATTCATCGGACCACGTCTGGAATAAAGTGAAATTGAAAAGCGGCCCGCCCGGGGGCATTGGTGTCTGTTGGATGGATAACGCCATCCGACGGGCTTCCCGCACCGGATGGCGCGTTTCGCTCAGGTCGTGGAAGGCGACCTCGAAGTCCGGGTAATCGATGGCCTTTTGGAAGACCTGGCCATCCACCTCGAAGACGGCGGCCCTGGCCGGTTCGGCCTCCCGCATCACGTGACGGATCGCCCGCTGAAGCAATTCGCGGTCCACCGTGCCGTCGAATCGCACAAGCACGCCAAGCTGCCACTCCGTGCCGGAGTGACCCGTTTCCTGCGCGAGCCAAATGTCCAGCTGTCCCCGCGTCAGCGGGAGAGCCCGGTCATCAAGTTCCATCCGGATTACCTATCAAACCCCTGTCCCGCCGCTAACCTTTCGCGCAGAGTTTTCGGCCGTATATCGGTCCAGTTCTGTTCGATGTAGTCCAGGCACGCTGCGCGGTCCGCTTCGCCGTACACCACCCGCCAGCCGGCCGGAACGTCGGCGAACGCCGGCCATAGGCTGTGCTGTTCCTCGTCGTTGACCAAGACGAAAAAGCTGCCGTCGTCGTCGTCGAACGGATTAGTGCTCACCGCGTCTCCAGACCGTCTAACTGGACATGGGTATAACAAGTTCTAAACCATACTGGAGCCCCACAGAGCTTGTCTAAGCCTTCGTGGAATTTCAGGTAGGCCGGGATCTACTAACACGACCGCATCCGTAATGTTGCCTAGACGAACTATTGGTACGGTTTTCCCGCCCGCTCCCCTACCCGTGGTCTGCGAAGCGGCAGCCGCTGCCGTTACCCCGCCGTGACCTGCGGCGACTCGCGGACGAATGCGACGACGCCCGCCGCGTGGCCTCCGTGGTCGGCATGATCCCGGCGGGCGGCGGCGCTGGAGAGGGTCTCCGTCGGGTGCCCGCCGCGGGCGGGGATCGGTTGCCGTCGGCCGTGGCCGCCGTGCCCGCGCGGGGCGTCGGGACCGTCGCCCAGCATCCGGCGCACACAATATGTATTAGGCGGCGAAACCGCCGCGCGATGTATTTGGCGGCGAAACCGCCGCGCGATGTATTTGGGCGACCCGTGCCGTCCGCCGGCCCCGGCGTCCTGCGCGGCGCCTTCAGACGACGAAGCGACCCTTGGTGCGGTCGCGCGACCGATGCGCCGACGGGGCCGGTCGAGGCGAATTGGAGGCGTCCGGACCCCATGAATTTGTGACGCTAACGGGTCCAGGTTGAGCCGCCGCCGGGCGTGAGCCGGTCGTGTAGCATGCAACCTGATTGGGCGGCTCGAACAGTGTGTATTCGGCATCAAAATATCCACAAAATTGATCTGGTTGGGACGAAATAAATGGACACCGATAGCGAACCTTCGGCGCGGGTTGAAACGCAGGAAAATTCACCAGTTGCAATGTCGGAGCACCTCGCTGACGACCTGCTGTCCACGACCGCCGGCGGCTGGAAAAGCTTTTATAATTTGCTCAGCCGGCGCCTCGAGGACGTCGGGGTCGCCGATTCATCGTTCTTCCTCAATTACGGGTACGCCCCGATGGGATCCAACGACGAATCGGCGTTCGAGATTCGGCCGGGAACCTTCAACGCCAACTCGGTCCGGCTGGTGTTCGAAGTGATCGGTTCGGTTGACCTCAACGACCGCACGGTCGTCGAGATCGGATGTGGCCGCGGCGGCAACGCCGCGCTGGTGGCGGAGAAGTTCAACGCCCAGGTGATCGGCATCGACATGTCCTCGGAAGCCATCGCTTTCTGCAGCAAGACGCACGTCAAGCGGCCGATCGACTTCATGGTCGGCGACGCATTGAACGTTCCCCTGCCCGACGCGTCGTGCGATGCCGTCGTCAATATCGAGTCCTCCCACTCGTACGGCAACCTGCCGAAATTCCTCGGTGAGGTGCGCAGGATCTCCCGGCCTGGAGCGTGGTTCCTGCACACCGACTTCTTGAGCCCCGAGGACTGGGACCAGGTGCGGATGCGGTTGAAGCGCTCGGGCTTCGTCACCGAAAACGACCGGGACATCACGGCGAACGTGCTGGCCTCGCGCGATCAGGCCAGTGACACCTGGGCCGAGGTTTACGGGGACCGAAATGCTCGAGTTGCGAACTTCCTGTCCCTGCCGGGGTCTGCTATCTACGAGCAGATGCGGGCCGGCTTGTTGGAGTACCGGATCCTGCGCTCCCAACTGCGCACCGACGCCGCCTAGCGTCGTCCCCTCGACGACATCACCACTCGAGGTCCGAGTAGAACAGCGTCGACACCTCGCTTGTCCGCTCCTTGATGGTGAGAATTTCGCGGTCGCTGAGCCGGCTCTTCCAGTTTGAGACATTCACCTTGCTGTTGCGCCTGATGCTGAATTCATCACCCCGCACCGGTTCCGCAGGATTCTGTTCGCCCGAACACGACTCGATGGCGGTGCGGACGCCGGTGGTGAATTCCAGGCCGAGCGTCGCATAGACTTCCCGGAAACTACCCGTCGGGTCCATGGACAATTCTTCGTGCTTGAGGAACAGCCACCCCGGGTAGCGCGTGCGGTATTCATCGATCACTGCGTAGATGCAGTTCCATAACAGGGCGCCCACTGGGATGATTTCCTGCTCATGCGCGGCGAAGTAACGAATCTCCGGCTCAAAATCGGCCAACCTGGTTTCGCGCATGAGCTGCGGCTGCCGCAGGAAGTGGTTGAAGTCGAATTTCCAATTCAAAATCTTCAGGCTCGAACACAACGCGGCCGGATGCCGGATCATGACCACGACGTTCATGTCGAATTGGCGGGCCAACCAGGGGGCGGAAAATACGGCGTGTGGATCTTTCATGACCGCCGTGTCTTTCCTCAGCCGGTGCGTGGAAAGATTTGCGAAGGCTAATAGGCTGCGGCCCGCTTCCCGCGCGCTCTTGGCGTGCAGGAGATTTGTTCGCACCGGGTATTTGAAATCAACCAGATCGTCCAGGTATTTCGCGAATCTGCTGGAATTCTCGTCCGTGATGTACTGGAATTTCGCCCTAATGGGATTGGCGAAGCCGCACAAGTCGCCGTTTTCCGGGGTGAAGGGCTCGTGGATATAACCCATACCCGGCGCGTGGGAAATCATTCGGCCGGTCCACGTCGTTCCCGATCGGGGTGCGCCGGTAACGAGAATCCGCTTTCTGACCTCGGGTGGGTCGGCGCATTCTCCTGCTATGGCCACGTCCCGCGTGCTCCCGTCTAGTTTCTTGACCGTCTGGCGAGGCTCAGCGGGAACGCTATCGGCCTCCTGATTAGCGACCTGATGCGGTGACTTTCGTGGGAACGATTACGTGGGCTCGGCCAGGCCGACCGAATCCGCCTTGTCCGATTCCGGCACCTGCCCGGCCAGGTACTCGGCCAGCGACCCGATGGTCGGATAGTCGAATACCGCGGTGGCGCTGATCGTGAACGCGCCACCGAACTGCGGGAGCAACCGGTTGCTGAATTCGACCGCCATCAGGGAATCGGTGCCCAGCTCCAGGAACCGGCTGGTTGCGGCCGGCGGTTGCGCGAGCCTCAGGAAATTCTGGACTTCGTAGCGCAGATATTCGGTCAGGAAGCTGCCGCGCTCCGCCTCGGGCACCTCGTGCAGTTGCCGCAGCAACTCGCTGTCGCCCCGGGTCGCCGTGACCGCGCTCGGCAGCACGTGGTCGAGCATCGCCGGGCGGGAGGCGCCCAGCCCCTTCGCGGCGCGCTGCCAATTGGCCTTGATGACGGTCGCCTGCCCGGTTCCGTGGGCCAGGATCTCGTCGAGCGCGTTGAGGGCGGCCGAGGGCTCCAGCGGGATCAGGCCCTGCGCGCTGAGGTTGGCGCGCGCGGCGTGCGAGGTGGCCATGCCGCCCTTCGCCCACGGACCCCAGTTGATCGCCGTCGCCGGCAGGCCTTGGGCCCGGCGCTCCGCGACGAGCCCGTCGAGCAGCGCGTTGGCGGTCGCGTAGTTGGCCTGGCCGGGCGAGCCGATCACGCTCGAGGCCGACGAGTAGACGATGAAGAAGTCGAGGTCGTCGTTCTTCGTGAGCCGGTGCAGGTGGCAGGCGCCGAAGGCCTTGGGCGCCAGCGCCTTGCGGAACCCTTCGAGGCTCTGCTGGGGCAGCAGCGCGTCCTCGAGGACGCCCGCCAGGTGCGCCACCCCCGCCAGCGGCGGCAACTCCGCCCGGATCCGCTCCAGCAGCCGTTCCACCTCGGGCTCGTCGCCGACGTCGGCCGTGACAACGTGGATGCGGCTGCGGTAGCGCTCGGTGATGTCGTCGATGGCCAGCTGTGCGTCCGCGTCGGGTGCGCGGCGGCTGGTCAGCACGATGTCACCGGCGCCGAGCTGGGCCAGGTGGGCCGCCGTGTGCAGGCCCAGCGCCCCGACGCCGCCGGTGATCAGGTAGCTGCGGTCTCCGCGCGGCTGCAGCGGTTGCGGCATCTGCAGCACGATCTTGCCGATGTGCCGCGCCTGCTGCATGCGCCGGAACGCGGTCTTCGCCTCCGTCACCGGATAGACCTCGGCCGCGAGCGGCGCCAGTTCGCCGGCGGCCATGCTGTCCGCCAGCTCGCCCAGCAGGCTCCCGGTCCGGTCGGGTTCGTGCTCGATGCACCAGTCCAGCGCGATGATCTCGTAGGCGATGTCGGGGCGGGCCGCCGCCATCTGCTCGCGCGTCCAGATGTCCCGTTTGGCGATCTCGGCGAACCGGCCGCCCTGGGCGGTCGCCCGCACCGTCGCTTCGATGAACCCCTCGTTCGTGAGGCTGTTGAGCACCACGTCGACCCCGGCGCCGCCGGTGTCGGCGAGGATCTGGTCGGCGAAATCGGTACTGCGCGAGTCGTAGATGTGTTCCACGCCCATCTTGCGCAGCGTCGCGCGCTTGTAGGCGCTGGCGGTGGCGAACACGGTCGCGCCGCGCTGCTGGGCGATCTGGATCGCGGCCAGACCGACACCGCCGCTGGCGGCGTGGATCAGCACCCGGTCGCCGGGCCCCACCTTCGCCCAGTCGAACGCCAGCCGGGTCGTCAGCGCCCCCGCGGGGATGGTCGCCGCTCCCACGGCGCTCACCCCGTTGGGCACCGCCGCCAGGAACTGGGCCGGCACGTTGACCCGGGTGGTGAACGATCCCGGCATGAAGCCGAAGACGCGCTGGCCGACCTCGAAACCGGTTACGCCGGAACCCAATTCGGTGACGACGCCGGCGAGGTCACCGCCGCCGATCCGTCCCGGATCGCCCGGATACAGGCCGAGCACGTTGAGCACGTCCCGGAAGTTGAGGCCCGCGGCCTCCACCCGGATCTGCACCTCACCCGCGCCCGGCGCCGGGACGTGGATCTCGGACAGCCGAAGGTTGTCGATCGCGCCGCGTTCGGTCACATCCAGCAGGTAGTCGGTCGAGCGCGGTACCTCGAGATGGCCGTCGCGCGCCCACGGCAGCAGCCGCGGCACGAAGTACTTTCCTTGGCGCAGTGCAAGTTCGGGCTCGTCAGCGGGCGTGCCGAGCAGGCCGGCCAGCGAGCGCACGGCATCGTCGGCCCCGTCGCAGTCGACCAGCCGGCAGCGCAGGCTCGGCTGCTCGGTGATCACGGTGCGCCCGAAGCCCCACAGCGCGGCCTGCGCCGAGTCCACCGGCTCGCCGGACTCGGTCGCCACCGCGCGCTCGGTGACGATCCACAGTCCGCCGGTGAGCTTCAGGTCCTGCTGCGCCAGCAGCGTGCGCACCACCGTGAGCAGCTCGTCGATCTCGGTCTCCAGCCGCGCGGCGAATTCGGCGCCCGCCTCTTCGGTCTCGGGCCGCCCAGGGCTGCGCCAGACGACGCCGGAGACGGGGGCGCCGCGCTCCTGCGCCTCGGCGAGCAGCCGCTTCAAGTGCTCGGCGTCCAGCGAGGCACGGCCCAACGAGACGCAACCCGGCACCGCGGCCGCGAGCTCGTCGAACCCGGCGATCAGCCAGGTGCCGTCGCCGTTCTTCTCCGCGCTGTCCGATGCCGGGGCCGGCACTTCCTCCCAACCGAGGGTGTACAGGTTGCGGGTGGCGTCGCCGCCGAGCCCGCGCAGCAGCGCCTCCCGGGGCGCTCGCTTGACCGTGAAGTCGCGGATCTCGCCCAGCTGGCGGCCGTCGCGATCCACGAAATCGAGATCGAAGGCCTGCGTTTCGCTGTCCAGGCCGCCGCTCTGCCACCGTGCGCGGCAGTAGAAGCGCCGCGGCATCTTGTCGTGCAGCACCACCCGCCCGTACCGCAGCGGCAGGAACAGGTCGCTCAGGCCCTGGCCGTCCTCGGTCGCCGAGAGCGCCGCCTCCAAGGCCGGGAAGGCGATTCCGGTGCACAGGTCGAGCAGCACCGGGTGGATCGGCTCGCTGCCGAGCTGTTCGGCAAGCTCCTCGCCGATGGCGATGTCGCCGACCGCCTCGCCGTCACCGGCCCACAGCGATTTGAGCGAGGTGGACCAGGTCGGGCCCCAGGTCAGCTCCATGTCGGCGAAGGTGTCGAACAGCTGCTGCGGGCGCGTGCGGCCCAGCCTCTCGCACGCGGCGTCGATGGATTCCGCCGGCTCCGATGCGGGCTCGTCCGCCGCGTCGCTGTCAGCGCCGACGATCCGGCCGTCGGCGTTCAACGACCACTCGGCGTCGCGATCGCCGTACGGGCGGCTGTGCACCTGGAAGGTCCAGCCGCCCCCGTCCTCGAGGGGATGCACGGTCAGCTGCACCTCCCGGGAGTTCTTGTCCGGCAGGATGATCGGTTCGTAGAAGAAGACGTCGCGCACCTGGGCCGGTGCCCCGATCGCGGCGATGGCCATCGCCGCGTATGTCGCGCCCGGAACGACGACGGTGCCGTAGATGACGTGATCGGAAAGCCACGGCTGCGACTTGACGGACCACCTGCTGGTGTAGACCGAGTCGCCGGAGGCGAGATCCTTTGCGCTGCCCAGGATTCCGGATGCGACGGCGCCGTCGATCGCGACGTCGGCGGTCTTGGGCCAGAAGCGACGGCGCTGGAACGGGTAGGTGGGCAACTCGACCGTGTGGTGCGGCCGGTGGTACAGCGCTGCGAAATCGGGCCGGTGGCCCGACACGTAGACCGCGGCCAGGGCTTCCGCCATCTGCTGCCAGGCGTCGACGCCCTTGCGCAGCGACACGATGGAACGCGGGGTGGCCGACGATTCCGGCCACGCCTGCACCGCGGCCCCGGTCAACACCGGTTGCGGACCGATCTCCATCAACACCGAGCAGCCCAGCGCCGCCACCGTTTGCACGCTTTCGGCGAACTGCACCGGCTGGCGGGAGTGCCGCCGCCAGTACGGCGCGTCCAGGGGGGTCTCCGCGGTGATGACCGCGCCGGTGCGGTTGCACACCAGGGGCAGGGTCGGCACGGCGAACCCGAATCCCTTTGCGTACGACTCGAATTCGTCGAGCGCAGGCTCCAGCAGCTCCGAGTGGAAGGCGTGACTGGTCTCCAGCCAGGTGCAGCGGGTGCCGTCGGCGCTGAGCCTGGCGACGATCTGCTCCAGGTCCGCGGCCGGACCCGACAGCACCGTGTTGGGGCCGTTGTACGCGGCGACCGAGATGTGCGGAAATTCGTCGGCGATGCGTTCCACCTGCTGGGCGTCGGCGAATACCGCCACCATCCGGCCGCCCTCGGGCAGCTCACCGAACAGCCGGCCACGCTCGGCCATCAGCCGGGCCCCGTCCTCGAGGCTGAACACGCCGGCCACGCAGGCCGCCGCGTACTGGCCCACGCTGTGGCCCAGCACCACGTCGGGCTCGACGCCCCAGGACTGCCACAGCCGGGCCAGGCCCATCTCGACGGCGAACAGCGCCGGCTGGGCGAACGAGGTGTGCCGCAGGGTGTCCGCGGCCTCCTCGTCGAACATCACCTCGAGCAACGGGCGCGGGAGCATGCCATCGATCGCTTCCGCGCATTGCTTGACGGTGTCGGCGAAAACCGGCTCGGTGTCGAACAACTCGCGCGCCATGCCCGAATATTGGCTGCCCTGCCCGGTGAACAGCCACGCCGTCTTCGGCGGGTCGCCGCACTCGCCGCGCACCGCGCCCGGTCCCAGCCGGTTCTCGGCTAGCCCGGTCAGCAGCTCGCGGGCTGCCTGAACCGAGTCCACCACCAGCGCGGCCCGGTGTTCGAAATGCGAACGCCCCACCGCGGCCGTGTAGCACACGTCGGTGATGTCGGCCTCGGGGTGCTCGTCCAGCCAGGCGCCGTAGCGCTGCGCCAACGACACCAGCGCCTGCGGCGACCGCGCGGACAGGGCCAGCACGCTGGCCGGTTCGGTCGCAGTGACGTCGGAGGCGGCGTCGGGCGCCGAAGGCTCCTCGGGGACTTCGGATTTCGGCGGCGCCTCCTCGATGAGGACGTGCGCGTTCGTGCCGGAGAACCCGAAGGAACTCGTCCCGGCGCGGCGCGGGCGGCCGTTGGCGTGCCACGGAAGCGGCTGGTCCACCACCCGCACCGGCAGCGAGTCCCACGGAATGTTCGGCGACGGGTTCTCGAAGTGCAGGTTCTGGGGCAATGTTTCGTGCTGCAACGACAACACGACCTTGATCAGGCCGGCGATCCCGGCGGCCGATTCGAGGTGACCGATGTTGGTCTTCGCCGATCCGATCAGCAGCGGCCGGTTCGGCTCCCGGCCGGCGCCGTACACGGCCGCGGCGGCCTGGACCTCGATCGGGTCACCCAGCGAGGTGCCCGTGCCGTGCGCCTCGAGGTAGTCGACATCGCGACCCTCGACACCGGCCCGGGCCAGTGTGGCGGCGATAAGGCGTTGCTGCGCGCCACCATTGGGCACCGTCAAACCGCTCGATGCGCCGTCCTGGTTGACCGCGCTGCCCCGGATGACGGCGCAGATCTGGTCGCCGTCGCGCTCGGCGTCGCTCAGCCGCTTGAGCACCAGGATCCCGCAGCCCTCGCTGCGCGCGTAGCCGTTCGCGGCCGCGTCGAACGTCTTGCAACGGCCGTCGGCGGCAAGCATTCGGGCGCGCGAGGTGGCGACGATGGACGCCGGGCTCACCAAGACGTTCACCCCGCCGGCCAGCGCCATGTCGCAGTCACCGGAATGCAGGGCCTGGCAGGCCTGATGGACCGCCACCAGCGAGGCGCTGCAGGCGGTGTCCACCGCCATCGCCGGCCCCTCCAGCCCGAGCGCGAACGCGACCCGGCCCGCGATGACGTTGAGCGCGTTGCCGGTGATGAAGTGGGCCTCGATGGTGTCGACCGAGTTGGCGTTCAGCAGCTGCGAATACTCGTTGGCGGCCACGCCCACGAACACGCCGGTTCGACTGCCGCGCAACCCCGCTGGCGCATACCCGGCACGCTCCAGGCCCTCCCACGCGATCTCCAGCATCAGCCGCTGCTGCGGGTCCATCCATACGGCCTCGCGCGGGGAGATGCCGAAGAACTCCGGATCGAATCCGTCGATGCTTTCCAGGTATCCGCCGTAGCGGGTGTAGATCTTGCCCGGCGCCTCGGGATCCGGGTCGTAGTACTCGTCGACGTCGAAGCGGTCGTCCGGGATCTCCCGGATCGCGTCGACACCGCCGGACAGCAGCTCCCAGTACGCCTCGGGGTCCGGCGCGCCCGGGAAGCGGCAGGCCACCGCGACGATCGCGATCGGCTCGTCGGTGCGCGCCGTCACCGCGGCCGCAGCCGGAACCGGCTGTGCCGTCGCGGCCGCCGGCGCCGGGGCGTCCAGGCTCAGGACGTCGTTGACGAGGAAATTCGCGACGTCGGTGATGCGCGGGTAGTCCATCGCCAGGGTCGACGGCAGCTCCGCGCCCACCGCGCGCTCGAGCCGGCGCCGCAGCTCGACGGCCATCAGCGAATCCATGCCGAGGTCGAAAAGCCCGGCCTCCTCGCGGATTTCCGCGGGGTCGATGCGGGTGACCTCCGCGACGGCGTCGCGCAGGTAGTCCACGACGAGCTTCTTGCGCTGCTGCACCGGGGCGGCGGTGAGCCGTTCCACCAATTGGGTGGACCCCGAGGAAGAGGCCTGCTCAGCCCCCGCCATCTCGGTGGGCACCTCGCGCTGCAACTGCGTGAAGAAGCCTCGCTTGCCGGCCATCTGGTAGAGCGGCAGGAACTTGGCCCAGTCGATGCGGGCCACGACGCCGTGTGAGGCGCCCTTGTCCGAGGACGCGATCAGCTCGGCCATGCCCGCCAACGCATCGGCGGGCGACAACGGCCGCACACCACGCTTGTCCAGTTCCGCGCGGGCGGCCTCGTCGGCCATGCCCGCGTTCGACCACGGACCGAAGTTGACGCTGATCCCGGGCACACCCTGCTCACGCAGCCGCCAGGTCAACCCGTCGAGGAAGGCGTTGGCCGCGCTGTAGGCGGTCTGGCCGCCGGCGCCCCACACCCCGGCGATCGAGGAGGTGCTCAGGAAGAAGTCCAGCTTCAGGTCCGCGGTGGCTTCGCTCAAATTCCAAGCGCCCCAAACCTTCCCGGCGAACACCCGATCCACCTCGGCGTCGTCCAGGGCCTGCAGCGGGGTGGTGCTGATCTCGCCCGCGGCATGGACGATCCCGGCCAGCGGCGGGAGGTCGGCCCGCAGGGTGGCCAAGACGTGAGCGACGTGGTGCGGGTTGGCCACGTCGGCCGTGATGACCCGGACCTCGGCGCCGGTCTGTTCGCCGATCGCGTCGATGCGCTGTTGCGCGGCCTCGCTGGGTGCGCGCCGGCTGGTCAGCACCAGGTGCCGCGCGCCGTGCGCGGCCAGGTATTCGGCGACCTCCAGCCCGATCGCACCGAGCCCGCCGGTCACCAGATACGTCGCGTCCGCACGCAGTGCCAGCGGCGTCGCGGCCGGCTGCCCCGTGCGCCGAGTCAGCCGCGGAACGTAGACCGCCTGGTCGCGAAGCGCGAATTGGTCCTCACCGGCCGGCGCCGCCTCCAGCTGCTCGACCAGCCGGGCCCACTGGTCAGCGCCGCCGCCGGCCAAATCGGCCAGCCCGCCCCACAGTCGGGGATGTTCCAGGGCGGCGGCGCGACCGAAGCCCCACAGGCAGGACTGCGCCGGTGACACCTTGTCCGCGGCGGTGACCCGTTGGGCGCCGCGGGTTACCAGCCAGATGGGCGCGCGCAGTTCGGCGGCGGCCGCGGCGCGGAAGAGGCGCCGGGTTCCGCTCAGGGCCTGGTGCTGCATCCGCAACAGCGATTGCGTCGACGGTGTCGTGTCCGATCCGAGGGCCGCGAGATGCAGGATCCGCAGCGAGGGTTCGTCCGCCACCGCGCTACGCAACACGCCTTGCAGCCGATCCGCGTCCGCGTCGGACACCGGCAGGCCCACGATTTGGTGCCGGTGCCCCCGCGCGGTCAGCGCGTCGACCAACGGCTGAACCGCCTCGGCGTCGTCGCTGACGAGCAGCCACGCGGCGCCCTCACCGGGGCCCGAGGCCTTGGCGGCCGACTTCTCCCACCGGATCTCGTAGCGGGAGTCCACGATGGACTGGGCGTTGCGCTGCTGGTTGTGTTCTGCCGCAAGCTGTCTCAGCACGTCGACGGTCTGCGGATCGCTGTTCCCGCCGCCCAGCAGCGCCGCGAGCTCCTCGATCCGGCCGTCCTCCAGGAGCCCGACGGCTTGGGTCCGCACCGCCGAGCCCTGGCTCGGGGTGGGGGTGGGCGTCGCCCGCTGCTCACGGAACCAGTACTGGCGGTGCTGGAAGGGATACGTGGGCAGGTCGAGCTTGCGCGCCGTCGCCGGCGCCAGGGCGGCGAAGTCGGGCCGGTGCCCGACGATGTAGGCGTTGGCGAGGGCTTCGGTGATCTGGCGGTGATCGGCGATGTTCCTGCGCATCGACGCGATCGCCCGCGGTGCGGTCGCCGGGTCGGGCCACGCCCGCATGGCCGCCGCGGTGAGGATCGGCTGCGGGCCGATCTCGAGCAGCATCGTGCAGTGCAGTTCGGAAAGCGTGCGCACGCTCTTGGCGAACTCGACCGGCTGCCGCGCGTGGCGGCGCCAGTACGCGCCGTCCAGTTTCGCGCTTCTGCCCAGGGCCGCGCCGGTGCGGTTGCACACTAACGTCTTTTGGGGCGGGCCGAACTCGAACCGGTTGGCGTACGCCTCGAATTCGTCGAGGACCGGGTCCAGCAGCGCCGAGTGGAACGCGTGGCTGGTGTCCAGCCAGTCGCAGCGCACACCGTCGGCCTCCAGGCCGGCCACCGCCTGGTCGAGATCCTGCACGGGTCCCGACAGCACGGTGTTGGCGCCGTTGTAGGCGGCCACGGACAGGCTCGGGAACTCGTCGGTCATGCTTTCCACCCGCTCGGGGGCGGCGAAGACCGCGACCATCCGGCCGCCGTCGGGCAGGCTGCCGAACAGCCGGCCGCGCTCGGCCATCAGCAGCATTCCGTCCTCGAGCCCGAACACGCCCGCAACGCAGGCCGCCGTGTACTGGCCGACGCTGTGGCCGATCACCACGTCCGGTTCGAAGCCCCACGACTGCCAGAGGCGGGCCAGGCCCATCTCCACCGCGAACAACGCGGGCTGGGCGTAGCTGGTTTGCCGCAGGGCGTCGTCACCGTCCGGGTCGAAAATGACGTCCAGCAGCGGTCTTTCGAGCACGTCGGCGACCGCCGCCGCGCACCGGGTCATCGTCTCGGCGAACACCGGTTCGGTCTCGAAGAGCTCGCGGGCCATGCCGGCGTACTGGCTGCCCTGCCCGGTGAACAACCACGCCGTCTTGGGCCGGTCGGTGCAGTCTCCGCGCAGCAGGCCCGTCGCCGGGCGATCGTCGGCCAGCGCGGCCAGCTGCTCGCGCGCGGAGTCCGTCGAATTCACCACCAGGGCGGCGCGGTGCTCGAAGTGTGATCGCCCGGCCCCGGCCGTCAAGCACACGTCCGCCAGCGAGGCGTCCGGGTGGGCGCCCAGCCAATCGGCGTATGACTTGGCGAGCTCCGCCAGCGCGGCCGGGTTGCGCGCCGAGAGCGGCAACAGGCTGAACCGGCGGTCGTCGGACGGCGCCGGTGCCGCGGCGACCGGGGCCAGCTGGGGCGCTTCCTCGATGATGATGTGCGAGTTGGTCCCGGAGAACCCGAACGAGCTGACCCCGGCGATGCGGGGCCGCCCGTCGCGTGGCCAGGGCTGGGCCTCGTCCACCACCCGGACCGGAAGCCGGTCCCAGGGAATGTGCGGCGAGGGCTTGCTGAAGTTCAGGTGCTTCGGCAGCACCTCGTGCTCGAGCGACAGGATCACCTTGATCAGGCCCGCGATTCCCGCGGCCGCCTCCAGGTGCCCGATGTTCGTCTTCACCGACCCGATCAGCAGCGGCCGGTCGGCCTCGCGCTCCTTGCCCAACGCCGCGCCCGCGGCCTGGACTTCGATCGGGTCACCCAGCGAGGTGCCGGTCCCGTGCGCCTCCAGGTATCCCACGTCGCCGGGCGCGACGCCTGCGCACTGCAGCGCCTCGGCGATCACCCGCTGCTGGGCGACGCCGTTGGGCACCGTCAATCCGCCCGACGCGCCGTCCTGGTTGACCGCGCTCCCCCGGATCACGGCCCGGATCCGGTCGCCGTCGCGGATGGCGTCCTCGAGGCGCTTGACGACGACGACGCCGGCGCCCTCGCCGCGCACATAGCCGTCGGCGGCCGCGTCGAAGGTCTTGCACTTCCCGTCCGGGGCCAGCATGTGCGCGTGGGAGAACGTCATCGCGGTCTTCGCGCTGAGCAGGACGTTCACGCCGCCGGCCAGCGCGAGGTCACATTCCCCGAACCGCAGCGCCTGGCAGGCCTGATGGACGGCCACCAGCGACGAGCTGCACGCCGTGTCGACCGACACCGCCGGGCCCTGCAGCCCGAGCCCGTAGCTGATCCGGCCGGCTCCCGCGGCGGACGAGGTCCCGATCGCGACGTAGGCCTCGATCTCCTCGTAACTCAGCTGCTCTGATATCAGGCCCAGGTAGTCGTGGGTGCCCAGCCCCATGAACACACCGGTCTTGGTGTTCGCCAGGGCCGACGGGGCGGTGCCCGAATGCTCCACCGCCTGCCACGCCGTCTCCAGCAGGATGCGGTGCTGCGGGTCGATCAGCATGGTTTCCCGGTTGGACAGCCCGAAGAAGGGCGCGTCGAACCCCGTTGCGTCGTCGATGAACCCGGCCCGGCGGCTGACGATCTTTCCGGGCGCGTCGGGATCCGGGTCGTAGAACTCGTCGACATCCCAGCGGTCCGGCGGCACCTCCGAGATCGCGTCCCGGCCTTCGGCCAGCACCTCCCAGAACGCGTCGGCATCGGCGGCGCCCGGCAGGCGCACCGCGTAGCCCACTATTGCGAAGCGCTCGCCCGTCCCCTGCGATCCACGTAGATCGGTCATTTCCGACCGCCGATCATCCGCTGTTGCTTTTCGTCGTTAGCCAAGACGAAAAAGCAGCCCCTGCCATCTTCGAAGGGATTGATGCTCAACCGCGTCTCCAGACCATCTACTCGACATGGGTATAACAAGTTCTAGACCATACTTGCTGGGTGAGACGCCTGTCACGCGAATAGGTAAGTGAGACTGCGGTCACCCGGGTCGCCGACCGGCGCCCGATCAGCAGGTCAGCCGGCAACCCGCGAGCGGGCGAAATTCTCGACCAGGTCGCCGGCGGCCTTGGTGCCTTTGGACGCCACGCTCATTTCGGCGGCGACTTCGCGCGCCCGGGCGGCGTATTCCGGCGCGAGAATGGTGCGGAGGTCGGTAAGGAGCGTTTCGGTGGTGGCGGTCGAAAGGCGCCGCGCGGTGCCGACCTTCAGCCGTTTGATTTGGTTTCCCCAGAAGAACTGGTCGGGCAATTTCCACAGAATCAATGCGGGCACGCCCGAGCGCAGGGCGGCGTTCGTGGTGCCGGAACCTCCGCGGTGCACGATCGCGCGGACGGTGGGAAAGATCCTCGCGTAGTTCATCGTGTCCACCACCTTGACGTGGTCGAAGTGGGGGCCGTTGCTGTAGTCGCTGCCGGCGGACACCACCAGCCCGCGCACCCCCAGCTCCGCGGTGGCCGCGCCGATCATGGTCATGATCTGGATCGGGTCGTCCACCGGGATGCTGCCGAAGCCGAAGGAAATCGGCGGTTCCCCGTCGGCGATCCACGCCGCGATCTCGTCGTCGGCGTCCGTCTGCCACTCCAGCGTCAGCGTGCCGACATTGGGCCGCTCCTTGGTGAATTCCGCCCATTGCGCCGGCAGCCACGGGAACAGCGCCGCGTCGTAGGCCTGCAGTTCCAGCGAACCGCGTTCGACGATCCGTCGCGGCGCGGGTTTGGTGGCCTTCGGCAGGCCGAGCTCACGGCGCTGCGCGTCCTCGACCTTCTTGCTCAGCCGCCAATATCCCCACTCGTACGCCCTCACCTGCCGGGCCGCGGTGGCCCGGATCGGGTTGTAGTGCAGCGTGGCCAACGGAATGTTGTAGTACTCCGCGACGCTGCTCGCCTGCTCCTCCCAGCTCTGGCCGGTCAACAGCAGGTCGGCGCCCTCGGCCGCCGACACGAGCGTCCTGCTCATGTCCATCCAGCATCCGGTGAAGACGTCCCATCGATCGCGCCAGAACTTGATCAGGCCGGCGATCCTCCAGGGGTGGCGGCGAAACAAAGTCATGAAGCTGCGCAGCGGTTTCATGCTCTCCGACCAGTCGACCCCGTAGGCGACCGCCGCGAGCCCGAGCTTCTCGACGAAGGCGATCTGGTCGGGCGGGACGGCCATGCACACCTCGTGCCCGCGGCGCGCCAGCTCGCGGCCGACGACCGCGACGGGCTCGATATCGCCACGGCTTCCCCAGCACGCCAGCACAAACTTCATGGAGCTCCCTTGCTCTTCTACTCGGGTCTAACAAGTGCTAAACCATACTTCCTGGCGATTAACAAATGCGCTTGAAGCGGGCGAAGTTCTCCAGGCGGTCGGCCGCGGCCGCCGCGCTCTTGGCGGGTTCGGTCATCCGGGTGGCCAGCTCGCGGGCGCGGGCGGCATAGTCCGGGGCGAGAATGGTCCGCAAATCCGCGACAAGCGATTCCTCGGTCGCGGTCGAGAAACGCCGGGCGGTGCCCACCTTGAGCCGCTTGACCGCGGCGCCGTAGACCGCGTGGACGAGGTCCCAGTAGAGGATCACCTGGGGCACCCCCGCGCGCATGGCGACCGGCGTGGTGCCCGACCCGCCGTGGTGCACGACCGCGCGGCAGGCGGGGAAGACGGTCGCGTAATTGATCGTGCCGACCACCTTGACGTGGTCGAAATGCGGGACGTCGCCGTAATCGGTGCCCGCGGCACCGACCAGGGCCCGCTCGCCCAGCCGCGCGCAGGCCGCGGCGATCATCGCGATCGTGTCCGCGGGAGATTCGACCGGGATGCTGCCGAATCCGAAGAAGATGGGCGGCGTCCCCGCGGCGATCCAGGACGCGACCGCCTCGTCGGCGTCCGTCGGCAATTCCAGCGTCAGCGTGCCCACAAACGGACGCTGACCATCCCAGTTCGCCCACTCGGCCGCCAGCCCGGGAAAGCACGCCTCGTCGTAGGCCTGGATCTCCAGCGAGCCGCGTCCGGTGATCCGGCGCGGCGCCGAACCCGTCGCCTTCGGCAGACCCAGCTCGCGGCGCTGGGCGTCTTCCGCCTTCTTCATCCCGCGCCACGACACCCACCAGAACGCCGCCACCGCGGGGCGCCGCAACCGCGCCGGCAGGAACCGCAGGGTCTGGCCGTTGGGCCGCAGCGGGAAGTAATGCAACGTGGCCAGCGGAATGTCGTAGTACTCCGCGACGTTGGCGGCGGCGTCCTCGAAATTGATGCCGGTGAAGATCAGGTCGGCCCCGCGCGCCAGCGACTCCAGCGTGGTGCTCATCTCCTGCCACCCCTGCAGCAGGGGCCCCGCGATCGCGAGCCGCGACCGGATCAGCCCGCGGATCCGCCAGGGGTGGCTGAAAAAGCACGTCCAGAACTCGCGGTGCGCGTCCAGGACGGAGCGCGCTTCGGGTCCGAAGCCGACCGCCGCAACCCCCGCCGCTTCGGTGAAGGCGACCAGATCGGGCGGGACGGCCATGCACACGTCGTGCCCCCGCAGCACCAGTTCACGCCCGACGGCGAGGTTGGGCTCAACATCGCCGCGACTCCCCCAGCTCGCCAACACAAACTTCATCGCGGCGCTCGTCCTAGGTCATCCGGTTCGGTCACGCCGGGCCGGGTCGAGCTTGCCGAGGCCGGTGATTTCCAGGCTGACCGACTTGCGTTGTCCGGCGGCACCGAGCATGAAGAAGATGTCGCCCACCGGAGCGCCCAGCCAGAATCGCCAAAACCGCTTGCGGAAGAACTTCCAGACGTAGCTGCCGTCGCCCACCAACCAGTACCCGGCAATCCAGGGCAGGTAGTAGGTCGCGCGCTTCCACCGCGAGACCACCATCTCGAGGTTCATCTCCATGATCTCGAGGCCCCACGCCCGGTAGCGCCACTGAAGCTCGTACTTGCTGGCGAACTCGAAGAACGCCAGCATCTCGGCGTTGGTGACGAGGTATTCGTCGAAGACGAGAATGGACCCTTTGACGAAGCGGTCCTTGCAGGTTTCCAGCGCGTGCAGGCAGCTCTCGTAGGTGTCCAAATCCATGTGGAACAACGCGATGGGCGCGCCCGGTCGATCGGCCAGGAACGGGGCCAGCGTGTCGTAGGTGCTGCCCTTGACGAACTGCACCTTGCGACCGAGCGGGGCGGGCACCCCGTCGTGCAGGATCACGCCGGTGTCCTGCATGGAACGTTGCGCGAGCGGTTCGGCCAGCGAAAAGGTGCCCTGCTTGATGAGGGCCTGGTCGTCGATCTGCCAGTCCTCGACGAGGCCCTCGAAGGTGTCGAAGCCGTACACCCGGCGCCCGGAGGCGTCCGACATGAGCCTCGTCGACCAGCCGAGCCAGACACCGAGGTCGAGCAAAAGTTCGTCGGAATCTTCGCGGCTTGGTCTCGCCAGCCGCGACGCCTCCCATAACAGTGTGTGCCCGCGAATCTTGCACCGCCGCATGTCCTCGAGCGTGCGGCCAATGAACGCGCGGTATGCGTCGTCGTACACCCGGGTGTCGCGGGCGTACAGGTTCGGGATGTAGCGGTCGCGATCCCGATAAAAAAGGCGCGCAAGCAGCCACAGCAGCAGAAGCACGCCGAACGCGACCAGGAGTGCCGGCTGGAAGTAACACGCTGCGGCCAACAGAAGCGCGTCGCCGACGAGAACCGCTTTCCATACCGTGTGCAGGTTCGTCCGATCGACTTCGGGGCTTTCCACGGTAGGACTATCGACGACGGACAACCTCAGGCCGCCTTCCGTCAGCTCTTGGACAGCCGGGAAGCCGCAGGCTCCCGAGCCCAAGACGATCAACAATGATTCGCAAACATACCGAATGCGTTCAACACGTGTGTGATACTTCCCCGGACCGGGGGGACACGTCCTCATTCTTCTTCTTTTCAAGGTTGCTTCCGTGCGGCGTCAGCGCTCAGTTGCGTCGGGCTTCCGCCCCGACATCGAGGGCCTGCGCGCCGTCGCGGTCGCGGCGGTCGTCCTCTTTCACGCCGGGCTGCCCGGTGTGGGCGGCGGGTTCGTCGGCGTGGACGTGTTCTTCGTCATCTCGGGCTTTTTGATCACCGGGCTGCTGTGGCGCGAGGTGAGCGCCGCCGGCACGGTGAGGTTGAGCCGCTTCTACGGGGCCCGGGCCCGGCGGCTGCTGCCGGCCTCGGCCCTGGTCGGCGTGGTCACGGCGTTCTGCTCGGCCGCGCTGTTGCCGCCGCTGCAGGCGCACGGCGTGCTGGTGGACGGCATCTACAGCGCGCTGTATGTCAGCAACAACCACTTCGCGCACGAGGGCCTGAGCTACTTCTCCCCGGCGCAGCCGCCGTCGCCGTTTCAGCACTACTGGTCGCTGGGGGTGGAGGAGCAGTTCTACCTGGTGTGGCCGGCGTTGATCATCGGCACGACCTGGCTCATCCGGCTCGCACGCCGGCGCACCAAGGCCGAAACCACGTCCCGGCACACCCCGTATCTGGTGGTGCTCGCCCTGGTCGCGGCCGGGTCGTTCGCGCTGTCGCTGGCCGCCACCTTCGTGGCGCCCTCCGTGGCGTTCTTCTCGCTGCCCACCCGGGCGTGGCAGTTGGCCGCGGGCGGCCTGGTGGCCCTCACGGCCGCCCAGTGGCGCCGACTCCCGACCCGCGCCGCCACGATCGCGGGATCGACGGGTCTGGCGGTGATCCTGCTGGCCTGCGGCCTGCTCGGGCCGGGCACGCTCTATCCGGGCACCGCCGCGCTGCTGCCGGTGCTGGGGGCGGTGCTGGTGATCGGCGCCGGCTGCGCCGCGCCCGCCCGGGGGTGCGGACGCGTGCTGGGCGCGGCGCCGATGCGCGCGCTCGGCCGGATCTCCTACTCCTTGTACTTGTGGCACTGGCCGGTGCTGCTGCTCGCACCGTTCGTGCTGGGCCACCCCCTGGGGCTGGCCGGCCGGCTGGCCACGGTCCTCGTCTCCGGCGGCCTGGCCGTGCTCACGGTCCGTTTCGTCGAGGATCCGTTCCGATTCGCCGCCCCGATCCGCCGGTCCGCCCTCGCGAGCCTCGCGCTGGGTGGCGTCGCCACCGCCGCCGCGGTCTGCGTGGGCGTGGTGATGATCGCCCGGGTGCCCAACCCCGTCGGCGGCGGCGCGCCGGCCGCGCGGTTGACCGTCACGGCGTCGCCTCCCCCCGCGGGCTCCAGCCTCGACGCCTACGACGCCGCGGTGCACGATGCGTTCGCCCAGGTGCAGGCCGCGGTCGCGGCGGCGACAAACCTGCGGGCCGTGCCGTCGAACCTCGAGCCGCCGCTCGCCGACGCGGCTGCCGAATACCGAGCCGAGTTTTTCAACGGCTGCCAACACAACCTGCTGGGCGGCGGGCAGCCCGGGTGCGTGATGGGCGATACCGCTTCGAGGACGACGGTGGCCCTGCTGGGCGACTCGCACGCCACGATGTGGGCCCCCGCGTTCCAGCAGGTCGCCGAGCAGCGGCACTGGCGGCTGGACACCCTGACCAAGGGGGCGTGTCCGCCGATGAGCTTGCCAATCACCGGCTTCGTGGCTCGCATGGTCGACTACGTCCAACGCTGCGAGCAGTGGCGTGGCGAGGCCATGGCCCGGTTGCGCGCCGAGCGCCCGCGGCTAGTCGTGGTGAGCATGTCCCGCGGGTACGGCGGCCTGGACTACCTGCCCAAGCCCTACAACCGGTCCTGGTCCGACGGCCTGACCCGGCTGGTGCAGCAGCTGCGCGGTTTCGGCGCGCAGGTGCTGGTGCTCGGGCCGGTCCCGAACGCTTACGAGTCGGTGCCGATCTGCCTGTCCGATCACCTCGACGACGCGACGGCCTGCTCGTCGCCCCGGTCGAAGGCGCTGAATCGGGCCGGCATCGCCGATGAGACCACGGCCACCAAAGCCGGCGGCGGACACTACGAAAACCTCACCCGGCTGTTCTGCGCCGGCGACCGGTGCCCGGTCGTCGTGGGCAACACCATGGTGTATTTCGACGATCACCTGACGAGCGAGTACGCGCAAGCGCTCGCACCCGCGATGGGTGCCCTGGCCGACCGCGCGCTCGCCGGCGCGGCAGCGACGGATCCCTTGTCCGGCCGCACGCCCGCCGGCGGCTGACCCGTATCGCCGATACCGGCGATGAAAATGCGGGCTCTCGGTATGATCACGCGGACCGCACCCAGGCAACGCCTGCCGGTCACCTGATTTCCACCGAGCAACCGGAGGCGTCGGCCGTTGTCAACACCCGTTCTCATCACCGGGGGGGCTGGGTTCATCGGGTCGGCGCTCGCGCGCCGTCTCGTCGGAGCCGGTTACGACGTCGCTGTCATGGACGTCCTGCACCCGCAGGTACACGGCAACAGCGCGGCGATCGACCTGCCGCCGTCGGTGCGGTTCTTCACCGGCGACGTCACCCACGCCCCGGACTGCGACGCCGTGCTGCGGTTGGTCCAGCCGACCCAGATCGTCCACCTGGCGGCCGAGACGGGAACGGCGCAGTCGCTTTCCGAGGCCACCCGCCACGGTTCGGTCAACGTGGTGGGCACCACCCAACTCCTCGACGCCCTGAGCCGCTCCGGACGCGCGCCCGACCAACTGGTGCTGGCGTCGTCGAGGGCCGTCTACGGCGAGGGCTCCTGGCAATGCGGCTCGGCGATCTTCTATCCGCAGCCCCGAAGCCACGCGCAACTGCAGGCCGGCATCTGGGACCCGCAGGGGCCCACCGACGACCCGGTCGTCCCGCTTGCGAGCTGTGCCGGCCGGACCGAGCCACGGCCCACCAACATCTATGCCGCGACCAAGCTCGCCCAAGAGCACATCCTGGCGGCGTGGACGGCCGCGCACGACACCAACCTCAGCATGCTGCGCCTGCAGAACGTCTACGGGCCGGGACAGTCGCTGACCAACTCCTACACCGGAATAGTCGCCCTCTTCGCTCGGCTGGCGCGCCAGCGGTGTGCGCTGGAAATCTACGAAGACGGCCACATCCTGCGTGACTTCGTCTACATCGACGACATCGTCGAGGCCCTGTTCGCCGCGATCGAGAAACCCGCGAACGGCACCCGCTGCCTCGACATCGGGTCGGGTACCCCGACAACCATCCAAGAGCTGGCCGAAAAGATCGCCACCATCTGCGACGCCCCCCGACCGAACGTCGTCGGGAAGTTCCGCGACGGTGACGTGCGGGCCGCACGGTGCGACATCGACCCGGCACAGAACGAGCTCGACTGGCGCCCGAAGTGGACGCTCGAGGACGGTCTGCCCGCCCTGCTGGACTGGATCGGCGAGCAACCCGAATCCGCCGTCTAGCACCGGCTCCGGCGCGGTCGGTGGGCCCGCGAATAGTGGTGAACTCGGCCGGGCGTGTTGGACGCGTGTGTGATAATTCCTCGATTCCAAGAACGTGTCCGCTTCCAGGTAGGTGACCTTGCGCCAGTCCGACAGCGTTCGCCCTACCGAAGAGGCGCGGGGTCGGCCCCCGGCGCAGTCGCGGTTCCGCCCGGACATCGAGGGGTTGCGCGCCGTCGCCGTGCTGGCGGTCGTCCTGTTTCACGCCGACGTGCCCGGGGTGGACGGCGGGTTCGTCGGCGTGGACGTGTTTTTCGTCATCTCGGGCTTCCTGATCACCGGCCTGCTGTGGCGCGAGGTGAGCAGCGCGGGCACCGTCCGGCTGGGCAAGTTCTACGGCGCCCGGGCCCGCCGGCTGCTGCCGGCATCGGCCACCGTGGGCGTCGTCACCCTGATCGGCTCGGCGGTCCTGCTGCCCCCGTTGCAGTCCCGATCCGTCATCTTCGACGGCATCGCGAGCGCGCTGTATGTCAGCAACTACTGGTTCATCCAGCAAGGCGTCGACTACTTCGGCGGCATGGCGCCGCCCTCGCCGTTCCAGCACTACTGGTCGCTCGGGGTGGAGGAACAGTTCTATCTGATCTGGCCGGCCCTGATCATCGGGACGGCGTGGCTGGTGCGGCGCGTGCGCCGGCGCGCCAAGGCGGACACCGATTCGTCGGAGCGCCCCTATCTCGTGGTCCTGGCGCTGGTCGCGGCCGCGTCGTTCGCGCTCTCGTTGGCGGTCACCTATCTGGCGCCGCCGGTGGCGTTCTTTTCGCTGCCCACCCGGGCCTGGCAGTTGGCCGCCGGCGGGCTGATCGCCCTGACCGCCGGCCAGTGGCGCCGGTTGCCCGCGCGGTCGGCCGCGCTCGTCGGCTGGGTCGGACTCGCGGCGATCCTGGTGGCCTGCAACCAGTTGAGCTCGTCCACCCTGTATCCGGGTACCGCCGCGCTGCTGCCCACGCTCGGCGCGATGCTGGTGATCGGCGCCGGCTGCGCCACACCGGCGCAGGGATGCGGCCGCGTGTTGGGAACGTCGCCGATGCGCGCGATCGGGCGGATCTCCTATTCGTGGTACCTGTGGCACTGGCCGGTGCTGCTGCTCGCCCCCGCGTTGCTCGGCCATCCGCTCGGGCTGGCCGCCCGGTTGACGGCGGCCGCCGTCTCCGCCGCGCTGGCCGCCCTCACGCTGCGATTCATCGAGAACCCGCTGCGGTTCGCCGATCCCGTGCGCCGCTCGGCCCGGGCCAGCCTCGCGCTCGGCGGTGCTGCCACCGCGGTGGCCGTCTGTGTGGGCGTGGCGCTGCTGCTGTGGGTGCCCACCCCGGTGGGCCGCGGCGCACCGGCTGCGCCGCTGTCCATCACCGCCGCGCCTCCCCCCGCGGGCTCCGGCATGGCCGCCTACGACGCGGCGGTACAGCAGGCGTTCGCCCAGGCGCACGCCGCGGTCGCGGCATCGGCCGACCTCAAGGCCGTGCCGTCGAACCTCGATCCCCCGCTGGCCGACGCCGCCGCCCAACACCGGGCCTTGTTCCGCGACGGTTGCATGCGCAATTTCTTCCAGGACGGGCAGCCCGAGTGCGCCGCGGGCGACACCGCCTCGACGACGACGGTGGCGCTGGTCGGCGACTCCACCGCCGCGATGTGGAACCCGGCCCTACGCGAGATCGCCACCCAGCGGCACTGGCGGCTGGAGATGATGTCCAAGGCCGGCTGCCCCCTGCTGGACCTGCGCATCCTCAGCCCCACCCTGCACCGGGAATACGGCGAGTGCACGCGGTGGCGCGGTCAGATCATCGCGCGGCTGGGCGCCGAGCGCCCGCGGCTGATCGTGCTCGACGTGATGCGCCGATACGGTGAGCGCTACGGGTTGCCGTCGGGGTTCACGTCGTATGACTCCGCGTGGAACAGCAGCTTCTTCCGCCTGGTGCGGGAGCTGCGCGGCACCGGCGCGCAGGTGCTGGTGCTCGGGCCCATCCCGGACCCGCAGTCGTACGTGCCGATCTGCCTCTCCGGCCACCTCGACGACGCCACGGCCTGCTCGCCGCCGCGATCAACGGCGGTGAACGAGCCCGGCATCACGGCCGAATCCGCGGCCACCGCGGCCGGCGGCGGACAGTACGCCGACCTCACCGACCTGTTCTGCACGGCGAATCGCTGCCCGGTCATCGTCGGCAACACCCTGGTTTATCTCGACCCGGGTCATCTGACTTTCGAATACGCCCGGCAGCTGGCGCCGGCGATCGCGGCGCTGGCCGACCGCGCGCTCGCCCACGGTTGAGCCGGCCGGTCAGCCAACCCGCTGGTGGCGGGCGAAGTTCTCCACCAGATCGGCGGCGACCGCGACGCTCTCGGCGGGCTTGGTCATCCGGGCGGCGAGTTCGCGGGCATGGCTGAGGCACTGCGGGTCCAGGATGGTGCGCAGATCCGCGACCAACGATTTCTCGGTGGTGGCCGAAAAGCGCCGCCCGGTGCCGACTTTCAGGCGTTTGACCCGCGCCCCCCACAGGCCCTGGTCGGGCAACGTCCACAGGATCAGTGTCGGCAGTCCCGCGCGCAGGCCCGCGTTCGTGGTGCCGCAGCCGCCGTGGTGCACGAACGCCCGGCAGCCGGGCAAGGCGGCGGCGTAGTTCATCACGCCCACGACCTTGACGTGCTCGGAGTGCGGCACGTTGCTGTAGTCCGACCCGGCCGCGCACACCAGCGCCCGCTCGCCCAGCCGCGCGCACGCCGAGCTGATCATGGCGAGCGTGTCGGCGGCGGATTCGACGCCGACGCTGCCGAATCCGAAGCAGATCGGTGGCGTTCCGGCGGCGATCCACGACTTGACTTCCTCGTCGGCGTCGGTCGGCAACTCCATCGTCAGCGCGCCGACGAACGGCCGTCGGCCGCCGTAGGTCGCCCATTCGGCCGCCAGCCCGGGGTAGCACACCTCGTCGTAGGCCTGGATTTCTAGGGACCCGCGTTCGGCGATCCGACGCGGCCAGGGGCGCGTCGCCGCCGGCAGGCCGAGGTCGCGGCGCTGCGCATCCTCGACCTGCTTGCCGCCGCGCCAGGCCAGCCAGTCGAGCGTCCGCGTCGCGGAGCGGGCCAGCGGCGCCGGCAGGTACGGCAGCAGCCGGCCGTTGGCGCGCAGCGGGAAGATGTGCAGGGTGGCCAGCGGAACGCCGCAATACTCCGCCGCGTTCAGGGCGTCGTCCTCGAAGTTCATGCCGGTCAACAGCAGGTCGGATCCCTGCGCCAGCGACGTCAGCGTCGCGCTGACCTCCGGCCGGCACTGGGACAGGGGCGCCGAATACTCGGCCGACAACCTGCCCAGCTCCCGGATCTTCCAGGGGGTGGCGAACAGGCCCGCCCAGAAGTCGCGATGCGGGTCCAGGATGGCTTTCAATTCGGGTCCGTAGGCGACGGCGGTGGGCCCGGCCGCCTCGGTGAAGCCGACCATCTCGGGGGCGACGGCCATGTGCACGTCGTGCCCGCGGCGCACCAGCTCGCGGCCGACGGTGACGTAGGGCTCGACTTCGCCGCGGGTTCCCCAGTTTGCCAGCACGAATTTCATCGGCGAGATCCTTTGCCTTTCTCGGGTCCCCGGCTCAGCCGCCCAGCAGCATAACCAGGCCGCCGCTCAGGAGTGGCGGATTCGGCCGAGAGGCATTGAACGTGTGTGTGATAATGCCTCGATTCGATGAACGCCTCCTCAGACAGGTGGGTGACCGTGGTCCAGGCCGAAAGCGTTAGCCCCGTCGAGGCGGCGCAGGATCGGCGCTCGGCACACAAGGAATTCCGCCCGGACATCGAGGGCCTGCGCGCCCTGACGCTGGTGGCCATCCTGCTCTTTCACGCCGACGTGCCCGGCGCGAGCGGCGGGTTCGTCGGCCCGGACATCTTCTTCATCATCTCGGGTTTCGTCATCACCGGGCAGCTGTGGCGCGAGGTGAGCGGCACCGGCACGATCGGGCTGCGCAAGTTCTATGCCGCGCGCGTCCGCCGCCTGCTCCCGGTGGCCGCCCTCATCGGCAGCGTGACCGTGATCGCCTCGGCCGTCCTGTTGTCGCCCCTGCAGGCCAAGGGCGTCGTGGAGGACGGCATCGCCTGCGCGCTGTACGTCGGCAACTACTGGTTCATTCACGAAAACGTCGACTACTTCGGCGGCCATCAGCCGCCGTCGCCGTTCCAGCACTACTGGACCCTGGGCGTCGAGGAGCAGTTCTACCTGGTGTGGCCGGTGCTGATCATCGGTACCTGGTGGGTGATCCGGCGCGTGCGGCGCACCGGCGCCACTACTAATACCTTGTCGAACGCACCCAAGCGCACCTTCCTGACGGTCTTCGCGCTGGTCGCGATTTCGTCGTTCGCGCTCTCGCTGCTGACCACCTACCTGGTGCCCCCGGCGGCGTACTTCTCGCTGCCCACCCGGGCCTGGGACCTGGCCGTGGGCGGCATGCTGGCCCTAACAGCCAACCAGTGGCGCCGGCTGCCGGCACGAGCGGCCGCGATCACCGGATGGGCCGGCCTGGGCCTGATCGTGCTGGTCTGCAATCGGCTGACCCCGGCCACACCGTACCCGGGCACCGCCGCGATCTGGCCGCTGCTCGGCACGGTCCTGGTGATCGGCGCCGGCTGCGCCCTACCCACGCAGGGAGCGGGCCGCATCCTGGCATTCAAGCCGATGCGCGAGATGGGCCGGCTGTCCTACTCGTGGTATCTGTGGCACTGGCCCGTGCTGGTCCTGGCGGCGCCCCTGCTGGGCCATCAGCTCGGGCTGGCCGGCAGGCTGGTGGCGGTCCTGATCTCCGGCGGCTTGGGGATGCTCACGCTGCGTTTTGTCGAGAACCCGCTGCGCTACGCCGCCCCGCTGCGCAAGTCCCCGCTGGCCAGTTTCGCGGTCGGCGCGATCGCCACCGCGGTGGCGGTCGGTGTGGGCGTGGCGATGCTGGCGTGGATACCCGTCCCGGTCGGCCGCGGCGCACCGGGCACGGCGATGACCATCACCGCGGCGCCGGTCCCGCCGGGCGCCGGCATGGACGCCTACGACGCGGCCGTGCAGCAGGCGTTCGCGCAGGCGCAGGCCGCGGTGGCGGCGTCGGCCGACCTGAGGGCCGTCCCGTCGAACCTGCAACCCCCGGTGGCCGAGGCGACGGCCGGGCAGACTGCGATGTGGTCCAGCGGTTGCTTCCGCGGGGCCAACCAAGGCGGGCAGCCCGAGTGCGCGACGGGCGACACCGCCTCGAGCACGACGGTGGCCCTGGTCGGCGACTCGCACGCCGCGATGTGGGACCCGGCGTTTGCGCAGATCGCCGAACAACGGCACTGGCGGCTGGAGATGATGGCCAAGGCGGGCTGCCCGTTGCTCAACGTGCCCATCGCCAAACACCTGGACGGCCTGATCGAGAGCTTCATGCACTGCGACCAGTGGCGGGCGCTGATCCTGGCCCGGCTACGCGCCGAACACCCGCGGCTGGTCGTGGTGAGCATGTCGCGGGAGCGCAGCGAGGGCAGCTGGCAGGCGGGCTACACGCCCTACGACCCGGCGTGGATCGACAGCCTCACCCGCCTGGTACAGCAGCTGCGCAGCGACGGTGCCAAGGTGTTGGTCCTCGGACCGGTCCCGGACCCGGGCGCACCGGTACCGGAATGCCTGTCCGGCCACCTCGGCGACGCCACGGCCTGCTCCCCGCCACGATCGGCCGCGGTCAACGACGCCGGGATTGCCGCCGAGACCACCGCCACCAAAGCCAGCGGCGGGCAATACGCCGACCTCACCGAGCTGTTCTGCACCACCAACCGCTGCCCCGTGATCGTCGGCAACACCATGGTCTACCTCGACTGGAACCACATCACGGCCGAATACTCTTCGCAGTTGGCACCGGCGATGGGCGCGCTCGCCGACCGCGCGCTCGCCCGTTAGTCCCCCGCGGGTCCCTCGAGGTACCAGGGGTTGGCCCGCGCCCAGTCGATGGTGCGGCGGATCCCCTCCTCGACGTCGATCTTGAGGCGCCAACCCAGCTCCCGCTGCGCCTTGGTGGAGTCCGGGATACGACGGGGGATGTCCTCGTAGCGGCGCCCGTAGCGCGCCGCGGTGTCGACGACTTCGGCCTCGGACACCGAATCGACGTTGGCGATCTTGATCGCCAGCTCGACGGCGTCGCGGATGGTGGTCTCGGTCATGCTCCCGATGTTGTAGGCCTCGCCGATCGCCTTGTCGCTGTCGGCCGCCAGCAGCGTGCCGGCGATGGCGTCGTCGACGTAGGTGAAGCATCGGGTCTGGTCACCCGAGTCGTAGAGCAACGGTTGGCGACCATTGAGGATGCGGTGAACGCTCTGCGAGATCACGAAGATCGGGTTTTGCCGCGGGCCGTAGACGTTGAAGTAGCGCACGACCGTCGCCGGCAGTCCGTGGGCGGCGTGCATCGCGAAGACCAGGTGCTCGGCCATGGCCTTGCTGGTGCTGTAGCTCCACCGCGCCGTCCTTGTCGAGCCGAGGACGCGGTCGTCGTCCTCGGCCCACGGCGGGTTGGGGTTCTTGCCGAACACCTCGGAGGTGCTGGCGAACACCACGCGGGTGCCGTGCCGCTGGCTCAGCTCCAGGACGTTGCGCGTGCCGATCACGTTGACGTCGAGAACCTGCAGCGGATCCTTCATATAGTTCTTGACGCCGACGACCGCGGCCAGGTGGAAGACCTTGTCGACGCCGGGCGTGAGGGCCTCGGAGAGTGCGGTCACATCGGTGACGTCGCCCTGCACGAACCGGAAGTTGGCGTGCCGGTCGAAGTCGATGCTGGTGTCGCGGGTGTTCTTCGCGTGGTCGAACACCGTCACCGTGTCCCCGCGGTCCAGCAGTGCGGACACCAGATGCGACCCGATCAGGCCGTAGCCGCCCGTCACGACGACATGAGACATATTCGCTCTTTCAGTTCTGCGGACAGGTTTGCCTTCGCCTGCATTATGGCTATCGGCCGATCCCCTTGTAGAGGAATCCGGCGGCGCGCACTGCCGCTGGGTCGAAGCTGTTCCGCCCGTCGAGGAAAACGCAGCCGGGCGCGGTGAGGTCCGCGAGCCGGGCCAGCGGGATCTGGTGGAATTCCCGGTGTCCCGCCAGGACCACCAGGGCGTCGGCATCCTTGACCGCCGACTCGATGTCCGGGGTCAACGGAATCTTGGTGACCGTGGGAGCCTCCTCTTCGGGCACCCAGGGGTCATGGATCGAAAGCTGGCAGCCGGACGCCTCGAGTAGCTCGACGACGTACTTGGTGGGCGTGAGCCGGCAGTCGCCGGTGTTGTTCTTGAACGCGATACCCAGGACCGCGATCTTGCTGGTCTCGATCGTCTTGTCCTGGTCGGCGAGGAGTTGCGTGAGGAGCCCGTAGGTGTAGGCGGGCATGGTGTCATTGACGGTCCTCGAGGTCCGCGGGATGCCCAGCTCCAACCCGAGCGACTCGCCGAGATGGTTGACGAACCACGGATCCTTCGTCAGGCAGTAGCCGCCGACGCCCATGCTCGGCCGCAGGATATTCACGTTGTGGGTGCCCTTGGGCATCGAGTTGGCCGCCTCGATGACCTGCAGCCCGTCCATGTTCAGCCGGTCGCACACCTTCGCCAGTTCGTTGGCCATCGCGATGTTGAGATCGATCCAGAGGTTGTCCGCGAGCTTCACCATCTCGGCCGTCCGTGGATCGTCGACGACGATGGATTCCACTCCCAGGGCGTGTCGCCAGAGCGTCGAGCAGGCGCGTGCGGTGACCTCGTCGACCGCACCGACCACCACGGGGATCGACGTCAGCTCGTGGATGGCCTGGCCTTCGGCGAGCCGTTCCGGGCAGAACGCCAACCCGAAGTCGACCCCCGCCCGCAGCCCCGAGGTCTCTTCGAGGATCGGCAACACGATGTTTTCGGTGGTGTTGGGCGGCACGGTGCTCTTGAGGATGACGAGGTGGCCGCGGTGTAGCTGCTCGCCCACCGCCCGCGCCGCCGCCTTGATGTCGTCGACGATGGGCTCGTAGTCCGGACCGAGCGGCGTGCCGACGGTCACGATGACGAAGTCGTTGTGGGCCAGTGCGCCGAAATCGGTGGTGGCACGAAGGCGGCCGACGCGCACGTTGTTGGCCACCATGTCGCCGAGCCCCGGCTCGGGGACGCTGGTCTTGCCGGAGTTGATCTCGTCGACGACGTTCTGTCGCACGTCGATCCCGGTCACCGGCCACCCGCGGTCGGCGAGCACGGCACCGATCACCGTGCCGATGTAGCCGAAGCCGACGACTGCGATCCCCGACCGCATGCCACGGACGAGTAGATCGGTTTCAGCGTCGCTGCGTCCGAACACGCCTTCAGCCATCGCGTAACCCATCTCTTCGATCCCCGTGCGTGTTTGGAATGGAAGGGGCCTCCCGCCCCTGGCTAACTCGTCCGGCAGTCTATCCAACACCCGTGCGGTAGACCATAAGTTTGGGCATACCGCGATAGATGGCCGCGCGGAAGGGCCGAATCGTCGCCGCGTAAGGCTGATAAGGTCCCCGGCATGGACCTGTTCGTGCGCGAATCCGGTCCGGTCGGGGCACCCGCAATCGTGTTCCTGCACGGCGCGTACACGAGCGGCTGGTACTGGGAACCGGTGGTCGAACGCCTGCCGCAATACCGCTGCCTGGTCCCGGATCTGCCCCACTACGGCAAGAGCTTCGAGCAGGGGCCGTTCGAGATGGGCCGGGCCGCCGCGGCGGTGGCGGAACTCATCCGCACCCGGGTCGACACCGGCCGGGCGCACGTGGTGGGCCTGTCGCTCGGGGCCCAGGTGGGGGTGCAGTTGCTGGCTACCGAGCCGAAACTCGTCGACCGGGCGGTGCTGTGCGGGACCATCCTCAACCGGCTGCCGTTCGTCGAGTTCACCCGGCGCGTGCTGTCACTGCCCGCCCGGAACGCGGCGTACCGCGCGATGGTGCGCCGCTACCGGATCGCTTGGCAGACAAGGGTTCCCGCGGCCCACGTCGACGACTACCGCGAGGACGTGCGCCTGATCACCAGCGGGCAGCTCGCCGACGTCACCATCGCGTCCTCGGGGTTCCGGCTTCCCGGGGAACTCGGCCAGTCGGATTCGCCCACCATGTTCGTGACCGGCGCCAAGGAGTTGCCGCTGGTCCGCCGGTGGGCCGCAGCGCTCGCCGAGCAAATGCCCAACGGGGTCGACAGGGTCGCGCTTGGCATGCCCCACGATTGGCCCACGCGCTATCCGGACCTGTTCGCGCGCACCCTCGACGGCTGGTTCACCGGTGGCGCGCTGCCGCCCGAGATCGCAGCGCCGAAGTCTCAGCCCGGCTGGCGGAGCGGGAGGCCGGCGGCCCGATAGATCCCGTCGATGACGGTCATGTTCTCGATCGCGCCCTCGGCCGTCGTCTTCACCGGTTCCCCGCGCAGCACCGCCCCGGCGAACGCGTCGAGCTGATACGCGTAGGTCGTGCGCCGCGGGAAACGCTCCACGCGCTTCCCGTCGGCCGAGCGGATCGACAGCCGGGGCAACAGGTGCGGCGCCGCCGGGCTGAAGTAGCTCAGCTGGCCGCGATCGCCGATGATCTTGGCGTTCGCCCAAAACAGATTCGACGACCACAGCGCGCAGTGCAGCCGGCCGGTGTGCCCGTCGGCGAACCGCATCTCCGCCGTCATCACCCGGTCCACCTGCGGACCGTCCAGTTTCGCTTTCGCCGAGACGACCTCGGGCGTCGAACCGCCGAAGGTCCGGAGCATGTCGACCGTGTAGACGCCGGCGTCCATCACCGCACCCCCGGCCAGCGAGTAGTCATAGACGTTGGCGTTGGAGCGCTTCGGCAGCAACACGCAGACGGCGACCTCCACCCGCTCCAGCGTGCCCAGTTCCCCCGAGGCGATGATCTGCTCGACGCGCAGGGTCAGCGGATGGAAGCGGTATTGGAGCGCCTCCATCACGACGCGGTCCGACTTGTCGGCCAGCTCGGCGATCTCGCGGGCCTCGGCGGCGTTGGCGGTGAACGGCTTTTCGCACAGCACGTGCTTGCCCGCGTCCAGGGTGGCTCGGGTCCACCGGCCGTGCACGCTGGTCGGCAGCAGGTTGTAGACGGCGTCCAGGTCCGGATCGGCGACCAGCGCCTCGTAGCTGTCGTGGGCCCGGGGGATGCCGTGTTTGGCGGCAAAGTCTCGGGCACGGGACGCATCGCGCGAGGCCACCGCGGCGACGACGACCTCCGGGTTCTCCTTGGCCGGGGTGAGGAACGTCGTCGGCGCCCAACGTGAAGCGCCGAGGATGCCGATCCGTACCGGGGCGCCGCCTGCAGACATGACGGCGATGCTAACAGCCGATCCGACCGGCCACCGCAACAATTTTGAACGGGTCTGACGACGGCAACGCGATGCTAGGATCGCGATTCGCCCCGGACCGGGCAAAGCGTTGGACATCATCCGCTGAGGAGCTCGATTGGCTGACGGCGACCTGAGCGCGCGCGAGGCCGAACGCGTGGTGTGGGACGTGATCGTCGTGGGGACCGGCATGGGCGGCGGGATGCTGGGCTTGTCGCTGGCCCGGTCGGGACGGCGGGTGCTGTTCGTCGAAAAGGGCCGCTCGACGCTGCCCGGAACCCCGGGAACGATCCGCGCGGCCATGCCCGAACTGGCCGAACCGGGCGCGGTCCGCTCGGCGGAGGCCTACTACGACGCGTTGGCCCGGGCCGGGCGGACCACCGACGAGATCGAAGACATCAGCGGGCGCCGCCCGAAGCGGTACGTGCCGTTCATCGGCAGCGGCACCGGCGGCTCCTCGGCGCTGTACGGCATGGTCTGTGAGCGGTTCTTCGCCCAGGACTTCACCCCCCGGCAAAACTTCCGCGACCCCGGGGATTCCACCGTGCCCGAGGCGTGGCCGATCACCTACGACCAGCTCAGCCCGTGGTACGCCGAGGCCGAGAAACTGCTGGGGGTGCGCGGCGCGCCGGATCCACTCCGGCCCGAGGCCGCCAGCGTCGGATTGCCTGCGGCGCCGCCGTTTTCGACCGACAACCAGCCGCTGGTCAACTACCTGACCGGCCGCGGACTGCACCCCTACCACCTGCCGATGGCCTGCGACTACACCGAGGGCTGTGCCACCTGCCAGACGTACCTGTGCCCCCGGCCGTGCAAGAACGACGCCGCCCGCAACGGCGTGCTGCCGGCGATCAGCGAGCACGGCGCCCGGCTGCTGACCGAATGCCGGGTCGTGCGCCTGGAGGCCGACCGCACCCACGTGCAGCGGGTGATCGCCCGGCATCGCTCCGACATGCTGGCGCTGACGGCCAAAGTCGTGGTGCTGGCCGCCGGCGCGCTGGCCACCCCGCTGTTGTTGCTCAACTCCCGCTCCGGCGACTGGCCGCGCGGCCTGGCCAACGGCTCGGACTGGGTGGGCCGCAACCTGATGCGCCACCTGCTCGAGCCGATCGAGATCTGGCCCAACCCGAAACGCACCATCACGACGCCGAACAAGGAAATCGGGTTCAACGACTTCTATTTCTCCGACGGGCAGAAGTACGGCACCGTGCAGTCGTTCGGCGAGATACCGCCGCTGGAGTGGCTGAGCAACCGCCCCGGCTGGCGGGGCAAGGCGCTGCGCGCGACGAGCCCCGCGGGACGCCGCCTGTATCAGCGGTTCGTCACCGGCGGGCTGGTGCTGGCCGGGATCATGGAGGACCTGCCGTATCTGGACAACCGCGTCCTGCCACCCGATCGGCCCGGCGCGGACGATCGCCAGCGGCTGCGGCTTCGGTACCGGTTACACCCCAGCGAGCTGGAGCGCCGCGCCGCCTTTGTGGGGCAGCTGAAAGAGGTGTTGCGGCCGTTCCGCAACCTCACCCTGGGCACCGGCAAAGACAACGCGAACCTGGGCCACGTCTGCGGCACCTGCCGCTTCGGCACCGATCCGAAAACCAGCGTGCTGGACCCCCAAAACCGGGCGCACGAAGTGGACAACCTCTACGTGGTGGACACCTCGTTCTTCCCGTCCAGCGCCGGGTTGAACCCGAGCCTGACGGTCGCGGCCAACGCCTTGCGGGTGGCCGCGCACCTGGACCAGGCGCATTTCCCCGCCTGACGTCTCAGCCGTCGGCGAGCGCGCGGTCGGCCAGCGCCCCGATCACCGGTGCCAACAGCCGGGAGTACTCGTGCGTCACGTGACGCCAGTCCTGGTAGACGAGGGTGTTGCCGACGATGACCGGGCAGCGGGCCTTGGTGCAGAACAGCGCGGTGAGGTCGGCGTATTGTCCGCCGCCGGCCTTGGTGGCGGCGGACTCGGCCGCGATGCCGGGCTGGTTGACCGCGGAGGACGCGGGCGGCGAGCAGGCCGTCGCGTCATCGAGGTGCCCGGACAGGCAGATCGGCACCTCGGACTGCGGATCCGGGATCGGCCCGAGCACCAGCACCTTGGTGCCCATGCCGCGCAGCTGCGCCACCAGCCGGGTCAGGCTGTCGAGCCAGCCCGGGCCGAACGCGTCGACGCCGAGCAGCCGATCACTGTCGGCGCGGTAGCCCCGCCACATGCTCAGCACAACCAGCCGCGGGCGCTCGGCGCGCAACCGGGCGATGATTTGACCGCGCCATTGGGCGCAGTGTGAATATCGCTCGGCCATCCGCTGCAGCGGGTTGGTGCTGGGCAAGTCCATCAACGGGCACGCCCCCTTGGCCAGCGTCTCCAGCCGCCAGTGCCGCTGGGGCGCGATCTGCTGGAACGCCGGATTCCACATCGCGGCATTCGAGTCGCCGACCAGGGCGATCGTCGTCGTCGAGGCGGTCTCGCCGGTCGCGCACTCGGGCTGCCCGACTTCGGCGATGTTGCGCAGGCAGCCGTTGAACAACACGTCTTCGGACGTCGCGAAGGGCGGGCTGAGGTTCGACGGGACGGCTTTGAGGTCGGCCGAGGCCGCGACCGCCGCCTGCGCTTGGCCGAACGCCTGCCGCACCGCCGCGTCGTAGGCGTCGATGGGGGATCCGGCGGGCACGGGCGCTGTCGTGATGGTCGGCGGCGCGGCCGCCGGGCCACGCCCCACCGGGGTCGGCACGTGCTCCAGCAGCACCAGGCCCACCGACACCGCGACCGCGGTGGCCGCGCCGCCCAGCGCGAGGCTGGCCACGGCCGACCGGCGGATCGGAGCCGCGAATCGCAGCGGGTTCTCGATGAAGCGCAGGGTGAGCACCGCCAACCCGCCGGAGAACAGGGCCGCCGCCAGCCGGGCGGCCAGGCCCAGCGGGTGGCCCAGCAAGGCCGGTGCGAGCACCAGCACCGGCCAGTGCCACAGATACCACGAGTAGGAAATCCGGCCGATCGCTCGCATCGGCGAGACGGCCAGGAGGCGGCCGCACCCCTGCGCCGGCGCGGCACAGCCGGCGCCGATCACCAGCGCCGCGCCCAGCACGGGCAGCAGCGCGGCGATGCCCGGGTAGGGGGTGGTCGGGCCCAACCAGGTGCAGGCCAGCAGGATCAGGGCCAGCCCGACCCATCCGGTCGGCGCGGCAGCGCGTGGCGCCAGTCGGCGCCATTGGTCCGCGGTGAGGGCGACCAGGCCGCCGACGGCCAACTGCCAGGCCCGGGTCGGCAACGAATAGAACGCCACGGGAGGCAACCAGAGGGTGTCCACCAGGGACAGCGCCAGGGACAGGACCGCAACCAGCGCGAGGACCACCAGATACGGGCGTTTCGAGGCGGTGGCCTGGGTCCGGGTGCGCCGGCCCACCAGCCGGATGACAAAGGCGGTGCCGATGATCAGCGCCGGCCACACCAGGTAGAACTGCTCCTCGACGCCCAACGACCAGTAGTGCTGGAACGGCGACGGCGGCCGGTGGCTGCCGAAGTAGTCGACGCTTCCGTTGATGAACCAGTAGTTGCTGACATACAGCGCGCTGGCGATGCCGTCCCGAAGGACGCCGGCGATCTGCAATGGCGGCAGGAGGAGAAACGCCCCGATCGCGGTGATGACGCCGACGGTGGCCGATGCCGGCAACAGTCGGCGGGCCCGAGCCCCGTAGAAGCCGGCGAGCCGGACCCTGCCGCTGGCGTTCGCCTCGCGCCACAGCAGGCCGGTGATGAGGTAGCCCGAAATGACGAAGAACACGTCGACGCCGACGAACCCACCGCTGAGACCGGGCACCGCCGCGTGGAACAGGACCACCGCCAACACCGCGACGGCACGCAAGCCCTCGATGTCGGGGCGAAATCGCGTTTGCGCGGAGGGCCGACGCTGCGTCTCTTCGGTTGGGCTGACGCTGTCGGACTGTTGAGAGGTCACCAAGCGAGGATTATCACACGCGTGTTGAACAGATTGCTAGGTTGGCGAAATCAGCTGTCGATCTCCGCGGTCAGGTCGAATTCGGCGAAGGTGCGCGAAATGATTTCCCGCAGCTCATCTTTAGTATTTTCCCGGCCGAGAACGTAGGCGGAGATTCTGATGAAGATCTTCCCGTTGCCCCGCCCCGAGCCGACAAACAGTTGTCCGCCAATGTGCTCGAGGGTGCTTTTCTTGATATCGGGTTCGTAGGAACGCATGTACGCGTAGTCGGCATCGGTGCCGTCGGGCCGGTTCACCGCCGCGGACAGGTCACCGAAATTCGAGACGGTCACCGGAAGGCTGGCACCGCCCGCAGCCATGCCCGCCAGTCGGCGGTTCAGCCGTTTCGGAACCATCGCTGCGAGTGGGAATGTCGCTAGGAATTCTTCGTCGGGGTTCTCCATCCCGGCCAGAATCGCTTGCGAGATCTTGACTTGGGTGTCGCTGAGGTCGGTGGTCGCGTGCGTCGGGTCGACCGCGACGTCGACCACCGTGAGCGCGTTGCCGCGGGTATCGCCCTCGGTGCGTAGCGATACCGGAAATCGTAGGGTGACCATTCCGTCGGGACGGACCCGCCCCACCCGCACCGCGAGCCGGCACGCGATTCCCGCCACCAGCGAGTTGCTGCTCGCACCAAGGCTTTTCGCGCGCGAATCCCACTCCGCGGGATCGAGGTATGCGGTCAGGGCCGGCACCTCTACCGCCCGATCGTCGCCGGCCGTCTTCGGGGACGACGGCGCCGCCTTGATCGACGACGCGAATTCTTTGCGGTCGGGCCAGGCCCTTCGGGCCGTGGCGACCAAAGCGTGCGCGACGTCGGGCAGTTCTTTGACGGTTCGCCGCAGATCCTCGCGCAGGGCGCGCCCGACGGTCCGCGAGCGCGCGGGCGGATAGCCCAGATCGCGGGTCCTGCCCTCGGCGGCGTCCGCTATCGCCTGCACCAACCCGATGCCGTCGACGATCGTGTGCGAAACCACCAGGCTTATCGCGGCCCCGCCGCCCTCGAGCGGAAGCACCCCGAGATGCCAGCCGGGGCCCCACTCCGGGTCGATCGGTAGCCGCACCCGCTCGTCGGCCCAGGCGCTCACGTCGTCGCGCCGCCGCGGCGTTGCGGCGATGTCGAGTTCCTCCGGAGCCGGGGCCGTCACCCAGTGATCACGGGCGAACGGTATCGGGGAACGTTCGACCCTGCGTCCCAACAACCCTCGGCCAAGGTTGCGCTGAAATCGCTGCAGCCCATCGATATTCACGCCGCGGTCGTAGACCCAGATGAACTGAACCTGCGTGCCGTGCACCGCCCGCATCATGAGGAATACGGCTTGATCCACGTGTGCGAGCCGGTTGTCCACCGGCTCGTCGCCCCGCGCGCCGACCGGAACGTCCGGGACCGCGGGCGGTGCGGTGTCCTTGAGGAGGTCGGCGAGGTGGCCGGCGAGCTGCGCCGGGGTGGGGTGGTCGAAGGCCAACGTTGCCGGCAGCGCCAGGCCGGTGTGTCGGTTGAGGGTGTTGCGTAGCTCCATGGCCGTCAGCGAGTCGATGCCGAGATCCTTGAAGAGCCCGTCGGGGTCGAGCCCCGCCGGATCGGGGTGGGCCAGCACGGCGGCGGCGGTCTCGGTGACCATCGCGGTGAGGGTGTCCAGCCGTTGCTCGGGGGTCTGGGCGGCCAACGTCGCGGCCAGCGTGCGGGCGCTCGGGGCGACGACCTGTTCGTGGTGGGGCACCGTGGCGACCGGGCCGGGCCAGCTGGGGGCCAGCCAGTAGCGGCGGTGGTCGAAGGGGTAGGTGGGCAGTCCGACGGTGTGGGCGTGTGGATACAGGGCTGGCCAGGCGGGGCTGTGGCCGTGAGTGTGCAACTGGGCCAAGGCCATTGCCAGGCTGTCCTGGTCGGGGCGGTCGCGGTGCAGGGTGACGACGACCGCCGATTGGGTGCGGCCCGGGGTTTGGGCCAGCGTGTCGGCCAGCGCGGGCGCCAGCACCGGGTGCGGGGACAGCTCGACGAAGTTGCACTCGCCGGCGGCCAGGCGGGCGGCCACCCGGTCATGGAAGCGCACCGGTTCGCGTAGGTTGCGATACCAGTAGTCGGCGTCCATCGTGGTGGTGTCCAGCGGGTCGGCCGAAAGGGCTTGTCCCACGGTGGAATACAGCGGGATACTGGCCGGCGCCGGGCTCAGCTCACCGAGGTCGGCCAGCAGCCGCTCGCGCACCGTTTCGACCTGGGCGCAGTGCGAGGCGTAGTCGACCGCGATGGCCCGGATTTGGATGCCGTCGCGCTCACACGTTTCGGTGAACTGTTCGAGCGCGACGGGGTCGCCGCTGATCAGGGTGTGGGTGGGCCCGTTGATCGCCGAGATGCTCAGCGCCGGCCCCCACGGCTGTAGGAGGGGTTCGAGCTGATCGGCGGCCAGCAGCACCGAGGCCATCGCCCCCGACCCGCACAGGGTGCTCAGAGCTTGGCTGCGCCGGGCCACGATCTCGGCCGCCTCGGGCAGGGTGAACACCCCGGCCAGGTAGGCGGCGGCGATCTCGCCCTGGGAATGCCCGATCACCGCGTCCGGGGTGATGCCGTAATGCGCCAGCACCTCGGCCAGCGACACCATCATGGTGAACAGCACCGGCTGCACCACGTCGACCCGTTCCAGGGCGCGCGCGGCCGGGTCCTGCAGCAGCACGTCGCGCACCGACCACCCGGTGAAGGGCCGCAGCGCCTCGTCGCAGTCATCGACCATCGCGGCGAACACCGGGTGCTGCGCATAGAGTTCGCGGCCCATGCCCGGGTGCTGGCCGCCCTGCCCGGGCAACACGAACACCGTCTTGCCGCGCAGGTGGGCCAAATAGTGGTGCTGGGTCAGCCGGGGGTGCGGGTGGCCGTCGCGCAGCGCGGCCAACCCGGCCAGCACGTCGTCGCGGGCCTCGGCGGTGATCACCGCCCGATACGGGTGCTGGGTGCGGGTGCTGGCCAGGCTGTAGGCCACATCCGTGAGATCCAGCACCGGGTGGCCGAGCAGATATTCGTGCAGGCGGTCGGCCTGGGCGCGCAACGCCGCCGGCGTGCGCGCCGACACCGGCCACAGCGGTAGCCCCAATTCGACACCCTCGGTTGGGGTCTGCGCCTGAGCCGGCATATCGGGGGCTTGTTGCACGATCACGTGGGCGTTGGTGCCGCTGATCCCGAACGAGGACACCGCCGCAGTGCGGGGATGATCAGTCTCGGGCCAGGGCACCGCCTCGGTCAACAACCGCACCGTGCCCGCCGACCAATCCACATGCGGGCTGGGCTGATCCACATTCAGCGTCGGCGGCAAGCTGTCATGGTTCAGGGCCTCGATCATCTTGATCAACCCCGCCACCCCCGCGGCGGCCTGAGTGTGCCCGATGTTCGACTTGATTGACCCCACCCACAACGGGTGCTCCGCCGAGCGGGCCGCACCATAGGTGGCGATCAGCGCACCCGCCTCGATCGGATCCCCCAACGTGGTCCCGGTGCCGTGCGCCTCGACCACGTCCACCTGATCCAGCCCGATGCCGGCGTTGGCCGCGGCCTGGGCGATCACCCGCTGCTGCGCCGGCCCGTTCGGCGCGGTCAACCCGTTGGACGCCCCGTCCTGGTTGATCGCCGACCCGGCGATCACCGCCGCCACCGGATGCCCGTTACGTTGCGCGTCGCTGAGCCGCTCCAGGACCAGCACCGCCGCACCCTCACCCCAACCGGTGCCATCGGCGTTGGCGGAGAACGCTTTACACCGCCCATCGGCGGCCAACCCGCGCTGGCGGGCGAACTCGGTAAACACCGACGGCGTGGTCATCACCGTCACCCCACCCGCCAACGCAAGAGAAGACTCGCCATTGCGCAACGACTGACACGCCAAATGCGTCGCCACCAACGACGACGAACACGCGGTATCCAAGGTGATCGCCGGGCCCTGCAAACCCAACGCATAGGCCACCCGCCCCGAGGCCACACTCGTCGACAGACCCGTCAGCGCATAACCCTCGGCACCGTCGGAGCCGCCCCCCGACCCGTAGGCCTGTGACCATGCGCCGACGAACACCCCGGTTTCCGAGCGCACCAGACCGGCGGGATCAATCCGGGCCGTTTCCAACGCCTCCCAACACACCTCCAACAACAACCGCTGCTGAGGATCCATCGTCATGGCCTCGCGCGCCGAGATCCCGAAGAACTCCGCGTCGAACTCGGCGGCCTCGGTCAAGAACCCACCCGCACGGGCATACGTCTTGCCCACCGCGTCGGCATCGGGATCGAACAACTCCCCCAAATTCCAGCCCCGATCGACCGGAAAACCCCCCACCGCATCGGTGCCGGTGGCCACCAAATCCCACAACGCCGCCGGCGAATCCACCCCACCCGGGAACCGACATGCCATGCCCACCACAGCAATTGGCTCGTCCACCGCCACC